>NZ_JBNPTK010000015.1:0-186095 GCF_051167615.1 Bradyrhizobium sp. HKCCYLS3013
GGCGCGCCTTCGCGCCAGCCTTGAGGCCGGCCGATCACCGGTCTACAAAAAAGACAGTTGCTCCCCGGGGACCGGCTGTCTTGCCCCCGTTTCCGCCACAATGCGTTCATGCATCGGACACGGCATCAGCATCGGGATGACAGGACCACACGATTTCGCCGTACGCGCCGCGTTGTTCGTCTGCGTGTCCTCATATGAGCATGATCTTGTCGGAAAGCTGTGGCGCAATGCGTGTCAACGGCCTCCGGTTCCGAATCATGCTCCACGCTGCAACATCGACGCGTCCACCGCATCCTGCTCCCCACGTTCGTGACGATCGCGAAACGTCCCTCTCGATCGGGAACAGGACGTGGCTAAAAGAGCGTGAATTCTGGAAAGGCGAAATAGAACTATCTTTACGGGTAGGACTGGACAAGGGTAATCGACTTGAAAGTCTTCACGAAAAGAGCTCCGTGGCACGGGCGGTGTCGCGGCCGCGCCACAGCCTGCCAAGGCGCATTCCCCCGTGGAATTGGACAGTCCCGCCGTCGGCTGATTTGCCCGTCGTCGGGTCGCTCTCGGACGTGTCCGGGACGAATCTGAACCGGTAGCGTAGAGTTTTAGAGTCTCGGTAGAATCGACATGGGCGATCTATTCATCAGCCGGCGAATCACTCTCGTCAGAACCACGGAGCTGCACGCTTCGTCGCACGGGTCGAATGGTCTGAGGCGCGGGTGCGGCGCATTGCTGTTGTCGTGCATTGTCCTCGGGCTCGCGGCGTCCGGCGCCGCCGGAGCGGATGGCAGCGTTGCTGCGAAACCGGCAGAGACCGAGCAGGCCGCGCACGATGTCGCGCCGCCGCAGCAGCCGCAGACCGCGGAGCCCGAGACGGTGGGGCGGCCGTCGGACGTGCAGACGCCGGCTCCGAAGGTGGTCGTGCCATCGACCGAGCCTGCGAAGCCGGTCGCGGCCGAGCGCAAGGGCGACGCCAAGACCACGAAGAATCTGTCGGTGCCTCAGCGCGCGCTGCCGGCCGACGTCGCGCAGATGATCGGCCGCAAGATCTGGCTCAACGAGGCCGGGGGACGGCGCGACGCGATCACGTCGTGGAATGCGGGTGAAGAATTCGCCTCGCTGGGAATCGGGCATTTCATCTGGTACCCGGCCACCGCGAAGCCGCCGTATGAGGAGGGCTTTCCGGGGCTGATCGCATTTCTGCGCAAGGGCAAGACGCCGTTGCCTGCATGGCTCGACAAGACGCCGACTCCGGCATGCCCCTGGACCAGCCGGGCCGACTTCAAGCGCAATTTCAATTCGCCGCAAATGCGCCAATTGCGGCAGTTCCTGCTCGACACGATTGCGGAGCAGACGCAGTTCCTGGTGGCGCGTGCGCAAGGCGCGATGGACAAGATTCTCGCGAACACGCCCGACAGCGCCGAACGCGAGCACATCGTCGCGCAGTATTCGCGAGTCGTCCGTGCCTCGAACGATCTCTATCCGCTGATCGACTACATCAACTTCAAGGGCGAGGGCACCAACCCATCCGAGACCGCCGTGGACAAGGAGACGGGCCAGCGCCAGGGCTGGGGTCTCAAGCAGGTGCTGCTCAAGATGAACGGAACCACGACCGAGTCCAAGGCCGTGCTCGCCGAATATTCCGACGCGGTGCAGGTCGTGCTGCAGCAGCGGGTGCGCAATCTACCCTCGAACCGCGTGTGGGAGGCGGGCTGGCTGCGTCGCGCCGAGACCTATCGCCGTCCGATCGCGCAGCTCGAGCAGACCCCCGAGCGCGCGCCGCGCAGGTCGTCGCGTTACAGGGCCGACAACACGCGGTTCTGACGGGAGCATCGTTCCGGACGATCGAGGGGCGTGCGATCCGCGCGTCCCATGCGCGTGTCCGGCAAGCGAGCGTCTGATCACGACTTGCCCGAAGCGGCCTTCTTGTCGGCAACCACCTTCTCGTAAGCCGCCCTTAGCCGCTGACCGACGCTTGGCCCGGCCTTCCTGCGCCGTTTCGTGCCGAGATGAATCTCGCGCAGCTCATCCATGAACTCGGCCCACATCTTCGGCCCGCCTTCCATCAGCAGCCTGGCGCGGATGCCGAGCTCCTCTGAAACCGGCAGATATTTGTAACCCCAGCCCGCCATCTGCGCGAGGATCGGCAGCAGCTCGATGCCCTGCTCGGTCAGGGAATAGATGCCCTTCTGCTTGTGGCTCGGATCGTCCTCGCGGCTGATGATGCCGGCGGCGAGCAGCGTCTTCAGCCGGTCGGCGAGAATGTTCGAGGAGATGCCTTCCTCCGAGCCGCCGAGCAGCTCGCGATAATGCCGGCGATTTCCGAACATCATGTCACGGATGATCAAGAGGCTCCATTTGTCGCCCACCACTTCGAGCGAAAGGTTGATCGGGCAGCCGGAACGCTGAAGGTCGGACATCGACGTCTCATTGGGAGGGATCGCATATAAACCGCTTGCAATATTGCACCGGTCTGGGCATTCTCCAACTGCTTGCAAAATGAAAGCAGTCAGGGAGGAGCGTCGATGGCGAGACTGGTGATGTGGAACATGATGACGCTGGACGGCATGGTTGCGGGCCCGAACGGCGACATCTCCTGGCACGAGGATGTGTGGGGCCCGGAGCTAGAGCAGATCTCCGAGACGCAGCTGCAGGAGGCGGGCGGATTGCTGTTCGGCCGGGTGACCTACGATCTGATGGCCGGCTATTGGCCGACGGAGAAGGGCGTGACCGCCGACTTCATGAACAGCATCCCCAAATATGTTGCCTCCCGCACGCTGTCTCGCCTGCCATGGTCGAACGCGCATCTGCTGGGTCCGCAGCTCGCGGCTGAGGTCGACAAGCTCAAGCAGGAGAATGCCAAGGACCTGTTCCTGTTCGGCAGCGCGGACCTCGCCTCGACGCTTGTGGCGTCCGACCTGATCGATGAGTTTCGAATCGCGATCAATCCGCGCGTGCTCGGTGCCGGACGCCCGCTGTTCAAGCCGGGTCAGGCCTTGAAGCTCCGCCTGATCGACAGCCGGGCGCTGTCCAACGGCGTCGTCATCGCGCGCTACGCCCCCGTTCGGGACGTGTGAGCCCTATCTTGCGCCGCGTTCCGTGTCCCGGGCGAGCGCAGGTCTTTCAACTCACGCACCCGCCCGTCCAGCCCCTCACCTCAGCCCCCTCGAACAACGGGGCGCGGGAGCGCGCCGTCCTGCGGCCGCGCGTTCGGGACCAAACAACTTGTTCTCACCCCAACCTATCAGGAGCTTAAGATGTCCCTGACCCTTTACTATCATCCGCTGTCGTCGTTCTGCTGGAAGGTGCTGATCGCGCTGTATGAGAACGACGTTTCGTTCACGCCGAAGCTGATCAATCTCGGTGACGCGGATGAGCGCGCGGCGTTCTTGAAGCTGTGGCCGGTCGGCAAATTTCCTGTGCTGCGCGACGAGCAGCGCACGATTCCGGAATCGAGCATCATCATCGAATATCTCGACCAGCACTATGCGGGCGGGACGCGCTTCATTCCCGATGATCCCGATCTCGCCTTGCGGACACGTCTGCGCGATCGCTTTCTCGACCTTTATCTGCACATGCCGACGCAGACCGTCGTGTTCGACCGGCTGCGGCCGGCCGATGCCCGCGATCCGCTCGGCGTCGCCGACGCGCGAAGCCGGCTGCGCACGTCCTACGCGATGCTCGAGGCCGAGCTGCCGCCGCGTGGCTGGGCGATGGGCGACCCGTTCACCCTGGCGGATTGCGCGGCCCTGCCGGCGCTGTTCTACGCCGACAGAGTCGAGCCGCTGGGTGACGGGCTGCCTGGGGTCACAGCCTATCTCGACCGGCTCAAGGCGCGGCCATCCGTGGCGCGGGTGCTCGCAGAGGCCCAGCCTTATTTCCACATGTTCCCGCAAGAGGCGGGCTGAACCGGGAACCCGGTCAAAATAATCGCGAGGGCGTGTCGGCGGCGCCGGGACCGGATCGTCTTACTGATGCGGGCAGGGCAGTCCTGCCGCACAGCACCAGGAGAGAAGCCATGCGGTTCATGGTGATCGTGAAGGCGACCCGGGACACGGAAGCCGGAATCCTGCCGACCACCGAGGAGTTCGCGGCGATGGGCCGATTCAATGAGGAATTGGTCAAGGCCGGCATGATGGAGGCGGGCGAGGGCCTGCATCCGACCGCGAAGGGCGCGCGGATCGACTTCTCGAACGGGACGCCGAGCGTCGCGCGCGGTCCATTCGACCTCTCCGGCGATCTCGCCGCCGGCTTCTGGATGATCAAGGCCGGCTCGCTCGACCAGGTGATCGCGCACATGACGCGCGCGCCGTTCCCGAGCGGCCAGATCGAGATCCGGCAGGTCTATGCACCGGAGGATTTCGGCGAGACGTTCACATCCGAATTGCGCGAGCGGGTCGAACGGCTGCGTGCGCAGGTCGCCAAGGGCTGAGCCGCGAGCCTGATCAGGAGAGGAGAAGCGCAATGCGATTCATGATGCTGATGATCCCGCTCGGCTATGAGAGCGCGCCGCCCGACGTGCAGCTCGATCCCGAGCGGGTCGCGGCGATGATGCGCTACAACGAGGCGCTGAAGGAGGCGGGCGTGCTGATCACGCTGGAGGGCCTGCATCCGCCGTCGATGGGGGCGCGGGTCTCGTTCGCGGGCGGCAAGCCCGTGGTGACGGACGGCCCGTTCGCGGAGGCCAAGGAGGTGCTCGGCGGCTATTGGATGATCGAGGTCGCGTCGCGCGACGAGGCGATCGCCTGGGCCAGGCAGTGCCCGGCCGCGGACAACGAGATCATCGAGATTCGCCAGGTCCAGGAGATGGCGGACTTTTCCGAGGAGGTGCAGCAGGCCGCGGCCGGCTTCGCCGAGCTGCCGCATGCCGGCCGTGTCTGATCGATCCGTTTCACAGCAGGAGAGGGAAGTGCAATGAGCGACAACAGCAACACCTATCTCGCCGTCTTTCTCGGCAGCAAGACCAGTCCGGCCTCGAAAGCCTGGGAGGCGCTGTCCGAGACGGAGCGCAATGCCAGGGGACAGCAGGGCATGGCGGCCTGGCATGCCTGGGTCGACCAGTACAAGGACGCGATCCTCGCGATGGGCGGGCCGCTCGGCAAGACCAAGCGGGTCGACAAGGGCGGCGTCAACGACATCGCCAACGAAATGGGCGCGTTCACCGTGGTCCGCGCCGCGTCGCATGAGGATGCGGCGAAGATGTTCGTGAACCATCCGCATTTTGCGATCTTCCCGGGCGAGCGGGTCGAGATCATGCCGGTGCTGCCGATCCCGGGCGGCGGATAGTTTCCAGTGGCGAGGACGCGCGGCCTTTGCCGCGCGTACGTTCTCAAGCGGGAAAATGCTCGACATACGTCTCGGCGGTGCGGCCGAAATAGACCACGCGGCGGCCGGCAAACGACACCAGGTAGCCGGCGCAGCCGGCGGCTTTCGCCTTCTCGCAGAAGGCCACGTAGTTGTAGTCGGCGGGATTTGCCTGCGCCCATCGCACCAGATGCGCGATCTCCCGGGCATCGAAGGCGGGCGCGACGCGTCCGGCTGACGGCTGCATCGCGAGCGTCGCATGGTCGCCGTCGGGCAAATAGCAGGTCTGGGTGTTGCAGCGATAGTCGACGGTGTAGCTCTCGAATCCGGCAGCCATCAGCCGGCCGACGATTTCCGGAAAGCTCAGGCTGCCATCGTGGGCAGCATCGAGGCATGTCTTGGCAATGGAAATCCGGTCCGTGTCCATATCGGCGTCCTTCGATGAATCGAGTGCGTTCAGTCCAACGGGATCGTCTTGAGGCCGCGTCGTTCGGCGAGCGCCTTCAGCAGGCGGTTGAGCGTGTGGTGCTCGCTTTTACTGAGCACGCCGAAATAGGCTGCGTCGTTCGCATCGGCCAGCGCGGCAAGCACGGGCACCTTGAACCGTCCCTCGGCCGTCAAAGCGAGGCGGTGCCCGCGCTTGTCTTCCGGGTTCTCCGTTCGCGCGATCAGGCCTTTGCCCAGAAGCCGATCCGCAAGCTTGCTGACGGCCCCCCGGGTCAGGCCCATCCGCTGCGCCAGAACGGAGGGGGGCATCGGGCCTTGGTCGTAGAGCGCCCGCATGAACGACCATTCCGCAACCGTGACCCCCTCGGCCGCGACCTTCCGCGCGAATTCCTGCGACACCGCGTTCGACACCATCCGCATCCAGAAGCCGGTATGGTCAGTCAGGTCCGAGACGGGGGTCATGTGATCGCCATGTGGTTGACAAGGAAACTAAATGGATTTGGTTTCCTAGTCAACTACATTTGGGCAGGCTTGCGCGCTGCCGGGACGCCGGGGGCCGGCCGCAGGACTGCGGACAGCCGCAGGCGCCTGAGCAAGTTCATCGACGCCGCCGACCGGGACGGAAGCGCTCCGTCAATGTCGGCGGTAGTCGGTGACTGTCGGCACGTTCGAAAAGTCTCTGGCGTCTTTTCGTCCGGCTCATGTAAAAGCCCTTCACATGAGCTGGCGCAAGGAGCAGCGCCGCGCCGAGCGCGGCTATCATCACGGTAACCTCAAGGAGGCGCTGCTGCAGGCGGCGCTCGACCTGATCGCGCAGAAGGGGGCTGCCGGCTTCACCTTCGCTGACGCCGCCCGCATGGCCGGCGTCAGCCCGGCCGCGCCGTACCGGCATTTCCGTGACCGCGACGAGTTGCTGTCGAGCATCGCCCAGCGCGGCTTCGAGCAGTTCGAATCCCAGCTCTCGGCGGCGTGGGACGATGGCCGCCCCGATACCGTTACGGCGTTCGAGCGCGTCGGCAAGGCCTATCTCGCTTTCGCCCGCGCGGAGCCAGCGTTCTATTCGGCGATGTTCGAATCGGGTGTGCCGGCCGACTCCACGGCGGGCCTGCTGGCGGCCGGCGAGCGGGCGTTCGGCGTGATCCGCGCCGCGGCCGAGCGGCTGGCGGCGCTGGCGCCGCCTGGCGTGCCGCGGCCACCGGCGATGATGATGGCGCTGCACATCTGGTCGATGGCGCACGGCATCGCCTCGCTGTTCGCCCGTGGCGACGCCGCCCGGCGCAAGCTGCCGATGTCGCCCGAGGAGCTGCTGGAAGCCGAGGTGCTGATCTATCTGCGTGGGCTCGGCTTCCCCACCGATCGCCGGCCTGCCGGGTCCTCCGCCGCCGAGCCGCCGCCGCTGCCGGACGACGACAAGCCGGCCGGGCCCTGGGGCCGCCCGAAATAAGGTTCAAAGACGAGCGAGAAATAATTCGGGCGGCGCGTCAGGCGGTCGCCTTGACAAAATCCCGGGTTGGTCTAGCTATGTAAATGTTATTTACATTCACACGGCATGGCGCCGCGAATGGAGAGGGAGATGGCCTACACCGCAGATGTCAATCGTTGGCGCGGTTCGGAGGAGGAGCAGAGGTACCGGCCCCACATGATGGAGTCGCCCTGGCATCCCGGCTGGATCGCCGTGACCGTGCTCGGCTTCATCATCTGGTGGCCGATCGGACTTGCCCTTCTCTTTTTCACACTCGGGAGCAGAAAGATGGCGTGCTGGAACGGCGGTGATCGCTGGTCGAACAAGATGGAGCGGATGCAGTGGAAGATGGACCGCATGCGCGACAAGATGGAGCGCCGCGGCTTCGGCTTCGGGTTCTCGGCGCCGTCGTCGAGCGGCAACCGCGCCTTCGATGAATACCGCATGGAGACCCTGCGCCGGCTCGAGGAGGAGCAGCAGGAGTTCCGCGACTTCCTCACCCGGTTGCGCCACGCCAAGGACAAGGAAGAGTTCGACGCGTTCATGGCCCAGCACAAGCCGCGTCCGGCGACCCCGCCGAACGACCAGCCCTCGAGCTGATCGCCCCTCACCCTGACGCCGCAGGGCTTTCAGCCCCCGCCCTGACGGCACAAGACGCCCGCCTGCGGTTCCCCGCCGGCGGGCGTTTTGCGTTTCCCGTTACCGTCCGGCTGCGGCGGCTGGCCGCTGCCGACGCCGGCCAAAATGGTCAAGCGGCTGATCACAAAGGCTCTATCTGGCTGGTCCGGCTGGACCTTTGACCTCCGCAATACTCCGCGGTAACCCCGCCTTAACCCCGGACGGGGTTTGGTTAAGGGGCGCTTACGCGCGCCAAGAGCCCTTGTTTTGACACGTTGGCAGAGGAAGCAGGCCGCTTATGGCTTCGGCGGGCCTCTTAAAGCGATCAGTTCAGGGTTTTCTCGCGCAGGCGCTTTCCGCCGCGACGGCATCCGGCATGGAACGGCGGCTGCATGGTCCCGGGCGTCCCGGGATGATTGGTTGAGAGGATACTTGCAGATGTCTGTCGATAGCGGCGGCCTGTCCCTGATCGATCTGTTCGGCAATGCCGGCTGGGTGGTCCGGATCATCATGCTCGGCCTGATCTCCTGCTCGATCTGGGTCTGGGCGATCGCGATCGACAAGATGTTCCTGTTTTCACGCACCCGCCGCTCGATGGACCGGTTCGAGCAAGCCTTCTGGTCCGGGGAATCGATCGAGGAGCTGTACCGGGTGCTGTCGGCGAAGCCGACGCAATCCATGGCGGCGTGCTTCGTGGCGGCGATGCGGGAGTGGAAGCGCTCGTTCGAGGGCCATGCGCGCTCCTTCGCCGGCCTGCAGATGCGCATCGAGAAGGTGATGAACGTCTCGATCGCGCGCGAGGTCGAGCGGCTGGAACGCCGTCTCCTGGTGCTCGCCACGGTCGGCTCCGCCGGCCCGTTCGTCGGCCTGTTCGGCACGGTCTGGGGCATCATGACCAGCTTCCAGGCGATCGCGGCCTCCAAGAACACCTCGCTGGCGGTGGTCGCCCCGGGCATCGCGGAGGCGCTGTTCGCCACCGCCATCGGCCTGATCGCGGCCATCCCGGCGACGATTTTCTACAACAAGTTCTCTTCGGAGGTGAACCGGCAGGCGCAGCGGCTGGAAGGCTTCGCAGATGAATTTTCCGCCATCTTGTCCCGTCAGATCGACGAGCGGGGATGAGGGCAGGTATAGTGGCATCCGGATCGTGAGTACCACAGCATGGGCATGAGCATGGGCAGCGCGTCCGGCGGCAGTGGTCGCCGCGGTCGGCGCAAGGCGGCCGTGATGGCGGAGATCAACGTCACGCCGATGGTCGACGTCATGCTGGTGCTGCTGATCATCTTCATGGTCGCAGCGCCGCTGCTCACCGTCAACATCCAGGTCGACCTGCCCCAGGCGCAAGGCGGCTCGGCCTCGACGGCCGACGCCAAGCCGCCGCTCGAGGTGACCGTGAAGAAGACCGGCGGCGGCTGCGCGTCGAAGGTCGACGTGTATCTCGGCGACTCGCCGATCGCGATCAACGAGCTCGGGCCGAAGATCAAGGCGATGAAGGATGCGGGCGCCGGCGGCGCCGACAACGTCGTCAAGATCCGCGGCGACCGTGACGCCTGCTACTCCGACATGATGAAGGTGCTGGGACTGGCGCGCGACGCCGGCTATCGCGCCAGCATCGTCGTGCTGCCGGATCAGGGCTCATGACGTCGAAAGACCTCATCCGGTTCGTGCGCACGCGCAAGGGGACGGTGCTGTCCGTCGCCCTGCACGTGCTCGTGCTGTGCTGGGGTCTGTTCAGCTTCTCCGCGCGCTCGATGGTGGCGCCGCCGGAGGACCTGGTGCCGGTCGACGTGATCTCGGAGGACAACAGCTCGAAGGCCAAGGCCGGCGCCCTGACCGGCAAGAAGGAAGCCCAGAAGCTGCTGGCCGACAAGATCGGCGAGAAGAAGCCGACCGAGGACATCGTCGGCAAGGTCGATACCAAGCAGGTCACCGAGACCGATGCTGCGCCCGAGCAGCTGCCGAAGCCGGAGAAGCCGGTCGAGAAGAAGCCCGAGCCGCCGAAGCCGGTCGAGAAGCAGCCGGACACGCCGAAGCCCGTCGCCGAGAAGAAGCCGGAGCCGCCGAAGCCCGCGCCGGCCGAGAAGCCGAAGCCGGAAGAGAAGAAGCCGGATCCGTTCAATCCGGACCAGATCGCCAGCATGCTCAACAAGGACAAGGCGAAGCATCCGCCGAAGCCGCAGCAGGCCGCCGCCGCGCCGCCGGAGCCGCCCAAGCACAAGAGCGAGCGCAAGTTCGACGCCGAGAAGATGGCGAGCCTGATCAATCAGAAGGACCCGACGCGCCAGGCCGTGACGGGTTCGGAGCTGAATGCCAACGCCGCGCTCGGCGCTGTTCATGGCACGGCGGAGAGCAATGTCGCGAGCTGGCAGGCCGCCTTCCAGGAGGCGGTCACGCGCTGCTTCACGACGCCTTATAACGGCGTCGATGAAGACAAGATCGAAGTCGATATCGACATCCAACTCCGTCCCGACGGCTCGCTGGCCGCCGTCCCCTCGGTCGCGGGAACGCGAGGGCCGCCGCGGGTGAGCGCGGCGATGGCGGATAGCGCGAAGCGTGCGGTCGAGAACTGCGCGCCCTACGCGTTTCTGCCGAAGAGCCGGTACAATGAGTGGAAGTTGATCCCGACGACATTCAATCTCAAAATGATGAATTCGATGCGAGGCCGAACTTGACGACACCTCCAACGCGCAAGACTGGATTCACCACGCGGCGCCAGGTTCTGCTGGCCGGAGGAGCCGCGATGGCGGCGTGGGGCGCGGGACCCGCCTTCGCTCAGCAGCGTCTGCAGATCAATCCCGGCGAGTTCAAGCCGATCCCGATCGCGATTCCGCCGTTCGTTCCCGGCGGTGCGGGCGATGCCGATGTCGGCAACGGCATCGCGCAGGTGATCACGAACAATCTGAAGCGCAGCGGCTTGTTCGCGCCGGTCGACCCGGCTGCGTTTCCCGAGCGCATCAGCAATTTCGAGGCGCCGCCGCAGTTCGCCAGCTGGAAGCCGCTCAACCTCACCGGGCTCGTGACCGGCCGCGCGACGCGGCAGCCGGACGGGCGCCTGAAGGCCGAGTTTCGGCTGTGGGACCCGAACTCAGGCCAGCAGCTCACCGGGCAGCAATATGTGACGGCGCCGGAGTATTGGCGGCGCATCGCCCATATCATCTCCGATCAGATCTACACGCAGATGACCGGCGAGAAGGGCTATTTCGACAGCCGCGTGGTGTTCGTCGACGAGAGCGGGCCGTCGGAGCGGCGCGTCAAGCGGCTGGCGCTGATGGATCAGGACGGCGCCAACGTCCGCTATCTGACCCGCGGCGCCGACCTCGTGCTGACGCCGCGATTCTCGCCGTCGAGCCAGGAAATCACCTACATGGAGTTCGGGCAGGGCGACCCGCGGGTCTATCTGTTCAACATCGAGACCGGCCAGCGCGAGATCGTCGGCAACTTCCCGGGCATGTCGTTCTCGCCGCGGTTCTCGCCGGACGGCCAGCGCATCATCCTCAGCCTGCAGCAGGGCGGCAACTCCAACCTGTTCGTGATGGACCTGCGCTCGCGCACGACGACGCGTCTCACCGACACGCCGGCGATCGACACCTCGCCGTGCTACTCGCCGGACGGCAGCCAGATCTGCTTCGAGAGCGATCGCGGCGGCAAGCCGCAGATCTATGTGATGGCCTCCAGTGGCGGCGCCGCGCAGCGCATCTCGTTCGGCGAGGGCAGCTACTCGACGCCGGTGTGGTCGCCGCGCGGCGACTACATCGCGTTCACCAAGCAGGGTGGCGGCCAGTTCGCGATCGGCATCATGAAGACGGATGGCTCGGGCGAGCGCATCCTCACCGCCGGCTTCCACAACGAAGGGCCGACCTTCTCGCCCAACGGCCGCGTGCTGATGTTCTTCCGTGACCCCGGCGGCACCGCCGGCCCGTCGCTGTATTCGATCGACGTCTCCGGCCGCTTCGAGCAGAAGGTGCCGACGCCGGGCTTCGCCTCGGATCCGGCCTGGTCGCCGCTGCTGTCGTGACGGCGAGCGAGCCTCTGGGCCCGCTCACGTCTTGGTGGACGCGATTTTTCGAGTCGCGCGATGCGTGTTCCCGTAAAATATGGAACCATTCGTTGCAGCAACCGGGTAGTGTTTGCCTAGTTGGCTGAATTTTCGAGCGAATCCGAGCACTTCGCGAGTGCGGAAACGCTCTGCTAACGATGTTCCCTCAGAAAGACTTCACCTGCGAACGGTAATGTTGCGCACCGAACAGGACGCGTGCGCACGAATGCAGCTTGCCACTCAGAACGGAGAAGACGATCGAAAGTTGTCGCCTGCGATCCAGGCGGCTCTCGTCGACTCCCTCTTCCAGGATCCCGGCCCGATGTTCGCCGGCGCACTCTGCGCCGCCGTCGCCGCCGTCATGACCGCGATCAAGAGCGGCGACGTCAATCTGTGGCCGTGTGCCGCGATGCTGATCATCGCAGGAGCGTTCCGCTCGCTCGACATGCGCTACTATCGGAGCCTGTGCGACGCCGGCCGCCTCACGCAGACGGCGGTCGAGCGCTGGGAGGTTCGCTATCAGATCGGCGCCATGATCTATGCGCTGGTGCTCGGCATTTGGTGCGTGGTCGCCCTGGTCGACAACAGCGACCCGGTGGTGCACCTGATCGCGATCACGGTGACGCTCTGCTACATGTCGGCGGGCGCAGGCCGGACCTACGGGCGGCCCTGGATCTTCCACGTCCAGATCCTGCTCGCCTGCGGACCGCTCGCAGTGGCTCTCGCGATCCACGGCAGCCCTTATTACCTGGGCATGGCGGCGTTCTGCGTCCTGTTCTTCGTATCGCTGAAGCACATCTCGACCAACCTGCAACGGATCTTCGTCCAGGCCTTTGTGGCGCGCGAAAGCGAGGCTGCACTGGCCAAGCAGTTCGATACGGCCCTGAACAACATGCCGCACGGCCTGTGCATGTTCCGCTCCGACGGGCGTCTGGCCGTGATGAACCATCGCTTCGGCCAGATGATGAACCTGCCGGATGACATCCTGCAGCGTGGCGGCAAGGCGGCCGACATCATCAACGCCTGCGTGATCGCAGGCTCGATCTCCGCTTCGAGCGGCCGGCTGATCCTGGCCGAGATCGAGCACACCAAGACCCATAATGTCATCACGAGCGATCCCGACGTCGCGCGCGACCGGTCGCTGTCCTGGACCTTCCAGCCGATGGCCGACGGCGGCGCCGTGGTCCTGCTCGAGGACATCACCGAGCGGCGGCATGCCGAGGCGCGCATCTCGCATCTGGCGCGCTACGACGAGCTCACGACCTTGCCGAACCGCGTCAGCTTCCGCGACGAGATCGAACGGCTGCTCAGGATTCCGCAGCGGCACGGCGAACTGTCCGCGCTGCTGTTCGTCGATCTCGACCGCTTCAAGCAGGTCAACGACACGCTCGGCCACCCCTGCGGCGATCAACTGCTCTGCGCGGTCTCCGAGCGGCTGCGCGACATGCTGCGTCCGGAAGATTTCGTTGCGCGCTTCGGCGGCGACGAGTTCGTGGTGTTCCAGCGCAACATCCGCTCCAACGACGACGCCGCGATGCTGGCGCGCCGGATCGTCGACCAGCTCAGCGAGCGCTACAAGATCGACAATCACCTGGTCGAGATCGGCGCCAGCGTCGGCATCGCGATGACCGCGCCGGGGATCAGCGCCGACACCCTGCTGAAGAATGCCGACATGGCGCTGTACCGCGCCAAGGCGGAGGGACGTGGCACCTTCTGCTTCTTCCGCGACGAGCTCGCCCAGACGGTGGAAGCACGCCGCATCCTCGAGCTCGACCTGCGCAAGGCGCTGGCGAACGAGGAGTTCGAGCTGTTCTACCAGCCGCTGGTCAACCTGAAGTCCGGCAAGATCTCCACCTGCGAGGCGCTGCTGCGCTGGAACCACCCGGTGCGCGGCACGGTCTCGCCGGTCGACATCATTCCCGTCGCCGAGGACATGGGCCTGATCGTCGATCTCGGCCGCTGGATCCTGCGCAAGGCCTGCCTGGAATGCATGAAATGGCCGGATGCGGTCAGCGTCGCCGTCAACTTCTCGCCGCAGCAGTTCCATCAGCGCGATGTGCTCAGTGAGGTCCGCTACGCGCTGGAAGTGTCCGGGCTGCCGCCGCATCGGCTCGAGATCGAGATCACCGAATCCTCGCTGTTGCGCAACACCCAGCTCACCCACGATGTGCTGTCGCAGCTGCACATGCTCGGGGTCCGCATTTCGCTCGACGATTTCGGCACCGGCTATTCCAGCCTCAGCTATCTGCACAACTTCCCGTTGGAGAAGGTCAAGATCGATCGCTCTTTCCTCGAAGGCATCGACAGCGATCGGCCGCTGACTCTGTTGCGCGGTGTCGCAAGATTGTCCGCCGATCTCGGCATGTCGGTGGTGGTGGAGGGCATCGAGACCAACGAGCAGCTCGAACTGGTCAGCGCCGACGGCACGGTCACCGAAGCGCAGGGCTATCTGTTCAGCCGGCCCGTCCCCGCAATCCGCATCCGGCAGCTCCTGAATGCATCGCATGGGCGCCGTTCGAGCGACGGGGCGATCGCGGCCGCCGGCGGGACACGTTCGATCGCTTGATCGCTCGACCTCCGCCTTGATGCGGAGGTGCCGCGAAGATCGACCAGTGGAGGCGAGCCCTGTGCGCTGCATCCCGCCGGTCCGAGCATGGCTCGTATGTGAATGGCGATGTGACAACCCCACGTCGCATCATTCGGAAACATTGCACGTGTATGCCAAGCGAATCCGTTTCGATTTGACACGCAAGTGATCCGAAGCAATCCGTCCAGCACTGCATCCAATCCCGTAAGTCACGGTTAAGTCTCCGGGATTCTACGTGCCGTTAACTTTGTACCGCCGAAAGCTTTGCGTCGGCATTAACCCGCTGTTAAGCTCATACTGCTCGTAGGAGTTGTGTGAAAAGGGGTTGCGGATGAAGTCGGCGGCTAGAGTGAGTGCCGTTGCTGAACAGAAGTCGGATGTGCTGGAGAACGTGGATTATCGACTGGCGCTGACTGCTGAGGACAAGGACGAGATCTATCGGCTGCGCTACCGCGCCTATCTGCGTGAAGGCGCCATCCTGCCGTCGCCCAGCGAACGCGTCAGCGACGAATATGATGATCTTCCCAACAGCTTCATCTTCGGCGTCTACGTCAATGGCGAGCTCTACAGCTCGATCCGCATCAGCGTGCTGAACTCGCAATGGCGCCGATCGCTGTCCTCGGACATGTTCGCCGACCTGCTGCATCCCGAGCTCGATCGCGGCAAGGTCATCATCGACCCGACACGGTTCGTCGCCGACCATGAGAAGGCGCGGCTGTTTCCGGCGCTTCCCTATGTGACCGTCCGGCTCGGCTACGTCGCCTGCGCCCATTTCAACGCGGATATCGGTCTCGCCAACGTGCGCCCGGAACATCGCGCCTTCTACAAGAAAGTGTTCCTGCAGGAACCATGGGGTGAGCCGCGGCTCTACTCCGGCCTCACCAAGCCGGTCGGCCTGGTGGCGGCGCATTATCCGTCGATCCGCGATCGCGTGTTCCAGCGCTTTCCGTTCATGCGATCCAGCGCGTTCGAACGGCGGATGCTGTTCGATCGTCCCGCGCCGGACGCCTTCACTGATTCGTTCAGGATTCAGGCGGTCGCGAAGGCCGGCTGATCATCGGCCGATATCGGGGCCGGTTCGGCCGTCCGGCCGGTTCACACCGTGGCGCTGATGCAAAAATCAGCGAAAAAGCGCCTTGCTGCAGGCGCTGAGCGGCTTGCCTTCACCCTGGCGCCACATTTACAACCCATTAACCATCGCGGTCGCTTTTCGGGTTTCGTTAGCATTTGACGGGGTTCGGCAAGACCCCATCAAGGTTGACGGAACGTTCGCTTAACCATCGCCCTGTAGACCGGATGGCAGTCTAAGAACGTGAGCGTGGAGGCTCCGGGAATGAAATATCAGATGCGTATCCTCCAGGGATTGAAGTTGGCCGCCGTGCTGGCCGTGGCGCTGTCGATGGGCGCCTGCGCCAACAAGAATCTCACCGGGGCCGACGGGGCGATGGCCAGCGCTGCGACTCCAGGCAGCCAGCAGGACTTCGTCGTGAATGTCGGCGATCGCGTCTTCTTCGAGAGCGATCAGACCGATCTCACGCCGCAGGCGATCGCGACCCTGGAGAAGCAGGCTCAGTGGCTGCAGAGCTATCCGCGCTACTCCTTCACGATCGAGGGCCATGCCGACGAGCGCGGCACCCGCGAGTACAACATCGCGCTGGGCGCGCGGCGCGCGCAGTCGGTCCGCAACTTCCTGGCGTCGCGCGGCATCGACCAGGGCCGCATGCGCACCATCTCCTACGGCAAGGAGCGGCCGGTGGCGGTCTGTAACGACATCTCGTGCTGGTCGCAGAACCGCCGTGCGGTGACGGTCCTGAACGCCAGTTCATAAAGCTGAACGAATCCGTTGCTGATGAAGCCGGCGTCGCCCATCGACGCCGGCTTCGTCGTTTCTGGTCGGCGGGTCTCGTCCGGACTTGGTCTTGTCTTCGCTTGAACGTCATTTGTATCTATCGCATTTCTGCTTTACAGCCTCGCTCACAGGCCTGTTTTCAATGTCTCGCCGATCCGGTCGTCAGGGCAGCATGTCATTCATGTTTCTTCCACGGAGCGCCGCCGCGATCCTCGCCGCGCTCGTCATTTTCTCGTGCCAGGCAGTTTCGTCGCGGGCGCTCGCCCAGACCGATGACGATGATCCCGAGATCCGGATTCAGCGGCTCGAAAATCAGCTCCGGCAACTGACCGGTCAGAACGAGGAGCTGCAATATCGCAATCGCCAGCTCGAGGAGCGGCTGCGGCAGCTGCAGAGCGCTGCACCCGGCGGTGCGCCCGCGGCGCAGACCAACGCGGCTGCTCCCGCGCCGGCCAATCCCGCTTACGGCCAGCCCCCTCAGGCGGCCAACGGCCAGCAGCCCTATGGCCAGCAGCCGTACGGCCAGCCGCAACAGGCCTATCCGCAGCAGCAGCCGGTCTACGCGCAGCCGCCCGCCGTCGGTGCGCCGGTGCAAATCGTCCAGGAGCCCGCGGCCCCCGGTCGGGGCCGCCGCGGCGATGCGTTCGACCCGAGCCAGAATCCGACCGCTCCAGGCGCCCCGCAGGCGCTCGGCGGCGGCCAGTTGCCGATCCAGCCGGGTGGCGGCCAGCCCGCTGGCCGTCCCGTCGGCGATCCCGCGGCTCTCGCCAACACCGCGGGCGGGCGCTATCCCCAGGGCGCGCCGCCGGCCGCCGCGCCGGGGGCGGGCGGACTGGAGACCGCGCCGCCGCGGCAGACGCCGCGCGACGAATACGACCTCGGCATCGGCTACATGCAGCGCCGCGACTACGCGCTGGCCGAGCAGACGATGCGCAACTTCACCCAGAAATATCCGAATGATCCGATGGTCGGCGACGCGCAATACTGGCTCGGCGAGAGCTTCTACCAGCGTCAGCAATATCGCGATGCGGCCGAGGTCTTCCTCGCCGTGACGACGAAATACGAGAAGTCGGGCAAGGCGGCGGATGCACTGCTCCGGCTCGGCCAGTCGCTGGCCGCGCTGAAGGAGAAGGAGGCGGCCTGCGCCGCGTTCGGCGAAGTGACGCGCAAATATCCGCGCGCCTCGGCGGGCGTGAAGGCGACCGTCGATCGCGAGCAGAAGCGGGTGAAGTGCTGAGCGCCTGCGGGCGAGGGGAGGCCTCTCGCCTATAACTGGCGGGGCGGATAGGCTGCGGCGCCATGTCGAAGGCCCGTTCCGAAGCCGATCTTGCGATCTCCGCCGCCGAAGCCGAGCGCCTGTTCGCGCCGCTTTCGGCCGCGCCCGCACTGGTGCTCGCCGTATCGGGCGGTCCCGATTCGATGGCTCTGATGTGGCTCGCGGCGCGGTGGCGTGCGGGGCTCGCACAGGGACCGCACCTTGTGGCCGTGACGGTCGACCATGCGCTGCGGCGCGACTCCGCCCGTGAAGCCCGCATGGTGAAGGAGATCGCGCGCCGGCTCGCAATTCCGCACCGGACCCTTCGCTGGACCGACGCGAAGCCGGACACCGGGATTCCCGAAGCGGCGCGATTGGCAAGATACCGCCTGCTGGCGCGCGCGGCGCGGCAGGCGCGTGCCGGACACGTCGTCACCGCCCACACCCGTGACGACCAGGCTGAGACGGTGCTGATGCGGCTGTTGCGCGGCAGCGGCATTGCGGGGCTCGCGGCGATGGCACCGCTCAGCGAGCGTGAAGGGGTGTTGCTGGCGCGGCCCCTGCTGAACGTTGCCAAAGTCCGGCTGGTAGCGACGCTGCGCTCGGCCGGAATCCCGTTCGCAGATGACCCGACCAATCAAGATCCCGCCTTCACCCGGCCGCGGCTGCGCGCCCTGATGCCGGCCCTGGCCGCGGAGGGCGGCGATGCCCGGACGCTGGCGACGCTGGCCGACCGGCTCGGACGGGCCAACGCCGCGATCGAATTGATGGTGGATGGCGCCGAACGCTATCTCGCACTGCGCGCCGCCGGGAGCAGGCCGGTCGGCGGGGGTCACGGCGAGACCTTCGAGGCGCGCGCCTTTGTCGCACTTCCAGCCGAAATCAGGCTGAGGCTGCTGATCCGCGCGATCAATCGCATTGGAACCGAAGGTCCCGTGGAACTCGGCAAGGCAGAGTCGCTGCTGGCGAGGCTGGACCGGACTCTTGCGGGGATCGCAGATGGTGGTACGTCTGCTCCGGGCAGGCTAAAACAGACCCTGGCTGGTGCACTGGTAAGCATGACGAGAGAGACGATCCGCATCACGCCCGCGCCGCCGCGGCGCTCGCGCGGGATTTGAAGCGGTTCACCGCCTTCGCGGACGCTTAACCACCTGCCTTGGCGACGCTTTCCCGCGCCATTTTTTGAGCGGGAATCGGGCTAGGATGCGATAAATAGTCCTTTCTAGTTCCCTTGGCATTGCCGTGAGTGGTACCTAGATTACGAGACGGTCGACCGGGGGATTCCCTCGTGGCTACCCAGGGATGAGTCCGAGGACTAACGGCCGCGATCCGCGCGACCACGAAGGAAAATCGATGAACGCCAATCTGCGCAATTTCGCCCTTTGGGTCATTATTGTCCTGTTGCTGTTGGCGCTGTTCACACTCTTCCAGAACCCGGGGCAACGCGCGTCGTCGACCGACATCAACTTCTCGCAGTTGTTGACCGAGGTCGATCAGGGCAATGTGCGCGACGTCGTGATCCAGGGGCCGGAGATTCACGGCACCTTCAAGAACGGCTCGTCGTTCCAGACCTACGCGCCGAGCGATCCGAACCTCGTGAAGCGGCTGTACGACGCCAAGGTCAACATCCAGGCCAAGCCGCCCGGCGACAACGTGCCGTGGTTCGTGTCGCTGCTGGTCTCCTGGCTGCCCTTCATCGCGCTGATCGGCGTCTGGATCTTCCTCTCCAGGCAGATGCAGGGCGGCGCCGGCAAGGCGATGGGCTTCGGCAAGTCGCGCGCCAAGATGCTGACCGAGGCGCATGGCCGGGTGACGTTCGAGGACGTCGCCGGCGTCGACGAGGCCAAGCAGGACCTGCAGGAGATCGTCGAATTCCTGCGCGATCCCGGCAAATTCCAGCGGCTCGGCGGCCGCATCCCGCGCGGCGTGCTGCTGGTCGGCCCTCCGGGCACCGGCAAGACGCTGATCGCGCGCGCCGTGGCCGGCGAAGCCAACGTGCCGTTCTTCACCATTTCGGGTTCTGACTTCGTCGAGATGTTCGTCGGCGTCGGCGCCAGCCGCGTCCGCGACATGTTCGAGCAGGCGAAGAAGAACGCGCCCTGCATCATCTTCATCGACGAGATCGACGCCGTCGGCCGCCATCGTGGCGCCGGCCTCGGCGGCGGCAATGACGAGCGCGAGCAGACCCTCAACCAGCTGCTGGTCGAGATGGACGGCTTCGAGGCCAATGAGGGCGTGATCCTGATCGCCGCCACCAACCGTCCCGACGTGCTCGATCCGGCGCTGATGCGTCCCGGCCGCTTCGACCGCCAGGTCGTGGTCTCGAACCCCGACATCATCGGCCGCGAGCAGATCCTGAAGGTTCATGTCCGCAAGGTGCCGCTGGCGCCGGACGTCAACCTCAAGACCATCGCCCGCGGCACGCCCGGCTTCTCCGGCGCCGACCTGATGAACCTCGTCAACGAGGCCGCCCTGACCGCCGCCCGCCGCAACAAGCGGATGGTCACGCAGTCCGAGTTCGAGGAAGCCAAGGACAAGGTGCTGATGGGCGCCGAGCGCCGCTCGATGGTCATGACCGAGGAAGAGAAGATGCTGACCGCCTATCACGAGGCGGGCCATGCGATCGTTGGCCTCAACGTCCCGAGCCACGACCCGATCCACAAGGCGACCATCATTCCACGCGGCCGCGCGCTCGGCATGGTGCAGTCGCTGCCCGAGGCCGACCGCCACTCGCACACCCGCGAATGGTGCGTCTCCAAGCTCGCGATGATGTTCGGCGGCCGCGAGGCCGAGGTGCAGAAGTTCGGGCCGGAGAAGGTGACCAACGGCGCCACCGGCGATATCCAGCAGGCCACTAACCTCGCGCGAGCGATGGTGATGGAATGGGGCATGTCCGACAAGCTCGGCCGCGTCCGCTACCAGAGCAATGAGCAGGAGGTGTTCCTGGGCCATTCGGTGGCGCGCTCGACCAACATCTCCGACGATACCGCCCGCCTGATCGACTCGGAAATTCGCGGCCTGATCGAGGCCGGCGAGCAGGAGGCGCGCCGTATCATCACCGAGAAGCGTGACGATTGGGAAGCGATCGCCCAGGCCCTGCTGGAATACGAGACGCTGACCGGCGAGGAGATTCTCGACCTGCTCAAGGGCAAGAAGCCGAACCGCGAATCGGCGATCGAGCCGTCGACGCCGCGCGCGTCGGCCGTACCGCCGGCCGGCAAGCCGCGGCCGCGACCCGATCCCGGCCTGGAGCCGCAGCCCCAGGCGTGAGCTGATAGACGCGACAGGCTTCCGGCGGTCAGCCTGTCTGATCCGGAAGACTAAGAGAAACGAAGGCCCGGCTCGCAGCCGGGCCTTTTGTTTGTTTGGAGATCTGTGCCGGCGGTGGTCCGAACCGCGGGTGATGAGCGTGTTAGCTCTTGCCAAGTCCGTGGTTGACGGGGTGCCGCGGACCGCATCCAGCGGCACCGCGCGCCTTACGGCTTGTCGAACCAGGCCTTCCACTGCGGGACGGCGGTGGCGAACGTGCCGCGATGGCTTGTCGGTCCCGTCGACACCGCCTCGACCTTGCTGTTGCCGGCCCCGATCGCCTGCTGGTAGGTCATCGCCAGCCGGCCCAGACCGGTCGAGATCGCCTCGTCGGTCTCGCCGTAATAGTTGCGCACCGGCGTCTTGATGATCCAGCGATAGGCCTGCGTCTGCGCGACCAGGCGGCCGTAGGCCGACGCCGCGAAATACTCCGCATCGAAATAGTCGGGCTTGAGCAGCTTGTGCAGATCGGTCGGGACGTCGGCGACGTTGAAGGGCTCGCGCTCATAGGCCTTGCGCGCGACATCGTAGTAGCTGTCGCTGATCACCGAGCGCGCCAGCCCCGGCACCGCATAGTAGTTCTCGAACGCGAACGCCGACAGGATGAACAGCGAATTGACCCAAGCGGCGTCGTTCTTGCGCGGGAAGCTGAGGAAGCCGTTGAGCGCCACGGACACGTCGACAGGAGCGCTCGCGGTCGCCGCCGCCGTCACCGGCACGCCGGCGCTTTCGAGCTTCTCGAGAAAGGCCATGGTCACGAAGCCGCCTTGCGACCAGCCGGCGATGTCGAGCCTGGCGCTCGTCAACTTCATCTGTTCGAGCACGGCGCGGCTTGCCCGCAGCATGTCGTAAGTGGCCTGCTGATGGCTGGCCTTCACCATGTAGCCTTCTGGCTCGGTCGAGATGCCCATTCCGAAATAGTCGGCGCCGATCAGCAGATAACCTTGTCCTGCGAACTGCGCGATCATCAGCTGGGTCTCGGGCGACTGCTCCGGAAACGACGGCACCTCCTGCTTCCCGTACACCGTCCCGTGCTGATAGGACACCATTGGCAGGCTGGTCTCGCCGGTCTCGGGCACCGCGAGCAGGCCGCTCGCCGTGATCGGCTTGTTACCGCGCTCGGGGATGACGGACGCATAGGTGACGCGATAGAGCCTGACGGCGTTGCGGGCCGGGGTGTAGGTCACCGAAACGCCCGCGAATTTCGGCGTGTCGACGGCAAGGATGGTGTTCAGCCGGGCGACGTCCCAGCGGGCCAGATATTCATAGCTGACGTCGGAGGAGACGCGGACGGGAGCCTTGTCCTGGGCACGGCTTGCAGCCGGCCAGATGGCGCAGACCAGCACCGCGATGAGAGCGCGATAGACGAACATGGGATCTCCCCGGCCTGCCGCCGTCGGTTGCATTCGGACCCCTGCGATACAGATCGCGAGTAAACAATCGGTGCGGCGCCGGCAGCCGCGCTCCGTCGCCCACGCTTAAGCCTTCTTCAAGCGTCCCCGCCTATGTCTCGATGAGGAGCGCCCATGCAGGCGCGGGGGCGAGGTCCAGATGGCTGACAATCCTGATGCCGCCGCGATCCCATCGCAGCGTCGTGACGTTCCGCTTGGCCTGTTCGCAGTCTGCTTTGCGCTCGCCTGCATCAACGCCTCGTTCTTCCCGGCCGGACTGTGGTCCGGCACCTGGATCTGGGACCAGGCGGGTCTCGGCATTCCCACCGACTTCGTCAACGTGTGGGCGGCCGGCAAGCTCGCGCTGCAGGGACATCCAGCGCTGGCCTGGGACTGGAACGTGCAGCGCCAGGTCGAGCTCGATCTGCTCCGGCAGGATTTCCCGGGCTACTTTGCCTGGCACTATCCGCCGCCGTTCCTGTTCGTCGCGGCGTTCCTGGCGCAGTTTCCCTACACGCTCGCCTTCGTCGGCTGGGTCTATGCCAGCTTCGTTCCCTATGCGCTCGCGATGCGCGCGATCGTCGGCCGCGGCTTCGGCCTGCTGCTGGCAGCCGGCTTTCCGGCCCTGTTCTCCAACGCGCTGGTCGGGCAGAACGGATGCCTCACCGCCGCGCTGGTCGGCGGCACGCTCTATCTGCTGCCGGTGCGGCCGGTGCTGGCGGGGATCTGTCTCGGGCTGCTGACCTACAAGCCGCAATACGGTCTGCTCTTCCCGATCGTACTGATTGCCACCCAGCGCTGGACCGCGTTCATGTCGGCGAGCGTCACCGCCGTCGTGCTGGCACTGCTGTCATGGCTCGCCTTCGGGCTGGAGAGCTGGCAGGCCTTCTTCCATTGGCTGCCGATGTTCTCGCAGGCGTTCCTGACCGAGGGCAAGGCGACCTGGTGGAAGCTGCAGAGCCTGTTCTCGCTGGTCCGCTATTTCGGCGGCTCGGAAGCGCTCGGCTGGACCTTCCAATGGGTCCTGACCGCAACCGTCGCAGTCGTGCTGGTGACGCTGTGGCGCAGCCCGGTACGTTACGCGCTGAAGGCGGCGGCGCTTGCCGTCGGGCTGCTGCTGACGACGCCGTATCTGTTCATGTACGACATGATGGTTCAGGCCGTCGCCGTGGCCTGGCTGGTGCGGATCGGCCTCGCCGAGGGCTTTCGCCGCTACGAGCTGCCCGCGCTCGGCGGCATCGCGGCGCTTCAGATCACGTTCATGCTGTCCGGGATTCCGCTCGGGCTCGCCGCCAACCTGATCATGGCCGGCCTGGTGCTGGCGCGCGCCGGCTCGTGGTGGCGTCGGCAGCCGGCGCCCGCCGACATGGCGCTCGCGAGCGCCTGACTCGCTGATCGGGGCCGGGTAGGGTCATGATTTCCCTTGTCTTCCTTCGTGAACAGGTGTTCAGTTCTTACTGCCTTTTGTGAGGTCGATCCTCCAAAAACACTGAACCAGCGTTCGCCGGGTGCCCTGGACGAGCGCGTCCGGGACGAGAAACGCCATGGTCTATCGGCGAACCCATCAGGTCGTGAAGCGGCTGGCGGCCCGCCGCAGCGCGATTTTGGCTGCCGCCCGTGAGACCGCCGCCGAAGGCGGCATGTCGGCCGTCCAGATCGCCCCGGTGGCGGTCCGGGCCAATGTCGCAGCCGGCACCGTCTATCGCTACTTTCCCTCGAAGGCCGATCTGATCTCGGAGCTGATCGCGGAAGTCTCGCGCGACGAGCTCGCCGCCGTCCGGCGCGCCGCCGATGCCGCGCCCGGTCCATCCTCGGCGCTGGCTGCCGCGGTATCCACGGTCGCAGTGCACGTCCTGTCGCAGCGCAAGCTCGCCTGGGGCATCCTGGCCGAGCCCGTCGACGTCGACGTGACGGCGTCACGGATCGCGAGCCGCCGCGAGATCGTCGGCGAGATCGCCTCGCGGATCGACGCGGCCGTCCGTGCCGGCCACCTTCCGGCGCAGGACACCCAGTTGGCCGCGACCGCGCTGCTCGGCGCGCTGCACGAGGCGCTGGTGGGGCCGCTGGCGACGGAGAATCCCGACGACCCTGCCAAACTCCGCGACACCGTTCAGGCGGTCACCCTGCTGGCGCTGCGCGCGGTCGGCGTCATGGACGCGCGTGCGCGCGGTCTCGTCGTGCAGGCCGTGCTGCCGGTCAGGAGCCTGGTCGGCGCGTAGTCCGCGCTTAAGCAAGGATTCACCCGGCGCGGCGATGGTGAGGCTGGCGTGCCGCGAGAGCACCGCCTTGCCCCACTCCAGGTGCCTCCTCGGACGATGTCGATTGCACGCAACCCTCTGGCGACGCGCCTCGTCATCGCCGGATCGGCCGCCGCCGGCGCCGTCTATGCGTATCTGGCCGGCGAGGACATCAACTGGGACTGGCAGAACTATCACGACTATGCCGGCTTCGCGCTGCTGCATGGCCGCTTCGATGTCGATGTGGCGCCCGGCGGCTTTCAGAGCTTCCTCAATCCGCTGATCTATGTGTTGCCCTATGCCGTCCGCCACGGGCTCGATGCGCCGTGGTGGGGCGTCGCGCTGGGCGCGCTGCACGGCCTCAATCTCGCGCTGGTCTACTGGGTCGCGCGCGTGTTGCTCGGGCGCCTGGCGGACGCGTTCACGCTCAGCGCGGCGATCCTCATCGCGGCCCTCAGTCCGATGGCGCTGTCCGAGGTCGGTACCAGCTTCGCCGACATTCTCACGACCCTTCCGATCCTTGCCGGCATCGCGCTGATCTTCGGGGAGCACGATGAGCGCGGCCGCCGTTTCGTCGCCGCTGGGCTGCTGATCGGCGCGGCCACGGGATTGAAGCTCACCAATGCGACGTTTCTGGTCGGAGCCGGCGTGTCACTGCTGTTGGTGGCGCGGCCTTGGCGCGCGATCGCCGCGTTCGGAGCGGGCAGTGCGGCCGGCGTGATCGTGACTGCGGGGCCGTGGGCGCTGAAGATGACGCGCGACTACGGCAGCCCGCTGTTTCCGTTCTACAACACGATCTTCCGGTCGCCCGAAGCGCCGCTCGCCTCGATCGTCGATACGCGCTTCATGCCGCAGGGCCTGCTCGATGCGCTCGCCTATCCGTTCTACTGGGTGATCGGCAAGCATCCCTCGTCGGAATGGCCGTTTCGCGATCCGCGCTTCGCCGTCGTCATCGTGCTGCTCGTCGCGCTGATCGTCACCGGCCTGTGGCAGCGGCGCGAGGTGCTGCCGCTGCGCGAGCGGCGGCTCCTGATCTTCTTCTGGCTCAGCTACGTCCTGTGGATGCTGGCCTTCTCGATCCAGCGCTATCTGATGCCGCTCGAGCTGTTGTCGGCGCCGCTGATGGTCCTGCTGCTCATCCGCCTGATTGAGTCCTGGCAGGCGGGCTCTGGCTTGGACGTGTCACCGCCGCGGCGGATGACGCAGGCCGTCGCGGTGATGGCCGCGCTCGGCATCGCGCTGGCATCGCAGCCGACCGACTGGATGCGGCGGCCGTGGTCGGATCCCTACCGGCCGCAGCTCGCGGCCAGCCTGCAACGTCCGGCGACGTTCCTGCTGCTGCAGAAGCCGCTCGGCTACGTCACGTCGTTCCTGCCCCAGGGCTCGCGCGTCTATCAGTTGTCGGAGCTCGTCGTGCCGATCGTGCCCGGCGGCGTGCTCGATCGCCGCGTTCGCAACGGCCTGGCCGATCCGTTGCCGGGCGGCGTATGGGCGCTGTATTTCTCCAACAGCCCGGACGACAACCCGCCGCGGCTCGAGGCGCTTGCGGACTACAACCTCGAGATCGATGCGTCGCGCGGCTGCGAGCGTATCCCCGGCGCCGCCGGCATTGCGATCGAGGCTTGTCCGGTGATCGCGCGGGCCAAGGCGCCGTCCACCGCCGGACTGGGGTCGACGACGCGTTAGCGTTCGTCTCAGATATGGGCGTCGCTCGACGGCCCGACATAGGCGATCCGCACCATGTTCGTGGTGCCGGGTGTGCCGAGCGGCACGCCGGCGACGATGATGACGCGCTGCCCGGCGCGGACGAAGCCGTCGCGGAAGGCGATCGAGCCGGCGCGCTCGACCATGTCGTCCTGGTCGCGCGCGTCCTCGGCCACCACGCAGTGCACGCCCCACACGACCGACAAGCGGCGCCCGGTCGCCAGGTTGGGCGTGATCGCGACCACCGGCGGCTTCGGCCGCTCGCGCGCGACGCGGATGGCGGTGGAACCTGACGAGGTCCAGCAGATGATGGTGGGCAGATCGAGATTCTCCGCAATCTGCCGCGCGGCTTCGGCGATGGCGTCGCCCGCGGTCGATTCGGGCTCGGGGCGCTGGGCCGCGATCACGGAGCGATAGACCACGTCGCGCTCGACCTCCTCGCCGATGCGGTTCATGGTCGAGACCGCCTCGACCGGATATTTGCCGGCGGCCGACTCGGCCGACAACATGATGGCGTCGGCGCCTTCATAGACCGCGGTGGCGACGTCGGAGACCTCGGCGCGGGTCGGCACCGGCGACTGGATCATCGATTCCAGCATCTGCGTCGCCACCACCACCGGCTTGCCGGCGCGGCGCGCCAGCCGCGTCATCTGCTTCTGCAGTCCGGGCACACGCTCCAGCGGCAGCTCGACGCCGAGATCGCCGCGCGCCACCATCAAGGCATCGGAGACGTCGACAATGTCGTTGAGCCGGTCGATCGCCTGCGGCTTCTCGATCTTGGACATCACGGCGGCGCGGCCGCGGATGATCTTCTTGGCTTCCAGCACGTCGTCGGCGCGCTGCACGAAGGACAGCGCGATCCAGTCGATGCCGATGTTCAAGGCGGCGTCGAGGTCGGCGCGGTCCTTCGGCGTCATCGCCGACACCGGCAGGTCGGTGTCCGGCAGGCTCACGCCCTTGCGGTCGGACATCCTGCCGCCGATCACGACCCGGGTGACGGCGCGGGTCGGCGAGGTCTCCTCGGCGATCAGCCGCACCTTGCCGTCATCCAGCAGCAGCGCATGTCCGGGCTGCAGGGCGGCCAGGATTTCCGGATGCGGCAGGTGGACCCGCGTCGCATCGCCCGGCGTCTTGTCTGAATCGAGCACGAAGCTCTGGCCATTGTTGAGCTGAACCGGGCCCTCGGCGAAGGTGCCGAGCCTGAGCTTCGGGCCCTGGAGATCGACCAGAATGCCGATCGGGCGGCCGTAGCTCGCCTCGACGCTGCGGATCGTGGCCACCAGCTCCCGCAGCTTGTCGTGCGGGGTGTGGCTCATGTTGATCCGGAAAATGTCCGCCCCGGCCTCGAACAGCTTGCGAATCATCGCGCTGTCCGAGGAGGCGGGACCGAGCGTGGCGAGGATCTTGATGCGTCGCAGCCGCCTCATGGCTTGGGTGCTTGCCCTGGCGGCAGGGCCGGCGCGGCCGCCGGCGGCGTGCCCTGCGGCCCATTCGGCAGACCGGGGACGTTGCCTCCGGGTCCAAGCGTGCCGGGAATTCCAGGCACGCGCTGCTGCGCCGGCTGCTCGTTGGCCTCGGTGAGCTGTACGGTCCAGGCGCGCTGGTCGCCGGTGTCGACTTCGAAGAAGCCGGTGCGGTCGAAGCCGCGGGCCAGGCAATTGTCGGTGCCCTTGATCGTGAATTCCTTGTCACGCGAGCACATGAAGGCCTGTCCCGACCATTCGCCGCCGCGGTCATAGTCCAGCGCATAGATGTAATAATAGCGCGCCACCAGCGTGCCCTTGAGCAGCGTCTCGCAGCTGCGTGACGACACGTTCCACCAGCCTTCGGTGGTCCAGCCTTCGGAGTCCTTGTAGCCGAGGGCGATCCCGACCCGGCTTGAGGTGTTGTTGCAGAGCCGAAAATCGGCGGCCGCAGGGGAGGACCACAGACAGAGCGCGGCCAGCCCAAGCAGCGAAAGCAGTCCGTAACCGGGGCAGAAGGGATTGCGATGCAGGAGAGAGGAGATTTTCGGGATCATTGCGCGACGCTATATCAACCGTTGAACGATGTCGCTGGGCTTGGCTGCGGCTGTCAACGCCATGACGATCTCGTGCGAAGCCGCTGCGATCGAGCGCCTCGCTCCTCCTGACGGTGCTGCGATATGGCCAAATCCGCGACGAAGCCTCATTATATAGCAGACATCCGTCACGGCGCGGAACAGGGAACAAAGAGATGACGATGGACAGCACCACCCGGACCGAGCTCGAAGCCGCCGCCTTTCGCCGGCTCGTCGAGCATCTGCGGACGAGAACCGACGTTCAGAACATCGATCTGATGAATCTGGCAGGCTTCTGCCGCAACTGTCTCTCCAACTGGCTGAAGGACGCCGCCGACGCCCAGGGAGCGCCAATGACCAGGGACGAGAGCCGCGAGGCGGTCTATGGCATGCCCTACGAGGAATGGAAGGCGAAACACCAGCGTGAGGCCAGCGCCGAGCAGCGCGAAGCCTTCAAGAAGTCGCATCCGGGCCACTGATCAGACGCGCAGGAGCCGCGCTGTCCGGCGCGGCAATGTGCGAATCGGGTGCTGCGCGGGATGGCGACGAAACACAAGTGGCGCGAGCTGCTTGCGCAGGCTTGACGCTGCGCAGGCCAACAAGGTGTGGGCGCTCTGTGGATGAGGTCGATGCCGCCTTGACGCAGGGCACGCCAGATTTGAGGGTCGCGGCGAACACGTAGCGCCCTTTGGCGCCTTCCTTGGACACAGAGTTCCACTCAGGAGTATCAGATGGCCACCTCCGCCGCCGCGAAGGACGACGACTCGCCCGCGACCCGCTTTGCCGTAGACCAGCTCAAGTCGATCATCGAGCGGATCGAGCGTCTCGAGGAGGAGAAGAAGGCGATCTCCGAAGACATCAAGGACGTCTACGCCGAGAGCAAGGGCAATGGCTTCGACGTCAAGGCGCTGCGCACGATCATCCGGCTGCGCAAGCAGGACCCGAACGAGCGCCAGGAAGAGGAAAGCATCCTCGAGACCTATATGCAGGCGCTCGGAATGATCTGAGCAGCAGGCCTCGCTCACCTGCAGGAGATCTCCGCTGCCCCTGACGGGGCATTCGCTTTCTCCAGATCAGGCTCGGCGCGCCGGCGGCATGCGTGTGTTGCGGCGATCGACGCCGCACTCCAAACCCGTCGATGCTGAGGAGAACGACTAGCAGGCCGCCGCGGCGTCAGCGCAAGGCTGCCGCGCGCATGGCGAAGGATTTGGTTTCGAGCTTGATGATCGCCGGCCCTGTGAACTGGTCGTAGCTCAGTCCCGGCGTCGGCTCGGCGGCGAAGCTCATCGCCAGCGCGACCTGCGGCTTGACGAAATAGCTGCGCATCACGGTGAGGTCCACGTCGCCCATTTTCGTCACAGACATCGAGGATGAAGCGCTCGGCGTCAGCATGATGGCCCGCATCCAGGTCGAATCGGGACCCTTGGCCGCCGAGATCCGCGTCGCCATCGTGATGGCGCCGTCCTGACCTTGCCCGTTCTTCGCGGCCTCCGGCACCGGCGCGACGCTGCGGGTCGCCGGGCGGGCATTTCGCACCGGGATGACGGTCGAGGAGGCGGCATTGGCGCGATCGAGCGGAGAGGAGGCCGGGGGCGCGAAGGCCATGGCCTGCATCAGGCTCGCGGTCTGCTGCTGATCGATCGACGACAGCGCACGGCGCGCCGTGATCGCGGCAACCTGCTCGGGGGTGGCCTGCTTCGGCGTGCCGGGATTGTCACCCCAGAAGCCGCGCGAATTGATGATGTCGGCGACGCTCTGCGGCGCGCCGTCCCTGGATCTGCTGCCGACGGCGCCCGTCGTTTCGGACTTCGTCTCCGGCTTGGTCGCCACGGGCTGAGCTGCAGATTGCGCATCCGCGGAGGCCAACTGCAGGGCGTTGACGATCTTGCCACGCGCGGTGGCGGCTTTGCTGTCCACCGATCGCTCGGCGGTCCGGCTGTCCTTGTAGGAGTTCTTGTCAGCCGGCTTGGCGGCGAGTGCCGCGGTTTGAACCGGCTTGGCGTCGGCCTTGCTCTCGCTCTCGCCCGACTCCTCGTCATCCTCGCTCGGACGACCGCGGAACAGCCGTGCAAACAGGTTGGGGCTGGACGACGTGTCATCGCCATTGCCGCGCTTCTCGATCTCGGCCTTGGCCAGCTCATAGCCCTTGAGCGGAACGCCGTTGCTCGGCACGTGAACGGTCTTGCCGTCGGGGAACACGCGGGCGAGCTGCTCGGCGGTCATGCGCGGCCAGTGGCGGATGTTGCCGGTGTCGAGATGGACGAAGGGCGAGCCGGAGGTCGGGTAGAAGCCGACGCCGCCGCGCTGCAGGCGCAGGCCGGCAAAGCGGATCTGCTCCAGCGGCACGCCAGGGATGTAGAAGTCCATCGCATGGCCGAGCATGTGCTGGCTGTGGCGGGCCACCCCGGAATGCGCCGAGCGCCGGCGCAGCATCGAGTTGGTGGCGGGCGACCGGTACGACGAGATGATCTGGATCGGCTGCTTGGCGTCGACGTCGCGATAGACTTCCCAGAGGATGTCGAACAGGCGGCGGTCCATGACCGTCTCGTCCTGGGTACGCCAGTCGCGCAGGAAATGGTTGAGCTTCTTCAGCGCGTCTTCGTCGTAGCGGCCTTCGCGCTTGAAGGTGACCGTGAGATCTTCGCCGGAATGGGTATGGTGGAAGGAGAGAGTCTTGGTCTCGTTCAGTGCAGCGGCGTCATGCACCGAGCCGGCGCCCAGCACCAGGAGCAGTGCCGCCAGTCCGTATTGGCATCCAGCCTTCCAGCCCGCTCTCGTGAGCGAAACAGATTGGCGCGCGAAAACAGACAGCAAGATGCAGCCCACCCCGTCGACGAGCGTTTACTCGAATACCCTCTTGCGGCCCGTCCGGCGGAAGAGAGAGGAAACGCTTACCTAAGGCGGGATGGTTAAGGGATACTCACCGACCCGCCCCCCAATTACCCTTAACATATACTCTTGAGTGTGGCGAAAAAGAGCCATCGAATCTTGGTTGATCATTGTGGTTAACCTAAAGCAAAGGCCCCGCCGATCGGCGAGGCCTTTGATCTCAAAATGGAATTTGACCGTGATCGGCGGCCTGATCAGCGGGTGAAGACCCGCCGGGCAGGGCGGCCGACCGGCGCCGGCGGCGTCGGCGCGCCGCCGCCGCCAAACAGCCGCTCGAAGAAGTTCGGGCCGGAGGAGAAGCTGTTGTCGCTGAGGCTGACCGAGTTCGGCAGCGGCCCCTTCGGACGCGCGTAGCTCGGCTGGGCATGGGCGACGACGTTCTCGAGATCCTTGCCGCGGCTGTTCTTCAGGATCGCGATCATGGTGGCGTCGCGGCCATAGATGTCCTTGCGGAATTGCAGCTTGCCGGCATCGTCGACGAAGGCGGTCTGGTAGGTGATGTTGACCGGAATCGGCGTCGGGAATTTCAGGTCGATCTCGCTCCGGCCGTACATGCTGCGGATGCGCTCGGGCGTGTAGCGCTCGCCGGGCATGGTGATGTTGAGCAGGACCGACGCGTACTGATCCGGATACTGTACGCGCATGCAGCCATGGCTGAAGGCGCGCTCGTCACGGGCGAACAGGTTCTTGTCCGGCGTGTCGTGCTGATAGACCAGGAACTTGTTCGGGAAGTTGAAGCGGATGCGGCCGAGCGCGTTGGCCTCGCCCGGCGGCTGCGAGATGTGGATCGAGCCGTCGCGCGCGCGCTCCAGCCGGAGCCCCATGCGGTCGAGCACCGTCGGATCCTGCTGCAGGGCCGGCAGATACTCGTTGTAGATGATCGACGGCGGCACGTTCCAAGTCGGATTGACCGTGATGAACTTCATCGTCTCGCTGAGCAGCGGCGTCGCATGCTGCCCGGGCTTGCCGGTCACCACGCGGGTGCTCCACACCTGCGCGCCGTGCTGCATCACCTTCAGCGTGTAGTCGGGGATGTTGAGGATCACATAGGCGTCGCCGATGCCGGGGGCGCCGAGGTCGCGCGGCAGCCAGCGCCAGCGCTCCATGTTGACGAGGACCGTATCGATCTGCTTGTCGCGCTTGGGCGTGTTCAGCGCCTTCACCGTGCGGTCGTCGAGCACTCCGGTCGGCTTGAGGTCGACGCTCTCCTGGAGCTTGCGGACGGCGGCGGCGACCTTGGCGTCGTAGCGGATGTCGTCGGCATTCTCGGTGAGACCGAGCTTGGCGCGCAGCTTCGGCACGCGCGGGTCGGACATCTGCGCCTCGGCCTCCGGCGCATTCTTGCCGCGGGCAGGCGTGTATTTCAGCGGCTGGCCTTCGTCGATGATCACGGGCGCGCCGTCGGTGACGCCGCGCAGCTCGGCGAGCTTGGCCTTCAAGAGCTTGTAGAGCTTGTGCGGAGGGTTGTAGCTCTCGAGCGCCGCCGAGGCGTCCTTGGCGCCGGTGACGTTGGCCAGCACCTCGTTGGGGTCGACCGGATGCTCGGGATACTGGATGTCCGCCGAGACCTGCGACCAGTGCATGCGGCCGCTCTGCGCCTGGCGCGCGTAGTCCATCATGCTCTCGGTGAGCCTGAGGTCGGCCTCCGCGAGTGCATCCGGTGCGGAGGCTGCGGCTGCGAAGTCCGGCACCGGATAGTCGCCGGGATTGAGGCCGTCGGCTGCTGCATCCTTGAGACGGGCGATGACGCCCTTCGCGGCGGCGGTCAGGCTGCCGCCCTGGGTCCAGACCGGCGCATAGTCGCGGCCGGTGTAGAACTTCTCGACGGCGGCGCGCTCGGCCTTGCGGTCGAAATACTTCGTCGCCTTGGTCGCCATCAGGTCGCGCAGACGGTCGGCAACGGGCTGGTCGGCGGCGGGAACGGTGCTGGCGGCCTTGACCGGCTCCGGGGCTGTCGCGGTGGCAGGAGCCGCTGCGGGCGGCGTGGCGACGGTCTTGGTGGGATCGGCCGCAGGCGCCGCCGCAGAGTCGACCGGCTTGACCGTGGTCTCGGGCGCCTTGACCTGCTCGGGCGACACGGTTGCGGTGGTGTCGGATTTGGTTGTGTCGAGTTTGAAGTCACTGGCGGTCGGCGGCGGCACGTTGGCCGGCTCGGGGAACGGGATCGCCGCATCGATGGCCAGCTCGGCCGCGCTGTTGCGGGGCGGATCGCTCTGGGCGAAAGCAGAGGTCGAGGACACCGCGAGGAAGGTCGCCGCGACAGCCATGAGCACGCGGTCATATCCGCCACGGGTGGTCACACAATCTCGCATCGTCAATCCCTCGGATGATCTGTCCCGGCTGGAACAGGTGTAACAAGGTCGATCCGCCAGCTTCGGCGTGGGTACCGCCGGTGAGGATGGCTCACGTCTGCACGCAATGATTCACGCCCAAACGATACTCAAGCCCCACTTCTGCGGCCAGCGCCACACGGGACAACTCACGACAAACTGACTCTTGGGAAACCCCGGCCAAACCGATCGTGCGTTTGTGCCACGCGTTATTTCCTTTGTCTGTCACCGCAAGGCAACGGTTCAGATGTTCCATTGTTGCCAAGACTTGCGGCCTTTTTCGGACGACAGCCGAGCGCGACCATGGTGAGCATCCGCGCGGCTCAGCCGAGCGGCGGGCTTTCCGTTGCGGGCGTCTCGCCATTGGCTTCGTCGAGTTTGCGGTAGAGCGTCGAGCGTCCGATTTTGAGGCGGCGCGCCACCTCCGACATCTGGCCGCGGTAATGGGCGATGGCGAAGCGGATGATCTCATGCTCCATCTCCTCGAGCGGCCGCACCTCGCCGCTCGCGGTGAGCAGCGGCAGGAACCCATGCGAGGGCAGAGGGGCAATGGGTACTTCACTACCCGGTACCATCGCAGGCAGGGGAGGAACAGGCCGCTCCACGGTGAGGGCCGGCGCAGGCTCGACCGGCGGCGCGTGGGTGGGAATCAGCGGAAAATCGGCCACGCCGAGCTGGTCGCTCTCGCCCATGACGACGGCGCGGTAGACCGCGTTTTCCAACTGGCGGATGTTACCGGGCCAGTCGAGCTTGGTCAGATAGGCGACGGCCTCGCCGCTGATGCCCGAAATGGCGCGGTTCTCCTCGGCCGCAAACCGCGCGAGGAAATGCCGCAACAGATGCGGGATGTCCTCGCGGCGGGTGCGCAGCGGCGGAATGGTCAGCGGCAGCACATGCAGCCGGTAGAACAGATCCTCGCGAAAATGTCCTTCCTTGACGCGGTCGAGCAGCCTGCGATTGGTCGCCGAGATGATGCGCACGTCGACCTTGACCGGCTTGCGGCCGCCCACCGCCTCGACGGCGCCCTCCTGCAGGGCGCGCAGCAGCTTGACCTGGGCGGTGAGCGGCAGCTCCGAGACCTCGTCGAGGAACAGCGTGCCGCCATGGGCTTCGACGAACTTGCCCATGTGACGCTCGGTCGCGCCGGTGAATGCGCCCTTCTCGTGACCGAACAGGATCGATTCCACCAGATTGTCCGGAATCGCGCCGCAATTGACGGCGACGAACGGCTTCGTCTTGCGCTCGCTGGTGCCGTGGATGGCGCGGGCGAACAGCTCCTTGCCGACGCCCGATTCGCCTTCGATCAGCACGGGAATCGACGAGGCCGCGGCCTTCTCCGCGATGCGCAGGATCGGCGCCATCGCCTCGGCGCGGGTGATGATGTCGGCGAAGGTCAGGCGGCCTTCGCGGCTGTGCCGGATGCGCTGCAATTCGCCCTTCAGCGCCGAGGTGTTCAGCGCATTGCGCAGCGACACCTGCAGCCGCTCGATGCCGACCGGCTTGACGACGAAATCCTGTGCGCCGGCGCGCATGGCCGAGACGACGTTGTCGATGCCGCCATGCGCGGTCTGCACGATGACCGGAATCGAGATGCCCGCCTCGCGCATTTTCGAGAGCACCCCCATGCCGTCGAGGCCGGGCATCACGAGGTCGAGCACGATGGCGTCGATGGGGCCGGCATCGGGATTGGTCAGCTTCTCGATGACGGCGTCGCCGGTCTCGACAACGACCGCCTCGTAGCCGCATTTTTGAACCATGTTCTCCACCAGCCGGCGCTGGACCGGATCATCATCGGCAATCAAAATGCTGGCAGCCATGGCTTTCCTTGCACGCTACGACTATCTGTCTCGAATCGGGGCACTCTCGCCGACGCCGATTAACGCAACCTTAAACCTCGCTGATCGGGATAAACGTTCGAACAACAGGTTACCCATCCGATGACCTCGCGCGCCTCCTCCGCTCTTCGCAAGCCGACCAAAGCTGCTCCTCCCTCCAAAGCCGTCAAGGCCAAACTGGCTAACGAGCCGGCCAAGAAGCCTGCTGTCAAAACGTCGAAGCCCGCCGCGAAATCCGTGCGTGGCGCTGCGGCGAAATCGTCTGCCAAGCCGGCGAAGAAGACAGTCGCGGCCAAGACGGGAATCGGGGCGCTGCCCGAATGGAATCTCGGCGATCTTTATAGCGGCATCGACGCGCCGGAGATCGCTCACGATCTCGCGAAGATGAATGCCGAATGCGTCGCGTTTGAGACCGACTACAAGGGCAAGATCGCCGAGCACGTCGCGCGCGAAGACGGCGGCGAATGGCTCGCAGAAGCGGTCCGGCGCTATGAGGCGATCGACGATCTCGCCGGGCGGCTCGGCTCGTTCGCGGGTCTCGCGCACGCCGGCGACAGCGTCGATCCGGCGATTTCCAAATTTTACGGCGACATCTCGGAGCGGCTGACGGCTGCGTCGACTCACCTGCTGTTCTTCGCGCTCGAGCTCAACCGCATCGACGACGCCGTGATCGCGCGCGCGATGGAGACGCCTGCGCTCGGCCACTACCGTCCCTGGATCGAGGATCTGCGCAAGGACAAGCCGTATCAGCTCGAAGACCGTGTCGAGCAGTTGTTCCACGAGAAGTCGCAGACCGGCTATTCCGCCTGGAACCGGCTGTTCGACCAGACCATCGCAGGTCTGCGCTTCCAGGTCGGGGGCAAGGAGCTCGCGATCGAGCCGACCTTGAACTTCCTGCAGGACCGCGACGGCGCCAAGCGCAAGGCCGCCGCCGAGGCGCTCGCCAAGACCTTCAAGGCCAATGAGCGCACCTTCGCGCTGATCACCAACACGCTCGCCAAGGACAAGGACATCTCCGACCGCTGGCGCGGCTTCCAGGATGTCGCGGACTCCCGCCATCTCAACAACCGCGTCGAGCGCGAGGTGGTCGATGCGCTGGTGGCCTCGGTCCGCGCGGCCTACCCGAAGCTGTCGCATCGCTACTACCAGCTCAAGGCGCGCTGGTTCAAAAAGAAGAAGCTCGCGCATTGGGACCGCAACGCGCCGCTGCCGTTCGCCGCCAATGCCACCATCGCGTGGCCGGAGGCGAAGAGCATGGTGCTGACGGCCTATCGCGGCTTCTCGCCGGAGATGGCCGACATCGCCCAGCGCTTCTTCGATCACAGCTGGATCGATGCGCCGGTGCGCCCGGGCAAGGCGCCGGGCGCGTTCTCGCATCCGACCACGCCCTCGGCGCATCCCTATGTGCTGATGAACTACCAGGGCAAGCCGCGCGACGTGATGACGCTCGCGCATGAGCTCGGCCATGGCGTGCACCAGGTGCTGGCGGCCAAGAACGGCGCGCTGATGGCGCCGACGCCGCTGACGCTCGCCGAGACCGCGAGCGTGTTCGGCGAGATGCTGACCTTCAAGCGGCTATTGTCGGAGACCAAGGATGCCAAGCAGCGCCAAGCGCTGCTCGCCGGCAAGGTCGAGGACATGATCAACACGGTGGTGCGGCAGATCGCGTTCTATTCGTTCGAGCGCGCGGTTCATACCGAGCGCAAGAATGGCGAACTGACCGCGGAGCGGCTCGGCCAGATCTGGCTCTCGGTGCAGACCGAGAGCCTCGGCGAGGCGATCGAGATCAAGCCGGGCTACGAGAACTTCTGGATGTATATCCCGCACTTCATCCATTCGCCGTTCTACGTCTACGCCTATGCGTTCGGCGACTGCCTCGTGAACTCGCTCTATGCCGTCTATGAGCACGCCGCCGACGGCTTCGCCGAGCGTTATCTGGCGATGCTGTCCGCCGGCGGAACGAAGCACTATTCGGAGCTGCTCGCCCCATTCGGACTGGACGCCAAGGACCCCAGGTTCTGGGACGGCGGCCTGTCGGTCATCGCCGGCATGATCGACGAGCTGGAGGCGATGGGGTAGGGCTGTTAAACATTTGTTGAACGGCAGAAAGGGGTGCGTTATACGTCTGTATAACACGCCCCTTTCTCGCTACCGGACCTCACCATGAAGATCGAGATCAAGAAGATCGGCAATTCCGATGGCCTGTTGCTGCCGCGCGAGTTGATGCAGCGGCTCGATCTCAAGCGCGGCCAGCAATTGCATATCGTGGAACTGCCCGGGGGCGGATTCCAGGCGCTCCCCTACGATCCGGATTTCGAGCGGACGATGGAGATCGCCGACGACATTATGGATGAGTACCGCGACACCCTCGCCGCGCTCGCCAAATGAGCGACCAGCAAGAGCCGCTTTGGATCACCTACGAGCAGGCGATCGCGATTCACGCCCGTCAGTTGCGCCGCTTCGGCGGCGCGCCAGGACTGCGCGAACAAGGAATGCTGCGGTCGGCGTTGGAGCGTCCGGTCAACAAATGGAGCTATGAGCAGGCGACGCTGCCGGAGCTTGCCGCGGCCTACGCATTCGGGCTCGCCAAGAACCACGCCTTCGTCGACGGCAACAAGCGCATCGCGTTCATGGCGATGATGACGTTTCTGCGCAGACACGAAATCGCGTTCGCGCCCGACCCTGCGCAGGCAACTGCCATGATCCTCGCCCTCGCCGCCGGCGAGGTCAGCGAGGCCAGCCTGACGCGCTGGATCCGTGACAATTGGCCTGGCCAATAGCCCGATCGGAAAAGCCGATAAAATCGCCTTGCATGCCAGCCGTTGCCCTTGCATCGGCTTTGAGGTATGCGACCTTAACAAAGCAATTTTTCTCTGGGGGACCCCGATGGCAAACCATGGCGAGATCGCCTACTCGACGGCTGACGGCAACGACTACGTGGCACATGAGGCCACCTATGAGGGCTTCATCAAGCTGGTGAAGTACGGCACGATCAGCGTCGCTCTCATCGTCATCTTGATGGCTATTTTCCTCGCTTAATGTCGCTATGGGCCCGCCGGCATCTCCGCCGGCGGGCCTTCAGCTGACTGGCCGGGCCGATCCGCCGTCATGCTGAAGCCATGGACGTCCCGCCCTTTTAAGCTCGCGCGCGCATTCGCGCCGGAGGCCTCATGAAGATTGCCGTCGCCAAGGAAATCGACCCGTTGGAGCCGCGGGTCGCCGCCTCTCCCGACACGGTGAAGAAGTTCAAGGCGTTGGGTGCCGAGATCGCGGTCGAGCCCGGCGCCGGCATCAAGTCCGGCCTGCCGGATTCGGAATTCACGGCGGCAGGCGCAACCGTCAGCGCCGACGCGCTGAAGGACGCCGACATCATCATCAAGGTGAAGCGGCCGGAAGCCTCCGAGCTCGCCAACTATCGGCGCGGCGCCTTGGTGTTCGCGATCATGGATCCCTACGGCAACGATGCCGCGCTCAAGGCGATGGCCGATGCCGGCATTGCCTCGTTCGCGATGGAACTGATGCCGCGCATCACCCGCGCCCAGGTGATGGACGTGCTGTCGAGCCAGGCGAACCTCGCCGGCTACCGCGCCGTGATCGAGGGCGCCGAGGCGTTCGGTCGCGCCTTCCCGATGATGATGACCGCGGCCGGCACCGTGCCGGCGACCAAGGTCTTCGTGATGGGCGTCGGCGTCGCCGGCCTGCAGGCCATCGCAACCGCGCGCCGGCTCGGCGCCATGGTCTCCGCCACCGACGTGCGCCCCGCCACCAAGGAGCAGGTGGAGAGCCTCGGCGCCAAATTCCTGGCGGTCGAGGACGAGGAGTTCAAGAACGCGCAGACGGCCGGTGGCTATGCCAAGGAGATGTCCAAGGAGTACCAGGCCAAGCAGGCGGCGCTGACGGCGGAACACATCAAGAAGCAGGACGTCATCATCACCACTGCGCTGATTCCCGGCCGTCCGGCGCCGCGCCTCGTCACCATGGAGATGGTGAAGTCGATGCGCCCTGGCTCGGTCCTGGTCGACCTTGCGGTCGAGCGTGGCGGCAATGTCGAGGGCGTCAAGCTCGGCGAGACCGTCGAGATCGACGGCGTCAAGATCATCGGCTACCCCAATCTCGCCGGCCGGGTCGCAGCGTCCGCCTCCGGTCTCTACGCCCGCAACCTGTTCTCCTTCATCGAGACGATGATCGATAAGAAGGAAAAGACACTGGCGGTGAACTGGGACGACGAGCTGGTCAAGGCCACGGCTTTGACAAAGGATGGCGCCATCGTCCACCCGAACTTCCAGCCGAAGGCCTAAGGAGCAGAGCCATGGAACATGTCGTCCAAGCCGTCGACCCCTTCGTCTTCCGGCTGTCGATCTTCGTGCTGGCGGTGTTCGTCGGCTACTTCGTGGTGTGGTCGGTGACGCCGGCCCTGCACACGCCGCTGATGTCGGTGACCAATGCGATCTCCTCGGTGATCGTTGTCGGCGCGCTGCTGGCGGTCGGCGTTCCCATGCTGTCGAGCGGCAGTGGTCTGGCGCGAGCGTTCGGCTTCATCGCGCTGATCTTCGCCTGCGTGAACATCTTCGGCGGCTTCCTCGTCACCCAGCGCATGCTGGCGATGTACAAGAAGAAGTCCAAGTAACAACGCCGCACGACGCGGGATGACAGGCACAACGGGGCATCTGCAATGAACGCCAATCTGTCGGCACTCCTTTATCTCGTGGCAGGTGTGCTGTTCATCCTGTCTCTTCGCGGGCTGTCGAGCCCGGCCTCCAGCCGGCAAGGCAACTTCTTCGGCATGGCCGGCATGGCGATTGCGGTCGCCACCACGCTGGCTGGGCATCCACCGGCGGATGCGATCGCCTGGATCCTCGTGATCCTCGGCGTTGCGATCGGCGGCGGCATCGGCGCAGTCATTGCGCGCCGGGTGCCGATGACGTCGATGCCCGAGCTCGTCGCCGCCTTCCATTCGCTGGTCGGCATGGCCGCGGTGCTGGTCGCCGCCGGCGCGTTCTTCGCGCCGGAAGCGTTCGACATCGGAACGCCCGGCAACATCCACCCGCAGAGCCTGGTCGAGATGTCGCTCGGCGTCGCCATCGGCGCGCTGACCTTCACCGGCTCGGTCATCGCCTTCCTCAAGCTGTCCGCGCGGATGAGCGGCGCGCCGATCATTCTGCCGGCGCGTCACATCATCAACATCGCGCTCGCCGTGGCGCTGGTCTTCTTCGTGATCCGCCTGGTGATGACGGGCGGCGGCTTCGACTTCCTGATGGTGACGCTGCTGGCGCTGGCGCTCGGCGTGCTCATGATCATCCCGATCGGCGGCGCCGACATGCCGGTCGTGATCTCGATGCTGAACTCCTACTCCGGCTGGGCGGCCGCGGGCATCGGCTTCACGCTCGGTAATTCGGCGCTGATCATCACCGGCGCATTGGTCGGCTCGTCCGGTGCGATCCTGTCCTATATCATGTGCCATGCGATGAACCGGTCCTTCATCTCGGTCATCCTCGGCGGCTTCGGCGGTGAGACCGCAGCGGCGGGCGGTGGCACCGGCGAGCAGAAGCCGGCCAAGCTCGGCTCGGCCGACGATGCCGCCTTCATCATGAAGAACGCCTCGAAGGTGATCATCGTGCCCGGCTACGGCATGGCGGTCGCCCAGGCGCAGCACGCGCTGCGCGAGATGGCCGACACGCTGAAGAAGGAAGGCGTCGAGGTGAAATACGCGATTCATCCGGTCGCTGGCCGCATGCCCGGCCACATGAACGTGCTGCTCGCCGAAGCCAACGTTCCCTATGACGAGGTGTTCGAGCTCGAGGACATCAACTCGGAATTCGCCCAGGCCGACGTCGCCTTCGTGATCGGCGCCAACGACGTCACCAATCCGGCGGCCGAGGAGGACAAGTCCTCGCCGATCTACGGCATGCCGGTGCTGCAGGTCTGGAAGGCCGGCACCGTGATGTTCATCAAGCGCTCGCTGGCGTCGGGCTATGCCGGCATCGACAATCCGCTGTTCTACCGCGACAACACGATGATGCTGCTCGGCGACGCCAAGAAGATGACCGAGAACATCGTCAAGGGCATGTAGCCGGCGGCATCGGGAGCCATGACGTTTCTGAAATGGCTCCTGATCGTCGTGGCGGCGGTCTACGGCATCGTGCTTGCGGCCCTATTCGTCCGCCAGCGTGCAGTGCTGTTCCCCATTCCGCCGGTGGGCCGCACGGCACCGGCTGCAGCCGGGTTTCCTCAGGCTGAGGAGCATGTGCTGACCTCGGTCGATGGCGAGAGGGTCATCGTCTGGCATGTGCCGGCGAAGCCTGGCCACAAGGTCGTTCTGTACTTCCCGGGCAATGGCGATTTTCTCGCGGGCGTGGTGTCGCGCTTCAAGGCGCTCACGGCCGACGGCACCGGTCTCGTTGCGCTGTCCTATCGCGGCTATGCGGGGTCCAGCGGCAGTCCCAGTGAGCACGGGCTGCTGCAAGATGCCGCAGTCGCCTATGCGTTCACGACACAGCGCTACGAGTCGGGACGGATCGTGGCCTGGGGTTTTTCCCTCGGCAGCGGCGTGGCCACCGCGATCGCCGCGGAGCATCCGGTCGCCAAGCTGATCCTCGAAGCGCCCTATACATCCACGGTCGATGTCGCGTCGGAGATGCTGAAGGTGGTTCCGGTCAGTCTGCTGATGCTCGACAGCTTCCATTCCGATCGGCGCATCGCCGATGTGCGTGTGCCGCTCCTGATCATGCATGGCGAAAGGGATCCGGCGATTTCGATCCGCTTCGGGGAACGATTGTTCGCACTTGCGCATGACCCCAAGCGCTTCGTACGGTTTCCCAACGGCGGACATAATGACCTGGATCTTTTCGGTGCGACTGAGACGGCCAAGAGCTTCATCGACGGCTTGTAACGTCCATCGATCGCGGTGGCCGGCTCTCCTCGGGATCGTCCTGCTCTTTGGGAGCCTGCCGGTGCAGGCGCATGCCGCCGGGCTGAACGGCGCGGCGATGACCTGGCCGTTCGCACTGCCATTCGCGGGACTGCTGTTGTCGATCGCGCTCGGGCCGTTGCTGTTTGCCAGGTTCTGGCATCATCACTACGGAAAGATCGCCGCGGCATGGGCCTTGGTGGCGTTGGCGGCGTTGACCTGGAATGCAGGGCTTGGCACGGCGCTCGCTGCCTTCGTCCACGCGCTGCTCGCCGAATATCTCAGCTTTATCGTGCTGCTGTTCGCCCTCTATACGGTCGCCGGCGGCATCCTGGTGACCGGCGACATCAAGGGCACGCCCGCGACCAACACCGCCATCCTGGCGCTCGGCACGATCATCGCGAGCGTCGTCGGCACGACGGGCGCCGCGATGATCCTGGTGCGTCCCCTGATCCGCGCCAATCTGAGCCGGCCGCATAATGTGCACGTGCTGATCTTCTTCATCATTCTGGCCGCCAATGTCGGTGGTGCACTGAGCCCGCTCGGCGATCCGCCACTGTTCGTCGGCTTTCTGCGTGGCGTCGACTTCTTCTGGACGACGCAACAGCTCTGGCTGCAGACCGCGATCGTCGCCGGCCTGTTGCTCGTGATCTTTGCCGCGATCGACGCATGGCGCTTCCGTGCCGAGAAGCCTTCGAGCACGGATGGCACGAGCGAGCCGGTTCGTGTTCGCGGGCTCGTCAACGTCGTCCTGATCGCGGCCATCGTCGTCAACACGCTGGTATCGGCGACCTGGAAGCCGGGCATCTCCTTCGACGTCTTCGGCACGCATGTCGAGCTTCAGAATCTCGTGCGCGATGCCGTCCTCGTGGCGATCGCCGGCCTGTCGCTCTGGCTTACGCCGGACGAGCACCGCGAGGCGAACGGGTTCAACTGGGAGCCGATCCGAGAGGTCGCCAAGCTGTTCGCGGCGATCTTCACCGCGATCGTTCCGGTCATCGCCATGCTGAATGCGGGTCGCAGTGGCTCTTTCGGCTGGCTGTTGGATGCCGTGACGACACCCGCCGGCGCGCCGCGGGAGGTCGCCTATTTCTGGTCCACCGGGCTGATGTCGGCCTTCCTCGACAATGCCCCGACCTATCTCTTGTTCTTCGAATTGGCGGGCGGCGATCCCAAGGTGCTGATGGGCGAGCTCTCGGGAACGCTGGCGGCGATCTCGATGGGCGCAGTCTACATGGGCGCACTGACCTATATCGGAAATGCGCCGAACTTCATGGTCGCAGCGATCGCCAATGAGCGGGGCATCCAGATGCCGAGCTTCTTCGGCTACATGCTGCGGGCAGGTGCCGTCCTCATTCCGCTGTTCGTGCTGCTGACCGTGCTTCCGATTCATCCGCTGCTCAGTCCGCATTGACCTGATCGACGGCACCTTCAGAGACCGTCCTGGTTGAGACCCTGTCACGGCCGGACCGCGTGACGATCGCCTCGCTGTCGCGCATAGTCGGACAGAACGGATCGAAGGACGCGAATCATGAGCGTGAAGGGCGCAACGCCCGCATCATCGGTGATCTTTCCCGGCTTGGCGGTCGCGCTGGTCGCGATCGTCACGGCGACGCATTATGACTTCACGCCTTCGGCCGCTGGTGTGGTCTTCGCCGCGGTGCTGCTGGTGGTCCTGTTCGGCACGGTGTTCGCGGCCGTGCACCATGCCGAGGTGATCGCGCATGAGATCGGCGAGCCGTTCGGCACGCTGCTCCTGACCCTGGCGGTGACGGTGATCGAGGTGGCGCTGATCGCCACCATCATGCTCGGCGACAAGGCTGCGCCGGCGCTCGCCCGCGACACCGTGTTTGCGGTGGTCATGATCGTGTGCAACGGCCTGGCCGGCATCTGCATCTTCATCGGCGGCCTGCGCTATCGCGAGCAGGACGTGCTGGTCTCCGGTGCCAATCTGTATCTCAGCGTACTGTTCACGATGGCAACCATCACGCTGGTGCTGCCGAATTATACCTTGACGTCGCCAGGTCCGGTGTATTCTGCCGTGCAGATCGCCTTCGTCAGCGTCGTGACGATCCTGCTCTACTCGGTGTTCCTGTATACGCAGACCACCCGCCATCGGGATTATTTCGTCGGGAACTCGGTGGGGTTCGCCGATGACGATGTCAGGCTGCCGCGCGCGAAGCTGTTGCTCAGTGTCGGGCTGCTGCTGGTCGCGCTGCTCGCTGTGGTCCTGCTTGCCAAGAAGTTCTCGCTGGTGGTCGACGCCGGCGTTGCCGCAACGGGTGCGCCGCAGGCGGTCGCAGGCGTGCTCGTGGCGCTGTTGATCCTGCTGCCGGAGAGTGTCGCCGCCCTCTCGGCCGCCCGCGCCAACGACCTGCAGAAGAGCATCAATCTCGCCCTTGGCTCCTCGCTCGCCACCATAGGGCTGACCATCCCGGCAGTGGCGGTCGCCGCCCATGTGCTCGACAAGCAGCTCGTCCTCGGGCTGGACCCGCAGGGAATAGTGCTGCTGGTCCTGACCTTCGTCCTGAGCATGCTGACCTTCGGCACCGGACGGACGAACATCCTGTTCGGGCTGGTGCACATGGTGGTGTTCGCGATATTCCTGTTTCTGCTCTTCGTCCCCTGATTCAAGAGATCCAGCATGCTCAGCGCCCAGTCCGACGTCCAGGTCGATACGCCCGAAGTCCGCGTCACGGAGTGGCGGCTATTGCCCGGCAGTGCCACGGGGCGCCATGTTCATGAGATGGATTACGTGATCGTGCCGGTCACCGCGGGCGAGATGACGATCGTGGCGCCGTCCGGCGAGCGCTCGAAGGCGCAGCTCGCGGTCGGCAAATCCTATTTCCGAAAGGCCGGGGTCGAACACGATGTGCTGAACGAGACCGGTTCCGAGATCGTTTTCCTCGAAGTTGAATTGAAGCCGTAACCAATTGTTTACCGGGATGCCGCTGATTGTGGTATCTTGAGCCGGCGATCCGGAAGCTGTGGCAACACCCTCGGATTGCTGCACGGCTCCGGTTCGAAGGGTTTCAGGAAACGACTTTTCGGCGGTCGCGGCTGTACGGAGTGCAGTCCGCGAGCTCCGGAAGGTGTGGGATGGTCCCTTAATTGTGCCTCAAAGTTCCCGCAAATACCGCGCGGGAGTGGTCAGCATGCTGAAATATCTCACAAAGTTCGCCATGGAGATCATCCCGTCGGTGGTTGCCACCATCATCGGGGCCTACATCGTCAATCACTACATCAACACCAAGCCCGACTCGCCGCCATCGACCATGGCGGCGGTGGCCTCGGCTGCTTATGCCAAGCTCACAGGCTCAAAGAGCGACGCTCCGAAATCCACGGGCAACGGGACCGACCCTGCCAAGCTGGACGCGAAGGCCGATCCCAAGTCTGACGCCAAGCCGGCGGAAACGTCGAACGAGGTCTCCAGCATTCCCGCTCCCGGCATCAAGGCCAAGGGCGTGTCGGAGAAGTCGCTGGCCGACAAGGCCGCCGAGAAGGCCGTCGAAGTGAAGCCGACCGAAACGGCGAGCCTCCCGGCCGATCCGCAGGCCTCGCGCCATCCTGCATCGTCGAAGGAAAAGCTGATCGTGCGTGGCACTTCGGCCGAGGCCCCAGCGACCCAGCAGGAAGATCGCCGGGATGCTGCCGATCTTGCCCGCGCCGCGATCGAGCGGTTGCGCGCGAGCGAAGGTGCCGGCAAGGCGGCTGCCGAGAAGCCGTCGACCGATGCAGCCCGCGGGGCTGGCGAGGCGCCGCGCGTCGCAACCGCGTTACCTCAGGTGTCGCCGGTTCGTCCGCTGCCGCCTCCGGTGACGGTCTCCGCGCCTCCGGCCGAGCAGGGTTTCATCATGCCGTCGGCCTCGAGCCCGACCTACACGGGATCATTGCAGCCGGACGGGCGCCCGACGCCGCCCGCGGAGATCCCCGTCCAGCAGTTGCGTCCGCTCGACCTGCGTGCCGACAAGTCCGATCCTTCGATCAAGGACCAGATGTCCAACGTGGCGCAGGACATGATGTCGGCGGCGAAATCGGTGTTCCACTCGGTGCTGCCGAAATAATTGATCGGCATTGCTCTCGAACGAGATCGAGCGGCGGGCCTGCTGGTCCGCCGCTTTTTCTTTGGGGCGTGCCGTGCTCTGCATCGTAGCGACGAGCGGGCACACCGCGGCTGGATCCGGACGCCGGATGGCAGGGAGGCGCGAAATCAAAATGAGGTGCCCAAAACAAAAACGCGAGCCAGAGGCCCGCGCTTCAGACGACGTCGGATCGATCAGGCTGGATCAGCGCGGCGCGCCGGGACGGGCACCTGCACCAGGACCACGACCAGCGCCACGATCACCGCCCGGGCCAGCGCCGAACACCGGCTTCGGCTTCATCGGCAGCAGGCCTTCGCGCTGCAGCTTCTTGCGGGCCAGCTTGCGCGCACGGCGCACGGCTTCGGCCTTCTCACGGGCTTTCTTCTCGGACGGCTTCTCGTAATGGCCGCGAAGCTTCATCTCGCGGAAAATGCCCTCACGCTGCATCTTCTTCTTGAGCGCCTTGAGGGCTTGATCGACATTGTTATCGCGAACGAGAACCTGCACGCGGCATCCTCTTTCTCAGTCTATCGGTTTGAAATCTGGTGAAGTCAGGGCTGGCAAATGGCCGCGCCCTTAACCTTGAGGGCGCCCATGTATCAGAGGACACCGTCGCTGTCCACCCGCTGACGGGCTCTTGACCGCAAGTTTAACGCGCCCGAGCGGTTTATTTCAGCCCTGCCTCGGCGGCAGGGGCGAGACCTGGGTCACATGCCCCATCTTGCGGCCAGGGCGGGCGGCGCCCTTGCCGTAAAGGTGCACGGTGGCGCCGGGAACCGTGAGCCACTGCTCGTAGGTGTCGATCTCGTCCCCGATCAGGTTCGTCATCGTGACGTGGCCGTGGCGCAGCGGCTTGCCGAGCGGCCAGCCTGCGATCGCGCGGATGTGCTGTTCGAACTGGGAAATCGAGGCACCGTCGAGGGTCCAGTGGCCGGAATTGTGCACCCGGGGGGCAATTTCATTGACCAGGACGCCGGGCGCAGGTCCATCGGATACCACGAACATCTCCACGGCGAGCACCCCGACGTAATCGAGGGCGGTGGCGATCCGGCTGGCAATGTCCCGGGCCTCGTCGGCGAGCGGATCGGGGATGCGGGCTGGCGCCCGCGACACCTTCAGGATGTGATCGCGATGCTCGTTCTCGGTGACGTCGAAGCACTCGACCTGGCCATCGGCCGCGCGGGCCGCTACGACCGAGATCTCGCGCTCGAACGGAACGAACGCCTCGAGGATCGCCGATTTGGTGCCGAGCTCGGCCCAGATCCGATCGAGATCGTCACCCTGGCGGATCTTGATCTGGCCCTTGCCGTCATAGCCGAACCGCCGTGTCTTCAGCACGGCCGGCAGGCCGATTCGAAAGGCTGCTTCGCGCAACGTGGCGAGTGAGGACACGTCGGCATAGTTCGCCGTGCGGATACCGAGCGAGGTGACGAAATCCTTCTCGATCAGCCGATCCTGCGTCGTCTCCAGCGCAGAGCGGCTCGGCAGCACCGGGCGCCTTGCCGCCAGCACCATCGCGGCCGCCGACGGGACGTTCTCGAACTCGTAGGTGACGACGTCGACGTCATTGGCGAACAGCTCGAGCGCCTCGACGTCGGCATATTCGGCGCAGGTGGCGTTCAGCACGACGTCGAAGGCGGGCGAGTCCGGGTCCGGCGAGAACACCTGGCAGCGCAGCCCGAGCCGCGCCGCAGCCAGCGCCAGCATGCGGCCGAGCTGGCCGCCGCCGAGAATACCGATGGTGTCGCCGGGCTTGAGCTTCACCCGATTGGAGCCGGTCACGCCGTGCCCTCCGGACGTTCGGCGATCGCATTGGTCTGCGCCTGCCGCCAGGCCGACAGGCGGCCGGCGAGCGCGGAATCCGAGAGAGCGAGCACGCTGGCCGCCAGCAGCGCTGCGTTAATGGCGCCGGATTTGCCGATGGCGAGCGTTCCGACCGGAATTCCGGCCGGCATCTGGACGATGGAATACAGCGAATCGACCCCCGACAGCGCCTTCGACTCGACGGGGACGCCGAACACGGGCAGTTCCGTGAGCGAGGCCGTCATGCCCGGCAGATGGGCGGCGCCGCCGGCACCGGCGATCACGACCTTGTAGCCCGCCGCCTTGGCACCCTTGGCGAAAGCATACAGCCGGTCCGGGGTGCGGTGCGCCGAGACGATCCGGGCGTCGTAGCTCACGCCCAGGGCTTCGAGCGTCTCGGCGGCATGGCGCATGGTATCCCAGTCCGACTGGCTTCCCATGATGATGGCGATCGGGGCGGTCATGACCTCAATTCTTCTCGGGAATCCATCAGCATGGGCCGGAGTATAGGATCGGTCCTGACAGCGGCAAGCCATGGCATGAAGGTCCGAATGGACTATCCTGTCTTGGTCAAGCCCGGCAAGCCCAAACGGTGGCGCGGCAGGTGTCCGATGAAAAAGAAGCGCATGGCGGCCGCGTGGCGAGCCGGGAAGCGAAGAACCCGGTACCGTCATCGGCCTTCGCGGCGCGCGCGGGCTCCTGAACCCGGTTCCGTACCGGCAGGCGCGCGACAGACGATCCGACGCCTTAATGCCGAGTTGGCGACAGCACAGGCCCGGATCGCCGAGCTGACGGCCTCCGCTGAGCGCGACTTCCTGCTCGACATCTTCAATCGTCGCGGCTTCGCCCGCGAGCTCCATCGTTCGATCGCCTTCATCAAGCGCTATGACGCGACCGGTGCCCTGGTCGTGCTCGACGTCGATCGGCTGAAACCGATCAATGATACGTTCGGCCATGCCGCTGGTGACGAGGTCCTGAAGGCGGTTGCGCGTGTCCTCAGCGAGCATGTCCGATCCTCCGACGTGATCGGCCGGCTCGGCGGCGACGAGTTCGGCGTGCTGCTCTGGCATCTCAGCGCGGCGGACGCACATGCCAAGGCGGCGGAACTGGAGCAGGCCATCGACAGCCTGACCTTCGCCTTCGGCGATCAGACCGTGCGTGCCGGCGCGTCGGCCGGGATTGCTCTGCTCGACAAGCGCGTCAACCCGGTGCGTGCGCTGGAGGAAGCCGACCGCGCGATGTACATGCGCAAGGCCCAGCGAAGGTACGAGAGCCCAGCGCACGCAACGGCCCGGTCGGGCGACCAGCGGTGACGCTCCCGGGCCATCCGCGCCGATGACAGAGCTTGTGGTGCACGGCGCTCACAACTCGCCGAGATCGTCGGGCAACTCGCCGAACTTGTGCAGCAGCCGGGCGTCGCTGAATTCCCCCATCAAGGGATCGCCGCTGCGGCTGAAGGCAATGGCGCCGATGTTATCCGGCAGGCGCGACATCGCTTCGGCACGACGCAGCGCTGCGGACGAACTCTGGCATTCCTCGGCCGCGCCTGCGACCAGCATCCCTGCCTCGTCCCGTCTGAACGGCATGGCGACGTAATAGGTGATATCAGGCATTGCACGCACCTCCCGGCCTTCGTCGAAGCTGCGAGCGAGCGCAGCGGCAATCGTCCGGAGAGTCTCGACGGCCCGAGGACTCAGGTAAGACTCATACAGGGCTCAGGCCGCATCGCTCTCCGGACCGTCCGAAGCGGTGTTGGGCACGCAGCCGCAGGAGATCGCGGCCCGCAGCTCCTGCAGCTCCAGCTCGAGATACTCGTTCGCCATGATCAGCGCCTTGATCGTGGAGCGCAGATTGCCGTCGCACATCGCGATGGCCTGGTCACAGGCCTGTTCGTAGAGGCGATCCTGTGGGGAGAAGGAGGCGGGCATCACAACCATCCTTGTTGTCGTCTGGGGAACGAGGGATGTCCTGATTGTTCTCTTTTTGTTCTATTTGTCAAGGCGCCTGGGCAAATCCTGCACCGCTGATGCATATTGCCTGTGTGCATACGGTCAGGCGTGCTGACGCTTCGCCTCAGGCGATAATGTCGGGCGTGATCTGGTCTTCGATGAAGGCGATCCGATCGCGTAGCAGAAGCTTCCGCTTCTTCAGTCGTTGCAGCCGCAACAAATCGGGGGCGGGCGATTGATGCAAAGCGTCGATCGCCGCGTCGAGATCGCGGTGCTCCTGCTGCAGGCGCGCGAGTTCGGCCTGCAGTTCGCGCTCGTCTTGGTCAGCCATGATCTATGATAGCAAAAAAGCGGAAGGAAGTGGAAAGCCTTGCGAAGGCGGGCGCAAATATTGCGCCTGCGAAGCTGATAAGCAAGCCGCGCCCCTCAAGATCCGTGCAGCTGTCCCGTGAATTTCAGGTTGGCACCGGCGTTAGATTCGTCCGGATCTGCTCACGGTTCGTTACACACGGCGCTCAAATTTGCATGTGCGGTCTTTTGGCCCCATCGACAGGTCAAGCGACTTGTGTACACTCATTAGCCCTGGTCGAATCTCAGGTTCACCTACCGAGGAGGTTTCGAATGGCCATTCAGGCGCATCTCGTTGAACTGGAGCGTAAGCATAAAGTTCTTGAAAGCGAATTGCATGAAGCTCTCCTGCATCCATCGACGGACGACCTGCGAATTGCCGAACTGAAGCGACGCAAACTGATGGTGAAGGACGAGATCGAGCGCTTGAGACAGGTAACCAGCGAAACACTTCACTGACATGTGACCATCACCCGCCGTACCATCCGATCGTAAGACCGTGCGCCTGGGATGGTGACTGTCCATCCCAGACGCAACTTCAATCAAATTAGTTGCGATAGACTTAGTTGCGATAGACGATGACGCGAACGCATCTGCCTGCGTTGTCTCCCGCTATCGCCACACGCCGTTCATCCCGATATCGGGGTCTTCAGCTCAAGGCGAGATCGCGGACGTGAGCCGCAATAGCCAGCGATGACGTCAATCCAGGCGATTCAATTCCGAACAGATTGATGAGTCCGGGCACCCCGTGATCGCGGGGGCCCTGAATGACGAAATCCTGCGACGCCACGGCCGGCGGTACGATCTTCGGCCTGATGCCCGAATAGCTCGGCATCAGCGCCCCATCCGGCAGCGACGGCCAGTACTTGCGGATCGCCGGGTAGAAGCGCTCGGCGCGCGCCGGATCGACCGTATAGTCGATCCGGTCGATCCACTCGACGTCGGGGCCGAATCTGGCTTGGCCTGCCATGTCGAGCGTGAGGTGCACGCCGAGGCCGCCTGGTTCCGGCACCGGGTAGATGAGCCGGCTGAACGGTGCCCGGGCGCTGCAGCTGAAATAGTTGCCCTTGGCGAGATAGGTCATCGGCACCAGCGGCGACGGCATGCCGTCGATCAGCCGCGCCAGCTCGGGCGCGTCGAGGCCGGCGGCGTTCACCAGCAGCCGGCAGCTCAGCGTCATCGGTTGCGCGCCGCCCGCATCGACCTCGATCGATCCCCCCGTCGCCTTGGCCCGCAGCAACGGCGTGTGGAAGGCGAAGGCACCGCCGGCGTCCTCGATCTCGCCGCGCAGCGACAGCATGAAGGCATGGCTGTCGAGGATGCCGGTGGATGGCGACAGCAGCGCGGCCTGGCAGGCCAGGGCCGGCTCCAGCGCCAGGGCTTCGGACCCGGGCAGCAGCCGCATCCCTTCGACACCATTGGCTTCGGCGTGCGCGCGGATGCCCTGCAGCTTCTCGGTCTCGGCTGGATTGGTTGCAACGATCAGTTTCCCGCAATTGCGGTAGGGCACGCCATGCTCGTCGCAATAGCGGTAAAGCATGCGCTTGCCGGCCACGCAGAAGCGGGCCATCAGGCTCCCGGCCTTGTAATAGATGCCGGCGTGGATCACTTCGCTGTTGCGAGACGACGTGACGGTTCCGATGCCCTCGGCCGCCTCGAGAACGATGACCTCGCGTCCGGCCCGCGCCAATTGACGGGCGACGGCAAGTCCGACGACGCCGGCGCCAACGACCACGCAATCCACTTTATCCATGCATAGTCCTGAGACGATTGGGGGAAGTCATGTCTCGCTGCAATCCCTGGTGGGTGGAACTTCAGTCCGGAGTGCGCCTGCCCTTAGCAAACCATTCATCATAGGGCGGCCATTGACCAAATTTGCTTCGTCTTTTTCGAAGTTTGCGGAACCCGTTTACCCGATCCCAATAGGTGAAGCCAGATACTGTCGCCGAATACCGCGGGTGATTGATGGCTGGCAAGAATTGGCAGGCGAGCGACCGAAACGCGTTTTCTGCGCGTGTCGTTGCGGCCTCGGTGGCCGCCATGGCAGCTTGGGCGGCTGCGCCGACGCGCGCCTGGGCCGCTTCCTCCGATTTCTCGCCCTCCGGCTACCTGGGCACCATCGAGCCGGACGTGCTCTGGAAGGTGTTGATCGCCGGCGTTGTCGTCTGCGCCTTCCTCGCGTCGGTCGTGATCTGGATCCATTCGGCCTTGCGGCGCGCCAAGCGGGCACAACTTCGGCGTAACGTTTTCATCAGCTCCGCGCTCAACAATTTGAGCCAGGGGCTGATGCTGACGGACGCCGCCAACCGCGTCGTCTTCTACAACCACCGCTTTCTCGAGATCTACGGCATGAGCCGGGCCGACATTCCGCCCGGCTGCACCGGCCGGGATCTGGTCGAGTTGCGGCGGCAGCGTGGCCTGCTCAATCTGACGGTCGAGGACTATGCGCGCCAGGCGCGGCAGCCGGACGGGTGCCTGACCGAGCTGCCCGGCGGACGTGTGGTGCGCGCCCAGATGTTCCGTCTTCCGACCGGCGGATCGATCGGCATCCATGAAGACTGTACGGTGCAGCACCGGCTGGAGCGCGAGCTCGCCTCGACCAAGCAGTTCCTGGAATCGGTGGTCGATCAGGTTCCCGTCTGCGTCGCCGCCAAGAACATCGAGGACGGCCGCTACATCTTCGCCAACCGGGCGTTCGAGCAGTTCGCGCAGGTGCCGCGGGATCAGATCATCGGACGGCGTCCGAGCGACCTGTTCGGCGAGGAGACCGCGGCCGACATCGCGGCTGCCGACCGCGAAGCGATGCTGGCGCCCGGCACCACCTATTGCAGCGAACTCGTGGTTCAACGCGGTGACGAGAAGCGCATCCTGGACGCCCACCGGGTCGTTGCACGCAACGACAAGAACGAACCGCAATTCCTCATCGCGCTGTTCGACGATGCCACGGAGCGGCGATCGCTGAGCCGCGAGCTGGAGAACAGCAAGAAGTTCCTGGAACTGGTCGTCGACAACATTCCGGTTTCGCTCATCGTCGAGAGCGTCAGCGACGGCCGCTATCTGCTCGCCAACCGCAGCGCCGAGATCATCCTCAACCGCAAGCGCGAGGACGCCACCGGCCTGACCACCGCCGACATCTTCAATCCGCGCGAGGCCAGACTGATCACGGCGCGCGACGAAGCCGCCATCAAGAAGCGCGGCCTTCTGACCGAGGAACATCCGATCTCGACCAAGGACGGCCTGCGGCTGTTCCTGACGCGGCGGGCAACCGTGCTGGGCGAGACCGGCCAGCCGCAATATCTGATCAAGACCTATGAGGACGTCACCGATCGGCGCCAGACCGAATCGCGGATGGCGCACATGGCCTATCACGACGGCCTGACCGATCTGCCGAACCGCGCCGCGTTCCTGCAGGCCCTGAGCCAGATGATCGAGGCCTGCGCGGATACGGACGAGGAGTTTGCGGTCCTGAACGTCGATCTCAAGGGCCTGAAGGACGTCAACGACGTCTTCGGCCACGCCATCGGCGACAAGCTGTTGATCGAGGTCGCCCGTCGCGTCCATGCCGTTGCCCGGGGCGGCGTCGTTGCCCGTCTCTCGGGCGACGAGTTCGGGCTGATCATCGACGGCAAGCAACCGGAAACGGGCAGGGCCCTGGCCGAGCAATTGGCGGCGGCGATCGCGGTGGACTTCCAGATCGAGGGCAAGTCGATCCGCACCGCGCTGACGACGGGCATCTCGGTGTTCCCGCACAATGGTTCGGATCCGGCGTCGCTGCTCGCCAATGCGGGTGCCGCTCTGTTCCGCGCCAAGGCCAAATCGCGCGGCAGCATCACCTTCTACGAGCCTGAAATGGATCAGCAGATTCGCGACCGCCGCGTTCTGCATCAGGAACTGTCTGTCGCGATCAAGCATGGCGAACTGTCGCTGTACTTCCAGCCGCAGGCCGTCTCCGGCCGCACGGTCGACGCCAGCGAGATCATCGGCTTCGAAGCGCTGGCGCGCTGGCAGCATCCGGTCCGGGGGTTCGTGCCGCCGAGCGACTTCATTCCGCTCGCGGAAGAGAGCGGCCTCATCGTCGAGATGGGCGAGTGGATTCTGCGCGAGGCCTGCCGCGAGGCGGCGTCGTGGCCGAAGCCGCTGCAGGTCGCGGTCAACCTGTCTCCGGCGCAGTTCGTCCATGGCGACCTCGTTGCGCTGGTCCACTCGATCCTGATCGAGACGGGGCTCGCGCCCGGCAGGCTCGAGCTGGAGATCACCGAGGGTGTGCTGATCGAGGATTTCGATCGCGGTGTCGCGCTGCTGCGCCGGCTGAAGGCGCTCGGCGTTCGCGTCTCGATGGACGATTTCGGCAGCGGCTACTCGTCGCTGAGCTACCTTCAGGCGTTCCCGTTCGACAAGATCAAGATCGACCGCGCCTTCGTCATGAATATCGGCCGCAACCCGCAATCGGCGGCGATCATTCGTGCGGTCATCGGTCTGGGTCACGGCATGAACATGTCGATCGTGGCGGAAGGCGTCGAGACGCCGGAGCAGCTCGGCTTCCTCGCCGAGCAGGGCTGCGACTCGGTTCAGGGCTATCTGCTCGGCAAGCCCCTGCCGATCGACAAATATGACGGCATTGTCGGTCGCGCTCACGACGACGACGACGTCGCGTCCGTTCGCAAGACCGGCTGACCTGGCAGTCCGGTCAGAGGCTGTTGCGCAACAGCGCGAATTTATCCGCACTCGTAACAGTTGGGTCGCTACGAGAATCATTTCCGCCGGTCTACGATCGTTCGTCCTGGCACGCTCGAAGACCTTGCGTATGGCGGACTACGATCTGGCGATCATCGGCGGAGGTCTGAACGGCGTCAGCCTGGCGCGTGATGCGGCTGGCCGCGGTTTGCGCGTGATCCTGGTCGAGCAGGGCGATCTCGGCGGCGGCGCCTCGTCGGCCACGTCGCGGCTGGTGCACGGGGACCTCGCGGCGCTGGAGCGCCGCGGCTTTCTGCGCGTGCGTCGCGCGCTTGCCGAGCGCGACGTCTGGCTCACGGTCGCGCCGCATCTTGTGCGGCCGATCCGTTTTGCGATTCCGGCTCACGCCGATGAGCGGCCGCCATGGCAGTTGCGCGCAGGGCTCTGGCTCTACGATCGCCTCGCTGCGCGCAACCGGCTGCCGGCCGCGTCGGCGCTCGATGTCACGCATCATCCGGTCGGCGATGCCTTGAAGCGTCCGATCGGGACGGCATTCGACTATTCCGATTGCGTGGTCGACGATTCCCGCCTGGTGGCCCTGACCGCGATGGATGCCGCCGAGCGCGGCGCAGAGATCCGCACCGGCGCCCGCTGCGTGCGGGCCGACCGCGACCAAATATGGCGCCTCGCCATCATCGACCGCGGCCATCGCCGCATCGTCACCTCGCGCGCGCTCGCCAATGCTACCGGCGCGTGGAGCGTCTCGACGGCGGAAACCGTGCTGCGTCAGCCGCCGCCGCGGGTCACCGCGCGGCAGGTCAGCCAGATCATCGTGCCGCGGTTGTTCGACGTCGAAGCGGTCTACGTGTTCCAGAATTCGGATGGACGGCTGATCTTTGCCCAGCCCTACGAGCAGGATTTCACCCTGATCGGCACGGTCTCCCACGGCTTCAAGGGCGACCCAGCCGTGGTGGCGGTGCCGGCGGCAGACGTGGCCTATCTCTGCAAGGCGGCGAACCGCTATTTCCGCTCGGACATTCAGCCTGCGGACGTGGTCCGGAGCGTGGCTGGCGCCAACATGATGGTGCTGCGCGCCGCCGACAGCGGACGGTTGGAAACGGTCGTGTGCCTCGATGCTGGACGCGCCAGGGAGCCGGCCAAGGCGCCGCTGCTGACCATGTGCGGCGGCGACGTCACGACGGTCCGGCACCGGGCCGAGCAGGCGGTCTCCCGCCTCGCGCGCTTCTATCCAATGTCGCCACGCTGGACTGCGAGCGCGCCGCTTCCTGGGGGCGACTTCGCCTGGGACCGGTTCGAGGATCTCGTCGATGACGCACGGGACCGCTGGCGCTTTCTCGGCGAAGCCGAGGCCCGGCGGCTGGTCGGCGCCTATGGCACCCGGCTGGCGGAGATGCTGGGCGAGGCGAGATGCCGGGCCGATCTCGGACAGGCGTTCGGGCCGCAGCTGACCGAGGCGGAGGTCCGCTACCTCATGACGCGCGAATGCGCACGCTTTGCCGACGACGTGCTGTGGCGGCGAACCAAGCTGGGCCTGACGCTTCCCGCTGCCGACCGCGACGCGCTCGCTGCGTTCATGGCCGCTGCGACCTGTGGCCGGAGCACGCCGCAGGCGGCTGACGCGAGCGGGGATAGTCCGGCCCGTGCGGTTGAGCTGCAATCCGCGGGCGGCTAGCTTGCCGACTGGCCCGGCGTTGTGGCCGGGCAGGGTGACTAGATCAGGACATGGCTGACGAGACCGCAAATCCAGCACCCGCCGAGGAGCCGGCAGCATCGCCACCGCCGGATCCGCGCCCCGATCCTCAGCCGCCGCTCCTGCGCATCGAGAACGTCGTCAAGACCTTCGGCAGCTTCCGCGCCGTCGATGGCGTCTCGCTCGACATCCGCGCCGGCGAGTTCTTCGCGCTGCTCGGCCCCAGCGGCTGCGGCAAGACGACCTTGCTGCGCATGCTGGCCGGCTTCGAGACGCCGGATGAAGGACGCATCCTGCTGTCGGGCGAGGACATCGCGCAGGTGCTGCCGCATCAGCGGCCCGTCAACATGATGTTCCAGAACTACGCGCTGTTCCCGCATCTGAACGTGCGCGACAACATCGCCTTCGGCCTGAAGCGTGCCGGCATGCTGCGCGCCGAGATCGCCACCCGTGTCGCCGAGATGGTGGCGCTGGTCCGGCTCGAAGGCCTGGAGAAGCGCAAGCCCGATCAACTGTCCGGGGGCCAGAAGCAGCGCGTCGCCTTGGCGCGCTCGCTGGCGCGCCGGCCGCAGGTGCTGCTGCTGGATGAGCCGATGGCGGCGCTCGACAAGAAGCTCCGCGAGAGCACGCAGTTCGAGCTGATGGAGCTGCAGCGCAAGCTCGGCATGACCTTCATCATCGTCACCCACGATCAGGAAGAGGCGATGACAGTGGCGAGCCGCATCGGGGTGATGAACGCGGGACGGCTCGAACAGGTCGCTGCACCGCGCCGGCTGTATGAAGAGCCCGTGTCGCGGTGGGTCGCGGAGTTCGTCGGCGACATCAACCTGTTCGAGGGCGAGGTGATCGCGCGGGAGCCGCACCGGCTGCGGATCACGACTGCCTCGGCCGGCGAGCTCGCTGCGGCACAGCCCGTCACTCCCGTCAGCGAGAGCAGGGTTGCGGTCGCGATCCGTCCCGAGAAGATCCGTCTCGCGCTTCGCCGGCCGGCCGGCGATGCCGCCGCGATCAACTGTGTCGAGGGGACCATTTCCGATGCGAGCTATCTCGGCGGCAAGACCGCGTACAAGATCCAGCTCGACGGCGGCGCTGTCCTGCACGCCTCTCAGGCCAACACGGCCCGGCTCGACGTCGACGGCTATGGGCTGAACCAGCGCGTCGTGGCCTGGTTCACGCCCGATGATTGTGTGGTGCTGGAGCGATGAGCGCGCGCCGCATCTTCTCGCGTCCGGCCCGCTTCGCGGCGATCGCGCCCTACGTCTGGATGGTGCTGTTCTTCCTGGTGCCGTTCGCCTTCGTCGCCAAGATCAGCCTGTCGCAGACTGCGATCGCGCAGCCGCCCTATACGCCGGTGTTCTCGCTGGCTGATGGTTTGTCGTCGCTCCGGGATGCATTTGCGGCGCTGTCGCTCGACAATTTCCGTCTGCTGCTGTCGGACGACCTGTATCTCGCGTCCTATCTGCGCAGCGTCGTCGTCGCGGCGACGTCGACGGCCATCCTGCTGCTGATCGGCTATCCCATCGCCTATGGCATGGCGCGGCTGCCGAGGCGTTGGCAGGGCATCGCGATGATGCTTGTGATCGTGCCGTTCTGGACCTCGTTCCTGATCCGCATCTATGCCTGGGTCAACATCCTCCAGCATGATGGGCTGTTGAACCAGGTGCTGCTCGCGCTGCATCTGGTCTCGGCGCCGGTGGTGTGGTTGTCGACCGACAGCGCCATGTATGTCGGTATCGTCTATTCCTATCTGCCGTTCATGATCCTGCCGCTGTTTGCGACGCTGACGAAGCTGGAGCCGGCGCTGGAGGAGGCCGCCGCCGATCTCGGCGCCTCGCCGCGCGAGACCTTCTGGCTGGTGACGTTTCCACTGTCGCTGCCGGGAGTCGGCGCCGGCGCGCTGCTGTGCTTCATCCCGATCGTCGGCGAGTTTGTCATTCCCGACCTTCTCGCCGGTTCGAAATCGTTGATGATCGGCCAGACGCTCTGGCTCGAGTTCTTTACCAACAAGGATTGGCCGGTGGCCTCCAGCATCGCCGTGGTGCTGCTCGCCGTCCTGTTGCTCCCGCTCCTGCTCTACGACCGGCTGCAACGCCGGCAGCTGGAGGAGAGCCGGTGATGGCTGGAGTGCAGCGAGGCACGCTCTCTCGCTCCCCTCCCCCTTGCGGGCAGGGGTTGGGGGTAGGGGGCCGCATCGGCAGTCTTTGCTGGGGACCGCCCTCCCTGACCCTCGCCCACAAGGGGGGAGGGAACGGAGAAAGCTTCGCCCGGATCGACGGAGGAGGCGCTCATGCCTAAAGCCTCCCGCCTTTCTCGCTTCAATGTCGCCTCGCTGACGCTCGGGCTGGCGTTCCTGTATCTGCCCATTCTGATCCTGGTGATCTACTCGTTCAACGCCTCGCGGCTGGTGACGGTGTGGGGCGGCTGGTCGCTGCGCTGGTATCACGAGTTCTTCAACGACCGTGCCATGATCGATGCGGCCTGGATGAGCCTGCGTGTCGGCGCCACCGCGGCGACGGCGGCGACGGTGCTGGGGACGCTGGCCGCGGTGGCGCTGTCGCGCGGCCAGGGCTTTCGCGGCCGCATGCTGTTCTCCGGCATGCTGTATGCGCCGCTGGTGATGCCCGAGGTGATCACCGGCCTGTCGCTGCTGCTGCTGTTCGTGGCGCTGGAGGCCGAGCGCGGCTTCTGGACGGTGACGATCGCCCACACGACCCTCACGATGTGCTTCGTCGCTGTCGTCGTGCAGTCGCGTCTGGTGTCGCTCGACCGCAGCCTGGAGGAGGCCGCGATGGATCTCGGCTGCGATCCGCTGCGCGCGTTCGTGATGGTCACCTTGCCGCTGATCGCCCCTGCGGTGATCGCTGGCTGGATGCTCGCCTTCACGCTGTCGCTCGACGATCTCGTGATCGCGAGCTTCACCACCGGACCGGGCTCGGCGACGTTGCCGATCCGAATCTACTCGGAGGTGCGGCTCGGGGTAAAGCCGGAGATCAACGCGATCTGCACGCTGGTGATCGGAGTCATCGCCGTGGTGATCGTGATCGCATCACTCGCCTCGAAATTGTCGAGCGACCGCGGCGAGAGCGCGGCCCCGCTCTAACTTCTCGTCATTGCGAGCGAAGCGAAGCAATCCAGGGCCGAGCAAGGACTCTGGATTGCTTCGCTTCGCTCGCAACGACGGAGGATGTTGTCGCAGCGTCACTCAACAGCGAACAGCTCTAACGCAGCAGCGATGACCGAGCGATGAACCGCGCCGCGATCGACCGAAGGCGGATCGACGCAGCTGGCCGGATCGGAGCTGCGGCCGAGGTCGGTGCTCTCGGGCAAGAAGACATAATGGCCGGCGTCGGCGGCGACCATGTCGAACGTGCTGCGCGGCAACCGCTCCTGCAGCCAGCGTGCGGCCGGCAGCAGCGCGTCCACACCTCCGACCATGATGCGGGTCGACACGCGGATCGCGGTGACGCTCTCCTCCGAGAAGCCCTGCACCGATCGGCCCGGCGCCAGCAGCAGCGCCGCCTTGATGCGGGGATCGCGATAGGAGGCCGACATCCGCGCCCAGGAGTCGCGGAAGATCTGGCTCTTCTCCATCAGCCGCGGCAGATGATCGACGAGATCGGGAAACTCGCGCGGTCCGCGGCCGAGATTGGCGCCGGGCTCGAACGGCGAGCGGAGCATGATGGCGCCGAGCAGGGCGGTCGCCGTGACGCCACCGAGCGAATAGCCGACGGCGTAGTTGCGGGCGAGGTTGATGCGGCCTTCGAAATCGGGATGAGCGACGATGTGGTCGATCAGCAAGGACACGTCGCGCGGGCGTTCCCATGAGCAGAGGAAGCCCTCTGCGCGGTAGGGCTCGGCGTTGCTGTTGCCATGATGATTGACGGCGACCGCGACAAAGCCGCGGGCCGCCAGCTCGCGCGCCAGCCATTCGAACTGCAGGCCGTTGCAGCCGGTGCCGTGCGAGTACACGACGAGAGGACAGGCGTCCGCGCTTGCAGCGAGCGGCGAATTCAAGGCCGCTGGTCCCGCATTGAACCAGCCCTGCGGCCACGGTGCGAGCGGGAGCGCCGTCTCCTCGGCGTCGTCGGCGACCGGGTACCAGGCGAACCAGTCGATCGGTCGCGGCCCGTCGCCATCCCAGTTCGCCCGCGATGCGTCGGCGAACCGTCCCTGACGAAATCCGACCCTCATCGCTCCGTCACGACTTCACGGCGCCCGCGGTCAGCCCGCCCACCATATAGCGCTTGAAGGCATAGTAGACCGCGGCGGGCGGCAACGCGTAGATGAAGCCGGTGGTCATCAGCAGCTCCCACGGCGAATCGTCGGCGGCCAGGAAGTTGCCGAGCGCCACGGGCAGCGTGATATCCTTGTCGTTCGACAGCAGCAGGAATGCGTAGAGGTACTCGTTCCAGGCCAGCAGCACGGCGTAGGTGCCGATCGCGACCAGCGAGGGCATCATCAACGGCACATAGACGAGGCGGAAGATCTGCAGCGGGCTGGCGCCATCCATCACGGCGGCCTCATCCAGCTCGACCGGCAGCTTGTCGGAGGCCTGTTTCAGCACCCAGATCGCATAGGGCGAGGCGATCGTCACCATCGCCAGGATCAGCGACCAGTCGTTGTTGAGGAGGCCGTATTTGCCCATGGTGCGATACATCGGCACCGCGAGGAACGCGGCCGGGATGAAATAGGTGAACAGCGCAAGGTTCATCACCACGCGGCTGCCGGGCACGCGCAGGCGCGAAATGGCGTAAGCCGCGCAGGTCGCGATCACCAGGGTCAGCGCGCCGACGGCGGCGGCAATGAGGACGGAGTTGCCGAACTGGATCCAGAAGTCGCGCAGGAAATAATGCTGCTGGTGGAACACGATCGAGAAGTTGTGCAGCGTCGGATGATCCGGCCACAGCTTACCCGAGAACGCGTCCTCCTTCGGCGAGATCGCGAACAGGAACATGTGGTAGATCGGAATCATCGTCCAGATGAAGACGGGAATGCCGATCAGCAGCAGCCGGGCCTCGGTGCCAACCTCGCGCAGGGTGGGGAGCTTCATCGCGACAACCGCTTCATCATGAAATAGACCAGGGGGAGCACTAGCGGCATCGCGCAGACGATCGAGGCCATGGCAAGGCTGAGCTGATCGAGCCGGAGATAGCGGATGCCGAGTGTCGACAACACGTGGGTGAGATCGGCGGGACCGCCGCCGGTCAGGAGATAGACGCTGTTGAAGTCGCCGAGCGTCCAGATCATCGAGAGCAGCGTGCAGGTGATGTAGAGCGTCTGCATCGACGGCCAAGTGATGAAGCGGAACTTCTGCCACCAGGTGGCGCCATCGACCTCGGCCGCCTCGAACAGGTCCTGCGAGATCGCGAGCCGACCCGTCATCAGGATCAGCGTCCAGAACGGCAGCGACTTCCAGATGTGCATGCCGATCGCCATCGACAGCGCAACGGTCGGATCGTTCAGCCAGTTCGGGCCGTCATCGCCGGTGAACTTGAAGATCAGCTGGTTCACCACGCCCCATTCGGGATTGAGCATGAAGCGCACCGACAGGATGGTCGGGATCGAAGGCACCGCCCAGGGCAGGATGAAGATGACCGACAGCCATTTGATCCAGCCGCGCTGCTGAATGAAGAAGCCGGACAGGAACAGCGCGACCACCATCTTCAGATTGATGCCGACCAGAAGGAAGATCAGCGTGTTGACGGCGGCGCGCGCGAAGATGGGATCGTTATACAGCGCGACATAGCTGGCCGGCTCCCGGGCGAGCCACAGGCCGTAGCCGACGGGATAGACGACGAAGGCGAGGAAGACGAGCAGATAGGGGGTAAGCATGACGATGCCCCACACCTGTGACGGTGTCAGCAGCACCGGGCGCGGTGCCTCCGCGATCGCGGAATCGGAAGCTGAGAGCGTGATCGCCATGGTCGTTTTTCCCGGGTCGTCTCTTCCCGCCTATAAGCCATCCCGGCCGCATGCGCTGCGGCCGGGATTTGGTGTCTTGTCAGGATCTCGCCAGTGCCTCGCGAGGCGAGAGACTAGCCGGCGACCTCCTTGAGCCGCGCGATCAGCTCGTCGACGGCCTTCTCGACCGGCACCTTCTCGCTGACAACGCGGTTCATCGCCTTCGCCCAGACGTTCTCATTGTTGAGGATCGTGAACTTGTAGTTCTTGGTGAAGTCGAACGGCGTGGTGCCGCCGGTGAACTGGGTGTACACGGCCTTGCGATGGCGGTCGGCCTGCCAGAACGGGCTCTTCTGGCCGGCGGTCGTCACCGGGAACCAGCGGCCCAGCGCGCCCTCGACGTAGGGACCGAGGTTCTCCTCCTGCATCAGGAACTTGATGAACTCCTTGGCCTGCGCCTTGTGCGGCGCATTGGCGAAGATCAGGCCGGTCTTGACGTCGGAGCGGTACTTGATCGGCGTGCCGTCGGGCTTGTTGGGGAAGGACGCGGTGATGATGTCCTCCTCATAGGCCTTCTTGCCGGCCGCGCGCTGCTCGGGTGTCAGCGCCGGGTTGGTGGAGTCCTCGAACCACTTGGCCGCGATCGAGATCGTGAAATTGTGGGTCATCACGATCGTCTTGTTGTGGAAGGCGACGTTGTTGTCCGGATCCTTCCACGTCGTGGACGAGGGCGGCGTGCAGCCCTTGATGTAGGTGTCGGTATAATCCTTCATCGCCTTGACGAGGCCGTCGCGCACCTTGGGGTCGTCGACCAAGAGCTTGCCATCGTCATCGACCAGCTTGACGTTGTAGGCGTCCATGAAGGTGTAGAACGACTGGAACGAGTCGGTGGATTCCACGCCCATCGGCTGGCCGACGCCGTAGATGCGCTGGCCGGTCGCCTTGCGGATCGCCGGCTGCACCTTGTCGCACCAGAACGTCCAATAGTCTTCCCACTTGGTCGGGATGTCGCTCTGCTTGAAGCCGGCCTTGCCCAGCATGTCGCCCCAGATCTGGACGTGCATGCTCTGCTGCTTCAGCGGGAAGCCGTAATAGGCCTTCTTCTTGGCGACGTTGTTGTAGAGGTAGGCGGTCTCGAGCGTGTTCGGAGCGAACGCCGACTTCATCGGCTCCAGGATGTCGGTGAGATCCTCGAGCTTGCCTTCGTAGGCCCACTTACCCTGCGCCTGAACGTCGTAGGTGTCCGCATAGGCTACGTCGGGCACGGTGCCGGAATCGAGCGCGGCGACCGTCTTCGGAATCATGTCCTGGATTGCGTATTGCGACAGCTCGACCTTGATGCCGGTCTTGGCCTCGAACTTCTTGACGACGTTGAGCAGCGCATCGTCCTCGGACTTGTAGAAGCCCTTGCTCCACCAGATCGTGATGGTGTCCTGAGCGATAGCTGGTGCTGCAGCGCAAAAAAGCCCGGCGGCTACTGCGATTGAAAGCGCACCCATTCCCCTGGATTTCACATGTCTCTCCCTGATCCGCCGATCTTGCTCGATCGGTTGTGGCGGGACACTAGCCCAGGGACCCGACGTGATCCAGAAGTAATATATCAGACATAGGTCGTGGCGGCGGCCGCGTCTCGGCACGCGAAGCAAGCCGAGTTGGTCAGTTCTGCTTGGTGGGAGTGCCGCCCGTCGGCGCGTCAGCCTGCGGCGCATTGTCCGGCTGGGCCGGGCGCAATCCGCCGCCAGTGAATCGTTCCAGCACCGAGCGCACCGCATCCCTCGTCTTGCGGTCCTTGACTGCATCGAGCAGAGGGGCGGCGGCCGGGGCGCGGCGGATCAGGCTTTCCGGATCGGGAAAGATCAGTGGATCTTCCCAGGGGCCCTGGACGACGAAAGGCAGTTCGAAGCCGTTGCTGCCATTGCCTGACGACAGCAGGCTCGCGACGCCCTTGAAATCGTATTCCCGTGTCGGCACCGAGGCCGTACCGGTCATCGTGATGCGCGCGGTCGGGCTCTCGACGCGGATGTCCTCCGCGGTCGCGATGCCCTCGGAGAATTTGACCGCGATCGTCAGCGAATCGTAAGGCGTCGAACCGGAACGGAAATTGCCGCCCCGCGACAGCGGGCTGCGCTCGAGGCGCTTCAGGAGCTGCTCGACGTTGAAGCCGGAGATCGCGCCATCGCGGCCCTGCAAATTGGCGCTGCCGTCGAGCGACTGGGCGAGCCCGAACGGGCTCGAGCCCGAAGCCGTCAGCGAGACGTTGAGATTGCCGCGTCCCGACAGCGACGACACGCCGAACATCTCGTTGGCGCAGGCCTGCAGATCGACATCGTTGAATTGCAGCTCAGCCTTCACGTCGGCCACGGTGTCGGCCCGGGCGATTCCGAACGAGCCGCGCACGATGCCGCCATACATCTGAGCCTCGCCGACCGAGAGGGCGAGCACGCCGTTGCGCAGGTTGGCGCCGAAGGCCGTGCGTCCGATTTTCGAGGAGCCGACCGTGACTTTTGCGGCCGATAGCCGCATGTCGAGGTCGGTGGTGGACAAGGCCTTGAGGTCGAACAGTTGCCGGTTCCAGTCGCGCGCACCATTGGCCAGCAGCCGGACTGTCGAGATGTAGGGGGTGAAGTCGAGCGCGTCGGCCGCCAGCGTCGCCTGCAGCGTCTGCCGGCCGTTATTGGCGTAGGTCATCACGCCTTCGGCGGTGTTGCCGTCGAGCTCGACGTTGACATTGGTGAGGGCGACCGAGGCGCCGACCACGTTGGCGCGGGCACGCAAGGCGAAGCGCCCGAAGCCGCCGCCGCCGAGCGGCGTCTGCCCCGTCCAGCGCAGCGCATCGCGGAGCGACGGGCTGTCCACGGTCAACGTGCCTTCCATCAGCGCGCTGGTGCGGTTCGCGACCGTGCCATCGAAGGCGACCTTCAGTGGCGGGCTGGCGAGACGCATCTTCAAGCCCGACCGGTCCCCCGACAGCGCAGCCAGGAAGTCGCTGACGCTGATGGAGCCCTCGATGCGCTGGCCGCGCCAATCGAACTGCCCGGTCGCCGCGAACGAGCGCGAGATCGACGGCCAGGCGAGCGACAGATCAATATCGTCGAGCCGCTCGGAAGCATGGTGGTCGGTGTCCTCGTAGACCAGGATGCCGTCCTGGATGCGGATCTCGGAGAACGACATCTGGCTGTCGGGCCCCGGACGCATCGTGCGCGCGATGGTCTCGATGAAGGGAGTCCAGTTGCTGTTGCCGTCGGCCTCGCGGGTGACGTTGATCTGCGGCCGCAGCATCATGACATCGGCGATTTCGAACCGCTGCAACAGCAGCGGCAGCAATTGCAGATTGGCGGTCAGCACGTCGACGCGCAGGGCCGGATCCTCGGTGCCGCTGCCCTTCAGGCCGACATCGTGGAACGAGACGTAGCTGCCCGGAAACAAGGAGACGTCGATATGTCCGTTGACGACGAGCTCGAGCCCGGTCACGGCGCGGATCTGGTGCTCCACCGCCTGCCGCAGTGCCTCGCGATTGACCAGCCAGGAGCTCGCCAGCAGGGCCACGAACGCGATGCCCAGCAGCACCGCGATCGGTGTGCCGAGGCGCCTCATTCCTTGGGCCATGGTCACGGACATGTCCTGGGATCGTCGGATCGCTGGTTGCGCGGGATGGGCAGGGTGCGCCGAAAACCCCTGCCAACATCAACAACTTGATGCGCTTTCTTGACGCTTTCAAGGCCACGCCGCCGGTGTGGCCGGATTGCGGCGGATCCCTGATATTCCTGACTCCGGATCGCCCCGGAGGCGCAGGCTGGCGCCACAGCTAAAGCAGGATGTGCGCGTTGGGAAGGCATCATTGACGCATTGCGAAGATTTCGCCTAATAATCCGGTCGATATCCGCGCGGTCGCCGCTCTGCATCAGGTCATTTCCGTATGAACAAGGTCTATCCGGACGCCAAATCCGCCCTTGCTGGCCTCCTCAAGGACGGCATGACCATCATGTCGGGTGGGTTCGGTCTTTGTGGCATCGCAGAAACCCTGTCCGACGCCATTCGCGAGTCCGGGGTGAAGGACCTCACCGTCATCTCCAACAATGCCGGGGTGGACGGCATCGGCCTCAGCCGGCTGCTGGAGACACGGCAGATCAAGAAGATGATCTCGTCCTATGTCGGCGAGAATAAGCTGTTTGCCCAGCAATATCTGGCCGGCGAGCTGGAGCTCGAATTCTGCCCGCAGGGCACCCTGGCCGAGCGCATCCGCGCCGGTGGCGCCGGCATCCCGGCCTTCTTCACCAAGACCGGCGTCGGCACGCTGGTCGCGGAGGGCAAGGAGGTGCGGGAGTTCGACGGCGAGAAATATCTGATGGAGCGCGGCCTGTTCGCCGATCTGGCGATCGTGCACGCCTGGAAGGGCGACACCGCCGGCAACCTCGTCTACCGCAAGACCGCGCGCAACTTCAATCCGATGATGGCCACTGCGGCCAGGGTGACAGTCGCGGAGGTCGAGCATCTGCTGCCGGCCGGCCAGATAGATCCCGACCACATTCATACGCCCGGCATCTTCGTCAAGCGCATTATCCAGGTCGGAACCGAACTGAAGCGCATCGAGCAACGCACCGTGCGCAAACGTGAAGCCGCCGCTGCAGCCGGGGAGGAAGTCTGATGGCCTGGACGCGAGAGCAGATGGCGGCGCGCGCCGCCAAGGAGCTGCGGGACGGCTACTACGTCAATCTCGGCATCGGCATTCCGACGCTGGTCTCCAACTTCATTCCGCCGGGCGTCGACGTCGCGCTGCAGAGCGAGAACGGCATGCTCGGCATGGGTCCGTTCCCCTATGAGGGCGAGGAGGATCCCGACCTCATCAATGCCGGCAAGCAGACCGTCACCGAGCTGCCGATCACCAGCTATTTCTCGTCAGCTGAATCCTTCGCCATGGTCCGCGGCGGACACATCGACCTGTCGATCCTCGGCGCCATGCAGGTCGCCCAGAACGGAGATCTCGCCAACTGGATGATCCCCGGCAAGATGGTGAAGGGCATGGGCGGCGCGATGGATCTCGTCGCCGGCGTCAAGCGCGTGGTCGTGGTCATGGAGCACAGCGCCAAGGACGGCCCGAAGCTGCTCAAGCAGTGCACCTTGCCGCTGACCGGCGAGCGCGTGGTCGACATGGTGGTGACCGATCTGGCGGTGTTCACGATCGACAAGCACGGCAATGACGGCATGGCCCTGATCGAGCTCGCCGATGGCGTGACGCTCGACGAGGTCAAGGCCAAGACCGAAGCCGAGTTCCGGGTCGCGCTCAAGAATGCCTGAGGGCGCGACTACCAGCGCCGACACAGCATCTCCGCGACCTTGACGGCGAGCCGGCACGCAGCATGCCGTGGCGGGCTCGCAGCAGCGGGCGGCGCGGTCTCCGCCAGCCCCTGGATGATGAGGCACGGCACACTGCGGCTGAGGCAGATCAGCCCCATCGCATAGGCCACGTTGTCCGTCGCAAGCGCACCTGGAAACGCTGCTGATATCTCGGCATCCGTGCCGTCGCCATCGCACGTCACTGTCATTCCTTCGAAGAACACGCCGATGTCATCCAGCATGCCATCCGTGGCCTCGTGCGCGAGGCGGCAAAGCTCGGGGTCGGCCGGAATGATCATTCCGCTGTCATCGACCGAGGGCGGCTCGGCAATGCTGAGCGCGTCGCGCAGCTTGATCTGAATCCGGAATGGCGCGACCGAGGTGGCAATGACGAGGTCACCGGGGCCGGCCCCGACGAATCGCGGGCCGCGGGAGACGTGCGGGAGATTCGGTCCCAGTGCCTCGGCCCGTCCCGGCATGATCAGCCACTGCGCCCCATGCTCTTCGATCGCCACTGCGGCCGCGCTCGCCACCTCGGCCATCGATCGCCCGAGGCATACGACCGCATGGAAGCAGGAATGCCTGATGATGGCGCGCGCCGCGTTGCGCTGTTCAATCAGTGTGCCCGGGCCCATGGCCTGGACCAGGGCTTCGATATCCTCCGGCGTTTCGACCACGAAACCGATCGTGTTGGCTTTGGCATGGAGAAATCGCAGCGCGTCGAGCATCGCGTTGATGCTGGCCTTCTCCCGACCATCGAGCTGCTGCCACAGCGCTTCGAGCACATCCAGGGAGGCCTCGATGCCGGCGCCGATCACGCCCTGGCCGAGCGGGCGGCCGGGTGTCTCGCAACGGTAGAGCTCCTCCAAGGCCTGCTGGACGGTTCTGCGGTCTTTGACGGCGTAGGCTCCTTGCAGGATGCGCGCGAGAACCTGGGCGCGCTTGCCAAGTTCGAGCGGAACGGCAAGCCAGGCAAAGTCAGCCAGCTCGGCGGCCTGCTCGCTGGCGGCACGCTGAAATTCGCCGACGACCTGACCGTAGTGCCAGCTCAATTGCCACGGGGTCACCTGCCTCCCGCGATACCTGCCGCGCTCGATGCGTTCGAGCGATTGTGCCTGCAACTCGTTGCGCAGGTCGGGATCCATTCCCGATGCGCGGGAATCCAGCAGCCGATAGGCGCGTGTTGCGATCGCCGGTCCGAACCATTCGTGCTCGGGGTCGCCGACCGAGAGACCGCTGGGCATGCGGATGTGGACCGTCCTGCGAAACTGGTCGAGCTCGCGTTTTGCCACCTGGGCCGCGGTCACCGAAACCTGCTGTACCTCGAACAAGCCGTCGACGACACTGGCCCAGTCCCAGAAGTCGTCGCCATAGAACGGAATGCGATATTGGCGGCTCGCGACGATCCGTGCGCAAACCTGTTCGATGGCGGGAGCCACACGATCCAGAATATCCTTGCGCGCCAGCGCGCCGTCCGTGAGACATTGGTGCACGAGACGCGCCGCGCCCGCATTCACCACATGCCAGTCCTTGGCGGCGAACTTAGGCGATGTCCGCAGATATTCGAGCGCGTCGATGAGGCAGCGTCCAGCCAGTGCGCGAGGCGAATCGTCGTCGAACCAGCTGGTGTTGCCAATTCCGTAACCATGCAGGTCGGACGTGAAGAAGACCGGCGGATGTCGAGAATTCACACTCGCCTCCTGGTCCGCTCATCGCGTCTCTCAACGGAAATTGTCTAACGTTTGTAGCTTACATCTCGCAACCGAAAGTTGATTTTGTATGACTGTCATTTGTGCCAGTGTCAGGGCACCGCCGATCCGGCACCGGCGTCGGCTGCTGTCGAGCGTGCTTGAGGCTGAGCATGCCGCGTCATGCGCGAATGGCGCCGAGGAGCCGGCTGAGGCGCTGCGTCAGGCTGCGGCTCCATGAAGGCTGTTCGCGGACCAGGCGGAAGCCGAGATTGGCAGGTGGCGTGCCGGAGGCGCACCCGCCGGCGCGCGCGTCGCGGATGAAGTCGGTCACGTAGGCTCGATGCGCGCCTTCGGCCAGCCGCACGCCGCAATTGCTAACGGTCTTGGTGACGCGACCTGCACTATCCTGCATCTTGCGTGTGAAGCAGGTCGAGGTCCATTCCCAGACATTGCCCGCCAAGTCAGCAACGCCGTGCTCATTGATGCCGAAGCCGCCGAAGCCGCGCGTCTCGGAGTCCTCTTGCAGGGCGGCTTCCCGTTCGTAGCGGGCAATCCAGCGCCGCGAGGGATCGGCGTCGTCGATCGAGACGCCATCGTCCTTGAAGCGGCTGCCCGCCGCATAGGCCCACTCGGTATCGGTCGGCAGACGATAGCTGTGGCCGGTCCGGCGTGAGAGCCATTCAGCGTAGGCCACCGCGTCATGCCAACTCACCTGCACGGCCGGGCGATCGATGGCGATGGGAACGTTGCGATCGAGCGCGCGGCACGCATGCGCTTGGACGCAGGCGTGGTAGTCTGCGGCACTGACCTGGTTCGTCATGATCGTCAGCGGATGATCAAAGCGGACCGTCGTGATGGGAGCTTCGGCCTGCCGCCCGCTGCGGAGATGGTCACCGGAGTCGCGGTAGCTGATCGTACCGGGTGCGATCTCGGTGAGGGCAGGGCCGTCGAGGCCGGCAGCGCGGTTTGGCAGATCTGCAAGGATCGGTGCCATTGCGGTCGGGCCAGCCAATCCGACGACGCAGGCGATGGTGAGCTTGATCTTGAAAGCGAGCAGCATGGCAGCACACTCAGGAGAGTGGGGGCCGGATACGCCGGCCCCCCTGGGCCGATCAGTTCGTCGTGCCGGTCGGAATGTCCGCCGGGGCTTTGACCTGCGTCATCAGGTCGTCATTCCACTTGCCTTCGACCTTGAAATGGGCGGTCGCGCCGAGATTGGCCGCCTCGATCAGGTTGTGGGTGACGTAGGCGTAGATGCCGGGCTGCAGGAATTTGTAGAGCGCGGCGCCCGCCGAGCCGCCGCGGATGAACCAGGTCTCGAGCCCGGTCTCCGGCGCGTTCGAAAATTTTCCGGTCTCCCAGACATAGTCGCCGTGGCCGCCGATCAGATGCGGACGACTATCGCGATTCGCCTGCGAGTGCACGATCAGAACGTTCTCGCCGACATTGGCCGTGAGCGCATTCTTTCCGGTGAGCGCGCCGGCCTTGCCGTTGAACACCACATGGGTCGGCGTGAGCTTGCGCATGACCTCCTCGGTGTCGCTATAGGCTTCGCCGGGCGAGTCGTAGGACTTGAAGTTTCCCTTGTCGTCGCGCGGGACGTAGAGGTCCTGCTCGCCGATGTAGTAGATGCGATCATAGCGCAGCGCGTGTCCGCGGCCGTCATTGAGACCGTCGCGCGGCAGCACCATCACGGCGCCGTTCATGCCGGAGACGACATGCCAGGGGATCATCGGTCCGCCCGGGGCGCAGTGGTAGACGAACACGCCGGTCCGCGTCGCCTTCCAGCGTAGCACGACCTGCTCGCCCGGATTGACCAGGGTCAGCGCGCCGCCGCCCAGCGCTCCGGTCGCGGAGTGGAAGTCGATATTATGCGGCATGCTGTTGGTCGCGGGATTGACCAGGGTCACCTCGACATAGTCGCCCTCATGGACCACCATCAGCGGGCCTGGCATCGAGCCGTTGAACGTCATGGCCTGGAAGGTGGTGCCCTTCTCGTCGATCACCATCTTCTTCTCCTGGACCACGAGCTTGAACTCCATGATCTTGGGTCCCTGCTTGGTCGCCTGCTCGTGCGCATGCACGAACGGCGGAGCCACCAGATCGACCTTCTGGCGCGGCAGCTTGAGGTCCTCGGCAACAGCGGGAGCCGCAAGCATCATCGCGGCGATGGCTGCACTGAACATGGCGGTGCGGCGGGTCAACATGGATCGCTCCTTCATTGGATCTGTTGTAGTGCCGCAATCAGCATGCTCCCGTTGGAACTCGGCTTGTTTGTGCTGCAACAAGCAACTTCGCAATTGCGGAATCAGACGGCGGATTTCGAGCGAGATTGGCGCGACTGTACCCGCGCAGAGCGCTAATGAGTTGCATCGGCGCGCAGTTTCTTGGGAGGCCGGACAGGGTGCGGAGCAAAGCGGGCAGGCTGTCTCGCGCGACTACGCGATAAGACGCGATCTATCCGTTTGTCCACACGGCACGAGAATCGCCGGCGCCATGATGCGCTGCTTCAGAGCAGGACTCTGGACCGACGATGTGCTTCCGAACTCATCAGCTCAGCCAGCGCACCGCCAACAACACGACGAAGGCGACTGCCGCCGCGATACAAAACACCGTGGTCATGAACATGGCGATGTTGCCAAGCAGGCCCGTTGGCCCCGACTCGTCGCGGAACGATTCAAAGCCGTCGGACTGGGGGATATGGCCGCGGATGCCGGCGAGGAAAGCAAATGAACGGAGCAGCAGTTGCAGGGCTTCCATTGCGGTTTCCTCGAATCGTCGGTGAATCAATAATGACGTGAAATGAGCCGGCCACTTTGAGGAAGCGCAAAGTCCGCGGTGATCACCGGCGTTCTACTGTTCCAACGGGGTATCTGCCGGCCGCGCCTTGAGAAAGCTCAAGGCCGTCCCTCTTGCCTTGTGTCAAGAAGCTCCCAACCCCAGGTCGATACGCTCAGGTGACAGGCAGGACATGAGACCAGATCTTGCAGCATGCTACGGACAGGAGCGCCTCCCGCGCTACACCAGCTATCCTACGGCGCCTCATTTCTCCGCCGCGGTCGGCCCGTCCACCTACGCAGAATGGTTGCGCGCGATACCAGCGAGCGCGACGGCATCGTTGTACCTGCATGTGCCGTTCTGTCGCTCGATGTGCTGGTATTGCGGCTGCAACACCATGGTCGCCAAGCGCGACGAGCCCATTGCGGTCTACGAATCGGCGCTGCGTTGCGAGGTCGACATGGTGGCGCGCCAGATCGGCCGGCGGCTGCAGGTCGGGCACATTCATTTCGGCGGCGGCACGCCCACCATCATGGCGCCGGAGTCCTTTGTCGATCTCGTCGGATCGCTGCGCCATTCCTTTTTCGTGCTGCCGTCGGCGGAGATCGCCATCGAGATAGATCCGCGCACGCTGACGCCGGAGATGATCGCGGCGCTGGGGGTGAGCGGGGTCAATCGCGCCAGCCTGGGCGTGCAGAGCTTCGATCCGCGGGTGCAGCAGGCCATCAACCGGGTGCAGAGCTTCCAGCAGACCGCGGCGGCGACGAACGGATTGCGTCAGGCCGGCGTTGCCGGCATCAACTTCGACCTGATCTACGGACTGCCGCATCAGAGCGTTGAGTCGTGTCTCGACACCGTCCGGCGCGCCATCGACCTGCGCCCCGACCGGCTCTCCGTATTCGGCTACGCTCATGTGCCATCGTTCAAGACGCACCAGCGCAAGATTCAGGACTCGGCGTTGCCGGACAGCCTGGAACGCTACGATCAGGCCTGCGCGATCGCTGACGCGCTGAAGGACGCAGGCTACGTGCAGATCGGGCTCGATCATTTCGCCTTGCCCACGGATCCCATGACCATCGCGTTCCGCGAAGGCCGCCTGCATCGCAATTTCCAGGGCTATACGACCGATGCAAATGATCTGCTGCTCGGCTTCGGGGCCTCGGCGATCGGGCAGCTGCCGCAAGGTTATGTCCAGAACGCGCCGCAGGTCCGGGCCTATGAGCAGAAGATCGCCTCCGGCAGCCTCGCGACCGTGAAAGGCTATGGACTGACCGATGACGACCGCCTGCGGGCCGACATCATCGAGCGCATCATGTGCGACTACGGCGTGGACCTCGATGTCATCTGCACCCGCCATGGCACGGACACCGACGACATGCTGAGATCGGCGCCGCGGCTGCAATCGTTGATCTCCGACGGTGTGGTCGAGCTCAACGGCGGTGCGCTCGCGGTGACCGAGCATTCCCGGTTCCTGGTGCGCAGCGTCGCCGCGGCGTTCGATGCGCATCTCGACGCGTCGAAGCAGCTGCACAGCCGGGCGGTCTGACCGTCGAGGTGCCGCGGTGCTTGTGCCGCGACAAAGACCGCCAACGGCATGCCCGCTACCATTCGCGCTGGAGCTGGAATGGAGGCGCGCATGCCAATCTCCTTCGATGAACTGGTCGACGATGTCATGCGGCGAAGCCCGGAGACGATCGGCGTCTTTCTTGCTTTCCAGATGCGTTGCGTCGGTTGCCCGATCGCCTGCTTTCACAACGTCGCGGATGCCTGCCACGAGCATGGCGTCGATCCCGACGCGTTCCTCGCGGCCCTGTGTGCCTGCACGTGATCAGGTGCGGGATGCGGCCGCGTCGCCGGCGCCCTGCTGCGCCAGCAGCACGATCTTGTGCGGCTCGCGCAGGACGATCTTCTGACGGCCGCTTTCGACCAGGCCGAGCTGCTCCCAGCCGGAGAGGATGCGGCTCACCGTGTGCAGCGTCGTCCCGGTCATCTGCGCAATGTCCTGCCGGCTGATCGGGAAATCGATCTGCACGCCATGATCGAGCTTGCGGCCGGCCTGGTTGGCGAGCCGAAGCAGCGCATGCGCGATGCGCTGCTCCACCTGCTGCGTCGACATTTCGATCACGCGCGCATGGGTTTCCTGCAGCCGCTGGCCGACCGTCTGCAGCGTGTTCGCCGCCAGCGACGGAAACCTCGCGACCAGTCTCGGCCATGCGGCGGACGGCCAGGCCAGCACGATGCTGTCGTCGACGGCGGTCGCAGTCGCCGGATAGTGCTGCAGGCCGATGGCCGGGGCGACGCCGAACGTATCCCCGGGCACGACGTAGCGCACCACGATCTGGTCGCCGGTCGGCGTCGTCTTGCTGGCGCGGACATGGCCGTGCAGCAGCAGGAAGAACGAGATCGCATCGGCGCCCTGCTCGAACACCGCGCCGTTGCGTGGAACGCGAATCGAACGGGCTTCGCGCAGCACATCCGTCAGATCCTCCGCGGACAGCCCCGCAAACAGCGGCAGATGCGCGACCAGCGAGCGGTCGATGGAAGCCATGATATTCTCCGGGCCGACGGCGGATTTTGCCCGCTCAATAGCACGTTTTTGCGATCCGTCGGAAGTTTGTGCTGGCGCAAGCCATATCGGACGACGCGCAACTACATGTTAAGCACACAGCGCCATATCGGCGCGGTTCCCGTCGCCCATCGAGCGAGCATGCACATGGCCATTCCACGCAACTATCAGGGCTGGACCGTCCTCGCCAACGGGTTCAGGCCGTTCTTTCTGCTCGGCGCGCTCCAGGCTGCGCTGGCGATCCTGATCTGGCTCCCGGCCTTTTACGGCGAGCTGAAGCTGAGCTCGGGCTTTGCCCCCCGAGACTGGCACGTGCACGAGATGCTCTACGGCTACCTGCCGGCCATCGTCACCGGCTTCCTGTTCACGGCGATCCCGAACTGGACCGGACGGCTGCCGATCCGGGGCGTGCCGCTGCTCACCCTCGTGCTGGTCTGGATGGCCGGACGACTGGCGGTGACGATGTCTGCGCTCGGTCCGTGGTGGGCCGCGATGCTGATCGATGCGAGCTTCCTGGTGCTCGTCGTGCTGGCCGCCGCCCGCGAGATCGTCGCCGGGCGGAATTGGCGGAATCTGCCGGTGGTCGCGATCGTCACGGTGCTGTGCGCCGGCAACATCGCGTTCCATGTCGAGGCTCATCTGCGCGGTTCGGCCGACTACGCGATCCGCATCGGCGTTGCCGTGATCGTGCTGCTGCTCGCACTGATCGGCGGCCGCATCACGCCGAGCTTCACCCGCAACTGGCTGGTCAAGCACAATCCCGGCCGGCTGCCGGTGCCGTTCGGCCGCTTCGACCTTGCCGTCGTCCTGTTCAGCGCGCTGAGCCTGCTCGGCTGGATCCTGGCTCCCGAAAGTGCGGCAACGGCGCTCGCGCTCGCTGCGGCCGGCGCGCTGCACGGGGCGAGGCTCGCGCGCTGGGCCGGTGATCGCACCTTGCGCGAGCGTTTGCTGGTGATCCTGCATGTCGGCTATTTGTTCGTGCCGCTCGGCTTCCTGCTCACGGCCGCCGCCAGCCTCGGATGGATTCTGCCGAGCGCGGGGCTGCACGCCTGGATGGTCGGGGCCGCCGGCATCACGACGCTCGCCGTCATGACGCGGGCCACGCTCGGCCACACCGGCGAGGCGCTGACGGCCGCGCCCGCGACCCAGGCGATCTATCTGGCGATCATCGTCGCAGCGGTCACGCGGGTCTGCGCCGTGTTGGCGCCGACGCATGCCGAGGCGCTGCTGCACGTCGCGGCGTTGGCCTGGATCATTGCCTTCGCCGGCTTCGTGGTGGCGTTCGGTCCGCTCCTGCTCGGCCTCAAGCGTCGTTCACTGGCGGTGCGACGGGCGGGATCGGCTCAGCCGGTGCTCTGATTGCGCGCCACGGCGCGCGAGAACACCACCTCGATCAGCGTGCCGGATTTCGGCGCCGCCTTGATGTGAAACTGCGCCCGGTTGGCCTCGACCAACGCCTTGGTGAGCGACAGGCTGAGACCGGCGCCGTCGGAGCCTTGCTCGGCCGCCGAGGGCGCACGGAACGGTTCGAGCGCGGCGGCCACCTCCTGATCGTTCAGGCCATGACCGGTGTCGCGCACGCGCAGCGCGACCTCGCCGAAATCGGTCAGCGCGGTCGAGACGATGACCTGGCCGCCGGGATTGGCCAGCGAGATCGAGGCCGAGATCAGGTTCATCGCGATCTGGCGCAGCGCCCTGACGTCGGCGATCACCGGCGGCAGCAGTTGCGACAGCGAGGTGCGGATGATGATGCGGGCGCGGTTGGCCTGCGGCTGCATCGCTGCGACGCAGCCCTCCACCAGCTCGTTCAAATTTTGGCTGGTGAAAGCGAGCTCGAGCTTCCCGGTCTCGATGCGCGACAGCTCCAGGAGATCGTCGATCAGGGACACCACGCGCTCGCCCGAGGCGCGGATATCCTTCATGTATTCGGCGTAGCGGGTGTTGCCGATCGTGCCGAAACGTTCGCCGATCATGACCTCGGCAAAGCCGATGATCGCGTTCAGCGGCGCGCGCACCTCGTGGCTGATCCGGGCGAGCATGTCGGCCTTGGCGTTGGCGGCCCGATCGGCGACGCGACGGGCCTGCAGCAATTCGCTTTCGCCGCGGCGGAGCTGCGACAGATCGCGAAACACGGCGAAGAAATTCGGACCGTCGGTCCTGGTCCGGCCAATTGCCATCGACAACGGAATGACGCCGCCCTGAGCGATCTTCCCGAGCACCTCGTGGCCCTTGTCGAGCCCGCTCGACGCGCCGGACTGCTGCGCGCTGTCGAGATAGTCGAGCACGAGGCGTGCGCTCTCCGGTGCGAACAGCTCGATCAGGTTGCGGCGGACCAGCGCCGCGCCATCGTAACCGAACAGCGCCTCGGCGCTGCGGTTGCAGGCGTGGATGTTGCCGCCGGCGTCGAACATCAGGATGCCCTCGGCGGTGACGTCGAGGATCGCCGCCAGATCTTCGGCTTCGGCGTGGCCCGCAGCCGGAGGCGGGGCGACGACCAGCGCGGCGGGGGCCGGGGCCGGCATCGGTGCCACGTCGGTCGTCGGAATCGCAGCCGCAGGGCCGGGCAACGGAGCGAAGATCAGGGCATGCGCGCTATCGCCGTCCCAGGTGATCGTGAACAGGCGGGCTTCCGCCTTCACCTCCTCGCTGGAGGAGCCGTCGGCGGCCGAGATCGTGACGGGAGTGCCGGCCTCGGACTTGTTGGGTGCAGATGACACGCCCGGCTCGACATAGAGCGCATCGAGCCCGCCGGCCTGCTCCAAGGCCGCAAGGTCGGCGTAGCCCATCTGCTTGAAGAAGGCCGGGTTACCGTAGAGCAGGCGGTCGAGCCGGTAGATCAGCATGCCCGTGGGCAGCAGGTCGAGCAGGATGCGGTCGCGCTGGCTGTCGCCCTGGGCCGGCGGCTCCTCGGGTGTGAGCCATTCGGTGTGCAGCTCCGCGCCTTGATCGGGCGCCGTCTCCGTCGCCGACGGAGCCTGCTGCGGCGGCGGGACGAGCGGATCGCTCATTCGCGATCCCGGCTCGGGCACCACGCCCTGGACGTCCGCGGGCGCGTTGCGGATCTCACCTTCGAGGCGGGCCGACAGCTGGCGCGCGAGCTCATGAAACGCACTGTTCTCCACCGGCGTGAGCACAGGATGCTTGGACTCGCCCGGAGCGCGGAACGGGACCACGTTCCCGGTCGTTTCGAGCCCGATGCCCTCGATGTGGTGTACGTCCGGCGCAATGGAAGCCTCACGCGATGACGCAGTGACGTTGTCCTGCTGCGGCGGCACATCTGCGGCCCGCACATGGTCGGATTGGGCAAGCTCGGTTTCGTCGGCGTCCGGAACATCGGTCGCGGCTGCATCGGTCGATGCGGGGCGACGCAGTGCGGCCAGCCGGTCCAGGGCGTCGAGGTCGCGACAGACACCGAAGCCGCGATAGCCGGCATGGGTCCTGTCCTCCGCCAGGACGGGCAGTCCCGACAATTCGACCGCAAGCCGCTCGCCCTCGGCGGGCCAGCTGACGACGAGCCCGCTCCAGGTCTCTTTCGTTTCGATCGCGGCACCGACCCGCCCGTCGGGATCGAGGCCTAGCGATGCAGCGAGCTCATGCCAGGGACGGCCGAGCTCGGCGGCGCCGTGCCGCCCGATCAGGTGGGTGAATTCATCGGAGCCGATCGAGAACCGTCCCTCGGCATCCATCTGCCAGGAAAATCGGAGCGGATGGCGACGGCCGACTGAAGGCTCCGCCGCGCCGGATTCGGCAGGATGCGCGTGATCTTCCGTTTGCGGCGCCGGCGCCTTGAACAGATCAGCTTCGGCCGGATCGTCGATCAGCAGGAACTCGGCCGGCGCGTCGTTCGACAGCGCGGGGGATTCGTCGTCGGTTTGGCGTTCAGTCATTGCATCCATCGGAAGAGGAGGCGAAGTCACGACCGCGGGCCCAGCGGCAACATCCACGGGGGCTGATGATGCCGGGGCGGCATCTGCGGTTGGCTCGGGTATTGGCGCCGAGCCCGGCGCCTCGATCTCGTCGGCAGGGGCCGGCATCGGGACGGCCACCAGCCCGACCTGATTGCCGCTGCCGATGCGGTAGAGCGCTGCGCGCTCCGTGCCGAACGTCACCTCGGCCATGCCATCGGCCAGCGCCGCCCTGCGTATCTCGACGAAATCCGGCTCGGTCAGGTCGCGCATGCCGAACAGGCGCCGTCCGGCTGAACTAATGCCGGCGAACTGGCCGTCCTGGGTGAATGCGATCAGCGCATGCTCGCTCGTCTCCGCCAGCCGCTTCAGGCGATCCGCCAGTGGGAAGCTACGTCCACCCCCGTCAGTGCTGGTGATCAGCACCGCGCGCGTGCCATCGGGCAGGTCGATCCTGGCGCAGCCGCAGGTCGCGAGCGTGCCGAGCGGCGCGCCGAAACCACGTAGACGTTCCAGCCGCAAAGCGCCGGTCTCGGGCAGCCGCCGTCCCAATTGAGCGACCTGGCGGCGATGCGCGTCGGCGGGGCCGAACGTTTTCGCGATCAGCGCCGCTGCGCTTGTCGCACCGAGGGCGCGCGCACCGGCCGCATTGGCCCACAGCACACGGCCGCCATCGGCCGACCATAGCCAGGCCGGCAGACTGCCGGCGGCGTGGACGGCCAGCCGGGGGTCGCTGAGGGCCTGCAATTCGAGATCGGCGTGGGTCATGGGCGACGACGGCGAACGGCTCTTGTGATGTTGATCGGCCGTGGATGACCGGCGGCCGGAACTGGAAGCGTTAAGAATTCGTTACTATCGCGCGTTTTGAGGGCCGAGGTCCACGGCGGGGCCGCACTCCTGTCCTGCTAAAGCTTGGATAACCTTAATGTGTTCCTCGTGAGCCCCCCGGGCTCGGAATCGCGGCGAAACCGGCATGGACCGTTGCAATCTCGGCTCTCGATAGCACGATGATACCCTGGACTGGTTCGGGGCCGCTCGGCAGCGGGAAAGCTGCTGAGAGACGAGGGCGCAGCCAATCGGGACTTCAGAAGGAGGAAAGCATGACCGACGATGGACGACGATTCGAGATTCCGAAAGACGTGCGGGCAATGGCGGAGGCGGGCTTCGACCAGGCACGTCAGACGTTTGAGAAGTTTCTGGCCGGAGCGGAGGCGACGGCCGGCTCGCTCGAACAGCGCGGTGCGACAGTGCGGGCCGGAGCCAAGGACATCGGCTCCAAGGTCTTGTCCTACGCGGAAAAGAACGTCCAGTCGTCGCTCGACTACGCCCAATCGCTGGTCCACGCCAAGGACCTGCCCGAGGTGCTGCGGCTGCACAGCGAATTCGTTCAGGGCCAGATGCGATCGCTCGCCGAACAGGCAAGCGAAGTCGGCCAGGCCATCGGCAAGGCCGCGATCGACGCAACCAAGCCCAAGGCCTGATCAGACATGCCTCGATCCCCCTTTTTCTGGAAGCGGGCGCGGCAACAGTTCCTGATAGTGGAATTTCCGTTGCGTTGCACAAAAGCGCCACGATATAGCTCTACGCGAGGTTGTTACCTCCCAGGGGCGGTTCCTCTGCGTGATCCGAAGTGACTTCCCGATTGCCGGGCCGGTCCAGTCTCAATGTTTCGAAGGATGCATGCCATGACCAATGCCACCGATCCTTTCTCCGCGTCGATCATTCCGTTCGAGGTTCCCGAACAGGTACGCGCGCTCGCCGAAAAAGGCGTGTCGCAGGCCCGCGAGAACTACGCCAAGTTCAAGGACGCTGCGGAAACCCACAATTCGGCCATCGAGGCCTTCTTCGCCAACGCCAGCAAGGGCGCCGGCGTCTACTCGTCGAAGGTCATGGAATTCACGAAGGCCAATACCACCGCGTCGCTCGACTTCGCCCAGGAGCTGTTCGGTGTGAAGTCGCCGTCGGAGGCGATGGAGCTGTGGACCGGTTTCGCGCGCAAGCAGTTCGAGACCTTCACCGCCCAGGCCAAGGAGCTCGGCGAGCTCGGCCAGAAGGTTGCGGCCGAGACGGTCGAGCCGATCAAGGAAAGCGCCACCAAGCTGTTCAAGACGGCGGCCTGAGGCAGCCTCAAGTCTCGCCAGGTGCGCGATGCGGCCGCGCGCCGGCATGGACGGCGGTAGATCCAGAACCCGGGCGCGTTGCGGCCGGGTTCGATGCTTTCTGGGCTCCCCGCTTGAACGGGGGCTCACTCGGGCCGAAACGGCGTCAAAAAACGCAGTCATGGCAGGGGACTTTATCCGTTCTCGGCCTTGCCAAATTCGCCCGTTGCACCTAGTTTCCGGCCCGTTCGGACGCCCCTCGCGGGCAGTCCCATGGCGGATGCAGTTGTAGCTCAGTTGGTTAGAGCGCCTGTCTGTGGAACAGGAGGTCGGTGGTTCGAGCCCACCCAACTGTACCATGGCCGGGACCATCGCTGGGCCGTTCGCAAGCTCACCTCTATCCGTGCTCCGCGTCCCATTGATCGTGCGCCGTGATTGGTCGCCCGTCGCGACCTCTCGCGCATGGCTGTGGCCGGGGCGTGGCCGCAGAGCTTTGCCCGCGGAAGCCTGAGCCCGGTCTCCGTATTTCGACGGATATATCGCCGGGCGTGCGCTCGCTTGCGGTTTGCCGCGCCGGATCGGTAGCACGGCGTGGCACTGTTGCTTGCGAATCCGGTCTCCTTCAATCACACTTTGCGGCAACGAGGGGGAGGGGACGATGAGAGGGATTGATCTCGATCCACGCATCTCTGCCGTACTGATCGTAATGGCCGCGCTGTTAGTCCCCGTAACCGCACGGGCCTATACCGCCGAGCAGGAGCAGGCATGCACAGGCGATGCGTTCCGGCTTTGTAGTTCCGACATTCCCGACGTCGATCGTGTCACCGCCTGCATGATTCGCCGCAAGGCCGAGCTGTCGCCGTCATGCCGCGCCCAATTCGGGCCGCCAGAGCGCCAGGCAGCGTCATCTGGCCGCGCGGAACGGCCGATGAGCATTCGTCCTGTCACCAGGAAGCCGGTCACTGCGCGCGCTGGCAAATCGAAGAAGTCGACGCGACCAGACGCGACCTGAGCGATGCCGATTGCCGCCTTTGGCGGCACTCGGCATGACCGCAGTCTTCGGACGCACACCTCGATGCGCAGCCTCAACATGTAAATGCGATGGGGCATGACCGGATGTTGTCGAACATCGCCGCCTGATCTGCTGTTTTGCCTGCTTTGGTGTGACTCAAAAACCAATGCGTTTCGGCAATCAGGAGTTACGTCTTATCAATCGCTAAATTTATCTTCCGCGAATCAGTCCGCTGATTCATTTTCGCTGCCGGGGTCAATCTGGAGGCCAAGGTATGAACGTTATTGTTTTCGCATCGCGTAAGGGCGGTTCAGGCAAGAGCACCCTGGCCGCCCATCTCGCTGCGCAGATCAAGTCGAGCAAGTCTTGTCTGCTCATCGATGCCGACCCTCAGGGGTCGCTCACGCTTTGGCACAAGCTGCGCGGCACCAACGAGCCGCCGATCAAGACGGCCGTGAACTCGGTGAGCGCGATCGTGTCCGCCGCCCGCCGCGACGGCGTCGAGTGGGTGCTGATCGATACGCCGCCGACCATCTCGGCCGTCGTCGAGGATGCGATCAAGAATGCGACCATGGTGATCATCCCGGCCCGCCCCGGCGTGTTCGACGTCAACGCGGTGCAGGAGACGATCCAGACCTGCCGCGCCGCGCGCAAGCCCTACGCGGTCGTTCTCAATGGCGCGCCAGCGCGCCGCGACGATGCCGAAAGTCCGATCGTCACCATCGCCCGCGAGGCGCTGGCGAAGTTCAAGGCCCCGGTGTGGGGCGGCCAGATCACCAACCGCGCCGATCTGCTGATGGCGCTGGGCCAGGGTGAAGGCGTGCGCGAATATTATGCGGAGGGCCGTGCTGCGGCCGAGATCGCACGCCTCTGGGCTGCGATCGAGCGTTCGGTGCGGGCTATTCGCGGTACTGTGTCGGCCAACGGCGCCATGCACAAGCAGGCGGCCTGATCGCGGCATCAGATGGGGCATCGACGCGCGGTCCTCCGCGCGTTTTTTGCGTCGGGTCACAAGCTCTCGCGTGAGTGCCGAATTCGCGCCGCGCGAGAGGGCGCGGCGAGGTCAGGCAACCATCAGGAAATAGAAGGCGATTGCCGGCGTCAGGGTCAGGATCACGGACCAGATCCCGACCGCCCAGAGAATGTCTTCGACGCTGAAACCCTGATGCTCAGGGTATGGATGATCCTGCAAAGCCACGACGTCCTCGCGCTCTTTGACGTTTTCAACATCCATAGCGGAACATCTTTAAACACGAGGTTGCGGACTGCGCCGCTTTTGATCGCGTTTGTTAGCTCGGATTAACCACGGAGATTCTGCTCCGGCTCCGCAGCGGTGGCGCGGCTCTGCCTGGCCTTTCCGATCGGGAAGGCCAGGCAGAGCCGGCGAATAGGTCGGGGCGTGCTCAGGCAACGCGGTTCTGCGTGGTCGTCGGCTGGCGCCGCTCGATCTGCTGATCCAGCCGTGCGGCCAGCTCAGCGCCAACCTCCACCATTGGCAGCCGTACTTCGGGGCTCGCAATGACGCCGGTGCGCGCCAGCCAGTACTTGGCCGGTGCGGGGCTCGGCTCGGTGAACAGCAGTCGCGTGAGATGCTCGACCAGCGCCCAGCACGCTGCTGCCGCGTCGTGACGGCCGGCCTTCACGTGCTGCAGGATTGCGGCAAACGTCTCGGTCTCCAGATGTGCCGAGAGCAGGATGGCGCCGTCGGCACCGGCCTGCAGCGCATCGAAGCTCTGGGCGTCTTCGCCCGTCAGGATATGAAACCCTGCGCGCCGACGCGTGATCAGGTCGCGCGTCTGCGTGCGGTTGGCGCAGCAATCCTTGAGGCCAGCGATAGCGGGATGCTCGGCGAGCTGCAGCAATGTCTCGTTGTCGAGGCCAACCGCCGAGCGATAGGGAATGTTGTAGAGCACGATCGGATGGGCGGTGCGGTCGGCCAACGCGGTGAAATGCGCCAGCAGGCCGCGCTGCGACGGACGCACGTAAGGCGGACTCGAGATCAGATAGAAGTCGATCGGCCATGACGCGGTTCGGTCGAGCGCTTCGATCACCTCGGCCGTCGCCACGCCGCCGACACCGAGACAGATCGGCAGCGGCCGGCCGATGGTGTCGAGCTCGTCCCGGACCACGCTGATCAGACGGGCGCGCTCGTCCCATGACAGCGCCAGTCCTTCGCCTGACGTGGCACCGAGCACCAGTCCATCGATCGGCTTGGCGGCGTAGTGCCGAACCAGATTGCGTAAGGATGGTTCGTCGAGCGCGCCATCGCGGAACGGCGTGATCAGGGGCAGCCAGAGGCCCTGCAGTCGGGTCGTAACGTTGGTCATGGTCCATCTCCTTGGGTGGCAGGAGCCGGCGACGGGACATGCAAAAAAAGCCCCGTCCTCGCGGCGGGGCTGGTGATGCGGCGGTGAATTCGAGAGATTCTAGCGCGCGCGTCCACATGTCCCCGGGAGGGGAGCTTTTTTCGACAACAACTTGGCGTGCGAAGACGTGGACATGCGATCTAGATGCGCGGTGCAGGCGATGCTGTCAACGCCGCATCGGGCACGACACGGAAACATTCGGCAAAAAAATAGCCGGGCCCAAATGAGCCCGGCTGGAGGTATTGGCCAAAGAGGCCGACACAATCACCTTCCAAGAGGGATTTCTGAGCGCTCGCGCCACTGGAGGAGGGGGACAATGCGCAACGCCAACGCTCAGCACATGCTCACTATGGGCTCTCACATGGCGTCGCAGCAACCATGCAAGCCGCATGTCAGACATGCACAATGTCACGCCGGCCAGCGCTGCGCTTTGCTCACGACGAAGTCACGGAACACTTGAACGCGTGCGACCGTCTTCAATTCCTCGGGATAGACGAAGTAGGTGTCGAGCTGGATCGAATCCGACTCTCCGAACAATTGCACGAGACGGCTGTTTTCCTCGACGAGGTAGTCCGGCAGCGCGGCGATGCCGAGCCCTTGCTGGCAGGCGCGGACCAGGCCGAGAATGTTGTTGACCCTGAAATAGGCCTCGCGCGGACCGGATCCGTTGCGGCCGGCATCGACCAGCCAGCTGCGGTTCTGCAGATGCGGGGCGACCTGGCCGTCGGCCAGCATGATAATGCGATGATCATCGAGCTCGTCGAGGGTGCGCGGCGTACCGAAGCGCTTGACGTATTCCGGCGAGCAATAGGCGTGGAAGCTGATCGCGAACAGCTTGCGCTGGATCAGATCGGGTTGGGTCGGCTTGCGGGTACGGATCGCCACGTCGGCCTCGCGCATCGACAGATCGAGCTCCTCGTCGGTGACGATCAGCGAGATCCGGATCTCCGGATAGAGCGCGGTGAATTCCCCGAGCCGCGGGATCAGCCAGTTGATGCCGACGCCCGGGGTTGTCGTGATCTTCAGATCGCCGCTCGGCCGCTCGCGGCTGTCGGTCAGCTTGGCGCGCGCCGCCTGCAATTGCATGAAGACGTCATGCGCGGTCCGGAACAGCAGGTCGCCCTGCTCGGTAAGGATCAGCCCGCGGGCGTGACGGTGGAACAGCGAGACTGCGAGCTCCTGCTCGAGCGCACTGACTTGGCGCGACACCGCCGATTGCGACAGCCCGAGCTGCTCCCCGGCATGCGTGAAGCTGCCTGCTTCCGCCGCTGCGTGAAACACCTTCAGCTTGTCCCAATCCATATCCGTAAATCCATCCCGTGATCGTGGCATCGTCAGTTCATTCCGCCGCGGCGCGTTCGCTCGCGGCGTGGGCGAGGAAGCGTTCGGCTTCGAGGGCAGCCATGCAGCCCATGCCGGCGGCGGTGATCGCCTGCCGATAGGTTTCATCGGCGACGTCGCCGGCGGCAAACACGCCGGGAACGGAGGTCGCGGTCGAGCCCGGCACCACCTCGACGTAACCGGACGGTTTCAATTTGAGCTGACCGGCGACCAGCTCCGTGGCCGGCGCATGGCCGATCGCGACGAACACGCCGTCGGCGGGCAGCTCGGTAAGCGCGCCGGTCTTGACGTTCTTCAGCCTGACATGCGTGACCTTGGATGGCGAGCTCGCGCCGCAGATCTCATCCAGGGCGCTGTCCCAGACGACCTTGATCTTCGGATGCTTGAACAGCCGCTCCTGCAGGATGCGCTCGGCGCGGAAATGGTCGCGCCGGTGCACGACGGTGACGGCCGACGCGAAATTGGTCAGGAACAGCGCTTCCTCGACCGCGGTGTTGCCGCCGCCGACGACGATGACCTCCTTGCCGCGATAGAAGAAGCCGTCGCAGGTCGCGCAGGCCGAGACGCCGAAGCCCTTGAACGTCTCCTCCGACGGCAGCCCGAGCCAGCGCGCCTGGGCGCCGGTCGCCAGAATGACGGTCTCGGCGAGGTAGACGTCACCGGAGTCGCAGGTCAGGCGGAACGGACGCTGACCCAGCTCGAGCTTGGTCACGAGGTCGGTCTTGATCTGGGCGCCGACATGCGTCGCCTGCTTCTCCATCTGCTCCATCAGCCAGGGACCCTGGATGACGTCGGCAAAGCCCGGATAGTTCTCGACGTCCGTGGTGATGGTAAGCTGCCCGCCGGGCTGGATGCCCTGGATCAGCACCGGCTCCAGCATAGCTCGTGCCGCGTAGATCGCCGCCGTATAGCCGGCAGGGCCGGAACCGATGATGACGACTTTGGCATGGATCGGAGCTTGCATGTGACCGAAGACTCGCTGGAAGAGGGAGAATTGACGACGCAGCGAGCGGAATGCGCAAAAGAAACGCCCCGAAGCCCCATCGAAAATGTCAAATCCAAGTCTAAGCCATCTGGCAAGCTATGCAAGAATTGCAACGCATCTCGGCGAATTTTCCCTTCACGACCCGGTCAACGGGGGAAATCTAAAGTAATAAAATTGCGCAAATTGACCAGCCTGCGCTAAGAGAGTTGCCCATCGTCCCCCGGCGCCCCTGCGCCTCCTCCTATCCCGCCAGAGCCCACAATCCCCGTGTCCAAGAATCTTGATGAGATCGATCTCAAAATCCTGAGCGAAATCCAGGCCGATGGCAGGATCACCAATGTCGAGCTCGCCAAGCGGGTCGGCATCTCGCCGCCGCCTTGCCTGCGCCGGGTCAGGACCCTGGAGGAGGAAGGCTACATCACCGGCTACCGGGGCCTGCTCGACCCGCGCAAGCTCGGCTTCGATGTGACCGTGTTCGCCTCGGTCCACCTATCCAGCCAGGCGGACGCCGACCTGAAGGCGTTCGAAGAGTTCGTGCGGTCCGAGCCGCTGGTGCGGGAATGCTGGATGCTGTCCGGTGAGGTGGACTTCATCCTGAAATGCGTGGCACCGGACATGGCGACGTTCCAGGAGTTCGTGACACATCTGACGGCGGCGCCCCATGTGCGCAACGTCAGGACCTCGCTGGTGCTGCATAACTCCAAATACGAGGCGGCCGTGCCGCTCGAGGTCAAGGGACGGAGCTAGGCCTCGAGGGTCATTCCGGGGCAGCCCCGCAGGGGCTGAACCCGGAATCTCGAGATGGCGTCGATAAGCTCTGGATTTCGGGTTCGATGCTGTCGCATCGCCCCGGAATGACAGTGGAGCGAGTGATCAGCTCTTCTTCCGCAGCAGCGCGTCCAGGCTGATCGGGCCGCCGCCGGCCGTCGCCAGATACAGGCAGGAGAAGCAGAACGCGATCGCCGCGGTGCCGTTGTTCAGGAGCGGCAGCCATACCGGCTCACCTGTCTTGAACATGTGGCCCATGAAGTAGGCGAAGGCCATCTCGCCAGCCAGGATGAATGCGACGGGCCGCGTGAGCAGACCGACCATCAGCAACGCGCCGAGCACCAGCTCGATCATGCCGGCCGTGTAGATCAGCGGCGGAATGTTGGCGAAGTACGGGATGACAGGAAACTTGAAGATCTTGGCCACGCCGTATTGAAACAACAGCAGGCCGGTGATGAAGCGAAACAGGCTGAGTGCAGCCGGTTGCCATTTCGAGAGCATCTGCTCCATGTGTGATCGTCCCCCAACAGAAAACCATGATGCGACGATGGCCGGTTCGGTCGTTGCCGCCCCGGCTCGTCGGCCGCAGATTTAGCTGATTACCGCAACTGCGTCACCGGCATGCGTCGTGACAGGCGATGAATTGGGCGTGTACTGCCGAAGTGGCGGCCTTCCGCTGCCCTGCAACCACCGGAAACGACGAAGGGCCGCGCCTTGGCGCAGCCCTTCGATTCGCTCCGGCGGGACGTTGCCCTGTCTCAGCGCCACTCGACCTTGGCGATCTCGTAGGACTTGGCGCCGCCGGGCGCCATGACCTCGACGGTGGTGCCCATCTTCTTGCCGATCAGTGCGCGCGCCAGCGGCGAGGTGATCGAGATCTTGCCCTTCTTGGCGTCCGCCTCGACCTCGCCGACGATCTGCCAGACCGTCTTCTTCTCGGTGTCCTCGTCGATCAGGGTCACCGTCGCGCCGAACTTGATCGTGTCGCCGGAGAGCTTGGTCACATCGATGATGTCGGCGCGCGCGAGCTTGTCCTCGAGCTCGGCGATGCGGCCCTCGTTGTGAGACTGCTCTTCCTTTGCGGCGTGATATTCCGCGTTCTCGGACAGGTCGCCATGCGAACGCGCTTCCGCGATATGTTCGATGATGCGCGGACGGTCCACCGATTGGCGCTGCTTGAGCTCGTTCTCCAACGCGGCGTAGCCCATCGAAGTCATGGGAACCTTTTCCACCATCTCTTCTCGTCCTTCAGTCGTGCGGGCGGGGGCGCGCACGATCAGCATCTTCAGAATAGGCCTTTGCGGCTCAAAGCAAAGCCTGAAGGCCCGGCAAGACCGTCCCGTCAAAGGCCGGTACAACATCGAACGGGGCGGCGAGTTCCTGAAAGCTTCTATTGCCGATTGTTGCCAACCGCTTAGCGGGCGTTCGCCCGCGCGCTGCGATTAGTTTTCGGAAAAGTAACTCTGCAGGGTGCGGACCTCAAGGTCTCCCCCGAGATAGGCACGGATGCCTTGCGCGGCCGCCACGGCACCCGAAAGAGTGGTGTAATACGGCACTTTATGCAAGAGGGCAGCGCGCCGCAGCGAGCGGCTGTCAGCCAGCGCCTGCGGGCCTTCGGTGGTGTTGAAGACCAGCTGGATGTCGCCATTGGTGATGGCGTCCACGATGTGCGGCCGTCCCTCCAGCACCTTGTTGATCTTCTCGGTCGGCACGCCCTGGTCGGTCAGGAAACGCTGGGTGCCGGACGTCGCCACCACCTTGAAGCCGAGTTCGTGGAGCATCCGCACCACCTCCGTGATGCGCGCCTTGTCGCTTTCACGCACCGACACGAACACCGTGCCTTTGCGCGGCACGCGTGTGCCGCCCCCAAGCTGGCTCTTGGCGAACGCCACGGCGAACGAGCGGTCGATGCCCATCACCTCGCCGGTGGAGCGCATCTCCGGGCCGAGCACGGTGTCGACGCCGGGGAAGCGGGCGAACGGGAAGACCGATTCCTTGACCCCGACATGCTTGAGCGCGCGCTTTGTCAGCCCGAAATCGGCGAGCTTCTCGCCCGCCATGATCCGGGCCGCGATCTTGGCGACCGGCGTGCCAACCACCTTGGCGACGAAGGGCACCGTGCGCGAGGCGCGCGGGTTGACCTCGAGCACGTAGATCGTGCCGTCCTTGATCGCATATTGCACGTTCATCAGGCCGACGACGTCGAGCCCGAGCGCCAGCTCGCGGGTCTGCCGCTCCAGCTCGGCGATGGTCGCCTCGTCGAGCGAATGCGGCGGCAGCGAGCAGGCGGAGTCGCCGGAATGGATACCGGCCTCCTCGATGTGCTCCATGATGCCGACGATGAAGGTATCCTTGCCGTCGGACAGGCAGTCCACATCGATCTCGGTGGCGTCGGACAGGTAGCGGTCGAACAGCAGCGGGTTCTTGCCCAGCACCGTGTTGATCTGGCCGGTCTTGTCGTTGGGATAGCGCGCCTTGACGTCGGCCGGCACCAGCTCCGGCAGGGTGCCGAGCAGGTAGTCGCTGAGCTGGTTGTCCTCGCGGATGATCTGCATCGCGCGGCCGCCGAGCACATAGGACGGACGCACCACCAGCGGCAGGCCGAGATCGGCCGCCACCAGGCGCGCCTGCTCGACCGAGTAGGCGATGCCGTTCTTCGGCTGCTTCAGATGCAGCTTGTCGAGGATGCGCTTGAAGCGGTCGCGGTCCTCGGCCAGGTCGATGGCCTCAGGCGAGGTGCCGAGGATCGGTACCTCGGCGGCTTCGAGCGCGCGCGCGAGCTTCAGCGGCGTCTGGCCGCCGAACTGCACGATGACGCCATGCACGGTGCCGTTCTTGCGCTCGGTGGCGATGATCTCGAGCACGTCCTCGGCCGTCAGCGGCTCGAAATACAGCCGGTCGGCGGTGTCGTAGTCGGTCGAGACCGTCTCCGGATTGCAGTTGACCATGATGGTCTCGTAGCCGGCATCGGCCAGCGCGAAACAGGCATGGCAGCAGCAATAGTCGAACTCGATGCCCTGGCCGATCCGGTTCGGGCCGCCGCCGAGAATGATGACCTTCTTCTTGTCCGACGGCGCGCTCTCGTCGCCGAGTCGGCCTGCAAACGGCGTCTCATAGCTCGAATACATGTAGGCGGTCGGCGAAGCGAACTCCGCCGCGCAAGTGTCGATTCGCTTGAACGCTGGACGGACGCCGAGCGCCTGCCGCTTGGCGGCGACCTCGGCTTCGGTGGTGTTGGCGAGCACCGCGAGCCGCGCGTCGGAGAAGCCCATCGCCTTCAGCGTGCGCATGCCGCTCGCGTTCGGCGGCAGGCCGTGGCGGCGGACCTTGTCCTCCATCTCGACGATTCCACGCATCTGCGCCAGGAACCAGGGATCGATCTTGCAGGAGTTGAAGATGTCCTCGTCCGACCAGCCGAGGCGCATCGCCTGGGCGACCTGGAGCAGGCGGTTCGGGGTCGGCGTGCCCAGGGCGGCGCGGATCGCATTCTTGTCGTCGCCGCGGCCGAGCCCCTCGATGTCGATCTCGTCGAGGCCGGTGAGACCGGTCTCGAGACCGCGCAGCGCCTTTTGCAGGCTCTCCTGGAAGGTGCGGCCGATCGCCATGACTTCGCCGACCGATTTCATCGAGGTGGTCAGCGTGGTCGACGCGCCCGGGAATTTCTCGAAGGCGAACCGCGGAATCTTGGTGACGACGTAGTCGATGGTCGGCTCGAACGACGCCGGGGTCGCGCCGCCGGTGATGTCGTTGGCGATCTCGTCCAGCGTGTAGCCGACCGCGAGCTTGGCCGCGACCTTGGCGATCGGGAAGCCGGTGGCCTTCGAGGCCAAGGCCGAGGAGCGCGACACGCGCGGGTTCATCTCGATCACGACCATGCGGCCGTCGGCCGGGTTGACGCCGAACTGCACATTGGAGCCGCCAGTCTCGACGCCGATCTCCCGCAGCACCGCCAGCGAGGCGTCGCGCATGATCTGATATTCCTTGTCGGTCAAGGTCAGCGCCGGCGCCACCGTGATCGAGTCGCCGGTGTGCACGCCCATCGGATCGAGGTTCTCGATCGAGCAGACGATGATGCAGTTGTCCTTCTTGTCGCGGACGACCTCCATCTCGTACTCCTTCCACCCGAGCACCGATTCCTCGATCAGCACTTCGTTGGTGGGGGAGGCGTCGAGACCGCGCTCGATGATGTCGAGATATTCTTCCTTGTTGTAGGCGATGCCGCCGCCGGTGCCGCCCATGGTGAAGGAGGGACGGATGATCGCGGGCAGGCCGATCTCGGACAGCGCCATCAGCGCCTGTCCCAGCGCATGCTCCTGATAGCGCTTGCGGCGCTCGTTCTCGCCGAGCGTCCATTGCCGGTCGAGCTCGTCGCGCGCGGCGCCCGACAGCGTCTCGCGCTCGGCCAGATATTTGTCGCGATATTGTTTCTTCAGCGCCGACGCATTGGCGAGCCGCGACTTCGGCGTCTGCAGCCCGATCTTCTCCATCGCGTTGCGGAAGAGCTGGCGGTCCTCGGCCTTGTCGATCGCGTCAGCCGTGGCGCCGATCATCTCGACGTCGAACTTCTCCAGCGTCCCCTGCCGGCGCAGCGACAGCGCGCAGTTCAGCGCGGTCTGCCCGCCCATGGTCGGCAGCAGCGCGAAACCGCCGGGGATGATGTGGCGTTCCTTCTCGATGATCTTGGCGACGATCTCCGGCGTGATCGGCTCGATATAGGTCGCATCGGCCAATTCCGGATCGGTCATGATCGTGGCCGGATTGGAATTGACGAGGACGACGCGATAGCCCTCCTCCTTCAGCGCCTTCACCGCCTGCGTACCGGAATAGTCGAATTCGCAGGCCTGGCCGATCACGATCGGACCGGCGCCAATGATCAGGATGGTCGAGATGTCGGTTCGTTTCGGCATTCAAGCTCACGGGCAAGAAACGGCAGAGAATTGGGCACAAAAAAAGGGCGCGCGTGCTGCGCGTCCCCGAAGGCCAAGGGCCAAGGCGCGACCAGTGCTCGCGCGCGAGCGGTCTTTAGACCAGTTTCCTCTGAGCGAAAAGGGTTTTGGCCCGAAATCAACGGTCAAATTGGCCGGAGCTGGCGGAAGGGCGGCGGATGGCTCGCAGAGCCGAAGCCGCGCAGCGGCGAAGGCTGGAGGCCCGGCCTGGACTTGAACCAGGTTCAAGAGCGTTGCACCGCTCTTCGCGTCGTAGCTTCCGCCACCGGGCCGGGAATGATCTTACCTCTCACGGCCGCGTGAGCCAGCCCGTGTTTCAGTTAACCCTAATCCGGTTGCTCGATGTTGGGCCAGCGCGCGGGCTGGTCGGCTCGGCCGGTCACGCGGTTCCCGTCACCGGCTGCGCCACGAAGGTCATGCGCCAGGGATTGTGGCCGATATTCTTCGGCGCTCGGACAGCGCTGAGGCCGGCCTTCTTCAGCCGCGCCAGGATCTCGGTCTCGCTGTAGCGCTGCAGGCCGACCTTCGTCCGCAGCTGCCGGTAATCGGACAGGGCAGTGGCGACCAGCCCGACCATGGCATCCTTGAGGAAGCCGTCCCGTGCGGCGAACATCAGCAGCGCGAGCACGTCGCGGCCCATGCCAACGTCCGGGCGCAGGACGTCGCCGAGGACGAACTTTCCGGACGGCTTCAGCAGCCGCCTGATCACGGCCAGGGCTGCGTCGAATTCCGCCTCGCTCATGTACTGTGCCACGGAGTTCATGACGACGAGGTCGATCGAGCCTTCCTGCATGTTGCGCAGCTCGTCCAGCGAGCGCACGCGGATCTTGGTGTTGGGGGCGAAACGCGCGATCAGCCGGCCGCGCACGCCCGGCGCCGGCTCGGCCAGGATCAGCGTCATGCAGGCGTCGGCGACCTTGGCGGCCGATAAGGCTTCTCCGCAGGAATAGTCGAGAACGACCGCGTCGGGCGAGGGGATATAGCCGACGATGTCGCGCGCAATCGCCTGGAAGTGCAGGTCGCGATGCAGCTTGCTCGCATAGATCGTGTGCGTGGAATCGTAATAGTCGATCCAGTCGTCCATGGCGGGTTCCGGCAAACACAGTTCCTTGATGGGAACTTGGGGGGTCAGCGAGCGTTAACGGGTCCGATCACCCGTGTCCATCGCTGCTTCTAACAGGAAGGCTGACCCGTGAGTAAAGCAAAGACCGACAAGACCGCCCCCGAGCTCGATACCCCGACCGATCTGTCGCCGGACGCCGTGAACAAGATTTCGACGGCGTTGAACACGCTGCTTGCCGATGCGTTCGCGCTTTACCTTAAGACCAAGAATTTCCACTGGCACGTCAGCGGCCGGCACTTCCATGACTATCACCTGATGCTCGACGAGCAGTCGGACGCGATCTTCGCCACAACGGACCAGCTCGCCGAGCGAGTTCGCAAGCTCGGCGGTACCACGGTCAAGTCGATCGGCCAGATCAGCAAGCTGCAGACCATCAAGGACAACAACGAGGAGTATGTGCCGCCGCGCGAGATGTTGCGGGAGTTGATGGAGGACAACAAGCACATGGCGGCCGCGATGCGCAAGGCGCACGAGCTGTGCGACGACAATGACGATCCGGCCACCGCGGGATTGCTGGAGACCTTCATCGACGAGACAGAGCGCCGCACCTGGTTCTTGTTCGAAGCCAGCCGCCAGGAAGGCAGCAACGCGGCATAAGCGGGCCCGCGTCGAGTTGAGGTCCGGGCGCGCTGCGAGCACGCGGTGCGCCCGTCCAGTCTCTATGCCGGGCTATGCGGAGTGGCCGAGTGCCGACCAGCTCCGATAGATCATGTAAGCCGCCACCACGAACACCACAGTGGCAAACACCTTGTTCAGGGTGCCGCGCGTGCCTGACAGTCGAGCCGCCAGCTTCGCACCGACCAGGCCACCGGCGATGCCGGCGACGAGAAAGGTCGCCGCCAGCGTCCAGTCGACCAGTCCCGACAGCGCGTAGTTAGCCGCGGTCGTCAGTCCGAACGCCGTGACGGACACGAGCGAGGAGCCGATCGCGTAAAGGATCGGCATGCCCGTTGCAAACATCAGAGCCGGAACGATCAGGAAGCCGCCGCCGATGCCGAAGAAGCCGGACAGCGTTCCGGTGCCGAAGCCGAATGCCACTAGCGCCAACAGATTGTCGCGCGAAAGCTTGACGTCCAGCTGGCTGTTCGTGCCACGCTTGCGCAGCATCAAGAGTCCGATCACGATCATGACGAGGGCGAACAGCAGCAGCAGCTTCTGACCGTCGACCATCTTGCCGAGCGTCGAGCCGGCGAAGGCGCCGACCACGCCCGTTGCCGCGAACACCAGCGCACAAGGCCATTTGACGTTGCCGGAGCGGGCATGATTGGCGAGATTGGCCGCCGCGTTGATCGCCACGGCGACCGCGCTCGTGCCGATCGCGACGTGGGGATTGCCGACGCCTACCAGATACACCATGAGCGGCACGGCCAGCACCGATCCGCCCCCGCCGATCAGGCCGAGCGTGAATCCGACGAAAGAGCCGGACAGCGAGCCGAGCGCAAGCTCGGCAGCGGACAAGGTCATCCTGCGATGCTCCAGAGTGGCGTGCCGCGCCGGTGCCCGGCCGCTGCCAAATGGGAAAGCCGAGCCGCGACGTCTGCCGCGTGCTCGGTGGGGCGAGGGGTGTCTTAGAGTGCGTTGAGCGGCACTTTCAGGAAGCGCCGGCCGTCCTGATCGGGCGTCGGCAGCCGTCCCGCCTTCATGTTCACCTGCAGGGAGGGGATGATCAGTCTGGGCATGTCCAAGGTGCGGTCGCGCGCCTCGCGGGCGGCAACGAACTGATCCTCGGTGATGCCGTCGCGGACGTGGATGTTGTTCGCGCGCTGCTCGGCCACCGTCGTTTCCCAGCGGATGTCGCGGCCGTTTGGACCGTAGTCGTGGCACATGAACAGCCGCGTCGCGTCAGGCAGGTCCAGCACGCGGCGGATCGAGCGATACAGCGTGCGCGCATCGCCGCCAGGAAAGTCGGCCCGTGCCGAGCCGCCATCCGGCATGAACAGCGTGTCGCCGACGAAGGCGGCGTCTCCGATCACATGGGTCATGCAGGCCGGCGTGTGACCCGGCGTATGCATGGCGAAGGCGGTCATTGCGCCGATCCGGTAGCTGTCTCCATCATGGAACAGGCGGTCGAACTGGCTGCCGTCGCGCTGAAACTCGGTGCCTTCGTTGAAGATCTTGCCGAAGGTCTCCTGCACCATCCTGATGTTGGCGCCGATGCCGATCCTGCCGCCCAGCCGGGACTGGATGTAGGGCGCAGCCGACAGATGGTCGGCATGGACATGGGTCTCGATCAGCCAGTCCAGTTGCCAGCCGCGATCCTCGATCAGGCGGATGATCTTGTCAGCCGACTGCGGCGCGATGCGCCCCGAGGCATAGTCGATGTCCATGACTGAATCGATCACGGCGCAGGCCCGCGAGCCAGGGTCCTTGACCACGTAGCTGACGGTGTTGGTGGCGGGGTCGAAGAACGGTGTGACCTCGGGTTTCACCGACAGGTCGACCGGATGTGGCATGCCGGGCATTCAATCCTTCCTCATTCTGAAGTGACCGCGGCGAGCGAGGGCCGGCGGCGCGAGAGCATGCGGGCTGCGGCCATTCCGATCATCATGGCCGTGACGAACAGGACGACGGCAGGCGAGCCGTAGCCGAGCGCCACGAAGGCCGGGCCCGGGCAGATGCCGGCGAGGCCCCAGCCGATGCCGAAGATCGCAGGGCCGGTTGCGATCCGCCAATCCAGCATCTGCGAGGATGGCAGGTGAAATTGGTCACCGAAGACGGGACGCCGGCGCCGGAAAACCAATCGGAAGCCGGCGAAGGTGACCCCGACCGCTCCAGCCATCACCAGGATCAGGCTCGGATCCCAGCCGCCGGAGCGGATCGCGGCGAAATCGAGGAAGTCGAGCACCTTCTCCGGATTGGACATGCCCGAGAGCAGCAGCCCGAGGCCGAAGACGAGGCCGACGATGAACTGGATGAAGATGATCATGGCGCCTCACAGCACGTGGCGAACGAGGAAGGTGGTCGCGACCGCGGTGGCCATGAACACCAGCGTGGCGACGATCGAGCGAGGCGACAGGCTGGCGATGCCGCAGACGCCATGACCCGAGGTGCAGCCGTTGCCCCAGACCGCCCCGAAGCCGACCAGCAGCCCGGCTGCAACCATATCGATCGGACCGACCTCCAGCTTCAGCGGCGGCAGGCTCCCGCTGACGATGCGGACTGCAAGGGCGGCCGCGACCAGGCCGCCTATGAAGGCGAGCCGGCCAGCGAGGGCGCTGTCCCAGGGCGGCAACAGCCGCGCGGCAATGCCGCTGACGCCGGCGATGCGGCCGGTCAGGCCCATCAGCATGACGGCTGCAGCGCCGATGAGGGCGCCGCCTGCGAGCGCCGTGACCGCTGTATACTCCGTGATCATATCGTCCTTGATTCCCTCGTCAGGGGGGGCATGTTGCAATCAGCTATCATGTGCATTATTGCATATATACGAAAATGAAGAAGTAACAATGATGACAACACAGGCCAGGCGCAAAACCCGTGAGGCCATGGTGGCGGCGCTCGACGTCAAGGCGGAGGAGGCGGCGGGCCTGCTCGCTGCCATGGCGAATTCGAAGCGCCTCATGGTGCTCTGCAACCTCATCGACGGCGAGCGCGCGGTCGGCGATCTCGCCGAGCAGGTCGGGTTGCGACAGGCGGCGCTGTCGCAGCATCTCGCCAAGATGCGCGCGCTGGATCTCGTCGCCACCCGGCGCGATGGCCAGACGATCTACTATCGGCTGGCGAGCCGCGAGGTCCGCGAGATCCTGCAGACACTGTATCGGCTGTATTGCGCCTGATCAGCGCGCCTGGTGCCACAGGCGCGTCAGTGGGCCGCCCGCACCGAGAACGGGATCGGTCGCGGGCAGCGGTACCGCCGGGATCGTCTTCAGGGCGCGCGCGTGGTTCTCCGGCGTCGGCCGCGTGACCTGCATCTTTGGTCCGGGCGGATAGGCGCCGACGATGCAGAAATCGCTGCTGGCGGAGATGCATTGATGTCCGGTGCCCGCCGGCAGGATGGCGACGTCGCCTGGCCGAAGCTCCAGTTCCCGACCGCGGTCGCCGCCGAAGCGGACCCGCGCCGTTCCGCTGGCGACGCCCAGCGCCTCATGCACGGTCGCATGATAGTGCAGATAGTCGTAGACTCCGTTGCGCCACATGTCGCCCCAGCCATTGGCGGCGAACATGCGCTCGATGTCGGCCGCCGGATCGGTGCTATCCAGATCGATGACGGCCTCGTAGACCAGGAACGGCAGCGGATTGTTGGGCACCAGGCCGTCGTCCGTGAATACGATGCCGAGCGGTTCGCTTGTCTTGACGCGTGGCGAGGGGGCGGCAGGCATGGCGACCTCGGAAAAAGATGAACCTCACCCCCATCAACCGGCCTGCGTGGCCGCCGTTCCAGTTCACGCCTTGGGCAGTTCGAACACCAGGCAAGTCGTAGTGGCGTGCGCCAGCAGGCGCCCTTGCGAATCGGCGATGCGTGCCTCGGCCGTCGCGGCGCGGCGTCCGAACGACAGCGTCCTGCCCTCCGTTCTCACGATGCCGGTGGCCTCGGTCATGGCCTTGATGAAAGAGACCTTGAATTCAAGCGTGGTGTAACCGCTGCCCTGCGGGCACATCGTGTGGACGGCGAGCCCCATCGCGGAATCCAGCAGGATCGCGGCGTAGCCGCCGTGCACCGAGCCGATCGGATTGTAGTGCCGCAAGGCCGGAACGCTGTGCATGACGACCTGGCCGGGCTCGGCGCTGCAGTCAAACGGCGCGACGGTCTGCATGATCGGCGGCTGCGGCAAAGTCCCGGCAAAGATGCCGCGCACGAAATCGAGCCCGGGCATCGACGCCAGCACCGCCAGCGGCACCACGCCGAAGTCACCGCGCAAATCCGTCTCGCTCATGTTGTCGACCTCCAAGGTATGACATCTATCATATAAATGCTGTGCGAAAAGATCGAGGGCAATACCGACGCAGGCGATCACATGATTGCGGACAGAAAAATGCCCGGGACCAGCCCGGGCATTTCGAATTGTCTGGAGTCACCGGCCTCAGGCTGCGCTGCGCTTCTTCTCGCGCATCAGCTCGGCAAAGCGTTGAAACAGATAGTGCGAGTCGCGCGGGCCGGGCGAAGCTTCCGGGTGATACTGCACCGAGAACACCGGCTTGCCCTCGAGCTGGATGCCGCAATTCGAGCCGTCGAACAGCGAGATGTGGGTCTGCGTCGCGCCCGATGGCAGCGTATCCTGGTCGACAGCGAAGCCATGGTTCATCGAGGTGATCTCGACCTTGCCGGTGGTCTCGTCCTTGACCGGATGATTGGCGCCGTGATGGCCCTGATGCATCTTCTTGGTCTTGGCGCCGACCGCAAGTCCGAGCATTTGATGGCCGAGGCAGATGCCGAAGGTTGGCGTGCCCGACGAAATCACCTGCTGAATGACCGGCACGGCATATTTGCCGGTCGCCGCGGGATCGCCCGGTCCGTTCGACAGGAACACGCCGTCCGGCTTCATCGCCAGGATGTCCTCGGCCGGCGTCGTCGCCGGCACCACCGTCACCTTGCAGCCGACGCCGGCGAGCAGGCGCAGGATGTTGCGCTTGATGCCGTAGTCGATCGCGACGACGTTGAACTCCGGCTTGGTCTGCTGGCCGAAGCCCTCGTTCCACACCCAGGGGGTCTCGTCCCAGGTGAAGCGCTGGGCGGAAGTCACCATCGGCACGAGGTCCATGCCCTCCAGGCCCGGCCACTCCCGCGCTTCCTTCTTCAGGGCGTCGAGGTCGAAATGGCCGTCCCTGGCATGCGCGATCACGGCGTTCGGCATGCCCTTGGAGCGGATCAGCGCGGTCAGCGCCCTTGTGTCGATGCCGGACAGCCCGATGATCCCGCGCGCGCGCAGCCACTGGTCGAGATGGCGCGTGGCGCGGTAGTTCGATGGGTCGGTGATCGCCGTGCGCAGGATCACCCCGCGCGCGCCCGGCGTCGCCGCCATGTTCACCGTCTCGATATCCTCGTCGTTGGTGCCGACATTGCCGATATGCGGGAAGGTGAAGGTGATGAGCTGGCCGGCATAGGACGGATCGGTCAGGATCTCCTCGTAGCCGGTCATTGCGGTGTTGAAGCAGACCTCGCCCACCGCGTGGCCCTCGGCGCCGAGGCCGTAGCCTTCCAGCACCGTTCCATCGGCGAGCACGAGGAGCGCGGTCGGTTTATGGTCCGGCCAGGCGGCGTCAGTATCGATGTGTGTCATGAGGCCTCTACATAGTGCCCCTGGCGCGCGGCGTCAAAGCGGGAAGCGAGCGATTCACACGCGATTTCGGTCAATTTGCACGGAGAATGGCCTGGTTTACGAGTGAACGGCCGGAACGTATGCGGAACCGAGTTGTCTCGCCGGGACGAACCGCCTAGACCAGCCGCAACGGAATTCGAGAGGGCAAGATCATGCTGCGCGACGACATCAACAATGCGGTCAAGGAGGCGATGAAGGCCAAGGACGAGCGCAAGCTGTCCACCCTGCGCATGGTCAACTCGACCTTGAAGAACGCCGACATCGCCGCGCGCGGCGAAGGCAAGCCGCCCTTGACCGACGCCGACGTGCTCGCGGTGCTGCAGAAGATGATCAAGCAGCGTCAGGAATCGGTCGAGCTGTATGAGAAGGGCGGCCGCGCCGAACTCGCCGCCGGCGAGCGCGAGGAGATCGCGGTCATCTCGGCCTATCTGCCGAAGCAGATGAGCGACGACGAGGTGAAGACCGCCATCTCCGCTGCGGTCGCCGAGACTGGCGCCGCCGGCATGAAGGACATGGGCAAGGTGATCGCCGTGCTGAAGGCCAAGTACACGGGCCAGATGGACTTTGCGAAGGCCAGTGCGCTGGTGAAGGCGGCGTTGACAGGCTGAGCCGACTGCGCGCAATCAAGCAAGATTGCCTCCACACCGTCATGCCCGGGCTTGTCCCACGGCTGTCCGGTTCAGACAGACTGGACATGGTGCATGGCGTGGATTCTTCTGCGGTCTTGAGCATCGCCAAATGTTCGAGACACACCAGGAAGGTCCCGCCATGCCGCATCAGAATACAGTATTCCGAGACATTCTGAAGTTGGTCCCCTGGCATCGCTTCGAGGCGCTTGTGGACGAGCATGGCACGGACGCGCGGATTCGACGGCTTTCCACCAAAGACCAATTTGTGGCGCTGCTGTACGGTCAGCTTTCGGGGGCTTCCAGTCTGCGTGAGATTGTCACCGGGCTGTCGAGCCACACCGCGCGGCTTTATCACCTGGGTGGGGGCCCTGTCCGCCGCTCGACTTTCGCGGACGCCAATATGAATCGGCCTGCGGAGATGTTTGCCGCCCTGTTGGCCATCATGATGAAGCAGGCCCATCGCCGGTTACGCCGCAAGCTTGCCGAGACGACGTATTTGATTGATTCGACCAGCGTACGGCTGACAGAAGCCAGCGCTGGCTGGGCACGGTTCTCTACCGGTGTCTGCGGTGCCAAGGTGCATGTGATCTATGATGCCGACGCCGACCGGCCGATTTATGCGGCAATCAGCGGAGCCAACGTCAACGACAATACTGCAGCGCATCAGATGCCCATCGAGCCGGGAGCAACCTACGTCTTCGATCTCGGCTATTATGAATATGCTTGGTGGGCTCAACTGGACGCCGCCGGTTGTCGAATCGTGACCCGGTTCAAATCCAATACGCCGCTGCGGGTCGTGGAGGAGTTGCCTGTCATCGCGGATGGCAACATCCTCTCCGACCGCATCGGCTTCCTTCCACAACGCCAAGCCTACAGCCGCCGCAATCCAATGCAGACTGCGGTGCGCGAAGTGCGCGTCACCTTGGAAACGGGAAAGATCCTGCGCATCCTGTCGAACGACCTCGATGCCAGCGCTCAAGAGATCGCCGACCTCTATCGTCGCCGCTGGGCCATCGAGTTGTTCTTTCGTTGGGTCAAGCAGACCCTCAAGATCACCAGGTTCCTCGGGACTTCTGAGAACGCCGTTCGTATCCAGATCGCCGTTGCCCTGATCGCCTTCCTCTTGCTTCGCCTCGCGCAAGACCTTCAGAAGGCAATCCAAAGCCCCTTGGTCTTTGCCAGATTGGTCCGCACCAACCTCATGCATCGCCGCCCCATCGATCAATTGCTCACGGGGCCACCCCAACTTGCCAAAAACCCACAACAGTTGAGCCTCGCAATATGCGGAAGCTGAACCGGACAGCCGTGGGCTTGTCCCGGGCATCCACGTCCTTAAGACTGTCACGAGCAGAAAGACGTGGATGGCCGGGACAAGCCCGGCCATGACGGAGAAAAACAGTGCTCAAGGAAACATCCGACTACGACCAGCTTTATCGCGACTTCCGCTGGCAAATCCCGGCGCAGTTCAACATCGCGGTCGCGACCTGCGATCGCCACGCCGACGGCTCCAGGCGACTGGCGCTGATCGTCGTCGAGGAGGACGGCGCCGCACGACGCGTGTCGTTCGATGAGCTGCGGGAGCACTCCTGCCGCTTCGCCAACGTATTGAAGGCCGATGGTCTCGCGCAGGGCGACCGCGTCGCGGTGTTCCTGTCGCAGTCGCTGGAGCTGCCGATCGTCCATTTGGCGGCGTTTCGCGCCGGTCTCGTCTCGGTGCCGCTGTTCACGCTGTTCGGCGAGGACGCGCTGCAATTCCGGCTGCAGAACTCCGGCGCCAAGGTCGTCGTCACCGACACCACGGGCTTTGCGAAGCTTGCGCGCATTCGCGACCATCTGCCGGAGCTCAAGACGATCTATGTCACTGACGGCGACGGCCTCGGCGCCCGGCCATTCTGGCCGGCGCTGGAGCGCGCCTCGGATCAATTCCCGACCGTCGCCACGTCAAGCGACGACCCTGCCATCATCATTTACACCTCGGGCACGACCGGTAACCCGAAGGGCGCGCTGCACGCCCATCGCGTGCTGCTCGGACATCTGCCCAATGTCGAGATGGTGCACGGCTTCCTGCCGAAGCCCGGCGACGTCATGTGGACGCCGGCGGATTGGGCCTGGATCGGCGGCCTGTTCGACGCGCTGTTTCCCGCCTGGTATCACGCGGTGCCGGTGGTGGGGTATCGCGCGAAGAAGTTCGTGCCGCAGGCGGCGATGCAATTGATGGCCGACTACGCCGTCCGCAACGTATTCCTGCCGCCGACGGCGCTGAAGCTGATGCGGCAGGCCAACGTCAAGCACGAGGGGGTCCGGCTGCGCAGCATTCTCACCGGCGGCGAGTCGCTCGGCGCCGAGCTGCTCGACTGGGTGCGCGCGACTTTCGGCATCGATGCGCACGAGATCTACGGCCAGACCGAGTGCAATCTCGTGGTCGGCAACAATGCAAAGCTGTTTCCGATCCGGCCGGGCTCGATGGGCAAGGCGACGCCCGGCTTCCAGGTTCTGATCGTCAACGACAAGGGCGAGGAGCTGCCGCGCGGCGAGAGGGGCATCATCGGCGTGCGCCAGCCCAACCCCTGCACCATGATCGAATATTGGCGCAATCCGGAGGCGACGCGGAAGAAGTTCGCGGGCGACGTGCTGCTGACCGGCGATCTCGGCACCCAGGATGACGACGGCTATTTCTGGTATGCGAGCCGCGAGGACGACGTCATCACGTCGGCCGGGTATCGCATCGGCCCGGCGGAAATCGAGGACACGCTGCTCAAGCATCCGGCGGTCGCGCTGGCGGCCGTCGTGGGCATTCCCGACCCGGTGCGCACCGAGGCCATCAAGGCGTGGATCGTGCTGCGGCCCGGCTTCGTTGCAAATGACACGCTATCGCGAGAGATCCAGGACTTCGTCAAGGTGAAGCTCGCCGCGCATGAATACCCCCGCCACGTTGAATTCACCGACACCCTGCCGATGACGGCGACCGGCAAGGTGCTGCGGCGGGAGTTGAGGGCGCGGGGGTAGGGGCGGCGGTCCGACCGCCTTTTCGTCGGTAGTCGCTGAGATGTAAAGCAAGGTGGCGCGGCACGCTCGGTGCACCTCGCCCCGCTTGCGGGGAAGGTCGGATTGCATCGTCAGATGCAATCCGGGTGAGGGGGGACAGGTCTCGCCACGGACACTTCCCGTGCGTTTGCCCCTTACCCCAACCCTCACCCCGTAAGAACGGGAGAGGGAGCATACCGTCCGTGCTGTGAGAGCTTCATCGTCGGACGAGATGTGAAGGTCACGCCCTTATCCTCTGCCTACAAGTTGAAATTGAAATCCCCGCCCTCCCGCTGTTAGCATCGGTGCAAAGAACAACAGTCTGGAGGGTACGCCGATGACCGCATCCGTCTCGGGACGATCCGATCCCGTGGTGCGCCGCATCACCACGGCCGATATTGCCGAGGCCTTGACGCAAGGCCTCCGCGATTTTCAGGCTCAGCCCATGTTCGGCCTTGCTTTCGGGCTGATCTACGTGCTCGGCGGCATCAGCATCGTGCTGTGCGTCACCGCCTTCGGCATGGTCTACTTGGCCTATCCGCTGGCCGCGGGGTTTGCGCTGATCGGCCCGTTCGTCGCGATCGGTCTCTATGAGGTCAGCCGCCGCCGCGAACTCGGCCAGCCGATGTCCTATGGCGGGATCTGGCGCACGATCACTTCGCGCGGCGAGATCGGCTGGATGGCGTTCGTGACGCTATTTTTCTTCATCATCTGGATGTACCAGGTGCGCCTCCTGATCGCGCTGCTGCTCGGGCTCAATGCCTCTTTCTCCAGCATCAGGGAGTTCATGACCGTGGTGCTGACGACCAACGAGGGTCTGCTCTTCCTCGCGATCGGCAATCTCGACGGCGCCGCCCTGTCGCTGGTGCTGTTCTCGCTCACGGTCGTGTCGTTTCCGCTGCTGCTGGAGCGCGACGTCGATTTCGTGACGGCGATGATCACCAGCGTGCGCGCGGTTGTGACCAGTCCCGGCCCGATGATCGGCTGGGCCGCCGTCATCACCGTGCTGCTGATCATCTCGGCATTGCCGTACTTCCTGGGACTGCTGGTCACCGTGCCGGTGCTGGGCCATGCGACCTGGCATCTGTACCGCCGGATCGTAGCTCCGGCGTAAGGCAAGGGCGAGCCGCGACGAAGGTTCGATGGAGCATGGACGCCCTCGAACGGGCTCGTTTCGAAACGCGGCTCGCCGGTGGTCCTTCCGGCGCCAATATCGGAGGAGAATGATGCCGGACAACATCGCGTTGTTTGCCACGATCGTCTTGTTGCTGCCAATGTTCTATCTGCTGCTGGCCGCGCCGGCCTTTCTGCTGGTGCGGCTCGACATCGTGCCGGTCACCCGGCTCCTGCGCGGCATGTTCGACTCCTACTTCGTGGCGCTTTCGATCGCTGGTGGCATCGGCGCGCTGGTCGTTCTGGCCGACGGTCGCCCCGTTCTGGGGCTGGGCATTGGCCTGATCGCGGCGTTCGCGCTGCTCTCGCGCCGCTGGTTTCTGCGGCAGATGGACGCGCGCATCCGCGACAGGGATTCCGGCGATGCGACGGCCGTGCGTCGGCTGCGCCGGTTACATTGGGGTGGCATGCTGAGCAATGCGGTCCAGGTCGGCGTTGTTCTCGCCAGCATCCCACAGATCGCTGCGGTATCGTAGCAGGCCTTGTCGTTCAAGGCACTGCAATCCCCATCGCCTTCAGGGCCGCCAGCATGCGCGTCGGCGGCGTCATCTTCACCGCGAGCGGCTTGCCGGTCTCGAGCACGCTCTTGAGGCTCGACAGGATGGCCGGCCAGCCCTGGCGCCCGCCGGACAGGATGTCGTCGGAGAGCGGCCGCTCATGCGCTTCGGTCATCGTGAGACGGACGGCGTCGCCAGCCGGTTCGATCTCGTAGGTCACGAGCGTGCGGCCCAGTGCGTCGACGAGGCCCGGCCAGTTGACATCCCACGTGACCGTCAGCCGGTACGGCGGCTCGCAGACGATCACCTGGCCGCTGATGTGCTCGGAGCCGTCGGGCGCGCGCACGATGAAGGCGCCGCCCGCCTTCAGCTCGGCTTCAATCGCGAAGCCGAAGAAATATTGCCGGCTGAACTCGGCCGAGGTCAGCGCCTGCCACACCTTCTCCGGCGTCGCCGCGATGTAGATCGTGTACACCGTCTCCGGCTTGAAGTGCGCAAGATCGACGGCGTGGGTCTCCTTCGGCTCAGTCATCCCGTTCCTCCAATCGCTTCTTCAATTCACCGAGCGCGACGAGCTTGGCGCGCTCGAATTTCCTGATCCAGCGGTCGCCGATCTGGTGGATCGGCAGCGGATTGAGGAAGTGCAGCTTCTCGCGGCCGTGCCGGAGCGTCGTGACCAGATTGGCCGCTTCCAGAATCGCCAGGTGCTTGGTCACCGCCTGCCGCGTCATGGCGAGGCCGTCGCAGAGCTCGGTCAAGGTCTGGCCGTTCCGCGCATGAAGCCTGTCGAGCAGCGCCCGCCGCGACGCATCCGCCAGCGCCTTGAAGACGTCGTCCATATGATGAAGAATAGGCAACCAAAAGGTTGCGTGTCAAGCGGAGCGCTGCAAGTTGTTCGACTTGGAATACGTCGAGATGTTGCAGCTTCCCTCTGCCGACATGCCGTGCATTAGTGACATCTCATCCACATCGAGGCGCCTCATGTCCCTGCAAGTCTATCTCGCCTTCGTTGCCGCCTGCATCGGGCTTGCGCTGCTGCCCGGTCCCGTCGTGACGCTGCTGATCGCCAACGGTCTGCGTCACGGAACCCGTGCCGCGTTGATCAATATCGCCGGCGTGCAGACCGGGCTTGCGATCGCGATCGGCATCGTCGCTGTCGGCCTGACGTCGCTGATGGCGACCATGGGCTATTGGTTCGAATGGGTGCGGCTGATCGGCGCGGCCTATCTGGTGTGGCTCGGCATTCAGCTCATCCGCTCGCCGATCGAGGGGATCTCGGCGGGCGAGGAGCCGCCTCCGCCGCCGCGCGGCGGCTTCTTCCTGCAGGGCTTGCTGGTGCTGCTGTCGAACCCGAAGGTGATGGTGTTCTTCGGGGCGTTCCTGCCGCAGTTCATGGACATGGGCCGGGATCACGTGCCGCAGGTCGGATTGCTCGGCGTCACCTTCATGGTGATCGCGGGTCTCACCGACGCGATCTATGCGCTGCTCGCAGGCCGTGCGCGAAAACTGTTCTCGGCCAGGCGGACCCGGCTGGTGTCGCGCATCTCCGGCGGCTTCATGATCGGGGGCGGGGTCTGGCTGGCGCTGACGCGGGCGCGGTGAGCCCGCATTGAGTTTAGCGCCTGCTCTCACCCCGGAGAGCCCTGGGGGAGGAGGGGCCGCCGGCGTTACAGGCTGATCGTCCCCTTCACCACCGGCGCGACGTCGCCGCCGATCCAGATCGTGTCGCCGTCCTGCGCGACATGGACGCGGCCGGCGCGGCCGAGCACGGTGCCCTGGGACGCAACATATTGCTTCGGAGCAATTCCGGCTCCGATCAGCCATTGCGCCAGGCTTGCATTGAGGCTGCCCGTCACCGGGTCCTCGCCGCCGCCCCACATGAAGCCGCGGACCTCGTAGTCGGCATCCGTGCCATCCTGCGCTCGATCCCATGGTGCGACCACGCCGATCGGCTGTTGCGGCAGCGCCACCGGATTGAAGCGGATGTCGAGCAGCGCGCGGCGCGAGTCGAGGAGCACGCCGATCCAGCCCGGGCCGTTGTCGACCCACTGCACGGCGCGCATCGCGCTCGATTGGATGCCGAGCGCTGCTGCGATCCTGCTGGTCAGTTCGGCATCGACTTGGCCGGAGCGCCTGAGCGGCGGGGCTGCGAAGGCGAGCCGCTCTCCGTCGCGCCTGATGCGCACGAGGCCCGCGCCGCATTCCTGCACCACGTGTTCGCCCTTCGGCCGGCCGCCGAGCGCGAGCCATACGTGGCACGAGCCGAGCGTCGGATGGCCTGCAAAAGGCAGCTCGCGCTGCGGGGTGAAGATGCGCACGCGATAATCAGCGCCCGGATCCTGGGCACGCGACAGGAAGGTGGTCTCGGACAGGTTGGTCCAGTTGGCGATCGCCCGCATCGCCGCATCGTCGAGGCCGTCGGCCTCGGCGATCACGGCAAGCGGGTTGCCCTTGAAGGCCACCTTGGAGAACACGTCGACTTGATGGAACGGAAGCGTCGGCATTTCGGTGTCTTCCTCGACGTCGTTGTCAGTCGCGCCAGAACGGCTTGTTGGCCTCTTCCTGGACGATTGCCGGATCAAGGCCGCAGTCGCGCATCTGGTCGCGATCCAGCATTGCCAGTTCGGACCGCCAGAACAGGCGCTGCAGCCAGAGTTGCGGCACCCCGAGCAAATTGCTCTTTCCGTGGGCAACTTGCGGAGTTGCCCAACGCTGCGCCAGGGAATATGCCATGAGTCACCTATTGCTCTTCAATTGCGTTGTTCGAAGAGCAATCGCGCCATACATATCTCGGTGCAATCGAAACATTGCTCTCGGTACAATATAGCATGAATGCTTCGTATACGGCCCTGGTCGACGACATCGCCGAGGACATCGCCAACGGCAGGCTGAAGGCCGGTGACCGGCTGCCGCCGCAGCGCCAGTTCGCCTATGAGCGGGGAATTGCCGCATCCACGGCAGCCCGCGTCTATGCCGAATTATTGCGCAGGGGCCTGGTCGTGGGCGAGGTCGGGCGCGGCACCTTCGTCGCGGGTGAGGCGGTGCCGGTGCCACCCTCGCTGCGGCTGGAGCCGTTCGACGGCCGCATCGATCTCGAATTCAATTTTCCGACCCTGCCGGATCAGGCGGCCCTGATCGCGAAGTCGCTGGCCGCGTGGCAGCGGCCGGAGAAGCTGGCGCCGGTGCTGGCGCCGATCACGCAGCGTCGGCTGGCCGAGGCCGGGCGCACCGCCGCGGCCTTCTTCGCCAGCGAGCGCTGGCGCCCGCGTGCGGAAAATTTCGTCTTCGCCGGCAGCGGGCGGCAGTCGCTGGCTGCGGCGATCTCGGCGCTGGTGCCGGTCGGCGGCCGGCTCGGCGTCGAGGCCGTGACCTATCCGATGATCAAGGGCATCGCGGCGCGGCTCGGCGTGACCCTGGTGCCGCTCGCGATGGACGGCGAGGGCATCCGTCCGGAGGCGCTGACCAAGGCGCATCGCAGCAGCGCGCTCAACGCGATCTACATCCAGCCGGTGATGCAGAATCCGCTCGGCCTGACGATGAGCGAGGCGAGGCGCGAGGAGATCGTGCGTCTGGTGCGCAAGCACGAGCTGATGATCATCGAGGATCTGGTCTACGGCTTCCTCAGCGATCAGGTCTCGCTGGCGACGCAGGCCGAGGAGCGCGTCGTCGTGGTCGACAGCCTTGCCAAGCGGCTGGCGCCGGGCATCGCCGTTGGCTTCCTGTACGTCCCCTCGACCATGCGCGAAAAATTCGCCGCCACGGTGCGCACCGGGGCCTGGTCGGTGACGTCGCTGGCGCTGGCCGCCGGCATGGGGCTGCTCGCCGACGGCACGGCGGCCGAGATCACCAGGCGCAAGCGCGCCGATGCGCTGGTGCGCCAGGCGATCGTCGCCGAGTGCCTCGCCGGCCATCACATCGAGGCCGATCCGCGCTCCTACCATGTCTGGCTGCACCTGCCGGAGGGCTGGCGCGCCGAAGCCTTGACGGCCGCAGCAGCCCGTGCCGGCATCGCGATCACCCCGGCGAGCGCCTTTGCAGTGGCGCACGGTCATTCACCGAACGCGGTAAGGCTCGCGCTCGGCCTGCCAAGCCACGAGGATCTGCGCACAGCTCTGTGGCGGCTTGCCGGATTGCTGTCGCATCACGACGCCTCCGACATGACGGAGTAGCAGGCTACGCGAGGCCCTTGCTGCGCAGCTCGACCTCGATCTCGCCGAGAATGCGGATCAGCCGCTCGGCCCAGCGCTGCTGGCCCTCGGGCTCGGCGATTTCGTTCTGACGAATCTCGATGCCGGAATTGATCAGCCCGCGCGCCTCGCCATGCACGGGGATGGTGTAGTCGGTGCCGTCGCCGACCGCATAGGGCTGATTGTCGCCCACCACGAGATCGGGCTCGGCCCGCAGCGCCTTCAACAGCAGCGGCGGCAGCACACGGTCGTGCTGATACAGCGTGCCGATGTGCCAGGGCCGCCCGATGCCGGCATAGACGGGCGTGAAGCTGTGCAGCGAGACGAGAATGGTCGGCCGCCCCGCGGCCTTGCGCGCATCGAGCACCGCGGTGATGCGGTCGTGATAGGGATCGAAGATGGCGCGCCGCCGCAGCTCGGCGTCCTCATGCGTCAGGCCCTCATTGCCGGGGATCGTGGTGCGCTCGCTGATCATCGGAATCGCGTTCGGCGCCTTCGGCGAGCGGTTGCAGTCGATCACCAGCCGCGAATAGCGCTGCGCGATCAGATGCGCATCGAGCGCGCGCGACACGGCCTCCGCCACGCCGGCGATGCCGATGTCCCAGGCGATGTGCCGCTCCAGTTCGCTCTCGTCGAGGCCGAGATTACCGAGCGCCCGCGGCAGCAGGCGGCCGTAATGATCGCAGGTGAAGACCAGCGCGGAGGCGCCATCCTGGTTCTGCTCGTAGACCGGCGGAACTTCGTCGCCCTGAAGGAGTCTTTTCGTATCGGTCGCGCGCGGCTGATTCATGATCACGTTCGTTGCTCATTCAGGCGGCATGACGATCTGCAATTGAGCAGGGGCCAATCTGGATCGGATCGCCGAAAACCGCGATGATGATTCGATGACGATGCCGATCCCGCGAGGCGATCACAAGGCCTGATATGGCCGGACCCGATCGGTTCTGTGGGTGGCGTTCGCGTCAGGCCGTCAGCGCCGCCGAGCCGCGTGCTGAGACCATCGAACACGCCGAGAGCCGCGCGTGCGGAAGAGGGGACTGATGGAGATCAAGGTCGGGTTCGAGATCGCCTACGCCGCGCCCGCGGCGACGCCGATGGTGATCATGCTGTCGATCCATCCCTCGCGCCGCCAGGACATCGTTGGCGCCGAGACCATCGTCGCCGAGCCGGGCGTGCCGATCAGCTTCTACCGCGACAGCTTCGACAACATCTGCGGCCGCCTGGTGGCGCCGAGCGGCGGTGTCACCTTCCACGGCAGCGCCATCGTGCGTGATACGGGCTTGCCCGATCTCGTCGAGCCCGCCGCGCAGCAACTGCCGATCGACCAGCTGCCGGACGATCTGCTGCTGTATCTGATGCCGAGTCGCTATTGCGAGACCGACAAGCTGACCGACGTCGCCTGGTCGCTGTTCGGCAGCGTGCCGGCGGGCTGGGCGCGCGTGCAGGCGATCTGCGACTTCGTCCACGATCATGTCAGCTTCGGCTATGAGCATGCGCATCACATGAAGTCGGCACACGACGTCTATCAGCAGCGCACCGGCGTCTGCCGCGACTTCGCGCATCTGGCGCTGACCCTGTGCCGCTGCATGGGCATCCCGGCGCGCTATTGCACCGGCTACATGGGCGACATCGGCATTCCGCCGGAGCCCTATCCGATGGATTTCTCAGGCTGGTTTCAGGCCTATCTCTCGGGCGAGTGGTACACGTTCGACGCCCGCCACAACGTGCCGCGCATCGGCCGCATCCTGATGGCCACGGGGCGCGATGCCGCCGACGTCGCACTGTCGACCTCGTTCGGCCGGATGACGCTGACCAAATTCCACGTCGTCAGCGACGAGATCGTGGCGGCCCGCGGCGTGGCGTGAAGCTGGCCTCGCCGCGCGAGGCCGGCTATGCAGGGCGATGACCTCCGACACGACATCCGATCTCCTGTTCGTCTACGGCACCTTGATGCGCGGCTTCGACCATCCGATGGCGCGGTTGCTGTCGGCCAACGCCGATTTCGTCGCCGAGGCCAGTTGCCGCGGCCGGCTGTACCGGATCCAGCATTATCCCGGCCTCGTGCTCTCGGATGACGCCGTGGATGCCGTCCATGGCGAGCTGTTCCGGCTGCGCCAGCCCGAGCCCATGCTGCGCGAGTTCGACATGTACGAGGCCTGTGGCGAGGGCTTCGCGCAGCCGACCGAGTACCTGCGTCAGCGCCTCAGCGTCACGCTGGCCGACGGCTCGGCCCGCGAGGCCTGGACCTATGTCTACAACTGGCCGGTCGACGAGGCCGCCCGCATCGCCTCGGGGCGCTTTCTGGCGCCTTGATCCCCTCTCTCCTCCCGTCATTCCGCGGCGCGCCCTGCGGTCGCCCCGGAATGACTGAAGGAGAGAGCAGGGCCTGTGAATAGCCCGGACAAGGGCGAGGAAGTTCACATTTCGTACACGGGTGCCTATATGCGTAAGTCCATCAACACAGGACCACCGCCTCACCCATGGCTCGCTTCACGCCGGAATTTCTCGATGAGCTGCGCGCCCGGCTTCCGGTCTCGGACGTCGTCGGCAAGCGCGTGAAGCTCAAGAAGGCGGGGCGGGAGTGGAAGGGGCTGTCGCCGTTCCAGCAGGAGAAGACGCCGTCCTTCTACGTCAACGACCAGAAGGGTTTTTATCACGACTTCTCCTCCGGCAAGCATGGCAACATCTTCGACTTCGTGATGGAGACTGAGGGCTGCTCGTTCCCTGAGGCGGTCGAGCGGCTGGCGGGGATCGCCGGCCTGGCCTTGCCCGCGGTGACGCCCGACGCGGCGCGCCAGGAGCGGCAGCGCAAGACGCTGTATGACGTGATGGAGCTGGCGGCGAAGTTCTTTTCTGACACGCTGGCGTCCCGTCATGGCGCGCGCGCCCGTGGCTATCTTGCCGATCGCGCGATCCTGCCGCAGACGCAGCTCCAATTCCGGCTTGGCTACGCGCCGCCGGATCGGTTCGGCTTGAAGGAATATCTTGGCGCCCAGGGCGTGCCGGTGGCCGACATGGTCGAGGCGGGATTGCTGGTCGGCGGCGACGACATTCCCGTGCCGTACGACCGCTTCCGCGACCGCGTGATGTTTCCGATCACCGATCTCCGTGGACGCGTCATCGCCTTCGGCGGCCGCGCGCTGCAGAAGGACGTGCCGGCGAAATACCTGAACTCGCCGGAGACGCCGCTCTTCCACAAGGGCGACAACCTCTACAACCTGCCGAGCGCTCGTCAGGCCGCGCATAACGGCGCGCCGATGATCGTGGTCGAGGGCTATGTCGACGTCATCGCGCTGGTGGCGGCCGGCTTTGCCGGCGCCGTGGCGCCGCTCGGCACCGCACTGACCGAGAGCCAGCTTTCGTTGATCTGGAAGATGGTGGACGAACCGATCCTCTGCTTCGACGGCGACCGCGCCGGCCAAAAGGCAGCCTATCGTGCCGCGGACCTTGCTTTGCCGCATCTCAAGCCCGGCAAGAGTCTCCGCTTCGCGCTGCTGCCGGAGGGACAGGATCCCGACGATCTCGTCCGCTCCGGCGGCCGCGGCGCGGTCGAGGAGGTGCTCAAGGTCGCAAAACCTCTCGCCGAGGTGATCTGGTCGCGCGAGATCGAGGGCGGCAGCTTCAACACCCCGGAGCGCCGCGCCGCGCTGGAGGCGCGGATCGGTCAGCTCACCGGCGGCATCGCCGACGAGGTGGTACGGCGCTACTACAAGCAGGATCTCAGCGACCGGCTGTACCGGACGTTCGCGCCGGACGGTGGCCGGGGCTTTGGCCGCGGCTACGGTGCCGAATCAGGACGGCGGTTTGGCCCCCGCAGTCCCGGTTCCGGACAGCCGGGGCGGTTATCCACAGGGGGCGGCCGCCGCGGCGGCGCGCCATCCACAGGACCCGCGATGGCCCGCGGACCCTACCAGGCGGCGAGCCCCCAGCTCGCCATGAGCCCGATCATGCGCGGCCAGCGCTCGGCGATCTCGCGCCGGGAGGCGCTGATCCTGCAGTGCCTGATCAACCACCCCTGGATCCTGCACGACCACCTCGAGGAGGTCGCAGCCCTCGAACTGGCCCATCCCGAGGCGCACAAGCTCCGCGCCGCGATCATCGCGGCCTTCGCCCACGACCACCACCATTCGCCGGACCCGGACGAGCAGGCCGAGAAGATGCGGGCCGACCTGGAGAAGTCAGGCTTTTCCGAGCTTCTTCAACGGGTTGAGCGGGCAATCACGACCGCTGCGGTGTGGGCGGCGAAGCCCGGCGCGGCGCGCGATGACGTTCTTGCGACCTGGCACCAGCTCGTTGCCTTGCATCGGCAATGGCACTCCTTACTTAGGGAATTGAAGGATGCCGAGCTTGCCTTGGGCGAGGAGCCGAGCGAGCCGAACATGGGCTGGTTGAGGGACGTGAAGGCCAGGATGGCCGAGATGGACGGCACCGAAGCGCTGATCGAAGGCTTCGGGGAACTGTCCGGTCGCACCAACCGCAACGTGTAGACCGGATGCCCGGCGCCCTGTCGCGAACTGAGCACATTTCGACCCGGTCCGCTTGCGCGGTCTCGGGTCCGCGCGAAAAGACTCGCCAAATCCATGGTTTGGCTGCAAAAACAGGGTTAATCGAAGTTTAAGAGGTCCGGGGCATTTTCTGCAGCAGATGGGTTGGTTTCGCTGTCGGACACCGCGCCTGCATGTTGGGCGCCGGATTCGATTGCAAAACCGGTATCGCTTTTGCAAGAAACGCGCGCCGGTCCGAAAACGGGACGACACCAGCGACAGACTTCAGGGGGTGGCGACGTTGAATGTGCGCCGCCCTTTCCGCGTCGAGAACAGTTTGAGTAGAGCAGGCGGGCGCCGCGATGCCAAGGGCGAAGATGCCACGGGCGGAGCGGGCGCGTTTCGGGAGCAATGAATGGCCACGAAGGCAAAGACGCTGCAGGTGAAGGACAAGGAAAAGGACGACAAGGCCGCGGACGCTCCTGAGAAGGACGCCGCCGATGCGCCTTCGCCGTTGCTCGACCTGTCGGACGCCGCCGTCAAGAAGATGATCAAGCAGGCCAAGAAGCGCGGCTTCGTGACCTTTGATCAGCTCAACGAGGTCCTGCCTTCCGACACCACCTCGCCGGAACAGATCGAAGACATCATGTCGATGCTATCAGACATGGGCATCAACGTGACCGAGGCCGAGGAGGCCGACGAGTCCGACGAGAAGGACGACGGCGAGGACGAGACCGACAACGAGCTCGTCGAGATCACCCAGAAGGCCGTCACCGAGGTCAAGAAGTCGGAGCCCGGCGAGCGCACCGATGATCCCGTGCGCATGTATCTGCGCGAGATGGGCACCGTCGAGCTGCTGTCGCGCGAGGGCGAGATCGCGATCGCCAAGCGCATCGAGGCCGGCCGCGAGGCGATGATCGCGGGCCTCTGCGAAAGCCCGCTGACCTTCCAGGCCATCATCATCTGGCGTGACGAGCTCAACGAAGGCAAGATCTTCCTTCGCGACATCATCGATCTCGAAGCCACTTATGCCGGCCCGGAAGCCAAGGGCGGCATGAATCCGCAGATCGCCGCGCCCGTGAATGGCGAGGGCGCTCCGGCCGAGGGCGGCGACGTCCAGGCCGCGGTCGCGCCGCCGGCCGCCCCGCAGCAGCCGACCCCGTTCCGTGCCGCGCCGAACGGCGCGCCCGCCGAGGAGAAGGATCCCGGCGAGGCGGCGGCCGAAGCCGACATGGACGACGACGAGTTCGAGAACCAGATGTCGCTCGCCGCCATCGAGGCCGAGCTGAAGCCGAAGGTGGTCGAGACCTTCGACAAGATCGCGTCCGAGTACAAGAAGCTGCGACGCCTGCAGGAGCAGGACATCGCCAACCAGCTGCAGAGCGAGTCGCTGTCGCCGTCGCAGGAGCGCAAGTACAAGAAGCTCAAGGACGAGATCATCGTCGAGGTGAAGTCGCTGCGCCTCAACCAGGCCCGTATCGACAGCCTCGTCGAGCAGCTCTACGACATCAACAAGAAGCTGGTCTCGTTCGAGAGCCGGCTGATGCGCTTGGCCGACTCCCACGGCGTCGCGCGCGAAGACTTCCTGCGCAACTACCAGGGCTCGGAGCTCGATCCGCGCTGGCTCAACCGCGTCTCCAAGCTCTCCGCCAAAGGCTGGAAGAACTTCGTCCATTACGAGAAGGACCGCATCAAGGACCTGCGCCAGGAGGTGCAGGCGATGGCCGCGCTCACCGGTCTCGAGATCGGCGAATTCCGCAAGATCGTGCATTCGGTGCAGAAGGGCGAGCGCGAGGCCCGTCAGGCCAAGAAGGAGATGGTGGAAGCCAACCTCCGTCTCGTGATCTCGATCGCCAAGAAGTACACCAACCGCGGCCTGCAGTTCCTCGACCTGATCCAGGAAGGCAACATCGGCCTGATGAAGGCGGTCGACAAGTTCGAGTACCGCCGCGGCTACAAGTTCTCGACCTACGCCACCTGGTGGATCCGGCAGGCGATCACCCGCTCGATCGCCGACCAGGCCCGCACCATCCGCATCCCCGTGCATATGATCGAGACGATCAACAAGATCGTCCGCACCTCGCGCCAGATGCTGAACGAGATCGGCCGCGAGCCGACCCCGGAGGAGCTCGCCGAGAAGCTCGGCATGCCCCTGGAGAAGGTGCGCAAGGTCCTCAAGATCGCCAAGGAGCCGCTCTCGCTTGAAACCCCCGTCGGCGACGAGGAGGATAGCCACCTCGGCGACTTCATCGAGGACAAGAACGCCATCCTGCCGATCGACGCCGCCATCCAGTCGAACCTGCGCGAAACCACCACCCGCGTGCTCGCCTCGCTCACCCCCCGCGAAGAGCGCGTGCTGCGCATGCGCTTCGGCATCGGCATGAACACCGACCATACGCTGGAAGAGGTCGGCCAGCAGTTCTCGGTGACGAGAGAGCGTATCCGCCAGATCGAGGCCAAGGCGCTGCGTAAGTTGAAGCATCCGTCGAGGTCAAGGAAGCTGCGGTCGTTCCTGGACAACTAATCACTGCATCAGTCGTCATTGCCGGGCTTGACCCGGCAATCCATCAAGGGACAACGGCGGACCGAGAGGTTCGCCGTTTTAGTTTGTGATCCATGTAAGCCAGGCAATTTGTCGACGTGACCTAACGCGCACGCCTGGCGCTCCAACGGCGCTCGAACTCTTCCTTCGAAATCTCTTCCGCCACGAATTGAGGATCCTGCCCGATCTCGTCGATGGGAGGAACAGCTATCTTCCCGAGCCGCGTCCGATCTGTCGCCTCGGTCGCGGTTGCGAAGCCGATGCTGCCGTCCCGAAAGATCTCCAGCTTTCGCGTCTCGAAGCGCTCGCCGTCGAGTTCGCTCCAGCGTTTTGCAAACCCTGGCGGCGACAGTGATGCGTAGGGTGGGCAAAGGCACGTGCACGGTGTCGAGATTGGCGACGGTGTCGTGCGCCGTGCCTACCGCGGCAGGCGGCCAATTGTGGGCACGCGCCGCCTTCGGCGGCGCTTCGCCCACCGTACGCATTAAGTTGGTACTCTGACGGCGATGGACGTGACGCGCTGCGGAAGGACCAATGACGGCATTCACTCAGCAAATTCCCGCAGAAAACATGGTTAATGAATTGTTTACGCTTGTCATCGAAGGTTCGGCGGGCGACCGAATGACGCCTGCATTCCGGCACTCTGCCCCGTCGTGACAGAACTTGGCGATGGCGGCTGATCCCTGGACGTTTTCAGCATGCAGCCAGCCTTGCGGAAAGGCGATGAGATCGCCGACCTGTTCGCCCGGGCGAGTGCGTTTCACCGCTCCGGCGATCTGGCCAAGGCTCAGGCCGGCTACAAGAAAATCCTCAAGAAGCGGCCGAACCATTTCGGCGCGCTCTATATGTTTGGACTGTCCGAGCACCAGAGCAACAATTCAGAGGCGGCGGAGCGCCTTCTGAAGCGGGCGGTGCTGGCAGACCCGCAAAACGTTGCGGCGAGATATGCGCGGGCCGTCGTCCTGTCCGCGCTCCAGCGCGACGACGAAGCGCTGACCTGCTTCGACGATCTCCTGGCCTTGAAGCCGGATTTCTTCGAGGCGCAGCTGGAACGCGGCAAGCTGTTGTCGCGCCTCCAGCGCTTCGCGGAGGCGGTCGTCAGTTTCGACAACGCCCTCCGGATCAATCCGCAGCACCTCGACGTGTTGATGAACAAGGGCGAAGCGCTGCACTATCTCGGCCGGTTCGCCGATGCGATCGCATGCTACGACCAGCTTCTCGCGGCGAAACCCACGCATCTGGCCGCCATCATCAATCGAGGCTGCGCGTTCAAGGATCTGCGTCGATCCGATGAGGCGATCGCCGAATTCAACCGGGCGCTGGCCCTTGCGCCCGACGACACCACGGCGCTGATCAATCGCGGCGAGACGTTCCTCCAGCTCAAGCGTAACGACGACGCGCTCGCTGATTTCGACCGGGTGATCGCGCTCGATCCGCAATTCACCCTGGGCTGGCTCGGCCGCGCCAACGTCCTGATGCTCAACAAGCGGGTGAGCGAGGCGCTGGAGGCCTGCCAGCGCGCCGTTACGATCGAGCCGAACTCCGCGAAAGCGCTGAGCCAGATCGGTCAATGTCATGCGCTGATGGGCGATGCAGAGGCGGCTGTCGCACTTTTCGATCGGGCGCTCGCGATCGACCCGGCCGACGAAGTCGCACTGGCGAACCGCATCTTCTCGTTGGATTTCTGCGATGTCGGCTATGCGGAGCACCAGGCCGTCCGATCGGAGTGGTGGCGCCGGATCGGATCCAGGATCGCAGAGAGGCATCCGCCTGATCATACCAATGATCTTGACCCTCACCGACGGATCGTCGTGGGATATGTGTCGGGCGACTTCAAGGAGCATTCCGCCGCCCGCACGATCCGGCCCGTGCTGCAGAACCACGACAAATCGCAGGTCGGGGTGATCTGCTATTCGAACTCACCGGTCCAGGACGAGATCACCGAGACGTTCCGGGTGGCTGCTGATCGATGGCACGACGTGATGCAATGGTCCGACGATCAGCTCACGGATTGCATCCGGTCCGACCGGGTCGACATTCTCGTCGACCTGTCCGGACACTCCCGCGGCAATCGGCTGGCCACCTTCGCGCGCAAGCCGGCCCCCATCCAGGTCACCGCCTGGGGCCACGCGACCGGCACCGGTCTGGCGACGATGGACTACCTGTTCGGCGATCCCGTCATGGCGCCGCTGGAGGTACGTCACCTGTTCACCGAGCAGATCTATGATCTGCCATGCCTGATCATCATCGAGCCGCCTCCGGCGGGGCTGCGCAGCCTCGAGGCGCCCGTGACGTCCAATGGCCATGTGACTTACGGCGCGTTCACCCGGGCGAACCGCTTATCGAGCGCCGTCCTCGACGTCTGGGCCCGCATCCTGCGCGCCGATGTAAGCGCCCGGCTGCTCGTCAAGGACTATCTGCTCGGCGATGCTGCGATTCAGGCCAGGCTGCTGGCCGACTTCGCCGCGCGCGGCATCGCGCCGGATCGCATCGGCCTGATCGGACCGACCTCCCGCGACGAGCATCTCGCCGCCCACCGGCTCATCGACATCTGGCTCGATCCATTTCCCAATGGCGGCGGCGTCTCCGCCTGGGAAGCCCTGCACATGGGCGTGCCGGTCGTGTCGAAGCTCGGCAACGGGATGTGCAGCCGCGCCGGCGGCGCGATCCTGACGGCGATCGGCATGGCCGACTGGGTCGCCACGACCGATGATGAGTATGTGGACATCGCTTTGCGGTCGACGCCGGACCGGCTCAGGATGATCCGTCACCAGCTTCCCGACCTCATCGCCGCACGTTGTGGTCCGGCCATCTACACCAGGGCCGTCGAAGCGGCCTATCGCGAGATGTGGCAGACCTATTGCCGCGGTCGACAGACCTAACAAGAAACAGTCATCGAGAAGCGGGAAGCCAAACGATTGTGCCGCAGGCGCAGCGGCGGTGACTGCGCCCTCGCCCCTTGTGGGAGAGGGCATGTAGGACAGTGCAACGACCTCGGTCGGGTGAGGGGTCTATCTCCCCGAGTTGCGCTCGCGGACAGAACCCCTCACCCAACCGAGCCCGCGGCTCCGCCAGCGCTGCCCTCTCCCACACGGGGCGAGGGCACTGTATCGCGCGGCGGTGGGGAGGTTGCAGGAAGGTTTGGAAGGTGGCGTCGAGGTGCCGGGGGCCGACAAGGCCTCTTGTCCGCAGGTGTCCGTGTCCTTGCCGCAAGAGGCCGAACTTTGCGCAGACGGCGTGGGGCGATCGACTGCTAGGGATTGGCGTCTCACCGGATGCGAACTCCCATGCACGACGACGAGTTTTCATCGGCCGCAGCGCAGTCCAGCGCCGCCGCCATCTGGGCGCCGCTGCGCCCCTTCATCGCTGCAGAGGCCCGCCTCGCGGCGCGTGCGGCCGAAACGCCGTGGACTGCCTTCCTCTATGAATTCATTCGCTTCGGCGTGAAGCAGGGCTGGGCCTGCCTGTTCGGCGGCATCGCGCTGGCATTGTTGCTTGTGACATGGCGGTTCTATCCGGCCGATGCGCCGCTGGCCCGGTACGACTTTCTCTTCCTCTGCATGCTCGCCGTCCAGGCCGCGCTACTCGCGGCAAAACTCGAGACCTTTGAGGAGGCCAAGGTCATCCTGGTCTATCACCTTGTCGGGACAGCGATGGAGCTGTTCAAGACCGCGACCGGCTCGTGGATCTATCCCGAGCCGAGCCTGATCCGCCTGGGTGGCGTGCCGCTGTTCTCCGGCTTCATGTATTCCTGCATCGGCAGCTATCTCTGCCGCGTCTGGCGGCTGTTCGATTTCCGCTTCACCGGCCATCCGTCGCGGCGCTGGCTGGTCGGGCTGAGCGCTGCGATCTATCTCAACTTCTTCACCGACCATTACAGGCTCGATCTGAGGCTCGTGCTGTTCGGCTGGGCCGCGCTGCTGTTTGCGCCGGCGACCGTCCACTTCAAGGTCTGGCGCGTGCACCGCTCGATGCCGCTGCTGCTCGGGCTGATCCTGGTGTCGCTGTTCATCTGGCTGTCGGAGAATATCGGCACGCTGTCGCGCACCTGGATCTATCCGGCGCAGGCCCAAGGCTGGGCCATGGTGTCGGTCACCAAGCTCGGCTCCTGGTTCTTGCTGCTGATCATCAGCTACACGCTGGTCAGCCTGATCAATCGGCCGCAGGAGATGGACACCCGGGAAAGCGTGCTGTTGCCGGAGCGACAGAAGCAAGCCGCATAGCGCCCTGCCGTAGGGTGGGCAAAGGCGCCTGTTGGGGCTGGCGCAGGCATCGCGTGCCGTGCCCACCGCGTTTCGCGGCAGGCACCTGATGGTGGGCACGCGCTGCGCGCTTTGCCCACCCTACGGCAGCGGGGCTTTCGCTACTTCTTCTTCGCGCCGACCCTCTCCAGCGACTTGATCGCCAGCGGCGGGCGGCCGGACTTTTCGGCGATGTCGCGGTCCTGCTCCATGATGAAGCCGCGGGCCGGCTCGTCGCCGTCGAGGCCGCCGAGCAGCTCGGCCGGCACCCGCCGGTTGGAGCGCTGCGAGCCGTCCTCATAGGTGACGTTGAAGAAGGCGAATTCGCCTTTGGGGTTGGTGCCGGGTTTCTTTGCCATGGTCGGCGGTCTACGGCGGCGGGGCCGGTCCGGTCAATGCAGGAAAATGCTTATCCGCTGCCCGAATTTGACTTTTCCGTCATATGATTTTCGTGGAATCGGAGGAGTGGCCGGGCACGGCCGCGGCCTCTCGAAAACTCCTCGAATTTGCCGGATGACAATGCGTTCATCGCGGCCCCGAACCCGCGGCGAATTCCCGACATGTCGATGCCCCAACTCACCGTCTGGTACAACACGCGCTGCCCGGTCTGCGACGCCGGCATCGACTGGCAGCGCAACAAGCTGCTGGCGCTGGTCAGGTCGGGGCGGGTCGCGTTCAGGGACATCAATGAAGAGCCGGAGGCGCTCGCCGCATTCGGCGCCGATGTCGACGCCGTCCGCCGCCGCCTGCACGCGACCGACGAGGAGGGGCAGTTGATCACCGGCGCCGACGTCGCGCTCTTGCTGTGGGCGCTGACGCCCGGCGAGGGCTGGCTCGCCAAGCTGTTCGGCAACCGTCTGGTGCGGCCACTGACGCGGTTCGGCTACGACCGGTTCGCCGATGTGCTGTTCGCCTGGAACGGGCGGAAGGGGCATTGGTGAGGGCGGACGGACGCTTGCCATGTCGCCACAACGGCGGTGCGCTCCCCTCCCCCTTGCGGGGAGGGGAGCGCACCTCCATTGCGGCAGAGATTTCAAGCTTATCGCCTCCGCACCTTCACCCGCGCATGCACCCTTGTGCCGCCGCGCGGCTCGTCGTCATCGTCGCCGCGGCCGAGCGCCATGATCGCGGTGCCCATCGCGGTCGAGCCGAAGGTGACGAAGAACGAGCCGAGCAGCAGGCCGATGGCGACGCCGGGCGAGCGATCGGAGAAGATCAGGTGGCGCAGGCCGAAAGGGTCGAGCGCCAGCAGGCCGCCGACCAGCACCACGGCCATGCCGAGGCCGAGCGCGAGGTTGATCGCGAGCAGGCGGAACAGGGGGATCTGAAGCAGTCTGCGTCGTCGCTGGCCTGGCGGCATCGGCGATCTCCCGCGGATCGTGAACGACCTCGACATGGTAGCACCGGCCGCAATGGGCTCAAGGCCGGAGCCGTCCGGCAGGGACATGGCTGACGCGCCATCGCGGCGCGCCGCTTCGGGACGATGGCGCGCCGGGCAGGCCGCGCGCCGATGACCTCACGCCGCCTCGCCCTCGGCCACGCCATGCTGCTTGGCGATCACGCTCTGCCAGACGCTGGCGATCGCGCGCTGGGTCTCCGGCGCGATCAGGCAATGGCCCTCGGGATCGAAGCCGCAGAACCGCACGGACGGATCGTGCCTCGTCTCGATCAGCGCCTTGTTGATCATGTCCAGCGAGGCCATCACCTGGCCGATGTTCTGCAGCCGCGTATGATGCAGGATGTCGATCAGGCGGAACATCATCACCGGCGGCTGGCCGAGTGCGATGCCCGGGCGGCCGAACTCGAAGAACACGTTCACGGCCGGCAGCACGCCCTGGATCTGCGCCAGGATCTTGGCCGCATCGTCGGCCGAGCAGGCCACGAGGTGCGCGCCCGGCTCCGGCAGGGCGGGCGGTGCCGAGGGGGCCTCCGGCCCGAGCCCGAGCCCCGACAGCACCTGGTGCTCGATCCAGCGCCGCACCTCCGGTGGCGCCGAGCGAATCTGGTCGGCGGTCAACGTAATCCCGATCATGGCGTCGTCTCCAGTTTGGCCGTGGAGCTTAGGGAGCCACGATGGCGCTGTCTTGACGAGGATCAAGCGGGCCGCGCGCCGTCTCAGGGCGCCACCAGCTCGACGCGGCGGTTGAGGGCGCGACCTGCCTCGGTGGCATTGCTGCCAACCGGAGCGAGCAGGCCGACGCCCGCGGTGCGCAGCCGCGCCGGCGCGATGCGATAGCTCCGCGCCAGCTCGGCGGCGACCGCCTCGGCGCGCCGCCGCGACAGATCGAGATTGTAGTCGTAGCTGCCCTGATTGTCGGTGTGGCCGACGATGAAGACGCTGAGCTGCGGTTGGCCGGCGAGCAGCTGCGCGATCTGCTCCAGCGTCGGCCGGCTCTCCGGCTTCATCGTCGCCTTGTCGGTATCGAAATAGATGCCGTAGAGCGCGATGTGGCCCTTGTCGCCGAGGCCCTTCGCCATCTCGGCGGCGCTCACCATCTTGTTCTCCATCGCGCCGAGCTCGGCGATGGTGAGCTGGGCGTAGATCTGCTGGTTGTTCTGGCTGACCAGCACGCTGGCATAGGTCTCGCGTCCGCCTGCCGCCTTGTGGCCGGCGACATAGCGATAATCGAAGCCGTCGACCCACATCTGCGGCACCGGCAGCGCGTCGATCGCTTCGGTGAACGGGATGGCGCCGCAGGCATCGGTGTCGCAGGCGAGGAGTGGCTCGAAGCCGGCCTTGGCGAGCTGGTTCTCGAAATTGCGCGACACTTCAAGGATCGAGGGACCGGGCGCGGTGCGATAGGCGATTCTGACGATGCGGCCTTCCGGGCGCCGCTCGTCGGTCGCCTTGCCGTCCTTGAACGGCGCCGCCTGCATGCGCGCCGCATCGAAATCCTTGGCGACATAGCCGGTGATCACGCTGCCGGCGAAACGGCCGATGCCTGGATAATCCCTGGCTCCCGCGATGTCGCCGGGCTGGGCAGCTGCAGGCGCCAGCGTGTGACAGAGCAGAGCCGCGAACAGCGCGAGCTGCGTCAGTGCGCCGAGTCGGAACGTCATTCTCATGGGGGACCTCTCCAGGCAAAGGCGGGCAAAGCGGGCTAACGCGTGTAGCGTGCAGAGGGCGCTCGATCAGCGCGCGCAAGGAATGCGACCGCGACGAAGACGCGCCTTGCATATGTGGCGGGGAGGCCGCGTTGCGTTCAAAGGAGCCGAAGACGCAATGCAGATCGGGGGCGATTCCTGCCGGCTGGCCTGCCGCCGCCAAATCGGGCATGGTGACCGCGCTTGGCGCCGCCTGTCCTCATCACGCTCTCATGCAGGGACCTTTCTTCTCATGCTCGTTGTCCGATCCCTCGTAGTTGTTGCGATCCTCTCATTTGCCTCTCCTGCCCTGGCTGCGCGCTGCGGCGGCGACTTCAATACCTTCATCACGAGCTTCTCGGCGGAGGCGCAGGGCGCTGGCGTCTCGGGCGGCACGATCAGCCAGGCGCTGTCGGGCGTGACGCTCGATCCGGCCGTGCTCGCCTTCGACCGCCGCCAGCGCTACACCTTCAACAAGAGCTTCGAGCAGTACGTCTCGACCCGCGTCGGCGCGGGCCGCATCAATGGCGGCCGCGCCATGCTGCAGCGGCACGCGGCACTGCTGTCGAAGATCGAGCAGCAATATGGCGTGCCGCGCCAGATCCTGGTCGCGATCTGGGGGCTGGAGACCGATTTCGGCAAGGGCGACATGGGCAAGCTGCCGGTGATCCGCACGCTCGCCACGCTGGCGCATGATTGTCGCCGCACCGAGCTGTTCCAGGGCGAGCTGCTGGCGGCGCTGAAGATCGTCCAGCGCGGCGATCTCACTCTGCGCGATCTCGTCGGCGCCTTTGCCGGCGAGATCGGCCAGACCCAGTTCCTGCCGTCGTCCTACATCAAATACGGCGTCGACTTCGACGGCGACGGCCGCGTCGACCTGCGCCACTCGACCGCCGACGTGCTGGCCTCGACCGCCAACCTGCTGCACAGCAACGGCTTCAAGATGGGCGCGCCCTACGACGAGGGCTCGGCGAATTTCGAAGCCATGCGCGAGTGGAACAGGGCGGTGATCTACCGCAAGACCATCGGCTACTACGCCGATCAGCTGATCGGGCGGTAGCGCGATCCGTCGCTCGCGGCCTGCGCTCAGGCCGGAGGCATGGCGAGTGATGGGGACCGATTGAGGAGACGTGTCATGTCGCAGCCGCCGCCACGACCGTTCGCCGCGTTCGATGCCCACCTCCAGCGCCAGAGCGGGCTGCGCGCCGCGATCACCTCGGCCTATCGCCGCGCCGAGCCGGACTGCATCGCGCCGCTGCTCGATCTCGCCGCGCTCCCGGAGTCGTCGTCGGCGCGGGCCACCGAGCTGGCGCGCGATCTCGTGCTGCGTCTGCGCGGCAAGGCGCAATCCGGCGGTGTCGAGGGACTGATCCACGAATATTCGCTGTCGAGCCAGGAGGGCGTGGCGCTGATGTGCCTGGCCGAGGCGCTGCTGCGGATTCCGGACACCGCGACGCGCGATGCGCTGATCCGCGACAAGATCGCGACCGGCGACTGGCGCGCCCATATCGGGCACAGCCCGTCGCTGCTGGTGAACGCCGCGACCTGGGGCCTCATCGTCACCGGCACGCTGACGGCCGCCGCCAGCGAGGACAGCCTGGCGTCGGCGCTGACACGGCTCATCGCCCGCGGCGGCGAGCCGATCATCCGCAAGGCCGTGACGCTCGCCATGCGCCTGATGGGCGAACAGTTCGTGGCAGGGCAGACCATCGACGCTGCGCTGTCGAACGGCCGGCCGTGGGAAGCGCAGGGCTTCCGCTACTCCTACGACATGCTCGGCGAGGCGGCGACGACGGCGGCTGATGCTGCGCGCTACTTCGCCGCCTATGAGACGGCGATCCATGCGATCGGGCGGCATGCGGCCGGTGCCGGCATCTACGACGGGCCGGGCATCTCGATCAAGCTGTCGGCGCTGCATCCGCGCTACGTCAGCATCAAGCGCGACCGCGTCATGAACGAGCTGCTGCCGCGGCTGAAGCAGTTGGTGCTGCTCGCGCGGGGATACGACGTCGGCCTCAACATCGACGCCGAGGAAGCCGATCGTCTGGATTTGTCGCTCGATCTGCTCGAGGCGCTCTGCATCGATCCGGACCTCGCCAGCTGGAACGGCATCGGCTTCGTCATCCAGGCCTATCAGAAGCGCTGCGCCTTTGTGGTTGATTGGCTCATCGACCTCGCACGGCGCACGCGGCGCCGGCTGATGGTGCGCCTCGTCAAGGGCGCCTATTGGGACAGCGAGATCAAGCGCGCCCAGGTCGATGGTCTCCAGGACTTTCCGGTCTTCACGCGCAAGCACCATACCGACGTGTCGTACCTCGCCTGCGCCCGCAAACTGCTGGCCGCGCCCGACGCCGTGTTCCCGCAGTTCGCGACGCATAATGCGCGCACGCTGGCATCGATCGTGGAGATGGCCGGTCCCAATTACGAGCGCGGCCAGTATGAATTCCAGTGCCTGCACGGCATGGGCGAGCCGCTCTACGAGGAGGTTGTCGGACCCGCACGGCTCGGACGCCCGTGCCGCATCTACGCGCCGGCCGGCTCGCATGAGACGCTGCTGGCCTACCTCGTGCGCCGGCTGCTGGAGAACGGCGCCAACACCTCCTTCGTCAATCGCATCGCCGATCCCGCCGTCTCCGTCGACGATCTGATCGCGGACCCCGTCGCCATCGTTCGCGCGTCGGAACGCACCGGTGCCCCGCACGACAAGATCAGGCGTCCGCCTGCGCTGTTCGGCCCGGGCCGCGTGAACTCGGCCGGATTCGACCTTTCCGATCAGCGCGCGCTGGCGCGTCTCGGCGAAGGCCTGGTCACGAGCGCGAGCCTCGATTGGAAGGCTGTGCCGACCGGAGCGACGGGCAGCGAAGGTGCGCGCCTCATTCGCAATCCCGCCGATCGCCGTGACGTCGTCGGCGCGGCCAGGGATGCCGCGCCTGCCGAGATCGAGGCCGCACTGTCGCGTGCGGCGAACGCCGCGCCGGCCTGGGCCGCGACCAGCCCGCGCGTGCGCGCCGCATGCCTGCGTGCTGCGGCCGAAACGATGGAGGCGCGTCGCCTCGTCCTCATCGGCTTGATCGTCCGCGAGGCCGGCAAGACCTTTGCGAACGCCGTCGGCGAGGTGCGCGAAGCCGTCGATTTCCTGCGCTATTATGCCAGCGAGATCGAAGCGCTGCCCGACGGCGACATTCCCAGGCCGCTGGGTCCCGTGGTCTGCATCAGCCCGTGGAATTTTCCGCTCGCGATCTTCACCGGCCAGATCGCAGCCGCACTCGCGGCCGGCAATCCGGTGCTGGCGAAACCTGCCGAGGAGACGCCGCTGATCGCCGCCGAGGCGGTTCGCATCATCCATGAGGCCGGCGTTCCAGCGGATGTCCTGCAATTGCTGCCCGGCGATGGCCGCGTCGGCGCCGCGCTGGTCGGCGATCACAGCGTGCAGGGCGTGATGTTCACGGGATCGACCGACGTCGCGCGGCTGATCCAGAAACAGCTTGCCGAGCGCCTCACCGTCCATGGACAGCCCGTGCCGCTGATCGCCGAGACCGGCGGCCAGAACGCGCTGATCGTGGATTCCTCGGCGCTCGCCGAGCAGGTTGTCGGCGATATCATCGCTTCCGCCTTCGACTCCGCTGGCCAGCGCTGTTCGGCGCTGCGCATCCTCTGCCTGCAGGCGGACGTCGCCGACCGCATCCTGTCGATGCTGCGCGGCGCGCTGCGCGAGCTCGAGCTCGGCAATCCCGCGTCGTTGTCGGTCGATGTCGGCCCGGTCATCAGCGGCGAGGCCCGCGACACGCTCGATGCGCATGTCGCCACGATGCAGGCGCGCGGCCATGCCGTGGAGCGGCTGCCGCTGCCACCGCAGGCGGCGCACGGCACGTTCGTCGCGCCGACCATCATCGAGATCAGCAACATCTTCGATGTCGAGCGCGAGGTGTTCGGCCCCGTCCTCCACGTCCTGCGCTACCGTCGCGAGCAGCTCGCTGACCTCGTCGACGCGATCAACCTCACCGGTTATGGCCTGACCTTCGGTATCCATTCGCGGATCACGGAGACGATTGCCCGTGCCTCGAGCCGCAGCGCCGCCGGCAACATCTATGTCAACCGCAACGTGATCGGTGCGGTGGTCGGCGTGCAGCCGTTCGGCGGCTCCGGCCTGTCGGGGACCGGGCCGAAGGCCGGCGGGCCGCTGTATCTGCGCCGGCTGTTCGCGATGCCGCCGCGCCAGCGGCTCATGGCGTCGCAGTCTGACGCGGTCTTGCGCTCTTATCTCGACGGGTTGCGGGCCAGCGGACATGCCGCGGCGGCGCTGGCGTGCGAGGCGCATGGGCCCCAGGTGCTGGCCGGGCTCGAGATCGAGTTGCCAGGACCCGTTGGCGAACAGAACATCTATCGCATCACCGCGCGCGGCGTCGTCGCTGCACTGGCGAGAAGCGAGCAGGCGTTGCTGGTCCAGATCGGCGTCATTCTGATGACCGGCAACGACGCGTTCGTCGAACGCGCGAATCCCGCTGCTGCCGTGTTGGGACCGCTCGCCAGCCGGCTGCGCGGCCGCCTGCGGATCGTCGACAGCTGGCGGGCTCTCCGCGATCTGCAGGCCGTGCTTTCCGATGGCGCGGCGGATGAATTGATCGCGCTCGGCCGCGACCTCGCCACGCGCCCCGGACCGATCGTCCCGCTCGTCACGCCGCGCGCCAGCGACGGCTGCTACGATCTCGACCGGCTGGTCACCGAGGTCAGTCTCTCCACCAACACCGCGGCCGCCGGCGGCAATGCCAGCCTGATGTCGATCGGCTGAGAAGACAGGTATTCCGTCCCGGGCTGGCTCGAGGCCGCAGGACAGGATAGGGGAGAACACTGTCATCGTCGGCTCGCTCCGCCCGCTGACGCACGCTTCGCTCCGATCGAGGACACCTTGATGCCGACCATCCTGTTCAAGAATGCCGCTCTGCTCGACCCGCTGCAGCCGGAGCTGCGCGAAGGCCATCACGTGCTGGTCGAGGACCATCTGATCAAGGATGTGTCGGACAAGCCGCTGCAGACCAGCGTCGACCAGACCATCGATCTCCAGGGCAAGACGCTGATGCCGGGCCTGATCGATCTGCACGTCCATGCGATCGCGGTCGAGCTCAATCTCGCCCAGCAGGTGCAGATGCCGAACGTGCTGGTCACCTTGCGCTCGGCGCTGCTGCTCAAGGGCATGCTGCGGCGGGGCTTTACGACGGTGCGTGACGCCGGCGGCGCCGGCTATCCGCTGAAGCAGGCCGTCGACACCGGCCTCACCGAGGGCCCGCGGCTGTTCGTGTCCGGCCGGGCGCTCAGCCAGACCGGTGGCCATGGCGACATGCGGGCGCGGACGGATTTCCTGTCCGACAACGCCCCTTGTCCGTGCTGCGTGCGGGTCGGCGCGCTGGCCCGCGTGGCCGACGGCGTCGATGCGGTCCGCAAGGCGGTGCGCGAGGAGCTGCAGATGGGCGCCGACCAGATCAAGATCATGGCCTCCGGCGGCGTCGCCTCGCCGACCGATCCGGTCGGCGCGTTCGGCTATTCGGAGGATGAGATCCGCGCCATCGTCGCCGAGGCCCGCGCGCGGCAGACCTACGTCGTGGCACATGCCTACACGGCGGAGGCGATCGCCCGCGCCGTCCACTGCGGTGTGCGCACCATCGAGCACGGCAATCTCGTTGACCTTCCGACTGCGCGCCTGATGGCCGAGAAGGGCGTCTATGTCGTCCCGACGCTCGTCACCTATGAGGCGCTCGCCAATGAAGGCGCGCAATACGGCCTGCCGCCGGAGAGCGTCGCCAAGATCGCGGATGTGCGCGATGCCGGCCTGCGCTCGCTCGGCATCTATCGCGACGCCGGCGTCAAGATGGGCTACGGCAGCGACCTCCTTGGACCGTCGCAGCGCCTGCAGAGCGATGAATTCCGGATCCGCGCCGAGATCCTCGGTGCCCGCGAGGTCATTGCCAGCGCGACCGTGATCGGCGCCGAGGTGCTGGGCATGCAGGGCAAGCTCGGCTGCATCGCGCCCGGGGCCTTTGCCGACCTGCTCGTGGTCGAGGGCAATCCGCTGCGCGACGTCTCGTGCCTGCTCGGCCAGGGCGATCACATTCCGCTGGTGATGAAGGCCGGCAAGGTGCACATCGACCGGCTGAACGCCTGAGGCAGTTCGGCGCCGAAATCCATCGGGCCAATGGTCGACAGTCCCAGCGTTTGTGCGCGCTGTCATGCGGGACGTCCATCGTCTCTCCGCCGCCTCGACGCTGCGGGCGCCGACATCTGCGATGAGTGCTTCTTAGAACGCAGTCATTCGGCCTCGCGGCGCGCCCTGCGTCCGAGTTGTGCGGGTCGTTTCGCCCTCATCGACGAAGAGGGCGCAGGGAATGCCGGGAGCTGGCCGCCCCCATGGCCCGCCTGCGAAAAAAATGCAGGCGGCAGGTACCACAGGTTCAGCCGAGACATCCCGGCATTCCCCGCGCGATGGTTGGGCGGCTTATACGTCCTCTCCCCGGGGACCGGCTGTCTTGCCCCCGTCACGAACGGATCATCGTCACCGTCCGCTTGGCCTCAGCACCGGGAGGCCAGGACCCTACGATTTCGCCGGCGCATCGGGCTCGTTCGTCCGCACGATTGCTCGCGCTGCGATCCGATGCACCCACCGCATCCCGCACCCACGTCTCGTGACGATCGCGAAGCGCCCCTCATGGCGGGACGGGATGCGCATAGTCAATCATGATTTTCTGAAAAACGAAAGTGGAATATTTTTCGTGGGAGGACTGGACAAGGATGATGTGCTTGAGGCGGTGAGTAAAATCAGATCTTGGGCGCATCGCATCAGAGGTTGACTTGTCGGTCGTGCGCGCCTGGCTTCGAGCTCGCACGAGTCTCGAGAAGCATATCCGCCCAAGCCCAGCCGGCCGACGTCTTTGGCGGCGGCCGGAAGGTCCGAGAAGGGCGAATTGCGGACGTGACCGGGTCGCCGGACCGTACCCTGAATGGCCCTGGAGGCTGCCGACTCGCGGCGCTGCATCAAGTCGGCAACTATCCGAGGTACACCGGCCGTGACGCTAGCTCGTTCGGGACGGCAGCAAGTGACCCAGAGCAGAACTCAGATGCCTCTTATAGAGACCAATGCTTGAGCGCAAGTTGATGCTCCGTTAGATCGGATGGGGAGAGCTCTATGTTTTCCGCCATCCATATTAGAAATTGACATATCATTTCGCGTTCGCAGTCTGATGCCACGGCCCGCAGCTCTTCACTAAACTGTTGGTTTGCAAGTTTCATCATGACTACATCGTAATGAAATGTATCCCGAGGAGCTCTCGTTTTTAGATAGTCGAACAGTTTCGGCATCCAGAAGAGCAATGCCTCAGGGTTCAAATAAATTAACAGCACATAGTCAAGCGAGTGTTCGCCGATCTCGGCCCGCGGGTTAGAGTATTTTTGCTGGACCTGCTGAGATTCCAGGCTCCGATGACGAGCAATAAAGCATAAGCGCAGCACATTCTCTGGTAGAGAACGAGACATCACCATCTCCTTCGGCCCATTTGTCTATCGCAGTATTGTCGTCATGATGCACACTGCTCTCGCAGCTTCCAGATCGCCGCTAGAATAGCATGCGCGTAGCTTTGTTGGGATTTGGTTTCCGAGCGGAACGAGGATCGAGCGATGAAGCGCTACGTCTGCGGTTGGCCCATGGCTGCCGACTTACGGCGCTGCGGCAAGTCGCCTGTTATCTGGGGTACACCGGCCATAGCGCCACCCCATTTCGGAGGACAGCCCATGGCCCGGCAGAGAAGGGCCGCCAGGGCCATGCCATGTCAGTTATTCGAGGCTGTGAAGAGATTTACTCGGTATGAGAATTTCAGTCTTTGACCCGAATCCGACCGGGTCGCCCCCCTGGGGGACCGTCTCGTGGTTGACCTAAATCAATATAGCTAGAGGTTGATTCGATCACATCTTCTAGCATTTTGTGTCGGTGAACCCACATGGAAAAGTCGGCAGACGAAACTGTGATCATCGTGCACGGCACTTGGGCAGCGCCCGAGCCGGATCAGTTCGCGAAACGGAGATGGTATGAGCCAGTTGATGGCCGGCCAGGAGACGAGCCGTTTACTGCCAAGCTCAATGCCGCGCTGGAGGAGCGCGGATCTCCGGCTCGGTGTTGGGCGCACTGCCCGCAGGGCGATAAGGTCCTTCAGTGGTCCGGTGAGAATAGCTGGGTCGCGCGCACGCAAGCTGCAACGTCGTTGGGCAAATACGTGGCCAAGCTCCAGAAGGAAGGCTGGCGATGTCACATCGTTGCGCACAGCCATGGTGGAAATGTCTTAATCGAGGCGTTGCCACAAATCATGTCCGGGTACGCCGCAGGACAGGAGAGGGGGAGACTAGTTACTTTGGGTACTCCGTTCATGGACGTGATGTCGCCAGTACTCAAAAAGTACGAGTGGCGACAAACAAACTTGACAGTGATTTCTCTGGTGCTTGTTGCCAGCCTCTTGTTTTCAACTTACACAAACTTGCCCGCTCTCAGCAGGGTTTTTCAGCCTGGGCCTGTCTTTGCAACTATTAGCGATATCCTGCCCTGGCTTACACTCATTCTGGGCATATCGTTTGTTGGAATGTTGTTGATCCAAACATTCCGTGTGATCGACCCGGATGCTACAGTAGAGAAGCGTAGAAGTTGGCTTCTATACGTTGCCCTGGCGACGGGAGTGTTACTTACTGACTCGCTCTTCGGACAGACGTTGTCTTCCTCCATGGGCCAACTATTATCCCTACCGTTTAATATGTTGACAGATGCTGATGGCAGTCCGACGTCCTTGGCCTTTGTGGCAGCTTTGTTAGCTCCCGCACTCGCAGTTATCGTCTCCAAAATCGGTCTCAGGTCTCCTAGTTACTGGGGTCTATATACTTCCGGCACAACTGGTCGCTGGTCATGTTGGGCTGCGCACTATCTATTTTGTTTACTCTTCATGGTGCTGTTCAACGCAATGTGGGTTCAATTGGGATTCGTCCTGTTTTGGACTGCAGGACTCCTCGCTCAGGGCCGACCGGGCGCAGTAGGTGTAAACATCTGCGTGCTTCTTGAGGCCCTTGTCCTGTTGTACGTTGCCGACCGGCATCTATTCACGTTCGCCGGTCTAGCTTCGCCTGCAGTCAGTTTCCACTTGGATGATGCTCGCAACCCACGTCGCCCAATACTTCTTGCCATCAGCAGCCAGATGGATGAGGCGTGGCAACTCCTATATCAAATTCGCCAATGCAGCGATCCGCTGTCGATCAAAACGAGTTTTTCTGGCTACATGTTGTCTGCCCTCCAACGCACCATCTCAGAAAGATTGGCGGTAGCGCGAGTTCACGGCGCGAAATCTTATAGCGAGCTCGGGGCCGTTGCTAAGTTCGTGGCTGTGTCGATCTATATCTTCATAGCCGCTGGAGCGACGTATATTATCTACTGGCTTTATCGAGATGCGACCAGCGAGCTCGGGCTATTACTGGTTGTATTCACGCTGAAGTTGGCGGGTGCCATGACCACAACGTTTATCGTCTTGCTGATGGGCATTACGAGCCTTTTTGGTGCAAGTTTCCTGTCGGGCTTTTTGTCGCCATTTCGTTGGTGCTTCCAAGTTGCTCGCTCGCTACTCGATATTCCGGGCGAGCTTGGAGTGTACTTACTGCGCAATCGAAGCTGGTCACTACTCTTAGGGATGGCTATGGGCTTGGAAGGCTATCGCTATTCTCTACCGCTTATAGAACAATTTCCTAGTTTTGCTCCCGACAGCGTCGTCAGATATGAGAACATGCCAAAAGGCGCGGAGCAACGCGCGCTCGACAAACGCAGTACGTGGATTTCACGTCACCTTGGCGATGTTTCGGAGACGTTCTCGAAGCTTGCGATTACCGCAGCCGATATATCTTCGCTCTTGCGAATTGTGGAACAAGATCAAACCTTGGTTCACAGTGCCTACTACACTGACGAAGAGTGCATCGCTCGCATTGCGGACTGGATCTCTCAGAGAGGCGCTCTGGGTCCCGATGCTGCATTGAGAGAATGATGGCCGAGCCATTTGTCGGATTTTGGCCCATGGTTGCCGCCCCAGTATGACCGCGCGAACGGTCGGGAACGGAGGTAACCCGGACATAGTGATCCAGCCAGGTTCGATCGTGAGTACCAGCAACCTTCCACGTCCCACGTCCGTAAAGGGCTGAATGCGGACGCCGGTAATTCGGTCGCGAAGGTCTGCGGTTGGCCAGTGTACAAGCTCGTCAACACGGTCGGATTTCAATCTCCATCATCCGGCCCGCACGGTGAAGCGTCGAGCAGCCGCGTGCGGCGAACGTCGCGGACGTCTCACGCCCAAGATCAGCTCGCCGCGACATCTCCGCGGACGTGCACGCCGCGCGCGAACCGGCCGAAGCGCAGCGCCAAGGTCGGCAGCACCAGCAGGTTGAGGGCCATCGAGGTCAGGAGTCCGCCCAGGATGACCACGGCCATCGGCCCCTCGATCTCGCGGCCCGGCTCGCCGGCGCCGAGCGCGAGCGGCAGCAGGCCGAGGCCGGTCACCAGCGAGGTCATCAGGATCGGCACCAGGCGGTCGGCGGCGCCGGCGATCGCGGTCTCCAGAGTCCAGGCGCGGCCTTCGGCGATGACCAGATGCTCGTAATGCGAGATCATCAGGATCGAGTTGCGCAGCGCGATCCCGAACAGCGTCACGAAGCCCACCATCGAGCCGAGCGACAGCACGCCGCCGGTCAAGGCGACCGCGATGACGCCGCCGACGAAGGCAAACGGCAGGTTGATCAGCACCAGCACCAGGTTGCGCCAGTGCCCGGTGACGAACGACAGCAGCAGCACGATGCCGATCGTCGCCAGCAGCGAATTCACCAGCAGGTCGCGGCGTGATTTGGCCTGCGCCTCGGCCGCGCCGGTGAACTCGACATGCGCGCCCGGCGGCAGCTTGACCTCCTTGGCGATCTTGCGCTTGGCTGCGGCCACGAAGGATTCCAGATCGCGCTCGGTCACATTGGCGGTGACGGTCTGCACGCGCTGCCCATTGCGATGAAGCACGACGTAGCGCCCCGCGGTGCCATAGATGTCCGCGACCTGCTTCAGGAGGATGTAGGCGCCGCTCGGCGTCCGGATCGGCATGTTGCCGATCTCGATGGGGCGTGCGGTCGCATCGGGATCGAGCTTGACGATGACGTTGAAGACCACGTTGCCTTCATAGGCCTGGCCGACCACATCGCCCTGATAGGCGGTGCGGATCAGCTCCAGCACCTCGACCGCGTCCAGGCCCCAGGATTGCAGATCGGTCGGGCGCAGGGTCACGTTGACCTGCGGCATGCCCGGCGGCGACTGCTGCTGGATGTCGATCGCGCCCCGGACCTCGCCGAGTTCGCGCGCGATGTCGCGCGCCGCACGCTCGAGATCGTCGAGATCGGGGCCGAACACGTTGATGACCACGGCGGCGTTGAAGCCGGACAGCGTCTCCTCGATACGCTCGGTCAAGTAGGTCTTGATCGACAGGTTGATGCCGGCGAAGTTGGCGAGCACGGCGCGGATGCGCTGCTGCGCGAGTTCCTGCTGGTCGCCTGATAGCCCCGGCTTGAGGTCGACCTCGATCTCGCTCGCATGCGTGCCCGCGGTATCGACGCCGGCCTCGGCGCGGCCGGCATGCTGTGCCACGCTGCGGACCTCCGGCACGCCCTGCAGGGCCTTGGCGATCAGCGTGCCCAGCCGCAGCGATTCGTCGAGCGAGGTCCCCGGCAGTGTCGAGACGTGGAGGATCAGGTGGCCTTCCTTCAGGTCGGGCAGGAAGGTGCCGCCGAAGAACGGCACCAGGCTCGCGCCGCCGGCGGTCACCAGCAGGGCCGTCAACATGACGGATTTGGGAAAGCGGCCGAGCCGCCGCAACAGCATCTCGTAGGAGCCGCGCGACCAGCGCACCAGCGGCGGCTCGCGTTGCTCTCGCGCCGTGCGACCGGCCAGCAGCAGCATCGACAGCGCCGGTGTGACCGTCAGCGCGACGATCAGCGAGGCGACCACCGCGAGGATGTAGGCGATGCCGAGCGGCCCGAACAGCCGGCCGGCCAGGCCCGGCAGCGCAAGGATCGGCACGAACACCAGCAGCACGGCGAAGGTCGCATAGGCGACCGCGCTGCGCACCTCGATCATGGCGTCATAGACGACGCGCGCTTCGCTGCGCGGCGACGGCAGGCCGCGGTTCTCGCGCAGCCGGCGCACCACGTTCTCGACCCCGATCACGGCATCGTCGACGACCTCGCCGATCGCGATGGCGAGACCGCCGAGCGTCATCGTGTCCAGGCTCTGTCCCATCCACTGCAGGGCCAGCACGGCCGAGAGCAGCGACAGCGGGATGGCGGTGCAACTGATGACGGAGGTGCGCCAATCATAGAGGAACAGGAACAGCACGATGATGACCAGGGCGCCGCCGATCAGCAGGGCGAACAGCACGTTCTCCGTCGCCGCATCGATGAAGGTCGCCGGACGAAACAGATCGGCGTGCAGCCTGACCTTCTCGCTGTCGAGCGCCGGGCGCAGCTCCCGCAGCGCGGCCTCGACGCGCGCCGCGACGTTGCGCGTGTTGGCGCCGAATTGCTGGCTGATCATCATCATGATGCCGGGCTGGCCGTTGATCAGCGCGCCCCCGATCGGCGGCTCCGGCGCGTTCACGACCGTTGCGACGTCGCCGAGCACCACGCTGGCGCCGCCCTGATGCAGCAGGACCGTGCGCGCCAACTGCTCGGGTGTGAGCGACTGGCCCTGCGTCTGCAGGATGACGCGCTGATTGGCGGTGTCGACGAAGCCGGCGCCGCGCACGCCGGTGGCCTTGCGCGCGGCGGCGACGACATCGTTCATGCCGACGCCGAAGCGGACCAGATCGTCGGATCGCACCTGCACCTGCAGCGACCGGATGTCCCGGCCATAGGTCGTGACCTGCGCGACGCCCGCGACCGCCAGCAGCCGCCGGCTCACGGTCCAATCGGCGATCGTGCGCAGATCCATCAGCGAGCGCTGCTCGGAGGTCAGCCCGATCGCCAGCACGGTGCCGGCCGCGGGCACCAGCGGCGTCATCGATGGCGCCCGCACGCCCTGTGGCAGGCTGCCAGCGACGACCGCGAGTCGCTCGGTCACCAATTGCCGCGCGCGGTAGACCTCGGTGCCGGGCTGGAAAATGACCGAAATGACGGACAGGCCCTGGATCGACGACGACCTCATGCTCTCGACGCCGGCGAGACCGTTGATCGCGGTTTCGATCGGCTGCGTGACCAGCACCTCGACCTGTTCGGGACTGAGACCTGGCGCCTCGGTCTGGATCGAGACCTGCGGCGGAGCGAATTCGGGAAACACGGCATAATTGGCGCTCCCCAGCGACAAGATGCCATAGCCGAGAATGGTGCAGGCCAGCGCCAGCACGATGCCGCGAAAGCGGATGGCAAACGAGATCAGCGCCGCCTGGGGGCCGGTCGCGGCGCCGCGAGCGCCGTCAATCATCGTCGCCGCCGCCGCGCAACTCGCTCTTGGCCTCCTCCGACAACAGCACCTGTGCGCCGCGCAGGACGATCTCGGAGCCCGACGGAATGTCCTGCACGACATAGTCGTCGTCGGACACCGGCTGATCGGTGCGGATCGGGTGGCGCTTGAAGAGATCGGGACCGGCGCGCAAATAGACCCACGAGCGGCCCTGCCATTGTACGATCGCGGTGTCCTCGACGAAGACGCCGTCGAACGACTTGCCCGAGGGTACGTAGGCGATGGTGTTCATCCCCGGCAGCAGCCCGCTGTCGCCGGCGGCGACGAAGTAATAACTCACGCCCTGGATGCGCGGATCCGTTCGCGGCGCAGCCGACAGATAGCGCAGATCGATGTTGACGCTGCGGGTCGGCGCCTGCGCCAGCGCACCGCGCGGCGGCGCGGCCAGAGTCACGCCGGGCGGCAGCGTGACCTGCACCAGCAGCTGCTCGCGTTCGATCAGTTGCACGACCTGCGGTGAGCGCTCGATGATGCCCTTGCCGATGACGGCGCCCCATTCCTGCCGCGCCGTCGCCATCAAGGTCTTCACTTGCGATTCCGCCGCGGCCAGGGAGGCTTGATCGGTCCGGAACGTGCCCTCCGCCGCCTCGGCGTCCTTGCGCGGCATGGCCGCCGACTGCACGAGGTCGCGGGCGCGCTCGAACGCCAGTCTTGCGACGTCGAGCTTCGCTTGCGCCGTCTGCAGCTGCGCCTGCGCATTGGCGTAGTTGTTGGTCAGGTCGGTGAGCCTGGCGACGTCCAGCACCGTGCCGTAGGCGCGAAATTGCTCGGGATGGGATTCCGCCGCCAGGACGGCGGTCTGGAGCCCGATCTGCTTTTGTTGCGTCGCGGAAAGCTTGACCGACGCAGGTTCGCGCTCGGCCGTCCCGGCAGTCTGCGACTGCGCGCGCGACGGCAGCGAAACCAGCGTGAACAGCACGGCACCGCATGCGGCCGCAGCCCTCGTCCGTTGCCTCACCATGCAGTCCCGGCCCCATCGATCGGGAAACGTCTGGACGACGTCGATGTCATTGCAACAACAGCTACTTCAGCTTCGAGGGTGTTTCAAGCAGCGTCGGCTGCAGAGCCATCGCATGGGATCCGGCGACATCCCCGTGCTTCTTTGGCGGGCCATCGTGTGGGGCACGGCGACGCCGTTTCGGTCGGATACAATCACCGTATTCGGGGAGGGAACGACGCGGTGCCATGCACGCTGGCGCCAATGCTTGTGGCGCCGCCCCCTGCAAGCGAGCCGCATACGCGGCGGGCTCGTGGTCGAACAGGGACCGCAGCCGTGCTGCGGCGTGGACATCGGGCGTTCGGCATGCGTCTCGATATTTCTTCTTGAGCGTTAGAAGTATTCTTAGACACATTCCAGCGTATTCGTCCGCAACCCAAGCTTGTTGTCGGCCACGCGCGCGACGCTACACAAAAAGCCAAGACTAACAAACTTCTTAGGCGCGATTTTCCTCATCGAATGACCCGGGATTTTTTCCCGATTCTCCGACGGGAGCGAGAATCGTCACATTCATCTACCTGTCGGGTCATTGATGTGACCTCACTTCGCCATACCCCTCCGCAACGAGTCGGGAGTTCCGTCGACGTTGCAGCGAGGCAAGCTTGTCCACTCTGAACCCACTCTCCGATCGCCCGGCGCACCGTGATCATGCGCAGGGCCATCCTTGTCGGTCAGCCTCTCGCCGAGCTTCCGCCGACGTTGCGGCCGACTTCAGAGAAGGATCTGTGCGATGAGCCAGCTGGTGAATGTACGGCCCAACGAGGCTGGCGCGGGCGATCGCAAGGCGCAGGGCAGTGCAGCCGATCACGGCATGCGGCTGCTTGGTGCTATCGGCGCGGCAGCCCTGGAGCCGCAGTCGCCGACCGACGCCTGGGCGTCCTCGACGAGCGAAGCACTCGGCATGGGATCGGTCGTCGAGCCGTTGCAGGACGTGCTCGGCAGTCTGACCGAGATCATTCGTGCCGAGGGCTCCCCGGCGGAGCGTCAGCCGGATCATCCATTCGCGGACGATCATGGCTTCGCGCTCGACCAGGAGGAGCTGGCGGGCCTGCCGGGCGTGGTGATCAATACCTTCGACGTCGACGGCCCGGTGTGGCTCGCCGTCGAGGCGCTTGCGGCGACGGAGCCGCCTGTCATCGACTACGATCTCAAGGCCTGGGTCGAGCCGTCGTCCGACCCCGACCGCCGTCCATCGCCGCACGAGAGCATCGCGGTCACGGTCGATGAGATCGAGAAGAACCGCCTCACCTTTGCCCGCCACGCGCGGCCCGAGGATTTTTCGCCGGCCCCGGCGCTGGGCGCCTGGACCGGACGGCTGCGCCTGGAGCAGCGTCCTGATCTCGTGCAGCGGATCGAGCGCTATATCAGCGGGCCATGGACCGCCTGGGCCGACACCGAGCGCATGCGCCGCCGGACCATGGCGATCCACCAGCGGCTGCGCGACATGGCGGCCACGGCGGGCGCCGATCACGCGATCGAGGTCATGTGGGGCATCGCGCTGTCATCGTGGCGGCAGGGCGGGCGCGAGTTCGAGTTGCCGCTGTTCGAGCGCGCGGTCGAGATCGAGATCATCGCGCGCCCGGATGCCGAGGTCAGGGTCCGGCCGCGCTTCGTCGGCGCAACCGTCAATTTGAGGGCGCTCGATGCCGTGGCGCCGGACGCCGCGCTTGCCGTGCGCGACAAGCCGGATCGTCTGGTCGAGGCGCTGGAGCAGCGCGCAGAGCTGTCGCCGTTCACGCCGATCGGGACCGATCAGATCCTGAGCGCCGCAGGCGTGCAATCCGGTCACAGGACGTCGCGCGATCCCGTGTCGTCGGACGGCACGCCGGCCATGGAGGCCGCCATCGCGGCGGGACGCTGGGTCATATCCGCGCGGCGGCGGCCGGAGAGCCTCGCCCTGCGCGACATCGACAGTCTCAAGACCGCGATCGAGCATGCGCCGCAGAGTGAGTGCTGCCTGTCGGGAGCCGTGAACGCGCTGCTCTCGCAGCCGGATGGACGTGGCCACGCCAATGCGCGGCGGCACCTGTCCGGCATCGTCGGGGGCCCGATCGACATTGCGCCTGCGCCCAAGCCTGCCGCGGTCGAGCAGGGTGATCTGTTCTTCCCGCTGCCGGCTGTCGCGGAGGATGTCGAGGTCGTGCGCGAGCTGTCGCGGTCGGATGGCCTGATGGTCCAGTCTGTCGCACGCGACGATCGGATCGCGGCGCTCGTCAACGTCGTCTGCCATCACCTCGCGCTCGGCTCGCGCGTCCTCGTCGTGTCCAGGGACGAGGCTGCACTTTCCCTGCTGCATCAGAAGCTGCCGCCGGCCATTCGCGAGCTGACCGTCAGCTCGACCGGCTCCGACAAGGACGTGCTCAGGAAGGCCGAAGCCCTGGCGGGCCGGCTGCAATCGATCCTGGACACGCCGAATCTGCGCGATCAGGTCGGCCAGATCGGCCGGCTCGAACGCGACATCATCTCGAAGCGCACGCAGATCGCATCGCTCGACGACGAGATCGCCGAGATCGTCCAGCGCAACCTGCGAGTCGCCGGCGGCTTGCCGGAGCTGCCGTTCGATCTGTTCAAGGCGCTGATCGGCGAGCAGGAGGCGCATGCCTGGTTCACCGACCGGCCGAAGCGCCTGCTCGCGGCCACCGACCCGCTCGTCACGGCGGTCGACAAGGCACGCGAGGCGCGGCTGCGGCTGGCCGCTGATCTCAAGCACATCGATGTCGAGTTGCCGGAGCTCGCGGCGCTTCCAGACACTGCCGCGATCCTGCGTCTGCACGCGGAGCTGCAGCACCAGGCAGGGCTGACGTCGGACGCAGGCCGCGACGAGGATCTCGCGCTCGACGCCATCGCGACCTTCGGGCTCGACGCAACCAACCGCCTGGCGGCCGATCTCGATGCGCTGGTGACTGGCCATCGCGCCATCGCGGAGGCGCCCTGGCTCGCGCGTCTGTCGCCGCTCGGCACCGCCAAGGCCGACGAGCCCGTGGCTCTCGACAAGGTCGTAGGCTGGGCGCGTGATGCGTCGTTCCAGCTGTCCCGAAGCGCCGAATTCACGAGGCGTCAGGTGCAGGCGCCGGTCGAGGCGTTCACCAGGAGGGATGCGATTCGCGTGGTCGAACGGCTTGCGGCCGGCGAGAAGCCGTTCGCGCGGTTCTCGCCGTCGCGCCGCGCGCTGAAGGCCGCCGTCGAGGCCATCACGGTGGACGGGGCCGCGCCGTCGAAGCCGGCGGATTGGCAATATGTCGGGCGCTTCCTGCTGTGGCGTCACGACCTGCATGCGTTGCGTGCGCGCTGGACGTCGATCGCAACGCAGATCGATGCACCCGCGCTTCAACTGGAATCGGCGCGGGCGTTCGATGACCTCGAGCACATCGTCAAGAGCGTCGAGGCCGCCGTCGTGACGGCCGCGCTCGCCGTCCGCAACGTGGCCGATGCCTGCTCCAAGCTGTCGATGCCGGACGGCGACGTCAGGGCGATGCTGGCCGATGCACAGCGGCTGGCCGCGTTCGGCGCGGCGATCCGGACCGTCATGACGCGCGTATCGGGACCGCTGGTCGAGCTCGCTCGCCTGGGCGAGTTGTTCGCCCGGGCGGGAGAACTCGCCGTCTCTGTTCAGGATGACGTGCTGTCGCGGGTCGGTGACGCCGAGACGGAGCCCCAGGAGCTCGAAACGCGGTGGACAGGCATTCTCGCAACCATGGAGAAGATCCGCGAGGCCGGCCCGGACTACGAACTCGTCAGGACCGCCTGCCGGATGGCGACTGCAGCGGGCGCGCCGAGTCTGGCGCAGCGACTGCGGTCCGCGCCGGCCGCGGGCGAGGCGAAGGATGCGACGACGCTCGCGGAATGGGTGGCGGCGTGGAATTGGGCCGTGCTGATGCGGATCGAAAGTCCGGAGGAGCGGCAGCTGCTGCATGACCTCGCGGCTCAGCGCGCGCGGCTTGAGACGCGCTCGCTCGCTCTGTTCGAAGCGGTGATCGGTGCCCGCATGTCGCTGGCCATCGCGCAGAATGCGGGCGGCGCCGTCAGGCAAGCGGTGAAGCGGTTCAGGGACTCGATGCAGAAGATGGCGTCGGCCTGCTCCGGTCCGACCGCGCGCCGGCTTCGGTTTGCCGCGCGCAGGTCTCTGGACGGCTGGCTCGAGGAGATTCCTTGTCACGTGATGCCGGCCTGGCGTGTCGCCGAGTTGCTGCCGGCCCGGATCGGCACCTTCGATCTTCTGGTCGTCGACCACGCCTCGCGCTCGGATCTGCGCGAACTGACGGCGATGCTGCGGGCCCGTAAGGTTCTGATCAGCGACGCGCGTCACGACGACGGGACCTTGGTCGAAGCCGGCCGCAACGATACTGTTGTCAAACGCACCGAGACGACCGCGCTGCGTAGCCTGCCGCCGGCGCTGCGGCGGCTGCTGATGCCGGGTGCCTCGCTGCGCGATCTCGCCGCGATCCTCTTTCCCGATCGCATGATCGAGCTGCGTGCGCGCCCTGCCGGCGTCGAGGCGGCCTCGGTCACAGCTCAGCTGCTGCCCGCCGATACGTCCAGATCGGCCGATGCACCAGCCGCCGAGCTGCCGCGGCCGGCCCGCGCGGCTGCGCCGGCGCCGCAGCAGCGGCCGCAGCCGCGGCAGGTCATCACGACGCACTCGCTCGAAGAGGAGATCGCCACTGTCGCGAAATATCTCTCGATGGCGCGCCGCTCGGGGACGGACATCGCCACGTCTGCCGCGGGCAAGCCGAGCGCGCCCGCGATAGCGCAGCGTGCCGAGAGCCGCGCGGCTGCGCCCAAGCCCTCGCCGGAGATTCGCGTTCTGCGCCGGCGTCCGCCGCGCGAGCCGGCCGCGGACATCGTGACGCCGGCTTCGGCTCCGCCCGAGCTTCCGGCCGTCGAGGAGCCGGCCACGGTCGAGCCGACCCAACCGCGCGCGGCCACCGTCGTCGAAGCGCCGATCATTGTCGCCGATCGGCTCGCGGTGCCGCAGCGCCCTGGCGAAAGCAAGGTGGTCACAGCAGAGATCGACGCGAAGCCCACGAGCGCCGCGTCGGCAGAGCCCGTGAAGACAGGCGTCGTTGCGACATCCGCTGCGGCAGCGGCTTCTGCCACCACTGAGCCTGCCGCCGCTGCCGCGGCTCCAGCCTCTGTTGCGGAGTCCGTAACGCTGGCGGCAGAGATCAAGATTCACCCTTCTCTCGTCGAGATGGCGTTCAAGGCGACGGAGAACGCCGCGGCACCACGCCGCCGCCTGCCGAGCCGGCGCGTGATGGCAGTTGCCGCGGCCGGGCTGCTGGCGATCGTCGGTGCGGCGGTGTCCTGGGAGCGCGCGTCGGAATGGATCCAGCCGGCCCTGAGCGGTGCGACGGCAGCGTCCGCGCTGCCGAGCGAACCGGGCGCCCGCAAGGTCAATGCGGAGCGGATCACGCCGGAGGCCAAGCCGGCGATCGCCGCTGCGGCCGAGGAGCATGCCACGGTCGGCATGAGCGTGCCGGTCAGCACGCCGGCGCAGGCGTTCCTCTATCACGAGGATCCGCAGGATCCGAAGGGCAAGCGTTATCCTGGCAAGGTCACCTGGTCGATCGAGCAGAGCAAGGGGCCGCGAGTCGATGCGGCGCCGGCGATCAAGGGGGAGATCGAGATCGAGAACGGCACCAAGGCCACGATCTCGCTGCGGCGGAACGCCGACATGGAGATGCCGGCGAGCCACATCATGGAGCTCAAGTTCGACTGGCCGGATCAGTCGGTGAGCGGCCTGACCAGCCTGAGGGGCATCGGCCTGAAGGGCGAGGAGGCCGAGCGCGGGACGGCGCTGGTGACCCAGACCGCCCGGGTGACACCGAAATACTTCATGGTCGCGCTGTCCGCCAACGAGGTCGACACCAAGCGCAACCTGCTGCTTCTCAAGGGCAAGCAGTGGTTCGACATTCCGATCGTCTACGAGGGCGGCAACCGGGCGCTGCTGTCGATCGAGAAGGGATCCGACGGCGACCGCGTGTTCAAGGACGTGTTCGCCAGCTGGGGTCAGTAACGGGGTTGGCGGGCATCACGAGCGAGGACAGCATGAGCGAGAGTTCAGCGTTGCAATGGCTGCGGGCTCCCAAGCTCGCCGAGGATGCGCTGCCGGAGGATTCCCGCGCGGTGGCTTGCCGGCGCTGCGGCCGCACGGTGCAGGTCTCGCTCAGCCCGATGCGTCCGCCGAGCTTCCTGCGCGTCGAGGATCAGGTCGAGTGTCCCGAGGTGCAGGAGCGCTGGACCGGCAAGAGCGAAGGCGGGCTGCTGCTGATGATGTGCGGCGCGCTCGAGCAGTCGCTCGATGCCGAATGGGAGACCGCAGAGCCGGAGGGTGCGGCTCGACGAGAAGCTGCGCCAGTCTCTCCGGTGCGCCCGTCGCTTGCGCCGGCGGCGTCCGGTCCGGACAGATGGGACGACGGCAGCGACGATGATCAGGAGGAGACGGGTGAGGGCGGCCGGCTGAACGTCCTCCTCGCACCGGCTCCAGGAAGTCGCAAGAAGCTGATCCGCGGAGCGCTCGGCGTCGGGGTCCTCGGCATCGTCTTCCTCGGCGGCGTGCTGCTGCCGTTACGCGAGATCAGGCTGCTGATTCAGGCGCCGCCTGGGTCAGGATCATCGAGCTCGCAGCAGGAGGCGCAGTCCGCCGCGCCGCTGCCTCCGCCGCGCCGGATCCTGCTGGAAGCCGCCAGCGCGCCCCAGGACGTTGCGCGATCGCCGTCCAGCGCCTTCATCGCGCCGCGTCAGCCGGCTCCTGCACTCGAGGCAACGCTGGCGCGATCATCCGGCACCGCGGCGATCCCGCCGGCGCCGGACGCCGAGCCGAAGCTGCTCGTGCCCGAGCTGGTTGCGATCGCCGGCGGCAGTTTTGCGATGGGCGGCGACGACGAGTCCGAGCAGCCGTCGCATCAGGTCAGCGTGCGACCGTTCTCGCTCGGCAAGCATCCCGTGACGATCGGCGAGTGGAAGCAGTGTGTCGCGGCGGCAAGCTGCGCCGACATCGCGGCCGTTGCGGATGATCGTCCGGTCACCAACCTGAGCTACGACGACACGCAGGCCTATCTCGCCTGGCTGTCGAAGGCGACCGGCAAGTCGTTCCGGCTGCCGACCGAGGCCGAGTGGGAATATGCCGCGCGCGCCGGCCAGCGCACCCGCTATTGGTGGGGCGATCGCATGCGCCCGGGGATGGCCAGTTGCAAGGGCTGCAACGGCACGGGCGATGCCGAGACGGATCAGCCGCCGAAGATCGGCAGCGTCCCGGCCAATCCTTACGGCCTGTTCGACATGGGCGGCGGCGTCGGCCAGTGGGTGGCCGACAACTGGCACAAGAACTACAGGGGCGCGCCGGCGGATGGATCGGCCTGGCTCGAGGAGGGCAGCTATGCCCGCGTCATCCGCTCGGGATCATGGAAGAACGGCGCGGCCGATGCGCGGGCCGGCAGTCGCGATCGCTATGACGGCCGCATCCGGCATCCGACGCTGGGTTTCCGCGTTGCGCTCTCACCATAGGGGATCTGCATGCTGCCGATGTCTGCGCGACTCCACTTCATCCTGATCGCGTCGCTCGTGCTCGCGCCGTCATTGGCGCCGGCCAAGGGAACGAAGGCCGCGAAGGATGCCCGCGTGTATTTCATCTCTCCTGCGGACGGGGAGACGGTGACCGGACCCTTCATCGCCCGCTTCGGACTGCGCAACATGGGCGTCACCCATGCGGGCGACGATTTCGCCGGCAGTGGCCATCATCATCTTCTGGTCGACGTCGACGAGACGATGCAGGCCGGCGAGGAGATTCCGCGTGACAAAAAGCACGTTCATTACGCAGCGGGGGAGACCGAGGCGCGGATCGAATTGTCGCCCGGCAAGCACACGCTGCAGCTGGTGCTGGGCGACACCAGGCATCTCAACTTCGATCCGCCCGTGATCTCCGAGAAGATCATGATCACGGTGAGCAAGCCGAACGGAGGCGAGCAGGAGGCGCGGGCGACGCGCAGCGTCACCGTCCGAAACCGACCGCAGATCCGGTCCGTACCAGCCGAGCCGCCGGCCCAGCCCGAGCCTTCGCCGGAGATGACGAAGTCGCCCGAGAGCTCCGACTTCATCAGCCGCGTCTTCTCCGGGACGAAGTGACGACCTCTCCATTCCCAACCAGGGCTATCGCATATGAAGATCTGAGTGTTTCGCTGCGCTGCCTCCACGTCGTCATGCCCGGGCTCCGTCCCGGGCATCCACGTCCTTCCCAGGATGCCGAACGACGCGGATGGCCGGGACGGAGCCCGGCCATGACGGTGTGGAAGGAGCCGACCTCAAACTTGTATCGTCAAGTGCGATAGCCCTGATTCCCAACGGCCGGGCGCGTGATGCGCGTCGGCTTGCGCGCGACCGTGGGACGCAAGCTCGGTCGCTCCGCGAGGATCCATCGCTGAGGGCGGCGCCTGTCGCGCGATGGCGGCAAGGACGATCCGCCATCCGGCAACGGCCGCTCGTCCGGACGCGCGTCCATGGCAGATCCCGGCGCAAGCGGGGACGTCGTTGCCGAGGCATCCGAGACGTCGTTTTCCTGCAGCGACTCGCCATCCTGGTCGGCAGTCCGTGTCGGCAAGAGTATCGCCCGCGTCCAGGATCAGGATGGCCTTGCCGTTGTCCGCACGGATGTGCGTCTGACGGCCGCTAGATCCGTTCGCAAGCAGCCGCATCGTCATCGTCCACCACCGATCTCGATCTGGTCGTGCGAACGATCGCGATCCTCAGAAAATTTTTCTGAGGCTTAAGGTCGCAGCCTTGTAGCTGTCGGTTCCTTTCTCGCCTCACCATGGTCACAGCGGCAATCGGGCGGGAGTGTGGTCCCGCACGCCGCGCCGGCCACGCCTTGTGCGGGAGCAAAGCGCATACGCCTCACGACGATGCTGCTACATCCTTGCGAATCAATATCAGTTGCAACGCGCAGGGAACCCGGCACGGGGTCGAGTCCTGAAGAGATCAGTAGCCTGCTGACATGGTTCGATCCTGACTGGACCGCATGTGAGTTCGCATCTCAGCGACATTGCGGCCGGATGCGGAACGTTTCGAGCCGCGCCTGCGTGGTCGAGGCCATCCACCGCGGACGATGACGTCCAAGTTTCGTTGAAATCTCCCTCCCCTTTGTAGTCCGCGCATCGAGCGCTGTTGGCGCCGATGGCGCAGTCTTCGAGGAGGAATTTCATAATGAAGGTCATCAAACTGTTAGGCGTGGTCTTGGCGGCGGGTCTGGCGTCGGGCTCCGCGGCGCTCGCCGACGGCTACAAGGATTGCACCAGGCTCGACAAGGCGTCGTGGAAGACCACCGCCGAAGCCGAGGCGAAGGCGAAGGCCGCGGGCTACGAGGTTCGGCAGACCAAGATCGAGGGCACCTGCTACGAGGTTTACGGTGTCAAGGGCGGCAAGCTCTATGAGCTGTTTTACAGCCCCGAGGACCTCGCGCTGAAGCACACCAAGGCGAAGTGATCTGATGGTCATGCGTGACGCAGGCCAGGCGCAGCGGAGCGTCGCCTCCCCGACGCCGGCGAACTCACGTCCGGGGACCGTGGCGGTCTGGGATTTTCCGCTGCGCGTCTGGCACTGGTCGCTCGCGGCCTTCGTGCTCGTCGCCTGCGTCACGCCCAACACCTTCGATCGCCTGCACCGCCTCGCGGGCTATGCCGTCATCGGTCTTCTCGCCTTCAGGCTGATCTGGGGGCTGATCGGCAGCCGTCATTCGCTGTTCGCGCGGATCAGCCTCAAGCTGCGGGCGGCGCCTCAGTATATCGTGGGCATGCTGCGCGGAGAGACGGGACGCTATCTCGGGCTGAACCCGGCGGGGGCCGCGATGCTGGTCGTGATGCTCGCGCTTCTGATCGTCTCGACCATCAGCGGCGTCATGCAGGTCTCGGTCCGGTTCTTCGGCGTCGGCTGGATCGAGCAGGCGCATGCGCTGTCGTCCAATGCCATCATCGCCCTGATCGCCGTGCATGTGCTCGGCACGGTGTGGATGAGCTTGCTGCAGCGGGAGAACCTGATGCGCGCGATGGTCACGGGACGCAAGCGCGTGCCGGGCATCATGCGCGCCGCGCCGGCGCGCAGCGTCGCACGCCAGAGCCCGGAGCCCGAGCCCGTGGCGGACGAGGAGCAAATATCCGTCGTCCCCGATCTGCCGCCCCTGCGCGTGAATCCGGCGCCCGGCGCCGCGAAGCCTGCGCGTATGCCGCGATCCCTCAGCGTTCACGACAGGCGGCTGGGGGTCGGCAGATGAGACGGCGGGCATCGGTCGTGTGCGCTCGCCGGCGATATGGGCGAGCAGGCCCGCGCCTGATTTCATTTCTGGTGCGCGCGAGGCTCGTCCGCACACGGCTCGAGCTGGATGGGCGCACACGCATATTGCGGTCCATGCCGCATGAGACCAGTGCGAGCGCGTTCCTTCGTGCATCTCGCTCGTACTCGTCTCGATGAGCCGGTGCATGAGAATCATGCAGGTGCTGTACGCAGCGTAAGCGGTCGATCGTGAGCCTCGTGTGGTTCGCGGCGTGCGCGACGGCGCTGCATGACCTGTCGTGTCTCATATCAGCACAGCTGCGAACTCAGGTGATCGTGCTGCTCCCGACCGCGGAGACCGCTGATGTTCGTCATTGTCATTCGGCGCGCATCGGCGATGCTCGAGCCGACGCGTCTGCGCGGCGCCTCGACGCCGAACAACTAATAAATTCGCGCGCTTTGTCGCACACAACGATGTTGTCAAATTTCGACACGGCAAATTGCCGCATTCGGGACTTCATAGTCGTTCTATGAAGTGTCGGAGACTCGTCGAAGCAGGCGAGCGCCGGAAGACGTTCGGCACATTCGGGTGAATTCGGGACAGGGACATAAATCATGAATCTCTTTGGGAAGGGACAGGCAGCGGGAGCCGCCGTGCTGTTGATCGCGGCGTTCGCGCTGCCGGCAGGAGCGGCTGAGACGACCATCGAGATATCGGTCAAGGACAACAAGTTTCAGCCGGCGGAGATGAAGGCGCCGGCCAACACGCCGATCGTGTTCAAGGTCAAGAATCTGGATGGCGCGCCGGTCGAGTTCGAGAGCGAGCCGCTGGAGTTCGAAACGGTGATCAAGCCGAACATGGAAGGCGTCGTGAAGGTCAAGGCGCAGAAGCCGGGACGCTACGAATTCTTCGACGATTTCCATCAGGGCAACAAGGGCGCGCTGATCATCGAGTGATCCGGCCTTCGGTCCCGCGGCGCCGTGATGCCGGAATGCGTCACGCCGCGGGCGCCGCGCTTCGCAGGTTGCCGAACTCGACGGAGACGAGGCTTTTTGGAACGGGCAGCACGAGAGACGGTCGCTTCCAGACGTGGCATCGGTCGCGACGTCTCACGATGCCAGGAGGAGACGGTGGCGATCACCGTGCTGCTCGTGACGCTGCTTGGAGCCGCGCCGTCGTCCGCTGAGACCGTCGTTCCGGGCAGCCAGGTGAGAGCCTATGCAGATCCCGGTGCCTCCGACGCCGGACCGGTGGTGGTCGTCCCCAATCGCCGCCGGCAGCCGGCGCGGCCTGCCAACGGCAACGGACCGCTGGTCATTCCGCAGGTGATCGTTTCGCCTGGTGGCGTCGAGCCGGAGCCCAAGGCGGCCACCCAGGAGGACGAGGCTCCACCGCCGCGGCCGCGATCTCCGGTCGATGCCGGAGCGGGCGCGCTCCCACAGGCCGCGCGCCGTGAGCCGGCGCCGCGCCTGGCGCCTGTCCGCAATGGCTTCTTCGGCACACCGTCAGCCGGCCTTCTGGTCGGTGGCTGCCTGTCGACGCCGGGCCGGTTGTCGGTCACGAACGTCCCCAATCGCTGCCTGGACGCGCTGGCGTTCGCCGTCAGTCCGCCGCCGGCGACGCGCGGCGTGCTGCCGCGCAATCTGCCGCCGATTCCGCGACAGGATGCACAGCCGATTCCGCCCGTTCTGGCCGACAAGCCGAAGATGCGGCTGCCGCCGGTGAACAAGGGGCAGAAGCCGCAGGATCAGCCGCAGCCGCCGATGATGGAGGAAGACCCCTATGAGCCCAAGGGCATCACGGTGGGAAACTTCATCCTCAAGCCTGCGTTCGAAATGTCCTCAGGCTTCGACAGCAATCCCGGCCGTGTGCCGCAGGGCAAGGGCTCGGCCTTCGTCAGCGTTGCGCCGGTCCTGCTCGTGCGCTCTCAGTTCGAGCGGCATCTGCTCAACGCCGATGTGCGCGTCGGCTACATCGACTATGCAAAGCTCCGGCAGCTCAGCAGGCCTACCGTCGACGCCAAGGTGAATGGGCGCTACGACATCACCGATACGTTTGCGCTCAACGGCGAGGGCCACGTTGCCGTCGATGCCGATGATCCCGGCACGCCGCGCTTCGCCGGCCGGTTCGCCAGGATTCCGCTGGCCTCCACCGTCGGCGGCTCCGCCGGCGTCACCAAGCGGTTCGATGAGGTCGAGGTCTCGACCAAGGCCGCGATCGACCGCGTCGCGTTCCAGAACGCGCCGCTCGTCGACGGCCAGATCGTCAGCAATGCCGATCGCAACTTCGTCCAATACGGCTCGCAGAGCCGCATCACCTACAATCTGACGCCGGAGATCCGCCCCTTCGTCGACGTCGCCATCGATCGCCGCGTTCACGACATCGCGGTCGATGCCGAAGGCTTCCGCCGCGACTCCACCGGGACGGCGGTCGAGGCCGGCGTGACATTCAACTACGCCGACAAGCTGACCGGCGACGTCGCCGTCGGCTACCTGACGCGCCGCTACCAGGATCCGATGCTCAAGCCGGTCAACGGCTTCATTGCCGATGCCAATCTGACATGGCAGTTCGCCAAGGAGACGGCGATCGCGCTGGGGGCCAAGTCGCAGGTGGTGGAGATTACCGAGCCCGGCATTTCCGGCGTGCTCAAGCGCGACGTCACCGTCGGCGTCGAGCATCAGTTCGAGCCCTGGCTCATCGGCACGTTCCTCGCCGGCTATGGCGAGGACGCGTTCACCGGCACGACGCGGGTCGACAACCGCTATCTGGTCGAGCTCGGCATGCTCTACAAGTTCTCGCGCCTGCTGCAGCTCAGGGCCAGCGTCCGGCGCGAGGAGACGCGCTCCAACTTCCGCGAAAACAATCTGTCGGCGACCGTGGTGCAGGTCGGCGCCCGGGTGCAGTACTGATCGGCAGCCCGGCACGCACCCGCGCGCGGCATCTGTGGTCTTCTGAGGACGTGCCTGGAGATCGCGCTTCTTGTCGTGACGCAGCCAACAGTCATCCCCCGGGCAAGGCCGCAAGCCTGGAAGCCGGAGTTTCCCGCTCTGGCTTCGCCGTGTAGTATAGCTCCCCTGCAACGGGTGGACGCGCAGCGGGAGTGCCCGGCTCCAGTCTCCAAAATGAAATGCAGCGCCCACGACGTGAGCGCTGCCAGGTCCGGATCTGCGCGGCAGTCCGGCCGCGACTATTTCTTCTGATTGAAGTTCACGTCGAGGCTGAAGCTGAACTGATCGTCCGTCAGTCCGGACGGCGGTGCAGGCACAGGGTCGGAGCGGCGGATCATCGCCAGCGCGGCATCATCGAACATCGAGTCGCCGCACGACTGCATGACGGACGCGGACACCACCTTGCCGGCCCGGCTCAGCACCAGCGCCACCTTGACCGTGCCATTGTGCTTCTTGCCTTCCGGATAGCGCTTGTGCAGCTCGAAATAGGCGCTGATCTTGCGGCCCCAATCGTTGGTCAGCTTCTGCTTGTCCTTGCCCATTCCCGGATTGGGGGCCTTGGCCGTCTCGGCCGGCGGTGCGGCCTCGTCCAGCGCCTTGCGGGCCGATTCTTCCTGCGCGGCAGATGCGACCGACGCCTCGGCCTGCTGGGTCGCCTGCTGCTGTTCCTCCTTCTCCGGCTTCTTAGGTTCGTTCTGCGTGACGACCCGATCGGCCTCCTCCTCGGTTTCGGTCGGCTTGTCCTTGACGGCGTCGGACTCCTTGACCTCGGCGGTCTGCTGCATCTGCTCCGGCGCAGCTTCGGCCGCGTCGCTGTCGGGACCCGGCGGAAGATCGTTGTCCTCGACCTGCGGCGAGGCCATCTCGAGCGCGAATTCGGCGCCGGCCGCGCCGAGGCCGCCGTCCGCGTCATTGCCGCTGAGATGGACGACCGCGAGCGCGGCGCCCCCACCGTGCAGCATGAGGGCACCGATCGCGGCTGAGATCCACAAGCGGCGCGACGCTCCCTGATACTTGTGTTCGACCATTCTTCACTTCCGTCGTTTCACTGGTTTCAATGTGCAGCCTGGGCGGCGGCCTGTGAGACGCCTTCGACAGTCACGAGCTTGATCTTCGGATAGCCGCCGGTCCGCAGCAGCTCCATCACGTCCATCAGTTCCCCATACGCCACGCCCCGGTCGGCGCGCAGGAAGATGAACTTGTCCTTCGCTGCCTCGGGGATGTGTTCGAGGGTGCTCACCAGGCTCGCCCGTTTCACCTGCTCCTCGCCGACGAACAGTGTCAGATCCGGCTTGATGCTGACATAGATCGGCTTGTCCGGCTTCTTCTGCGGCGTGGCCGTCGATGTCGGGAGATCGACAGGCACGTCGACCGTCGACAGGGGTGCCGCCACCATGAAGATGATCAGCAGCACCAGGATCACGTCGATGAAGGGCGTGACGTTGATGTCGCTGGTCTCGCCGAGATCATCGTCGCCATCGCCTTCCGAGAGAGAAACGGCCATGGAGCTACTCCGCTGCCAGCGCCATCGGAGGCGCTGAGTGGACGTGGATCGGCTCGAAGCGCTCGCCGTGATGGCTGCTGTGGTGGCTCTGGCCGCGATCCAGATCGCGCGACAACATCCGGGCGGTGGCGCCGGATGACCGGTTCACGAGCTCCATGTAGCCTTTCGTCACCCGCGTGAAGTGATTGTAGATGATCACGGCCGGGATCGCGGCGACGAGGCCGATGGCGGTTGCGAGCAGCGCTTCGGCGATGCCGGGCGCGACGACGGCGAGGTTGGTGGTCTGCGACTTCGAGATGCCGATGAAGCTGTTCATGATACCCCAGACCGTGCCGAACAGGCCGACGAAGGGCGAGATCGAGCCGATCGTGGCGAGCAGGCCCATGCCGGTCCGGCAACGCCGGCCCTCGGCACGCACGATCTCGGAGAAGCTCGACGCAGCGCGCTCGTTGACGCCGTGAGACGGCAGCTCGGACGACATCCTGATTTCGTGCATGGCGGCATCGATCAGGGTCGTCAGCACGTTCTGCCGTGATCCCAGCGCGAGCTTGGCTTCCGACAGCCAGCGTACGTCATCGACCTTGCGCAGCGCGCGGCTCAGCTTCCGGCGCAGGATGGAGAACTCGATGGTCTTGGCGATGAAGACGGTCCAGGTCGCGAGCGAGGCGAGCGCAAGCCCCATCATGACCGACTTCACGAGAACGTCGGCGGCCAGGAACATCGACCACGGCGACAGATCATGCGGAACGTGAGCTGACGGTTGCGCGCCGCCTTGCGCCGGCTTCTCTGCCTGGTCCTTCGCCTTGTCGCCCGCTGCCGCGTCAGTCACGGCTTCGGCCGCCGTCGACGGTTGGGTGTCGGTCGTTGCGGCCGCCGGCGGCTGGCTCGGTGCCGCGGCTTGCGGCGTGGAAGCAGACGGAGCCGGCGCAGCCGTCGGTGCGACGCCGCTGGTCGTCGGAGCCGCGGGCGCAGGCGCCGCGACCTGCGGCGCGGGCGCGGCCTGGGCAACGGCCGGCGCCGTGGATGCCTGTCCCGTCGTCACCGGCTTCGGTGCCATGCTCTGAGCCGGAGCCGCATGCGCAGCGGGAGTCGACGCACCGGCCGCGGTGTTGACGGGCGCAACTGCAGGCGCCTGCGCGGTGGCGGCTGTCGTCGGAGTCTGAGCGGCTTTCGCTCCGGTCGCATTCGCTGGATTTGATGCTGTGGTCTGCGGCGCTGTTGCAGCCTGGCCAGGTCTCGGCGATGTGGCCGGCTGCTCGGCATGCGCCATGGCGCCGGCCGAAACCGCTGCGATCACCGCTCCTACTTGAAGAACGATCCTGAACATGTTGCTGAACACCCCTTGGTAGTTAACCGCTCCGTAATGTTTCCAGTCCTAACCCGGCTGTTTTGAGACGCCGCGTTGACTCAAAGCGGGAACATCGACGCCGGCAGTTGCCGCCGTGGGTGCGATGCCAAACGAAAAATCGAATCGTGCGACCTGCGTAACAGCCCGCGATGGCGTGCATCGCGTCTTAACTCCCTGAAAGTCCTGCTGTGAGGCGGATGCGCCTTGCGCAGCGTCGCCAATGCGGCTGCCTGTCACGCAAATGCCGCCGTTCGGTCTTCCATCAATTCTAATTAGTCGGTGCGGGCGTGATGGGCCCGTTCGGCCGGTGAGAGCACTTGTGCGTGCATCTGTGATGCCGTCCGACAAGCCAGAAGGCCTCGGGACCGAATCATAGTGCTGCTGAGATCGGCACGGTTCGAAAGATAGCGTGCGCCGCGCGACTCTCGTTTCGTCGTGATCAACGTCGATGTCGGCCGCAAGGGAATGGCGGTAGTTCGCGAAACGCACAATCTCTCCGGCATAGCTACCGAATGTGAGCTCGGATGGCGGTCCATCGCGAGCGCGCCGAGAACAGTGCTGCAGCGAGCGGTCGCCATCCAAACGAATGAGCCGGGCTGCATCTCGTGCAACCCGGCTCAAAGGCGATCGAACTCAACGTGATCGGCGCGATTGGGGACGGAAGTTCAGTTCTCCGCCCAGTAGCGGATCAGGTTGTGATAAAGGCCGGTCAGCCGCACCATTTCCGGATCGTCGCGCCCCATCCGCTGCGACAAACCCTGGATCGTCGTATCGAGATCGAAGATCATGCTGCGCGCCAGCGGATCGCGGATCATGCTCTGCAGCCAGAAGAAGGAGGCGACGCGGACGCCGCGCGTCACCGGCGTCACCATGTGCAGGCTCGAGGCGGGATACAGCACGAGGTCGCCGGCCGGCAGCTTCACCTCGTGCGAGCCGTAGAGATCCTCGATCACCAGCTCGCCGCCGTCGTAGTCCTCCGGCTCGGAGAGGAATAGCGTGACCGAGAGGTCGGTGCGAATGCGCAGGCCGGTGAGCTTGTCGCCGCGGACCGCGTTGTCGACGTGGATGCCGAAATGGTGGCCCGACTCCGCGCTGTAGCGGTTGAACAGCGGCGGGAAGATCTGCTGCGGGATCGCGGCGGCGAGAAAGCGGGGATTGGCGGTCATCGCCGAGATGATGCGGTGGCCGAGCTTGCGCGCCACCTCGCTGTCGGGCGGCAACTGCTCGTTGCGCTTGACCATGGCCGACTGGGCGCCGGCCGTCGAGCGGCCGTCCTCCCAGTCGCTGGAGTCCATGATGCGGCGGAAATCCGCCACATCGTCTTTGCTCAGAATTCCGGGGACACAGATCAGCATGAACTCATCACTTGATGTAGGCCCCGGCTTGGGTGTGCGATCAGAACCGTCCTGACAGGACGATCGATGCGCTTCGTCCCGGACCGACGAGCACGAACGGGGTGGCACTCTGATAGAGAGCGTCGTAGTAGAGCTTGTCGAAGATGTTGGCAACGAACAGCTTCGCCGTCCAGTTCTTGTCGATCTTGGCTTCCGCGAACGCGTCGAAGCGCCAGTAGCTCGGCAGCTCCGTGCCCTGGTTCGCCGCCAGCCAGGTGCCGCCGAAGATCTTCGAGCGGTACACCGCCTGGCCGCCGATCTCCCAGGTGTCGTTGATCTGGTACTTCGTCAGCAGGCTGAACGACTGGTGCGCGGTGTTGGCGAGCTGCAGGCCGACATTGCTGGTGAACAGCGCGGTGTTGGCCGGCGGGATGTTCGACTTCGTCACCTCCGACTGCATCAGCACGATGCCGCCGAAGATGCTCCATTTGTCGGTCAGCTTGCCGCCGGCCTGCAGGTCGATGCCGCGGATGCGGTAGGCGGCGCCGGCCGAAAGACACGGCACGGAGCCGACGGTGCCTGCCGGATACGGGCAGTCCGCGGTGGCCTGCGCGGCGCTGGTAATGTTGCGCGACTCGCGGGCGTTCTCCTTCTCGGTCTGGAACAGCGCTCCCGTGACCAGCAGACGGCCGTCGAGCAGCTCCCACTTGGTGCCGATCTCGATGGAGGTATTCTTCTCGGGCCCGAAGATCTGGTTGGCGCCGCCATTGGTCACCGCCGACAGGCCGCCATATTGCGGGCTGAGACCATCGAACTCCGCGCCGACCGGATTCGACGAGGTGGCGTAGGCCGCATAGAAGCTGGCGTAGGGCACCGGCTTCAATGTCATGCCGACGTTGAAGTTCGGCATGCCGCTGGAGGCCGCGGTCGAGCCCGGCGTGTTGGCGACGCCGTTGACGGTCCCGAAGCCATCGACCCGAACGTCGTATTTGTCATAGCGCACGCCGCCGTTGAGGATGACGAGATCGCGGTAGTTGACGCTGTCCAGGGCGTAGACGCTCGCCGAGTCGATCTTCACGTTCGTCGGGAATTGTCCCAGCGACGGAATGCCGAACGGCAGGTTGGTGAACTGCGGGTTGAACACGCTCACGCCCGACAGCGAACCGCTGCCGGCGAACGCGAGGCCCTGCTGCTCGGAGGTCAGGCCGGTGTAGCTGTTGATGAGCGCCTTTTCCTGCGAGACCTCGAGGCCGGCGAGCACGGTATGCCTGAAGTTGCCGGTGTCGAACTTGTAGGTCGCCTCGAGCTGGTTGGCGAGCACGTCGGTCTGCTGGAAGCGGCTCTGCGGATTGGCCCGGATCACCGAGTTCGACAGCGGATCGGTGAGCGTCGGGCCTTCCGGCAGCGTACCGATATAGTTCAGGGTCGAGCGCGATACCCGGAACTTGTCGGAGATCGTCAGGTCGGGGGTGACCTTCACCTCGGCATTGAGCGTGCCGATGTCCTGGCCGACGCGCGAGAAGTCGCGGTTGACGAAGCCGTACCAGGCGTTGCGCGGCGCGCCGACCTCGGGGAACGGCGCGCCGGCGGTGAGCGTGCTCGGCCGATAGTACGGCACGCCGAAGTCCGGACGTCCCGTCACCTCGTTGTGGATGTAGTTGGCGGACAGCGTCACGGTGTCGAGCGGCGTCCACTTGGTGGCGATGAAGCCGCCGTTGCGGTTGTCGGTGACGTAGTCGCGGCCCGCGACGCCGGCATCCTGGAACAGGCCGCCGACGCGCGCGGCGAAGGTCGGCGTGATCTTCTGGTTGACGTCGATCACCACGCGCTTGGTGCGGTCGGTGCCGAGCGTGGTGTCCATGTTGTAGAAGCTGTTCTCGGTCGTGGCCTGCTTGGTCACGATGTTGATGGCGCCGCCGGTGGTGCCGCGGCCGGCGAACGAGGAGTTCGGGCCGCGCAGGATCTCGACCTGCTCGGTGAAGAAGTTCTCGCGCACGGAGACGCCGGCGTCACGCACGCCGTCGATGAAGACGTCGTTGCGGGCGTCGAAGCCGCGGATGAAGAAGCGGTCGCCGAACGCGTTGCCGCCTTCGCCGGTGCCGAGCGTCACGCCGGCGGTGGAAAGCACGGCGGATTTGAGGCTGGTGGAGTTCTTGTCGGCCAGGATCTCCTTGCTCAGCACCGTCACCGTCTTCGGCGTGTTGAGCAGCTTCTCCGGAAACTTGCCGGAGGCCTGCAGCCGCTCGCCCTTGTAGTCGGAGGCGGGGCTGGAATAGGGGTTGCGGTCGGGCGGCAGATTGCTCTTCGGCGCCGCGGCCTGCTGCTGTTGTTGCTGGCGGGCGGCGCGGCGCATCGCGTCGCGGGCGCGGACCTGGTCCGCGGTCGGGCGCGAGGCGGCCGGCTTGGGACGTGCCACCGGGGCTTCGACTGTGACGGACGGCAGCGGCGCCTGCTGGGCTTCGGCACTGGAGAACGAGGCAACCGCGATCAGGCTCGCGACGGCCGAGACTTTCACACCGGAAATCTCGGGAGATGGCTCCCACTCGTGCCCGCTTGCCCCTCGCAAGCTCCTTGGAAAGATTGCCTTACCCATACTCGACCACCCCATTCGTTACGCAAAACTCTGACTTGGGTTCGTTTGAACGCCCGCAACCGGCGCGCGCCTGTTGCGAATGCAAGTCAAGAAGCGGGGGAAAGCGGTCCAAAGCTGGTTCCGCCGGTGGCCGGAATGCGAAAAGTTTCCATCCATTTCTGAAAATGAGAGTTGTTCGCAAAGTGTCACGTCACGGCAACACTTGAAACCTCCTGGTTGAGCTGATCTCCATCATTCAATTGCTGATGGGAGAATTGGCCGGCCTGCACCCCGTCCCGCGAGGTAAATCGTGCGCTTGATGATCACTCCGGCGATCTGCGGTTCGAGCTGCTGCCCGCCGCATCGCGAGATGCGGCGGGAATCTGGCGAATCTGTTTCCCGACCGGGACGCGCGCGGCCTTAGAACTTCGCCGTCGTGATCAGGTAGAACGCACGGCCGGGAGCGACCTGGGTGAACGGCACGTTGCTGCGGTAGAAGGTGTCGTAATAGAGCTGGTTGGTGAGGTTCTGGGCATAGACCTTCATGCTCCAGTTCTTGTCGATCTGCTTCTCCACGAAGGCATCGAACCGCCAGTAGCTCGGCAGCTCGTTGCCGGTGTTGGCCGCGAACGTGCCGCCGAACACTTTCGAGCGGTAGACGGCCTGGCCGCCGATCTCCCAGCCGTCGTCGAACTTGTACTTGGTCAGCACGCTCAGCGACTGGTGCGCGATGTTGGCGAGCTGCAGTCCGGTATTGGACGCGACGCCGCTCTGCGTCACCTTGGACTGCATCAGCACCAGGCCGCCGAAGATGCTCCAGCGGTCGGTGAGCTTGCCTTCCGCCTCGATGTCGATGCCCTGGATGCGGTAGGCGGCGCCGGAGGTCAAAAGCCCGTTGACGGTCTCGCGGGCGTTCTCCTTCACCGTCTGGAACAGCGCGCCGGTCACCAGCAGATGGCGGTCGACCAGCTCCCATTTGGTGCCGATCTCGGCGCCCTTGTTGCGCTCCGGCCCGAGGATGATGGTGCTGTTCGGCGGAATGCCGCCGTAGTCGGTCGCGGTGCCGTCGAGCTCGGAGCCGAACGGATTGGCGGAGGTCGCATAGGCGGCATAGAGGCTGCCGATCGGCAGCGGCTTGTAGACGAGGCCGAGATTGTAGTTGATCAGGTCGGAATCGACGGTCGCCGAGGCGGTGTTGTTCGACGAGCGCATCGCATAGCCGTCATAGCGCAGGCCGCCGGTGAGGATGATGGTGTCGCGCCAGTTCGCGGTGTCGATCACATAGGCGCTCTTGCTGTCGACATCGTAGCGAGTCGGATTACCGGTCAGGAACGGCACGGTCGTGAACGGCAGGTTGGTGTAGGCGGGGCTGAACATGTTCTGGTTCTGCAGGCCCCCGCCGGTGGTGCCCTGGGAGCCGAACGCCTCCGAGGTCAGCCCGGCGTAGCGGTCGATCGAGATGTTCTCCTTGGAGAACTCCGTGCCGACCACGGTGGTGTGCTTGACCGGGCCGGTGTCGTATTTGAACGTGAGGTCGTTCTGGTTGGCCCAGTTGTCGACGGTCTGATAGCGGCTCTGCGCGCTGGCATTGAAGAACCATTTGGTCGGATCGGGGCTGGCCGTTCCCGCCACGCTCGCATTCGGCAGGGTGCCGATGTAGTTCAGCTCGGAATGCTCGCCGCGCAGCTTGCTCGTGAAGGTGACGCTGTCGCTGAGCTTGAGCTCGCCGGCCAGCGTGCCGAAATCCTGCCGCGCCGCCTGGAAGTCGCGGTTGAGGAAGCCGTACCAATTGTTGCGCGGGATGCCGGCCGAGGTCGCCGGAATGTTGCCCTGCTTGTAGAACGGCACGCCGAAGTCCGGATAGCCGGAGAGGTCGGTGTGGACGTAGTTGGTCGTGACCTTCAGCGAGTCCGTCGGCGTCCACTTGGTTGAGATGAAGCCGCCCCAGCGGTCGTCGGTGACGTGGTCGCGTCCCGCGACATTGGCGTCCTGGAACAGGCCGCCGGTGCGCACCGAGAAGGTCGGCGAGATCGTCTGGTTGACGTCCAGCGTCACGCGCTTGGTCTGGTCGGTGCCCAGCGTCGACTCCGCGTTGGTGAAGTTGCGGTCGCCGGCCTGCTTGGTGATGATGTTGATGGCGCCTCCCGCGGTGCCGCGGCCGGCATAGGCCGAGGCGGGACCGCGCAGGATCTCGACCTGCTCGGTGAAGAAGTTCTCGCGCACCGACACGGCGGGATCGCGGATGCCGTCGATGAAGATGTCGTTGCGGGCATCGAAGCCGCGGATGAAGAAGCGGTCGCCGAACGCGTTGCCGCCTTCGCCCGAGCCGAGCGTGACGCCCGCGGTCGAGCGGCCGACCTCCTTCAGCGTGGTGACGTGCTTGTCCTCCAGCACCTCCTTGCTCATCACGGTGATGGTCTTCGGCGTGTTCACCAGCTTCTCGGTGAACTTGCCGGAAGCGACGCGGTCGACCTTGTAGGGCGCGGCCGCGTCCGCGTAAGGGTTGGCGTCGGGCGGCGTCTGCGGTCCGGTCTGAGCCGGCGGCTGCTGCGGCTGGCGGGCCGCGCGGCGCAGCGCGCTGCGGGCGCGGACCTGGTCGGCCGACGGCCGCGACGGCGCCGGCTTGGCGCGCGCGGCCGGCGCTTCGACGGTGACGGAGGGCAGGGGCGCCTGCTGCGCCTCGGCGCCGGAGAACGAGGCGACGGCGATCAGCCCCGCGACCGCCGACACCTTGACCCCCGATACATCAGCGGAGGGATCGCCTCGAAGCGCGGTGCCCCCGCGCAAGCTTGCTGGAAAGACGGCTCGACCCATACTCAACCACCCCAATGGCTACTCAAGGACAAATCTTGTTCGTGGATTCGCCATCAGGATCACTCCTGTTGCGAACGCCTCTCAACAAGTCCTCGAAATTCGACCAAAACGGGTTGCGCTGGTGGCCCGCCTGGGATGATCGTACCTAATGCATGTGATAATCAGTCGCAGGTAAGGGTCTGTTGGTTATTCGTTACCGGTCGCGCCCAAACTCCCGCGAGGTCTCCGCAAACGGCGGGAGCGGCGCCTGCCGGATCTCGATACCGCCGATCTAGCCGCGCGCGACGATCACCGCGACCGGCCCGCCGCCGTCAGGGCCCTGGTGCTCAGCGCCGCCCGAGACGAACAGGTCGGTGAAGCCAAACAGCCCGGCCAGCGCGCCGCCGACGAAGGCGCGGGCATGGCGGGTCGAGGAGACGTCGCTGTCGTCGAGCATGGTATGCCGCTGGCCGCGCAGCCGGCCGCTCTGCGCCGCCTCCGCCTTGGCGAGCACCGCGGCGATGCGGCTGCGATCGGCCGCCGGCACCTGGCCCGTCACGTTCAGGCCGAGCCGGGCGAGCGCCTGCCGCGCCGGCTCGATGTCGATGGCATCGCCCATGACGGCATGATCGATCGCGAGCGGCCCGCTCCACTTGGCCGACATGCCGGCCACCATGATCTCGTGGTCGAGCAGCTCGACGCCGCCCGAGGTGGCCGCGCGCCCGCTGTAGCGCGAGACATCCGCGCAGATCGTCGCATCGGAGAGATCGCCGGCTGCGAGCTCGCCGAGCGCGACGGCGACCCCGAGCGCCGAGGCGCCGCGCGAAAAGCCCATCGACTTCAACGTATCGCGCACGGCGGTGCGCTGTCCCCGGGCCTCGACCGCCTCGATCCGCTCCATCGTCAGCAGCGGGCATTTCACCTGTACGTAGTGAACGTCGGCGGGATCGTCGATGCCGGCGTCGGCCATCGCCGCACGCACGCCGGCGGCCACGAGCTCGACCTGCTGCATGCGGCCGAGATGCTCGCCCGCCAGCACCGGCGTGCGCGCGCGCCCCAGCGCCAGCGATGTCGGGACATCGCGTGGCTCTGCGGCGTCCCCGCCGTCGCGTGCCTCGAACACGATCATGTGCGGCGACAGCGCGCCCTCGGTGCCGCCGGACATCACCATCGCGATCTGCCGCACGGCGTCGGCTGCGAGATATCGGCCGAGCAGCGCCTCCAGAGAGCGCACGGCGAAGGCGCGGGTGAAGTCATTGACGCAGCCATTGCCCTCGGTCTTGCCGAGAATGGCGACGATCCCCGCGGGATCGATCGCGCCTTGCGCGATTGCGGCCGCGAGCGCGCCGACATCGTCCGGGCTCCGCATCGGCAGGCGGTGAACGTAGGCGCGGCGCAGCGTGGTCGGCATGTCGAGAACTCCTGTCGTGCGGTCCGGCGACACTAGAGCATGATGCGTGTCCCCGGAAACGCATCATGCTCTCGTCTCCTTGCTTGAGCATGATCTTTTCGGAAAACCGGTTTCCACTTTTCCGGATCATGCTCTCGGCAATCACGAAGCCGCGCGCGACGGTGTTCCGGGATGGTCGGCGTGCTATCCTCCGCAATCCCATCTCGACGATCGGTGATCCATGCCTCTCTGGACCTGCTTTCAATGCGGCGCGCAGTTTCCCGATACGGCAGCGCCGCCCCGCCATTGCGTCGTCTGCGAGGACGAGCGGCAATATGTGAACTGGAAGGGACAGAGCTTCCTCAACCGCGACGACCTCGCCGAACGGCATCAGGTCGTTTGGCGCGACGATGACGGCCTCACCGGCCTTGCTCTGGAGCCGGGCTTCGCGATCGGTCAGCGCGCGCTGCTCGTTCCCGAGCCGGACGGCTGCGTGATGTGGGACTGCATTCCGCTGGCGACGGATGCGGCCATTGCCCATGTCCGCTCGCTGGGCGGGCTGAAGGCCATCGCCGTGTCGCATCCGCACTATTATGGAGCGGTCGCCGATTGGAGCGCGGCATTCGGCAACGCGCCGATCTATCTGCATGGTGACGACCGCGCCTTCGTCACCCGGCCGCATCCCGCGATCGTGCCGTGGACCGGCGACCGCCTCGCGCTCTCGGACGACATCGTGCTGCTGCGGACCGGCGGGCATTTCGCCGGCGCCACCATCCTGCACTGGCGCAACGGCGCCGACGGCAAGGGCGCGCTGTTGACCGGCGACATCGCGATGGTGGCGATGGATCGCCGCCATGTCAGCTTCATGTACTCCTACCCGAACTACATCCCGCTCGGCGCCGCCGCCGTGCGCCGCATCGCCGATGCGGTCGCGCCGCTCGCCTTCGATCGCATCTACGGCGCCTGGTGGCAGAAGAACGTCGCCGACGATGCCAAGGCGGCGTTCGATCGCTCGGTGCGGCGCTATCTCCAGGCGATCGCTTGAGCCGACGGTTTCGCGGAATCCCCGTAAAGTAACGGAGCATTAGGCACAACCAGAAGGTTGCCTCAGGACATCTTGCAGTCTTTGGTCGGATGGTATCGAAGTATCCCGGGCGGAATGGGGTACCTCAATGCATTTGCCATCGTGCTCGCCGGCGACTGGCGCCATCGCGCCGGCCAGCCTCCTCGTGCATTCAGACTTCCGATCAGTCCATCCTCCCGTGTCCGCCTCCAGCGCCGGCGAGCTGCCCTGGCGCTGGATCCTGCTGGCGCTGGTGCTCGCCATCGTGCTCGCGGTGCCGTTTCTGTTGGTCGATGTCCCGCCGGTGCTCGACTATCCGAACCACCTCGCGCGGCTGTTCGTGCTGGCGCATCCCGACGATCCCGTGCTGTCGCAGATGTACGCGCCGAACTGGCGCGTCCTGCCCAATCTCGGCATGGACGTGATCGGCGTCGCGCTGCTGCGCATCACCGACGTTCATGTCGGCGGCCGCATCCTGCTCGCGCTCAGCCTGTTCGCGCCGCTCCTCGGGGGCATCGCCTATCACCGCGCGGTGTTCGGCCGGCTGTCCTTATGGCCGCTGGCGGCCGGCATCGTCGCCTATGACGGCGTCTTCCTGCTCGGCTTCATGAATTTCCAGCTCTCGCTCGGTCTTGCCCTCGGCGGCGCCGCCGGCTGGGTGGCGCTGCGCCGTCGGGGCGGCTGGCTGCCGGCGATCGCCTGGGGGGCCATCACTGCGTCGGCTGCCTTCCTCTGCCACATCTTCGGCCTGCTGTTCTTCGCGGTCCTGATCGGCGCCGGAGAGGCCGATCGGCTGTGGCGGCTGCGCCGGTCGGCGGTCCTGACGCGGGAGCTGGCGGTCGCGGCCTGTGCGCTCGGACTCACGCTCAGCCCGGCCGTGCTGCTCTATGGGCTCTGTCCGCTGGGCGAGGGAGGGTTGCAACTCGGCGACTGGGACGGACCGCCGAAGCTGTGGCGCATCATGACGCCGTTCCTGACCACCAGCGCCGAGCTGACGATCATCACGACCGTCGTGGTGATGTCGGTGCTGGTTCTCGTCCGGCGCCAGCTCGTCATCGCGCCGGGCATTCCGCTGGCGCTGGCGGCGCTGTTCACGGCCTTCGTCGCGGCGCCCTGGACGGCGCTGGGAGGAACGCTGATCGACATGCGCTTTGCCGCGATGGGCGGCCTGCTGCTGTTCGCCGGCCTGCATCCGGTCGTGTCCGGCAGGAAGGCGGCGCTCGTCGGCATCGTCCTCGCAGGGCTGATGCTGGTTCGGACCGCGGATATCGCATCGGCCTGGATCGATCACCGGGTCGACCTCGCCGAACTGCGCGCGGCGATCGCGCATGTGCAGCCCGGCGCGCGCGTCATCGCCGCGCATGGCCACGAGCAGCCCGTTTCCAGCCGGCGCGAGCGCATCCTGCCCGGCTTCCGTTATGTCGATTCCCATATGGCGGCGCTGCTCGTGATCGAGCGGCGGGCGTTCTGGCCGCTGATGTTCGCCCATCCGAACCAGCAGCCCGTCACGGTGCGTCCCTCTTTCGCGCGTCTCGCGCAGCCGCTGGCCGAGCCCGCCGCGTGGCGCTGGCTGCAGCCGGACACGCCGCCCGCCGACGTGCTGCCGCTCGCGCGCTATCTGGCCGGCTGGCGCTCGAACTTCGATGCTGTCCTGCTGCTCGACCCGCCGGTCCCGGAGCAGCCCGTCGCCGGCCTCACGCCGCTCTATCTCGGCAGCTATGTCCAACTGTTCCGCATCGGGCAGGACAACGGCAAAACCGCGCAGGAGCCTGAGCCCGCTCCGCCGGCGGCCTCACCGTCGTGAAGCCGGAACGACAGCCGCCGCTCCCCATCAGTCTCCGGTGATCCTCTGCCTCCGTTGGGCCGTTGCCGTGCGCTGGCCGGTCGCTGCGCGCGGTTGGCACCGCCACAACGGAGAAGGGACATGCAGCGCATCGTGCCGGGACCAGGCCAGGAATCGGTGTGGGACTATCCGCGGCCGCCGCGGCTGGAGCGCTGCATGGCGCGGCTGCGCGTCGCATTCGCCGGCGTCACCATCGCCGACACGCAGGACGGCTATCGCGTGCTCGAGACCAGCCATCCGCCCGTCTACTATATCCCATCGCAGGATGTCGCGATGCAGTTGCTGCGGCGCGCGCCCGGCGGGTCGTTCTGCGAGTTCAAGGGCGTCGCCGGCTACTGGACGCTGGAGGTCGGCGGCCGCGTGTCCGAGCAGGCGGCCTGGAGCTACGAGCAGCCGACGGCGCCGTTCGCGCCGATCGCGGGCCATCTTGCGTTCTATGCCTCTCGGGTCGAGGCCTGCTTCGTCGGCGACGAGCGCGTTGCCGCGCAAGAGGGCGATTTCTACGGCGGCTGGATCACCTCCCGCGTCGTCGGACCGTTCAAGGGCGGGCCGGGTACGCGGCACTGGTAGAGACAGGCGCTCGTCCCGATGCGTGATCCGATGGCCTGTCTTGATCGTATGGATGACGGGTGACGGCAGCCCGCGCATGCAGCGTGGCTTGACCTGGCAGGGGCAGCGAGCCTTGCTGGACGAGATCTCATCTTCACGACGTCGGGGAATGCCATGCGACGGTTGATGAAGTTCCTGCACACGATGGGCGCGATCGGCATGATGGGCGCGATGGCCTGCCTCGTCGTGCTGCTCGGCCTGATCCCGCAGCCGTCGGTGTCGCTGTCGCATTACGCCGAGATGCGCGCCGCGATGGGCGCCATCGTGCGTTACGTGTTCTTCCCCTCGCTCGGCCTGACCCTGATCGCCGGCCTGCTCGCGATCGCGATCAACCGCGCGCTGCATAGCGCCGGCTGGGCGCTTGCCAAGCTCGCCTCCGGCATCCTCGTCTTCGAATGGGGTTTTGCCGCCGTGCAGGGTCCGATGCAGGAGGCGGCCGAGGAGGCCGCCCGCGCCGTCGCCGGCCAGATCGACCCGGCGACGCTTGCGCCCAACTTCGGCACCGAGCAGGGCGCCATCTGGGTCATGCTCGGCGTCGCCACCGTGAACGTGATCCTGGGCGTCTGGCGTCCGAAATTTACGAATCTGCCGGATTGATTGACCGTTCCGCGTTGCAGCGCGCCAGCGTTTTCCGCCGACACTACCGCTCTCTCCTCTCCCCTCCCCGCAAGGGGAAGGGGAGCGCACCGCCGCAGACCGATCGCTCTGCGGATTTCGCGAAATTCCTCTTGCTATTTTTCAGAAATCATGTTTATGTCCCCCCATCCCGCCTCGTGCAGAGGGACGTACGCGTCGTCACGAACGTGGAGGTGGGCTGCGATGGACGTGACGGCTGCGCCAGACGAGCGCAGTCGTGACGGACGGCGAAGTCGTGTGGTCCTGGCCTCTCGATGCTGAGGTCAAGTCCGCGTTCGATGCTGTGACGGCTCGGGCGGGCGATGGGGGCAAGAAAGCCGATCCCCAGGGAGAGCACGAAGGACACCGTTAAAACCGTTCGCGCGGGGGAGGCCGGTTGTCAGGCCCGACCTGTGGTGACTGCCGCCTGCTTTCTTGTTGCAGGCGGGCCATGGGCCGCGGTCAGCACCCGGCCTTCCCCGCGCCCTCTCGTCGAGAGGGCTGACGGCCGCATCACCCGGGCACCGATCGTGCCGCGGGATCGCGAGCACGCATGCAAGATCACATGTTCAGGATGACATCAGGGGGCGGGCGCGCAGCCTTCGACGACGCGCATTGTCTTCAGCCGGTCATGCCCGATGTCAGCGCCGCCTCGGCGCTGACGCCGGCCATGTCGACGTCTTCAGAGCTGCGTCGCCCGCAGCTCGATCGTGAGCGGCGTGGTCGTGCGCCGGGCGGCCGGGTCGGCCGGCATCTGCACCACGCGGGCGCGCTGGCCGGTGGCCAGGTCGGTGACCTTGACGATCCGGCCATTGGAGAATTCGAGCGCATCGTGATGTTCAGTCGGCTTGTTGGTGTCGACCTGGCGGAAGCGGGCGAGATGCGCCCCGACCTTGCGGCGGAAGAAGAAGCCCTTGAGGCGCACGTCGCCCTCGAAGGCGAGCTCGGTGCCTGGACGCAGGCACACCGCGGTCAACGGGTCGTCCTTGGTGCAGAAGCCGCGGGTCTCCGTGCCGGGAAATCGACAGGAGACCAGCACGTCGGCAGTCTTGGCGTCACGGGAAGCAACAGTATGGAGGCTGTAGTCACACATGGAAAGCTCCTGAAGGCCACCAGCACTAAGCCCGCAACGGCGCAGCAGGAGAGTCGTTCCACGGTGTTGAAGCCCGTCACTCCGACGACGCCCGCCGCGGGACGGTCCCGCGGCGGGAACTCGCGATCAGGTGAGATGCGCGGCTTCTTCGGCCTCGTCCTCGGCGGCGCCCCAATGCGAGGCGTCCTTGATGGTCGGATCGATCAACTCGCCACGCAGCAGCGCCAGCGGCGACTTCCAGTACAGCGCGATGTTGTGGAACGGGTCGGTCAGCACCTTGAAGGCCCAGATCAGGCCGGTCGGGACATCCTGCGTCGCAAACAGCTGGATGACGCGAAACAGACCGCCGCCGATGCCGACCGCGAGCCAGAGCAGGCCGACGTGGCGGACGAAGTCCATCCGGCCGGCCGGCTCGGCTAACAGGCCGAACAGCGTCGGAAACGCGAACAGCGCCACCGGCACCAGGCCCCACACCGTCAGCAGCACGATCTTGCGGGTCTGATTGTAGCCGACCTTGACCGCCTCCTTGTAGTCATTGCTGACGCCGTTGACGTGGTCATAGCCGTTCGGTTCGAAGAAGAAGTGCCCGGTCTGCCGCGTCAGCATCGCCAGCCAGCCGACCAGGCCGGCCATCGCCGGATCCTTGAACAGCAGCGCATAGCACACGAGGAAGATCACGGCGCTGACCAGGTGCAGCGTCTGATTGATCCGGCTCTGATGATAGTAGCGATAGTCGTCGAAGCGCTGCGTCTGCAGCGTCTTGTAGTAGCGCGACATGCGAATCCCCGTGCCGTTGTGGAACGAGGCGAAGACGTAGAGGGCCTCAGTGAAGGTGGCGTGACATTATGATGTTGTCACAGTGAAACCGGCCGGGAGCGGATCAGGAGCCGCAATGTGCCGGACTCTGTGCCGGAGCACGACTCGCAGGCAGGTTTCTCTGTCTGCCGCAGAATGCGGAGAAACGGCTTTGATCCGGATCAAAGCCGGCGGCCGATGTGACGTGTTGCGGCCTGCATCAGCCGGCGGGCGACCTTGCCAGCCGGATCGCCTCGCTCAGGATCGCGCGGTCACCGATATGGTTGGCGAGCAGCAGCACGAGCCTGGCGTTCATGCGCAGGGCCTCGTCCTCGCTGAGGTCGCGCTGGCCACCGATCAGCTCGGCATAGAAGTCGTCGGGATCGCGAATGTTCGGGGTGAGGGTGAGGCTCATGCTGCAAGCTCCTGCTGGACCGCGCCGCACTTGCCGCAGGCGCGCCGGACCGCATCCGTGATCGCGTCCCCGTCGAACTGCGGCCAGCGGGCGGTGACATATTGATCGGGGCGGAACAGATAGGTCGTGCCGGGCGAGGCGCCGTATCGTGCCGCGAGCAGGCCCTTGGGATCGGCGAGGTCGCGGCCGACGACGAGCACCCGCGCCGTGATGCCGTCGATGCTGAGCTGCTCGGCGGTGACGGCGTTGTCGAAGGTGACAACCGTGAAGCCCGAGCCGAGGCAGTTCAGGAACCAGCCGGGCTCGCCCGCGACCATCACCGGCGCGTCCGCGGCATTGGTCCCAGGCGTCATCGCGCCGGGGACGCCCCCGCCGTCGGGCGTGTTCAGGGACGATGTGGCATAGGGCGTCGGCGTCGACAGCCGGCCGCTGTTGACCAGCGGCCGCGCAAAAGCGTGATGCTGCGCGAGGTCGAGCACGGCGTCGCGGAAGGTGCGGCTCGCTTGTGTCTTCGGCGTGATGAAATCGGTCGCCCGTGTCGAGTTCAGGATGTTGTCGTCGGCGGCAAAGGCGCGTTCCTCGTGATAGCTGTCGATCAGGCTCTCCGGTGCCTCGCCGCGCAGCACCATTGCCAGCTTCCAGGCGAGGTTGTCGATGTCCTGCACGCCGGTGTTGGCGCCGCGGGCGCCGAACGGCGACACCTGGTGCGCTGCGTCGCCGGCGAACAGCACGCGTCCCCGGCGGAAATTGTCGATCCTTCGGCAGGCGAACTGATAGATCGACACCCATTCCAGCTCGAACTCGGCGGTCTCGCCGAGCATCGCCCGGATGCGCGGAATCACGCGCTCGGGCTTCTTCTCCTCGTCCGGATTGGCGTCCCAGCCGAGCTGGAAGTCGATGCGCCAGATGTTGTCCGATTGGCGATGCAGCAGCACCGACTGTCCCGGGTGGAACGGCGGGTCGAACCAGAACCAGCGCTCGGTGGGGAAGTCCGCCTTCATCCTGACGTCGGCGATCAGGAAGCGGTCCTGGAAGAACTGGCCGGTGAACTCGGCGCCGACCATCCGGCGGGTGTCGGAATTGGCGCCGTCGCAGGCGATCACCCATTGCGCCTCCATGGTGAAGATGCCGTCGGGCGTCTCCACCGCGAGCTGCGCGCAATCCTCGCTCTGCTTCAGGCTGACGAGGCGATGCTTCCAGCGCAGATCGACCAGCGGGCTCCTGCTGCAGGCGTCGACCAGGATCTCCTCCAGATAGTATTGCTGCAGGTTGATCATCGCCGGCCAGCGATGGTCGGGCTCGGGCAGCAGGTCGAACTGATAGGAGAGCTGGTCGCGGAAGAACACCTTGCCGATGTTCCAGCTCACGCCTTTCTCGACCATCGGCGCGGCACAGCCGAGCCGGTCCCAGATCTCCAGCGGGCGCTTGGCGTAGCACACCGCGCGCGAGCCGATGCTGACGGTGTCGTTGTCGTCGAGCACGACCACCGGCTGGCCGCGGGCGGCGACATCGAGCGCCGCGGTGAGGCCGATCGGCCCGGCGCCGATCACGACGATCGGATGGCGGCGGGTCTCGCCGCTGCGCTGCTCCGCCGAGCAGACATAGGGAAATCGCGGATAGACATAGTTGCTCATGGCTGCCTCGCCTGGCGCGTTGCGGTCGGGACTGTCGGAACGAGCAATCGCTCAGTCGCTGCCGGCGAATTCCTTCTCGTGCATCCAGGCGGTGTGCCGCGGCGGCTTCCTGGTCGTGGCCCATTCGTCGACCATGGCGTGGGCGACCGACTTCATCCGCGTGATCTGCTCCGGCGTCGCGGTCCAGGCCGCGATCTCCAGCCGGTGGCCGCTCGGATCATGGAAATAGATCGACTTGAAGATGGTGTGGTCGGTGATGCCGACGACGTCGAGACCGGCGGCCTCGGCGCGGGCCTTGGCTTCCTCGAGCTCCTCCATGTCCTTCACCTGGAAGGCGATGTGCTGGGTCCATTCCGGCGTGTTCGGATCGCGCCCCATCGGCGGCGAGTTCGGCAGCTCGAAGAAGGCGAGGATGTTGCCGTTCCCGGCATCGAGGAAGATGTGCATGTAGGGATCTGGCGCCTTGGTCGAGGGCACCTTGTCCTCGGCGATCGCGCCGAGCAGGTCCATGTTGAGGACCTTCTTATAGAACTCGACGGTGGCCTTGGCGTCGACGCAGCGATAGGCGACGTGATGAATCTTCTCGATCTGCACGATGGTCCTCCCATGATCATTGTTGGCAGGATAGTAACGAATGATACGATTGTGTGGCTTTGATCCAGATCAACCCGATGTGGATCTGATCGAGGTCGCCGGGACGAGCGCCTGGAACGGACGAAGGCAGGGGATGCGATGACGAAGGTGGCCAACGAGACCCGCGGCCGGACAAATGGAGAGGGGGCCGCCGAGCCCGAGCTTCGGCTGCAGCGCTATTTTCCCTACCGGCTTGCCCGGCTCGCCGAGCAGGTGTCGCTGGCGGTGGCGGAGGTCTATGCCGACCGCTTCGCGCTGTCGCGCCAGGAATGGCGGATCCTGGCGGCGCTCGGCGAGCAGCCGCGGCTGCCGACCAAGGAGATCGGCCGGCTGACGACTCTCGACAAGATGAATGTCAGCCGCGCCATGCAGAGCCTGGAGGCCCGCGGCATCGTCAGCCGGAGCCGCGATCCCGCGGACGGCCGCGAGCGGATCGTGGCGTTGACGGCTGCCGGCAGAGGGCTGTACCGCAGGATCGTGCCCCATGCGCTGGCGCGCGAGGCCGATCTGCTGAGCGTGCTTTCGGCCGCCGAGATCGCGACCCTCGACACGGTCATCGACAAGCTGCTCGCGGCCGCCGAACGATCGGTCGACGATCCCCCTGGCCGAAAGGCTTGATCGGTGCCGCCGCCGCGCTATATCGACGGTCTCTCTCCACCCCTGATAGCATGGGCCAACGTACGACGATGACCGACACCGCCACCGTTAGCCATTCCTTCCAGGCCGAAGTCTCCGAGCTGCTCCATCTGATGGTGCATTCGGTCTACTCCGAGACCGACATTTTCCTGCGCGAGCTGATTTCGAATGCCTCGGACGCCTGTGACAAGCTGCGTTACGAGGCGATCGCCAGGCCCGATCTGATCGGCGACGGCGAGGCGCCGCAGATCCGCATCATCCCGAACAAGGCCGCCGACACGCTGACCATTGCCGACAGCGGCATCGGCATGGAGCGCCAGGAGCTGATCGACCATCTCGGCACCATCGCCCGCTCCGGCACCAAGGCGTTCGTGCAGAAGCTGGCTGAGGCCAAGGACGGCACCGGCCTGATCGGCCAGTTCGGCGTCGGCTTCTATTCGGCCTTCATGGTCGCCGACCGCATCCAGGTGATCAGCCGCCGCGCCGGCGGCGGCGAGGTCTGGACCTGGACCTCGTCGGGCGGGGCGGGCTTCGAGGTGGCGCCCGCGTCCGAGGAGGATGCCAAGCGGGTTGCGCGCGGCACCGAGATCGTGCTGCACCTCAAGGACGACGCGAAGAAATATCTCGAAACCTATGAGATCGAGCGCATCGTCACCGCCTATTCCGACAACATCCAGTTCCCGATCATGCTAGTGCCGGAGGAGGGCGAGCCGCGCCAGATCAACTCCGCCAGCGCGCTATGGCAGCGCTCCAAATCCGAGCTGACGCCGGAGGACTACAGCAAGGCCTACAAGTCGATCGCGCATGCGTTCGACGAGCCGGCGATGACGCTGCACTACCGCGCCGAGGGCCGCTATTCCTATGCCGTGCTGCTGTTCGCGCCCTCGACCAAGCCGTTCGACCTGTTCGAGCCGGCGCGCAAGGGCAAGGTCAAACTCTATGTCCGCCGCGTCTTCATCACCGACGACGCCGACCTGATGCCGGCGTACCTGCGCTTCATCCGCGGCGTGATCGACAGTGAGGATCTGCCGCTCAATCTGTCGCGCGAGATGCTGCAGAACAATCCGCAGCTGGCGCAGATCCGCAAAGCGGTGACGACGCGGGTGATCAGCGAGCTGGAGCAGCTGGCCGAGAAGGACGCCGAGAACTTCGACAAGATCTGGGACTCCTTCGGCGCCGTCATCAAGGAGGGACTCTACGAGGACTTCGAGCGCCGTGACAAGCTGCTGGCGCTGGCGCGCTTCACCACGACGACCGGCGAGAAGCGCTCGCTGAAGCAATATGTCGAGGGCCTCAAGGAGAACCAGACCGAGATCTACTTCCTGGTCGGTGACAGCATCGAGCGGCTGAAGTCCAATCCGCGGCTCGAGGCGGCCAAGGCACGTGGCGTCGAGGTGCTGCTCTTGACCGATCCGGTCGATGCGTTCTGGACCTCGGCGCGGCTCGAATATGACGGCAAGCCGCTGAAGTCGCTGAGCCAGGGCGACATCAACTTCGATCCGATCCCGGTGACGGAGCCGAAGGCCGAGGACGAGGCGCAGCCGGCGGCCGACGAGGCCAACACGATCGCGTTGATCAAGGCGAGCCTCGGCGATCACGTCACCGACGTGAAGGTCTCGACCCGGCTCACCACCAGCGCGTCGTGCCTGGTGGCCGGCAGCCATGGTCCCGATCGCGAGCTGGAGCGCATCCTCTCGCAGCAGGCGCGCGGGGCGCGCACCAAGCCGATCCTCGAGATCAATCTGCGCCATCCGCTGGTCGTGGCGGTCGCCAAGGCCGCCGCCGACAAGGCCAAGGTCGACGATCTGTCGTTCCTGCTGCTCGAGCAGGCGCAGATCCTCGACGGCGAACTGCCGGAGGATCCGGCCGCCTTCGCGGCCCGTCTCAACCGGCTGGTGCTGCAGGGCGTCGCGGGGGCCTGAGGCAGGCGGGTCGCCGGGCGCGGAGGTCAGTTCTTCGCGCTCACCTGCGGCACCAGCTTGCGCCAGTGCATGATCTCGGCGCGGTAGGTCGCGCTGTAGACGCCGACGTCGCCGATGAGCGGCGTGGCGCCGACCTCGGCGAACTGCCTGCTGATGTCGGGATCGGCCAGCGCGGCGTTGATCTCGCGGTTGAGCAGCTCGACGATGGCTTTCGGCGTGCCGTGCGGCACGGCGACGCCATAGAAGCCGGAGGTTTCGAACGCCGGCAGCACGTCGGCGACCGGCGGCAGATCGGGGAAGGCGGCGGCGTGCTCGCGCGTCGTGACGGCCAGCGCCCGGACCTTGCCGCTGCGCAAAAGGTCGACGGCGGAAGCGGCGTTGTCGAACATCGCGTGGATGTGGCCGGAGGCGAGGTCGGTCAGGGCCGGACCCGAGCCACGATAGTGCACAGTCGACCACGTGAGGCCGCCGAGTGTCCGGAACAGCTCGGCCGACAGCAGCTGGACGGTGCCGGGACCGGCGGAGCCGACGCTGAGCTTGCCCGGGTTGGCCTTGGCATAGGCCAGGAATTCGGGCAGCGTCTTGACCGGCAGCTGCCGGCTGACCAGCAGCAGCAGCGGCATGCGCGCCATGCCGGCGACCGGCGTGAGGTCTTCGTCGGTGTTCGGCGAGCCGTCGACCGAGGCGGTGATGACGTTCGCGGTCGAGGTCGCGAGGATCGTGTAGCCGTCCGGCGCGGCGCTCGCGACGCTCTTGGTGGCAGTGGCGCCGCCCGCACCCGGCCGGTGATCGAGCACGAAGGGCTGGCCCAGGCGGCGGGTCAGCCGGTCGCAGATCAGGAGCGACAGCCGGCCGGTGGCTCCACCCGGGGCAAACGGAATGACCCAGGTGACGGGCTGAGCCGGATAGGGCGCATCAACTCCGGCGAACGCCGTGGTCGAAGTCATGGCTGCAACACTGCTCCAGGCGGCGCAGCGCAGCAATGCGCGTCGTGTCATCGTGTCCTTGGGCATGCCGGCCTTCGCGTTGGCATGTTCTGGGAGCGGTACGCTAACCGGCATTTCCGAGAACTTCGTAAAGGATCGCATTCGCATCAACAGCCACGCACTCTCGGCCGGTTAACCCTCCCGATTAACGGCTGGTGAGGCCACACCGCCTATAAGCACGCCGAATTGGGGCGAGGGCGTTCATGAACTCCGGGCAGTCGGATCGATCTGTGGAACTCAGCACGGCCTCTCGGAAGCCGTCGGCGGCGAAGATCTGGCTGAAGGCGATCGATCTGACCTCGCGCATCGAGGCAGAGCCGGCGCGGCTGTTCGCCGACGTGGTGGACGACTGGGCTGCGAAGCAGCCCGAACGGCCGGCGCTGGTCTCCGATCGCGAGACGCTGAGCTATTCCGCCCTGTCTGCGCGCATCAACCGATACGCCCGCTGGGCGCTGGCCAACGGCATCGGGCCGGGCCACACGGTCGCCTTGATGATGCCGAGCCGGCCCGACTACTTGGCCGCCTGGCTCGGGATCAGCCGCGTCGGCGGTGTTGTTGCGCTCATCAACGCCAATCTCATCGGACCGTCGCTCGCGCATTGCATCAATGTGGCCCGGCCAATCCATGTGATCGTCTCCAAGGACTTCCACGAAGCTTATACGGAGGTTGCGCCGTTGATCGCGGGCGGGCCGCGTGTCTGGTTTGCCGACGGCGGCGATCTCGACGTCGCGATCGCCGCGATGGATACGCACGCGCTCGACCCAACCGAGCGCCGCGCTGTGACGATCAACGACCGCGCGCTGCTGATCTACACCTCCGGCACGACGGGCCTGCCCAAGGCCGCCAGCATCAGCCATCGCCGCATCATGAACTGGGGCGGATGGTTTGCCGGCCTCACCGGCGCAGGTCCCGACGATCGCCTCTATGACTGTCTGCCGGTCTATCATTCCGTCGGCGGCATCGTCGCGCCCTGCAGCATGCTGCGCGCCGGGGGAGCCGCGGTGCTCGCCGAGAAATTCTCGGCGCGCAATTTCTGGCGCGACATCGTCCGTCACGATTGCACGCTGCTGCAATATATCGGCGAGCTCTGCCGCTATCTGCTGGCCGCCGCGCCGTCCGATTTCGACCGCGCGCATCGGCTGCGGCTCGCCTGCGGCAACGGCATGCGCGGTGACGTCTGGGAGGCGTTCCAGGCGCGTTTCCGCATTCCTCAGGTGCTGGAATTCTATGCCGCGACCGAAGGCAACTTCTCGCTCTACAATGTCGAGGGCAGGGTGGGATCGATCGGGCGCGTGCCGTCGCTGCTCGCGCATCGCTTTCCCGCCGAAATCATCAAGCTGGATGCCGACCAGCGCGCACCCCTGCGCGGAGCCGACGGACGGTGCCTCGTCTGCACGCGCGGCGAGATCGGCGAGGCCATCGGCCGCATCGGTACGGCGGACAAGGGAGGCGGTCGCTTCGAAGGCTATACCGATACGGGCGAGACGGAGAAGAAGATCCTGCGCGACGTCTTCGAGAAGGGCGATGCCTGGTTCCGCACCGGTGACCTGATGCGCCAGGACGATCAGGGCTTCTTCTATTTCGTCGATCGTCTCGGCGACACCTTCCGCTGGAAGGGCGAGAACGTCGCGACCAGCGAGGTGAACGAGGCGATCCTGCAATGTCCCGGCGTGTTGGAAGCATCGACCTATGGTGTTGTCGTGCCGGGGACCGATGGGCGCGCCGGGATGGCCGCGCTCGTCGTCGGCGATAGCTTCGATCTCGATCGTCTCTCCGTCGAACTTGCCCGAAGGTTGCCGTCCTACGCGCGGCCGGTGGCGCTCCGCATCACGTCGTCGCTGCGGTCGACTGAAACATTCAAGCAGAAGAAGCAGGAGCTGATGCGCGACGGCTTCGATCCGTCGGTCGTGCACGAGCCGCTCTACGTGCGAGACGCCGGGACAGGTGCATATTACCCGCTCGATCGCGATCTGCATGCGCGGATCCTCGCCGGCGAGGTTCGTTTGTAGGTGATTTTAATCATAGGCCATGATGGGCATTTACCAACGGTCCCGAAACATCGCGGGCCAGTCCGGGTTCCTTCACCTTCTGGCCCTATGGTCGGTTTCATCGTTTGAACAGTGCGCGGATTGGCCCATGTCGGTACGGTTAAGAATCATTGCAGCGATCAAGCAGATTGCGGAAGAACAGAAGGTCAAGCTGCCGCCGCTGACCGACGAGCTGACGTTGCATGAGACCGGCTTCGACTCGCTCGCTTTCGCCATCCTGGTCGCCCGTCTCGAGGACGATCTCGGCGTCGATCCGTTCACCCTGTCCGAGGATGTGACGTTCCCCAACACGATAGGCGACTTCATCGGGGCCTATGAGAATGTCCCCGCGTGAGATCTTCGCCCTTCGCGACCATCTCGGGACCGCGCTGACCGAACGGACGATCTCCGATCCGCGTCACGTCATATCGCTCGCCGAGCTCTCGCGCGGGAGCTGCCTCGGCAGCCGCACCGAAGAGCTCAACGGACGTTCGGTGCTGCTGGCGACCTCCGGCCAGCTCCTCGCCGGCCTTGCGCTGATCGAGATCGATGGCGTCGCACGACGTCTCCTGTTGTGTCCGCCGGATCTCAAGGGCGAGCATCTCGCCAGCATCATTGCCGATGCGGACATCGACGCCATCGTGACCGATGAGGTCCAGCGTTTCGACGCCTGCGGTGTCGATCTCGTGATCGAGGTCGCCCTGCCGCAGCCTTCTGCCGCGGTCGTGCAAACGGTGCGCGCCACCGAATGGCTGATGCTGACATCGGGTACATCGGGCGTGCCAAAGATTGTCGGGCATACGCTGGACGGTCTGTGCGGCGCGATCATCGGCGACCGTCCGGTACCTGGCGAAGCCATGCCGGTGTGGGCGACGTTCTACGACATCCGCCGCTATGGCGGCCTGCAGATCTTCCTGCGCGCCATCGTCGGCGGCGGCTCCATGGTATTGTCGGATCCGGGCGAGGGACTATCGGACCACGTCGCGCGTCTCAACGCACGCGGCGTTACGCACATGTCCGGAACGCCGTCGCATTGGCGCAAGCTGCTGATGAGTGGGGCAGTGGAAGGCTTCGCGCCGCGCTATGTGCGTCTCTCCGGCGAGATCGCCGACCAGGCCGTGCTCGATGGATTGAAGCTGGCATTCCCCCACGCTTCGATCGGTCATGCCTACGCCTCGACCGAGGCCGGCGTCGGCTTCGCCGTCAATGATGGGCTGGAGGGCTTTCCTGCGACGCTGCTCGGCGAAGGCCGCGGTGCCGTCGACATGAAGGTCGCCGACGGCTCGCTGCGCATTCGCTCCAAGCGCGCCGCGCACGCCTATGTCGGACGCGCTGCGGCCGCCCTGACCGATACGGATGGTTATGTCGATACCGGTGACATGGTCGAGCTGCGCGGCGATCGCTACTACTTCGTCGGGCGCCGCAACGGCATCATCAATGTCGGCGGGCTCAAGGTCCATCCGGAAGAAATCGAGGCCGTGATCAATGGCCATCCCGAGGTGCGGATGTCGCGCGCCAAGTCGCGGCGCAGCCCGATCACCGGCGGCATCGTCGTCGCCGAGGTCGTGCTGACGGCGGATGCCGATCCGGCGCGGACCGAGGCGGTCCGCAATGAGATCCTCGCCGCGTGCCGCGCGCGCCTCGCGCCCCACAAGGTGCCGGCGATGATCCGTGTCGTGCCGGCGCTCGACGTCACACCGGCCGGCAAGCTGGCGCGCGCCGATGCGTAACGTTCTCGTCACCGGCGGCAGCCGCGGCATCGGGCTCGCCATCGCGCGCAGGCTCGCTGGCGCTGGCTATGACGTCGTCACGGTGGCCCGCCGGGAAAGCGAGGAACTGCGCGCTGCGATCGCCGAGTTCAGCGCCAGCAGCGCCGGGATTCATTTCCGCGCCTGTGATCTCAGCGTCGTCGACGAACTTCCGGCCTTCGTGAAGTCGGTCCGCGACGAGTACGGTCCGCTCTACGGTCTCGTCAACAATGCCGGTCTCGGCACCGAAGGGCTGCTGGCGACCATGCACAATTCGGAGATCGAGGCACTGGTGCGGCTGAACGTGCTGGCACCGATGATCCTGACGAAATATGTCGTTCGCCACATGATGGCCGCGGGCGAGGGGCGGGTGATCAACATCTCCTCGATCATCGCCTCCACCGGCTACAACGGCCTGTCCGTCTACGGCGCGACCAAGGCGGCGGCCAACGGCTTCACGCGCTCGCTGGCGCGCGAGGTCGGCAAGGTCGGCATCACCGTGAACGCGATCGCACCGGGCTTCATCGCCACCGAGCTGACGCAGAGCATGGACGAGGAGCAGCAGCGGCGCATCGCCGGCCGCAGCGCGTTGCGGCGGCTGCCGGAAACGGATGACGTGGCGGCGATGGTTGAATTCCTGCTCGGCGATGGCGGGCGCAATGTCACCGGCACCGTGCTGACGGTCGATGCAGGCAATACCGCCTGAGCCATTTGCGGCGATCGGTCGCTCTCGCCGTTGATTTCGCTCAAGGGTCCGACGGGCGGCAGCAGCGATAGTGCCGGCGCAATCCGGAACCGGTATCCATGTTCGAGCGCATTCTGCGGTGGACCCTCGTCGCGATCGCAATCGCGGGCCTCGCCGCGGGCGGCCTCGCGCATGTGCTCGGTCGCCCCGATCTTGCCGGGATCGCTTTTACGGCCTCGACCGTTCCTGTCATCCTCGGGCTGATCGTCTCGATCGTCCGCGATGTCCTCGCCGGCCGCATCGGCGTCGACGCGATCGCGCTGGTGTCGATGAGCGCGGCGATCATCCTCGGCGAGCCGCTGGCCGGCGCTGTCGTGGCGCTGATGTATTCCGGCGGCAACGTGCTCGAAGACATTGCCGTCGCCCGCGCCGAGCACGATCTGCGCGCTTTGGTCGATCGCGCGCCGCGCGAGGCGCATCGCCGCCGTGGCGACCAGATCGACAACGTTCCGATCGCCGGCGTCGCGGTCGGTGATCGCCTGATGGTCCGCGCCGGCGAGATCGTCCCGGTCGATGGCATGGTCGAAGCGACCATCGCGGTCGTCGACGAGTCGGCGCTCACGGGGGAGCCGATCCCGGTGACGAAGACGCGCGGGATGGCGATCCTGTCGGGATCGGTGAATGCCGGCGACACGTTCGAAATGGCCGTCACCGCCACCGCGGGCGAAAGCACCTATGCCGGCATCGTCAAGCTGGTGACGACGGCCCAGACCGCGAAGGCGCCGTTCGTGCGGCTTGCCGACCGCTATGCGCTGATCTTCCTGCCCGTCAGCCTCGCCATCGCGGGGGCCGCCTATCTGGCTTCGGGCGATCTGATCCGGAGTCTTGCCGTGCTGGTGGCGGCAACGCCGTGCCCGCTGATTCTCGCTGCACCCGTCGCTTTCATTGCCGGCGTGGCGCAGGCGGCCCGAAGCGGCATTCTGGTCAAAGGCGGCGGCAAGCTCGAGGCGCTCGCGCGCGCCCATACCGTGCTGTTCGACAAGACGGGCACGCTGACCGTTGGCGGCGCGCGGCTGCTGTCGGTCGACGCCGCGCCGGGCGAGGACGCCGATGCGGTGCTGCTGCTCTGCGCATCGCTCGAGCAGGCCTCGCACCACGTGGTGGCGCACGCGATCGTTCAGGCCGGCCAGGCGCGCGGGCTGAAGCTGAAGGTGCCCGAACAGGTCAGGGAAACCATGGGCTCGGGCCTCGAAGGTCTGATCGATGGCCGCCCTGTGATGGCCGGCTCGCGCGACCTCGTGCTCGGCAGCCGGACGCCGCCGCCCTGGGCGGCGCGCGCGATCCGCCGGGCGTCGTGGCGGTCGGCGCTGATCGTCTTCGTTGCGATCGAGGGGCGCCCGATCGGGGCGCTGCTGCTGGCGGACGAGCTGCGCGCGGATACGCCGCGCGCGATCCGCTGGCTCCGCGAGGCCGGCATCGCGCGCATGGTCATGGTCACCGGGGACCGCGCCGCGGCCGCCCAGGCCATCGGCGCGGCGCTCGACCTCGACGCCGTGCTGGCGGACCGTGTCCCCTCCGACAAGGTGGAGGCGGTCAAGAGCGAGCAGCGGCTGCATCCCACCATCATGGTGGGCGACGGCATCAACGATGCTCCGGCGCTGGCCTCCGCCGACGTCGGCATCGCGCTCGGCGCCCGTGGTGCCAGCGCCTCGTCGGAAGCCGCCGACGTGGTCATTCTCGCCGATCGGCTCGATCGCGTCGGCGAGGCGATCGTGATCGCGCAGCGCGCCCGACGCATCGCCCTGGAGAGCATCTTCGTCGGCATGGGCCTGTCGTTCGTGGCGATGGGGGCCGCGGCCTTCGGCCTGCTGCAGCCGGTGCCTGCGGCCCTGGTCCAGGAAGCCATCGACGTCGCCGTCATCCTCAACGCGCTCCGCGCTCTGTTCCCGGCCGGCCGCAGCAAGGCCGGCCGGATCACGGCCGAAGACGGCCGAGGGCTCAGGCATGATCACCAGGCGCTGCTGCGCGGCCTCGACCGCCTGCGCGCGATCGTCGATGCGCTCGACGAAGCCCCGCCCGACGGCGCCGTGGCGCTGATCATGGAGGCGAACGGCGTGGTGCAGGACAAGGTCGTGGCGCATGAGCGCGACGACGAGGGCTCGGTCTATCCGAAGCTTGCTCGCCTCCTGCAGGAGAGCCACGGCCTGTCGGCAATGAGCCGCGCGCATCGCGAGATCCTGCATCTGGCGCGCCTGCTCGGCCGGCTGGTCGAGGATCTGCCGTCCGAACATGTGGACCGCTATCTGATCCGCGATGCGCAACGGGTGATCGAGGCGATCGAGACGCTGGTCCGCATGCACACGGCGCAGGAGGACGACATCTACGAGGCCGTGGTGGCGCGCTCGGCCGCCTGAGCCGTTCGCGTCAGCCTGGATGCCGCGGCAGGTCGATCCGTTCGTTGGCAAATTCCGCAGGACCTTCGATCAGGCGGCGGATCCGCCGCTCGCGCTCCTCGGCGGACAGGCTCGGATCGAGCATCCGATCGATCAGCCGGATCGCATTCTGCTCGATGGCGACGGGATCCCGCGACGTGGGCTGCCCGGCTGCGGCCGGCCGCGATGCATGCAGGCCGATCGTGAGCAACTGGCCGATGGCGTCGGAGCGTGTCATCTGGTGAGCCTCCGCCCAGGCGTCGATCTCGGCGGTGAGCTCCTGGGACAGCTTCACCGCGCTCACCGCATCATGTCCCAGCCGGACGGCCGGGCTGTGATCCCTGCGGACGTCGGAGAATGGCGTCATTTGTTTGCCGGACGTCATCTGCCTGTTGATCATATCAGCCTAAAGTATACGGGAGGGACGGGGATTTGATTTCGATCAAGGACGGCTTAAGAAAGCGGCCTTCTCGCGACGGTTCCGCCGCCGGATGCCACGCGTGCCGCTGCCGCCAGGCAGGCCACGGAGCGTAATACCGTAGACAGTCAGCAAGCCCATGCGATTCCTCCACACCTTCCAGGTCTTCGACTTCCTCGACACGCTCGTGAGCCTGTTCACGGCGTTCGTGCTGGGCACGCTGATCGGCGCCGAGCGGCAATACCGGCAGCGCAGCGCCGGCCTGCGCACCAACGTGCTGGTCGCCGTCGGCGCGGCCGCCTTCGTCGACCTCGGCAACCGCCTGACCGGCGCCGACGGCGCGGTGCGGATCATCGCCTATGTGGTGTCGGGCATCGGCTTCCTCGGCGCCGGCACGATCATGAAGGAGGGCATGAACGTCCGCGGCCTCAACACCGCCGCGACGCTGTGGGCGTCCGCCGCGGTCGGCGCCTGCGCCGGCGCCGACCTGATCGCGCAGTCGGTGGCGCTGACGGTGTTCGTGCTGGCCGGCAACACCTTGCTGCGGCCGCTGGTCAATGCGATCGATCGCATCCCGCTCAATGCGCAGACCTCGGAGGCGAACTACGAGATCGTCCTGACCACCGACGGGCTGCGCGCCGCCGAGCTGCGCGAGGCGCTCGACGAGCGGCTGGAGGCGGCCAAATACCCGGTGCGGGAGACAGAGGTCGTCTATCGCTCCGAGGACATCGTCGAGATCATCGCGACGCTGGTGCCGCTCGCGGTCGATACGGTCGATCTCGACCGCGTCGTGTCCGAGCTGGCGAAGCTTGCCGGGGTCCGTCATGCGACTTGGAACGTCAGAGCGCTGGTGTGACGGCATTGGCGGACCAGCATCGCCGCGCCGGCGGCGGGGCGCTCGCCACACCTCGTGGCTGGCTGCCGCCGGCGACGGTCGCAAGCTCCCCACCCACGTCATGGTTCGACATCCCCCAGCATCGCTCATCGCGCCCATGCGAGAGTTCCATGCCGCGTCTGAACCATCGCTGAATGCGATGGCAGCCGGTCGAGGCTCTGCCGTCAATGCCCGCCGCGGGCGAAGATCTCGTAGAAGCCGAGCACGATCTCGCAGGCGATCAGGATGACGACGATGACCTCGAGCCGCAGCGAGCGCTTGGTGTCGATGATGTCGGCGAGCGTGGTCGCCGTCTCCGCGATCACCGCGAGCTTGCGGTTGAGGGTGTCCTCCCGCTCCTTCAGCTCATACTCGTCCTCGAGCCGTGCATAGAGCCGTTCCAGATCGGGCCGGTCCCACAACACGTCCGGCTTCTCGCCGACCGCCACGCGGCCGGAGACGCGGTGCTGCACCAGCAGCGCCTCGCCGAGCAGCTTGAGCATCGCCACCCGGCTCTTCGATGTTCGCCCCAGCAGCGCCAGCTCGCGCGCGAACGGCTCGATCGTGTCGAACACGTTGGCGATCTCGCGCTCGCTGCGGCCGAGCACGACGCTCTTGGCCAGCGCATCGGCGACGATGAGCAGCCGCTCCAGCGACAATTCCTTGACCAGGACCGGGCCGCCGACCGGGATCGGCTCGTCGGATTCGCGCGCGACCTGGACCTTGGCCGTCTCTTCCTCGTGCGGCGCGATCGGGCCGAACAGTCGCGCGCTCAGCCGGTCGAGGAAGTTGATCTCCTCCGCCACCGACAGGCCGATGAAGACGACGACGCCGTAGCGGAAGACCACGGCGATACCCGTCTCGCCGATGCGGACCGCCAGCGGCGTCGCCGACAGCACCTGGCCCTCGAAGCCGGCGGTATTGATGCGGTCCGCGATCTGGAGCGCGCGGGCGGCGAGTTGTGGAACGGGTGAGGTGTCGGCCATGATGGCGATAGGCTAGCACGTCAATGTCGATGGAACGATAACGCGGTGCAATCCGCCAGGCGACACGTCCGCTGCCGAATATCGTTGCCTGAACCCGCTTGACAGGAAAGAACGTAGCTCCTCATTGGACGCGCACCCCGGACGGATGCCTCTCAATGTCGAAGACCAGCGCTGCGGACTACTATGCCTCGATTCCGGTGTTTCGCGGCTTCGCGCGCCTGATGGAGCCGCAGCTCTACCAGCCGGTGCCGGATGACTGGCTGATCGGCACGGCTGACATCGTCGAGTCGACCAAGGCGATCGCCGACAGGCGCTATAAGGCGGTCAACATGGCCGGGGCGGCGGTCATCGCCGCGGTCACCAATGCCTTGGAAGGGCGCGAATTCCCATTCGTGTTCGGGGGCGACGGCGCGAGCTTCGCCGTCAGCCCGGATGACGAAGCGGCCGCGCGCGAGGCCCTTGCCGCGACCGCGACCTGGGTCAGGGAGGATCTCGATCTCGCGATGCGTGTCGCCCTGGTGCCGGTGAGCGCGATCCGCGCGCAGGGCCTCGACGTCCGCGTGGCGCGCTACGGTCCTTCGGCCAACCTGTCCTACGCGATGTTCGCAGGCGGCGGACTGGGCTGGGCCGAGGCCGCGATGAAGCGGGGCGAGTTCGCGATTCCGCCGGCGGCGTCCGGTGCGCAGCCCGATCTGTCAGGACTGTCGTGCCGGTTCGAGGAGATCCCGGCGGCGCGCGGCCTCATCCTGTCGGTGCTGGTGCTGCCGGCCCCCGGCGCCGATGCGCAGGCCTATCGCAAGGTGATCGAGGAGATCATCACCCTGACCGAACGCAGCCCCGATGCCGGGCGGCCGGTGCCGGCCGGCGCGCCGGCGCTGCGATGGCCGCCGCAGGGATTCGGCTACGAAGTCCGCGCCGCGCGCGGACCGCTGTTGTCGCGCTGGGCCCGCGTGCTCGGACGGACGCTGTTCGTCTATGCCGTGATGCGGTTCAACATCAGCATCGGCGGCTTCGTGCCGGATCTCTACAAGCAGCAGGTGGTCGAGAATTCCGACTTCCGCAAATATGACGATGCGCTGCGCATGATCCTCGACTGCACCGACGAGCTCGCGCAGGACCTGGAGCGCCGGCTTGGCGCGGCGGCGTCGCGCGGCATCGTCCGCTACGGGCTGCATCGCCAGGATGCCGCGATGATGACCTGCTTCACGCCGTCCGCGATCCGGCCGGATCACGTCCACTTCATCGACGGCGCGCGAGGCGGCTACGCGTCGGCTGCGACCGCGTTGAAGGCCGCGGTCGCCTGAGCGCTGATCAGCGCGCGCGGGTCCAGGTCTCGCCGCCGCACAGCGATCCGACGCAGCCTTCCACCTTCAGCGTGTCCGGGCCGGAGACGGAGATGTGGCTGGTGTAGCTCTGGCCGTCATCGGCGTTATAGATCTTGCCGGACCATTTGTTCGGCCCCTCCGCGTGAACGCCTTCGAACAGTTGCAGGCCGATGATCGGGCGGTTGGCAAGCGCGCGATTCGGATTCTTGTTGTCGACGGCCGGCTTGCCGGTGTCGGTGTCCATCGGCTCCTTCAGCCACACGACGGTGCCGCAGAGACCGGCGCCGCATTTGGCGACCTTGATCCTGGCGTCGCCGGCCTGGGTCAGCCAGGTGCCGGTCGGATCATCGGCAGCCAAAGCGGGCTGCGCCATCACGACGGTCGCCAGCGCAAGACCAGCCAAACGCAATTTCCAAATCATCTTACCCCCCGTTGAAGCCGCGTTTCCATAACAGCAAACGGCGCAGTTGCAATCGCAGAGCAGCGGTTGTCCAAAGCGGGATCATCACGATCAGGTGCATCGCCGACGGAACGTCTCAATCCCTTGCTCGGTTGTCTCATGCACTGGAAATGGTTTTGACTGCCGCGACAAACTCCATTGTCGTCCCGGCCTGGTGCGCAATTGCGCACGCGGCGCCGGGACCCATACCCCCAGGGAGGGGTTTGAGGCAGACCGGTCATTGGCATTGTGCCCATCACGTCCGCCGCGGCGTATGGGTCCCGGATCGGCGCCGCGACGCGCTGGCGCGCGTCACGGCTTGTCCGGGACGACAGCGGTGGGTTTGGCGGATTTACGACTCAAACAGCTGATGACAGGGCCGGGACACGGCAGCGCGGCCTCGCGGCATGTGATGCCCGAGTGCTGCGATCCATGTGGCCCTCTTGAAAGTGCGGAGGGCGCAGGGAATGCCGGGTGAAGGCCTCACCCATGGCCCGCCTGCGAAAAAAATGCAGGCGGCAGGTACCAC
>NZ_JBNPTK010000016.1:0-158296 GCF_051167615.1 Bradyrhizobium sp. HKCCYLS3013
GGCCACCCCAACTTGCCAAAAACCCACAACAGTTGAGCCTCGCAATATGCGGAAGCTGAACCGGACAGCCGTGGGACGAGCCCGGGCATGACGGAGTAACTCACTGGCGGGGTTGCTCGTCCCAGGAGTCCGATATCTTCACATGCCCGCCTTGAACCTCCAGGGGACAATGGCGCCGCCCGAACCGAACTGACGCAGCGCTCAGCGCGGCAGCTTCCTGATCAACGCGGTCGCCAGCTTGATCGTCTGCTGCGCCAGCGGCGTCGGGCGCTTGTGCGCCGAGGTGACGAAGCACAGCACGCTTGTCGGGGCCGGCTCGGTCAGGGGCCGGATCGCGAGTTCGCCGGCGCGGCCCGAGGCGGCGACGCCGCTCGGGGTCAGCACCGCGTGGCCGTAGCCGGCGCAGACGAGATCGATGATCGAGGGCACGCTCGACACCTCCCAGGCGATGTCGAGCTTGATCCCGGCGAGCGCGGCCTGCGTCTCCAGCAGGCGCCGCATCGCGTGCACCCGCTCCGGCATGATCAGGCTGTAGCGCGACAGCTCGGCCATCGGCAGCGGCGCGGTGACGCGGCGCTTGCCCTTCGGCGCGTGGCTGACGAGGGCGAGCGGCTCCTGCAGCACCGGCGTGATCTCGATACCGGCCTGGGCTTCCGGATTGTAGACCATGCCGACATCGATGCGGCCCGTGGTGACCCACTCGACCACATGCGTCGACAGGCCCTCGACCACGGCGAGGCGCGCGGCCGGATATTCCTTCCGGAAGCGGTCGATCAGCGGCAAGGTCAATTGCCGCGCGATGCTCGGCGGCAGGCCGATGGTGACGCGGCCGACCGGCGCATCGCGGCTGGCGCCGAGATCCTCGCGCGCATGCGCCACCAGCTGCAGCACGCCGACGCTGTGGTCGAGCAGCCGCTTCCCCGCTTCAGTCAGTTCGACGCCGCGCCCGTTGCGCGCGAACAGCTGCTGCTTCAATTCCGATTCCAGCGCCCGCACCTGCCGCGACAGCGCCGGCTGCGCCACGTCGAGCACGGACGCGGCCTTGCTGAACGAGCCGAGCTCGGCGACCTGGACGAAGTATTCGAGCTGCTTGAGGTTCATGGGCGGTGGCCCCGCGAATGCCCGTGGTGTGACGCGAACTCGGAGCCGCAAGCGCGCTGCAACCTCGCCCCGCTTGCGGGGCCGCGACGAGCTTCGCTCGCGCTGAGAGGTCGGATTGCATCGTCAGATCCAATCCGGGTGAGGGGGTACAGGTCTATCCGCGAACACCCCCCGCGCGGCTGCCCCTCACCCCAACCCTCTCCCCGTAAGAACGGGGAGAGGGAGCGCACCGTTGTTCTCATCTGACAGCGAGCTTTCATCAAACCCGCCTCATCTCAATTCAACACGTTCACCGAAAAATTCAGCACCGACGCAAACCCTACCCAACACGCATAGGGCACGAACAGCAACGCGGCGATCCGATCCTCGCGCCATTGCATCACGATGAAGATCACGATCAGCACGAACATGCTGGCGATGATCGCGAACGCGACCCACATCAGATGCGCGGTGAAGAACACCGGCGACCAGGCGAAGTTCAGCACCAGCTGTCCCCACCACACCTGCATCACGGCGCCGCTTTCGACCCGCTCATAGGTGCGCCAGCCGGCGACCGCAATCATGATGTAGAGCACGGTCCAGGCGATCGGAAACAGCCAGCCCGGCGGGGTGAACCAGGGCTTGTTGAGCGAGCCGTACCAGGCGCCGGGCATGTTGGAGGCGCCGATGATCCAGCCGCCTCCGACCACGAGGACCAGCAGGACGAGGAGATGCAGGATGGATCGGTTCATATTCCGCTCGGCGTGATTTACAGGAGGAGGTTCTCGGTCCGTCCGCTGGCGACCGGCAGCCATGCGGCTTGGGCACCCACGCACGCACTGGACAGGGCTGCCGGGTGCGCGTAGCCAGGACATAACACAATGCGAGGAAAAGTCAGGGTTTTCGCCCTGATGCCAACGTCCAGGGACCGGAACGCCGATCACATCTGCGCCGGGTCCTGATACCAGGAAACGGAGTTTCGTCAGTGGCTGATTCCCCGGCCTCCCCTTCAGCCATCGCCTCGATCGCGGCCGTCGAAGCCGGCCTCGCCGCGCAGGGCTATATCGCCAGCCGCCAGATCGCCACCGCCGTCTACCTGTCGCAGGCGATCGACAAGCCGATCCTGGTCGAGGGGCCGGCCGGCGTCGGCAAGACCGAGCTCGCCAAGGCGATCGCCGCCTGGCGCGGCCTGAAGATGATCCGGCTGCAATGCTATGAGGGTCTCGACGAGGCCAAGGCGCTGTACGAGTGGAAATACGCCAAGCAGCTGCTCTACACCCAGATCCTGAAGGACAAGCTCGGCGAGGTGCTCGGCGGCGCCCAGACCTTGCATGCCGCGCTCGGCCAGCTGCATGATTTCGGCGACGTGTTCTTCTCCAAGGAGTTCGTCGAGCCGCGGCCGCTGCTGCAGGCGCTGCTCGAGCCAAACGGTTGCGTACTGCTGATCGACGAGATCGACAAATCCGACGCCGAGTTCGAATCGCTGCTGCTGGAGATCCTCTCCGATTTCCAGGTTACGATCCCCGAGCTCGGCAGCATCGCCGCCGCAAAGCCGCCGACGGTGATCCTGACCTCCAACTCCGAGCGCAATCTCGGCGACGCGCTCAAGCGGCGCTGCCTGCATCTGCACATCGGCTTCCCCGAGCAGAAGCTGGAGGAGCGCATCGTCGAGAGCCGCGTGCCCGGCATCGCGCAGAATCTGCGCCGGCAGCTCGTGGCCTTCATCCACGACGTCAGGACGCTCGACCTGAAGAAGCAGCCTTCGGTGAGCGAGACCATCGATTGGGCGCGCGTGCTGGTGCTGCTGCAGGCCGCTGAACTCGACCACGAGGTGGTCAAGGACACGCTCAACGTGCTGCTGAAATACGAATCGGACATCGAGGTCGCGCTGCCGCAGGTGACGACCTTCGTCGCCAAGGCGCAGCGACAGAACATCTTCGGGTAGGCGCCATGCAGGAGAACCTGCATCGGTTCTTCCGGGCGGCGCGCGGCGCCGGCGTGCACGTCTCGCCGGCCGAGAGCATCGACGCCATGCGCGCGGTGGCGAGCGTCGGTCTCGCCGACCGCACGGTGCTGCGCGACAGCCTGCTGCTGACGCTCGCCAAGAGCGAGGACGAGAAGAAGGCGCTCGGCGCCTGCTTCGACCTGTTCTTCGCCCATGTCGATCCGGCGCAGGCCGAGGCGGATGACGAGACGCGGCAGGACGCGGCGTCGAAGGAGGCCCAGGCAGCTCCGCCATCATCGGGACAGCCGGCCGGCGCCGAGGCGGATGCCGAGCTTGGGCCCCTCGCCCAGATGCTGCTGACGCAGAACACGGCTGACATCTCGGCCGCGATCGCCAACGCGTCCAGCGCCGTCGGGCTGTCGGAGATCCGCTACTTCACCCAGCGCGGCCTGTTCTCCAGCCGCATGCTGGAGACGATGGGCATCCAGCGGCTGCGCGACGATCTGGATACGCTCACCGAAACCAATCCGTCATTGGCGGAGCGGCTGCAGGCCGGGCTCGACGGCCTGCGCGACACCGTGCGCGATGCCGTCGCGCAGGCGCTGGCGCTGTACGGCCGAGAAGAGACCGAGAATCTGCGCCACGAGATCCTGCGCAATGCCCAGCTCTCGCGCATCGAGCCGCGCCAGGTCGCGGCGATGCGGGCGCTGATCCGGCAGATCGCGCGCCGCCTGCGCGAGCGCTATGCGAAGCCGCGCAAGCGCCAGCGCCGCGGCCATCTCGACGTCCGCCGCACGCTCCGCCGCAACGCCGCCTGGGGCAGCGTGCCCTTCCTCACCGCGTGGAAGCGACGGCACCGCGACCGCCCGAAGATCGTCGCGCTGTGCGACGTCTCCGGCTCGGTCGCCCGCGTCTCGGACTTCTTCCTGCTGCTGATCCACAGCCTGCACGACGTCGTCAGCGACGTCCGCTCGTTCGCATTCTCCGGCCACCTGATCGAGGTCAGCGAGATCCTGGAGCAGAAGCCGGCCGAGGAGGCCATGGCCGAGATCATGCACAAGGTCGGCTTCGGCTCGTCCGACTACGGCTCGTCGCTGGTCGATTTCGAGAAGCAGTTCATGGCCTCGGTGACGCCGCAGACCACCGTGATCATTCTGGGTGATGCCCGCAGCAACAAGCTCGCCCCGCGCGCCGACATCCTGAAAGCGATCTCGGAGCGCGCCAAGCGCGTGGTGTGGCTCAATCCAGAGGGCCGCATGACCTGGGGCTGGGGCGATTCAGAGATGCCGCGCTACCAGACCTTCTGCAACGTCGTCCGCCCCTGCGCAACGGCCCAGCAGCTCGAGCGCGCCGTGAGCGACATCGTCTCGGCCTATCAGTAGGCCACCGCTCTCACCCCGTCATTGCGAGCGAAGCAAGCAATCCAGGGATGGAGCAAGGACTCTGGATTGCTTCGTCGCTGCGCTTCTCACCATGACGCCGAAAATTCGTAGGGTGGCAAAGCCGTCGTGCGGCGCAAGCCGCGCGATGGCGTGCCCACCGACAGTCCATCCGCGCAAGACGGCGGGCATGGCGCGAACATGTAACACGGACAAACAATCGCATTGCGGGCGCGCCTTTGCCCACCCTACGCACCGTCGGCGGAGCTACCTTGCCCCCGCCGCCCGCTTCAACAATGCCGCACGCTGCTGGTCCGTAAAACTCACCCCCGACTTCTTCTCCACCACGCGCACCGCCCACGACCGCATCGGATCGTCATCCACCCGCGCCGGCTCGCGCAGAATGGCGACGCCGATCTCCAGCATCTTGGCATCGGCCTGATGCTCGATGCCGCCGCCACCGACGCTCGCCAATGCCAGCGCGCCGGCCGCAGCGCCGATGCCGGCGGCCAGCGCCGTCGCCACGAAGAGTTTCCAATCCAAGTCCACCCCCTGCTCTCATCCGCCCCTGGGCGGCCACGCTCGAACAGGTTGGTGGCCGCGACATGGCGATCCCGCGTCCATCGTTCGACAGAGGGCGCATCAGACGACCACAATTGTTCGACGAACGAAGCGCAATGCCTGCGAACTGTGATGTGCTGTGTGACTGCCCGTCGCGTTACCATGTCGCAGCGCTCGAGCCTTGTGTCGTCGGGCAAATCACGACGATGCTTGCGCCCAACCTGATCCGGCGAAGAGGGGCGTACGCGTCGTCACGATACGTGGGGCAGGCTGCGGTGGACGCCGTTGCATCATGCGCTTGTTGCGCGGACGAGTGATGTCGTGGCGTACGGTGAAGTCGTGATGTCCTGATACCCCGACGCTGGTATCACCCGCGCAACGCGCTACGCGCGTTGTCGCGAACGCGACGAGGCTTCGCCTCGCGCGGAGGTGGCCAACAAGCCCGGCGCACCAGGGAGACCACGTATAAGCCGTCAAACATCGCGCAGGGAAGGCCGGCATGTTCGGCCCACCTGTGGTTCCTGCCCCGTGCATTTTTGATCGCACGGGGGCCGCGGGTGTGGTGGACACCCGGCCTTCCCTGCGCCCTCGATTTTCGCCGGGGGTGATCGACCAGCAAAGCTCGGGCCGACCAGCCGCGAGAGCGCGATGTCATATTCCAGATTCGACCGATCAAAGACGGGCCCCTGCCGGCAGCACCCGCCCTCAGCGCGGCACCACCGCAGTCGCCTCGATCTCCACCCGCGCGGCCTTCTCGACCAGCCTGACGACCTGCACCAGGGCCATCGCGGGATAATGACTGCCAAAGATCTCGCGATAGATCTTCCCAAGCTCCTTCAGATGGCCGAGATACTCATCCATGTCGACGACATACCAGGTCAGGCGCACCAGGTGCTCCGGACGCGCATGGCCCTCGGCCAGGATTGCGGAGATGTTTTCCAGCGCCTGCCGCACCTGCGCGACGAAGCCGTCGGCGAGCGTCTCGCTCGCGTCCCAGCCGATCACGCCGCCGGTGACGACGATGCGCCCCTCGGCGCTGATGCCGTTGGCATAGCCCTTTGGCATCGGCCAGCCGCTCGGCTGCAGCACGCGCATGCCCTCGGCCTCATCCTGCTTCACCACGGCCAGCGTGGGCGCCTTGGTCGTGCTCACGACTGTGCCTCCTTATCGATTGTCAGCGCCGGACGGCGGCGCGGCCACGCCTTGCGCCAGCTGCCGCAGGGCAAAGCGCTTCAGCTTGCCGGTCTCGGTCTTGGGCAACTGTGTCACGAACTCGATCGCACGCGGATATTTGTACGGTGCGATCTCGCGTTTGACATGCTCCTGCAGTTCGGCCACCAGCGCCGGCGTGCCTTCGGCTCCCGGCGCCAGCACGACATAGGCCTTCACGACCATGCCGCGCGCGTCGTCGGGAGCACCGACAACGCCGCATTCGGCGACAGCCGCGTGCGTCAGCAGCGCCGCCTCGACGTCGGTGCCGGCGATGTTGTAGCCGGACGAGACGATCATGTCATCGGAGCGCGACTGATACCAGAAGTAGCCGTCCTCATCCATCACATAGGTATCGCCGGTGACGTTCCAGCCGTTCTGAACATATTTGCGCTGACGCTCGTCGGCGAGATAGCGGCAGCCGGTGGGACCGCGCACTGCGAGCCGCCCCATCGTGCCCGGCGGCACGTCGCGGCCCTCGTCGTCGACGATCTTGGCCTCGTAGCCCGGCACCGGCTTGCCGGTGGCGCCGGGGCGGATCTCGTCCTCGATGGCGCTGATGAAGATGTGCAGCATCTCGGTCGAGCCGATGCCGTCCATCAGCTTCAGCCCGGTCGCCTTCAGCCAGGCGTCGAAGGTCGGCTTCGGCAGGGTCTCACCGGCGGAAACGCATTTGCGCAGCGAGGAGATGTCGCGCCCCTCGAGCTTGCTCAGCATCGCCCGATAGGCGGTCGGCGCCGTGAAGCAGATCGTGGCCTTGGTGCGCTCGATGGCCGCGAGCAGATCGTCCGGCGAGGTCTTTTCCAGCACGACATAGGATGCCCCGATATGCATCGGAAACAGCACGCCGCCGAAGCCGAAGGTGAAGGCGAGCGGTGCGGTACCGATGAAGCGGTCGCTCTGGCTGGCGCGCAGCACGTTGCGGGCGTAGCCGTCGCACACTGCGAGCATGTCGCGGTGAAAATGCATGGTGCCCTTGGGATCGCCGGTCGTACCGGAAGTGAAGGCGATCAAGCAGAGATCGTCGGAGGCGGTGTCGACTGCGGTGAACTCCGGGCTGGCATCGGCGATCAGCGCTTCCAGCGCGCTGGGCTGGCCGTTGCCCCAATAGACCACCTGCTTCAGCGCCGGCGCGATCGGCCGGGTCTTTTCCATCTCGTCGGCGAGCTTGCCATCGCACAAGGCCAGCGCGATCTGCGCCTTCTGGATCGGATAGGACAGCTCTTTGGCGCGCAGCAGCGGCATGGTGGCGACCACGATGCCGCCGGCCTTGATGACGGCCAGATAGGTGGCAACCATCATCGGATTGTTGGCGGAGCGGAGCAGCACGCGGCCGCCGGGCACGAGGCCGAGCTTGCCGACCAGGACGTTGGCGATCCTGTTCACCAGGGCCTGCAGCTCACGATACGTGTAGCCGATGTCAGCGCTGATGATGCACGGCGCATCGCCCCGCCCCTCATTCACCCAGCGATCGACGAAATGCGTCACGCAGTTCAGCCGCGGCGGATACTGGAATTCGGGCCGGCTGAAGACGAAGTCAGGCCACAGCTCGCGCGGCGGCAGATTGTCCTGGGCGAAGGTGTCGACGTGGGCGCTGTGCGCATGCGCACCGGCGCTCTCCGGCTGCTGAACCTTGGCGGCAGTGGCCATCACACGCTCCTGTCTGAAGGGAAGAACGCCCGGCACGTTTCAGTCCTAAACATTTTAGACTTAAAACATCTGGACGCAAGAGCCGAGGAGAGCCGAAGATTGTGCACTGCCCGCAAATTGTTTGAGCGTTTGCCGCGCGTGGCAGCGTGGCCTGCGACGTCCTGTCAGGCCCGCTTCAATCCTGCCGGCGCTGCACGGCCTTCTGCGCCGACCCCTTGGTCTTGGCGAGCAGCCGCATCAACTCGCGCACGTCTTTCTCCGAGAGATCGCCGAAGATATCCGCGATCCAGGTCTCGTGCTCGGCCGCCATCTTGCGGAATTCGGCGCGACCGAGCTTGGTCAGCCGGATCACCTGGACGCGGCGGTCGGTGTCGGAGGTGCGGCGATCCAGATGGCCGGATTCGACGAGGCGCTCGACCAGTCCGGTGACGTTGCCGTTCGAGACCATCATGCGCTTGGAGACGTCGGACAGGGTCATGCCATCAGGCGCCTTGTCGAGCTGCGCCATCAGGTCGAAACGCGGCAGGGTCACGTCGAAACGCTCACGCAGCCGGCTGCGGATCTCGCCTTCGATCAGCGTCGTGCAGGTGAGCAGGCGCAGCCACAGCCGCAGCTCCTCGGCATGGTCCTCGGGCAGCTCGACGGCCTTGGTCTCGGAATCAAGCGTCATGACGGAATCACTTGGGCACGTTCAGCCTCGTCTGGCGAGGCTCGTGAGTTTGACCTTCAGGACCTCCCGGGAGCAAGGAAAAATGTACCGTCATTTTGCGCAGGACGATGAGGCGGCAATTCCTTTAACCTTCAAGCAATTGGCGCGGCGCTTGCATGCGTGCCGAAACTGCCCTTTCCGCAAGCAGCTCGCTTGCGGCTGAGGGCGTCATCAGACTAGGCTTGTGACCAAGCTGCGGTCTGGCCCATCGTTTGGTCAGGTGCAAAAAACATAAACCTGAAATTCCGCATCCCGGGGGAGTTGTCATGAAAATGAGTTCGAAGCTGGCCGGTCTCGGCGTCGGTCTTGGCATTGCTGCGAGCCTGCTCGCCCAGCCGACGCTGGCCGCCGACAAGATCAAGATCGGCGTCATCGTCACCCTCTCCGGCCCCGCCGCCGCGCTCGGCGGCCAGGTCCGCGACGGCTTCAACCTTGCCATCAAGGACCTCGGCGGCAAGATGGGCGGCAAGGACGTCGAGGTGGTCGTCGCCGACGACGAGCTCAAGCCGGACGCCGCGATCACCAAGGTCAAGGGCCTGCTCGAGCGTGACAAGGTCGACTTCGTCGTCGGTCCGATCTTCTCCAACATGCTGCAGGCGATCCACCGGCCGGTCACCGAGAACAAGACCTTCCTGATCAGCCCGAATGCCGGTCCGTCCAGCTACGCCGGCAAGGAGTGCAGTCCCTACTTCTACGTGACCTCGTACCAGAACGACCAGGTGCATGCCGTTCTCGGCAAGGTCGCGCAGGACCGCGGCTACAAGAAGATGTATCTGCTGGTTCCGAACTACCAGGCCGGGCGCGATTCCGTCGCCGGCTTCAAGCTCGACTACAAGGGCGAGATCGTCGAGGAATCCTACGTCCCCCTCAACACGCTCGATTTCCAGCCCGAGCTGTCCAAGATCTCCTCGCAGAAGCCGGACGCCGTGTTCACTTTCATGCCGGGTGGCATGGGCGTGAACCTCGTCAAGCAGTTCAAGCAGGCCGGCCTTGCCGACACCATTCCGGTGCTCTCGGCCTTCACGGTCGACGAATCCACGCTGCCTGCGCAGCAGGACGCCGCGGTCGGAATGTTCGGCGGCGCCAACTGGGCGCCCAATTTCGACAATCCGCAAAGCAAGAAGTTCGTCGCCGGCTACGAGGCCGCCTACAACAGCGTGCCCGGCACCTACGCCATGCAGGCCTATGACGCCGCGCTTTTGATCGACAGCGCCGTGAAGGCGGTCAATGGCGACCTCAGCAACAAAGATGCGGTGGCCGCGGCGCTGAAGAAGGCCGATTTCGCCTCGCTGCGCGGCAACTTCAAGTTCAACACCAATGGCTACCCGATCCAGGACTTCTATCTGACCAAGGTCGCCAAGCGGCCCGACGGCAAGTTCCAGACCGAAATCGTGCAGAAGGTGTTCGAGAACTACGCCGACCGCTACGCCAAGGATTGCGCGGCCAAGTAACAACAGGGAGCGAAACCAACATGAACCATCCGGAAATCGCCGGCATCACCCGGGCCAATGAGGGCATCCAGGGCATCTCCTGGAACATCCTCGGCCAGGTCTACGTGCCGAAGAACCGCACCGAGCACAGCTTCTCCTGGCATGCGACGTTCCCGGTCGGCACCTTCGTGCCGCCGCACATCCATCCCGACCAGGACGAGTATCTCTACATCCTCGAAGGCCGGCTCGATTTCTTCCTCGACGGCGCCGAGGAATACGCCACCGCCGGCGACACGGTGCGGCTGCCGATGGGCAAGCCGCACGGCATCTTCAACAAGTCGCAGCAGACGGCCAAAACGCTGTTCTGGGTGTCGCCGACGCGGCGGCTCTACGAGCTGTTCTGGGCGATCCACAACATGCGCGAGCAGAACCCGGACGACGTGGTGAAGCTCGCCGCCGAGCACAACATCCACTTCCTGCCCCCGCCTCCGGGGGCGTGAGGCGGGCTGGTGCTTGGGTTCGAACTATACCACAGAATGCAGTCGGCTGCCTCTCCCCGTTGTTACGGGGAGAGGGCTGGGGTGAGGGGCAGTCCGGAAAACGGTGCTCGACGCTGACTTACGACGCCTGCCGCGTCACCATCCGCGCGGCAAAGCCGGCCCGGCTGGCATAGCCGCGCACGATGCCTTCGCGGGCTTCGTAGTTGAGGATGGTGTTGATGTCGCTGAACCCCTGCGGCGCGAGCTGCTCGACGGCATCGATGACGCCCTCGGGGCCGCCGCGACGGTTGGACGCGACGATCTCGGCCGTCATCGGCAGCCGCTTCTGCTCATAGGTCATCAGCGCCTGGCGCGGATGCTCGGAGCGGGCCAAGGCATCGGCGAGCGCTCGGGCATCGAGAATGGCCTGCGAGGCGCCGTTGGAGCCGACCGGGTACATCGGATGCGCGGCGTCGCCCAGCAGCGTGACGCGGCCACTCGACCAGTAAGGCAAGGGATCGCGGTCGCAGCAGGGATATTCCCAGAACTCCGGCGTCGCCCGCACCATCGCGGCGAAGTCGACCTGGGGAATGGAGAAGCCGTTGACATGCGGCATCAGCTCGTCGGCCTTGCCGAGCCGCGACCAGTCCTCACGCCGCGGCGGCGCGGTGTTGGCATCGCCGATGCGCACCAGCACGGCCCAGTTGGTGAGGCGGCTCGCGGGGCTCGAGCCCTCGGCGATCGGATAGATCACCGCCTTGGCGTTGAGGCCGCCGGCGATGATCATCGAACGCCCGGTCAGGAACACCGGCCAGTCGGTGGCGCCGCGCCACAGCATCAGGCCGTTCCAGCACGGCGCGCCCTCGTTCGGGAACAGCGTCTGCCGGACCTTGGAATGGATGCCGTCGGCGCCGATCAGCACGTCGCCGCGGGCGGTGTGGACATGGGCGCCGGTGCGGTCGAAGAAATACGCGGTGACCCCGCCCTCATCCTGGGTGAAGGCGCCGAGCCGGCAGCCGGTGTGGACCTTCTCAGGCCCGAGCCGCTGCATCACCGCCTGATGGATCACGCTCTGCAGACGGCCGCGGTGAATCGAGAATTGCGGCACATCATGGCCGGCATCGAGCCCGCGGGTCTCGTGCCAGACCTCCTGGCCGCGCCGGGTCAGGTAGAACAGCTCATAGGTCCGGATGGCGACCTCGTCGAGCCGGTCGAGCAGCCCGAGCTGGGCGAGCTCGCGGATCGCGTGCGGCAGGGTGTTGATGCCGACACCGAGCTCGCGGATTGCATCCGCCTGCTCGAACAGCTCACAGTCGATGCCGCGCGCCCGCAGCATCAGAGCCGTGGTCAATCCGCCGATACCGCCGCCTACGATGATCGCCTTCATCGTCCCCTACTCCACTCGTACTTCGCATACCGGGCGGCAGCGTTGCACAGCGGCTCACTCCGCCGCAAGCGGCTTCGCAGCCTCGGCCTTCAGCTCGGCCCGCGTTTTCGGCTTAGCCTTAATCTTCAGCTCCTCGAAATCCTGCCGGTCGCGGACGCTGTTGCGGAAGATCTGCTCCTTGCCCGGCAGATATTGCGGTGGACAGAACATGTCGGCGCCGTACCAGGCCGCGGCCTTCATCGTGAAGGCGGGGTCGACCAGATGCGGACGGCCGAGCGCGACGAGATCGGCGCGGCCGGCGGCGAGGATGGTATTGACCTGGTCGGCCGAAGTGATGTTACCGACGCACATGGTGGCGACATCAGCCTCATTGCGGACCTGGTCCGAGAACGGCGTCTGGAACATGCGGCCGTAGATCGGCTTGGCCTCGCGCACGGTCTGCCCGGTCGAGACGTCGACGAGATCGACGCCCGCCTCGCCGAAGGCGCGGGCGATCAGCACCGCGTCGTCACCAGTGATGCCGCCCTCGGCCCAGTCGGTGGCGGAGATGCGCACCGACATCGGCTTGTGCGCCGGCCACGCCGCGCGCATCGCCGCGAACACTTCCAGCGGGAAGCGCAGCCGGTTCTCCAGCGAGCCGCCGTACTCATCGGTGCGCCTGTTGGTCAGCGGCGAGATGAAGCTCGCGAGCAGATAGCCGTGGGCGCAGTGCAGTTCGAGCATGTCGAATCCGCAGCGGTTGCCGCGCTCGGCCGCAGCGACGAAGTCGGTCTTGATCGCATCCATCGACTGGCGGTCGAGCTCGCGCGGCACCTGGCTGTCCGGGAAATACGGCAATGGCGACGCCGACACCACGTCCCAGCCGCCCTGCTCCAACGGCCGGTCGATGCCGTCCCACATCAGCTTGGTCGCGCCTTTGCGGCCGGCGTGGCCGAGCTGCAGCGCGAACTTCGCCTGCGAGTTCGCATGGACGAAATCGACGATGCGCGTCCACGCCGCCTCCTGTGCGTCGTTCCACAGACCGGCGCAGCCGGGCGTGATGCGGGCACCGCGGCTGACGCAGGTCATCTCCGTGAACAGCAGACCCGCGCCGCCGATCGCGCGCGAGCCGTAATGCACCAAGTGGAAATCGCCAGGGACACCTTCCTCCGCCGAGTACATGCACATCGGCGACAGCACCGCGCGGTTCACGATTGTCATCTCGCGCAGCTTGAGCGGCTGGAACATCGGCGCCAAGGGCTTCTCGACATCGACATCAAAACCCTTGGCGCGGACCTGGCGCGCGAAGGCCTTGTCAACCTCGGCCACGAAGTCCGGCGCGCGCAGAGTGAGATTGTCGTAGGTGATCGCTTTCGAGCGCGTCATCACGCCGAACGCGAACTGAACCGGATCGAAATCCCAGAAGCGGTCGACATGCTCGAACCAGACCAGCGACACGTCGGCGGCGTGCTGGGTCTTCTCGACCTCCTCGCGCCGGCCATGCTCGTAAAGATCGAGCGCCGCTGGAATGTTGGGCGCGCGCTGCATGGCGTCAGCCAGCGCGATCGCGTCCTCCATCGCAAGCTTGGTGCCCGAACCGATCGAGAAATGCGCGGTCGACTTGGCGTCACCGAGCAGCACCATGTTGTCCCTGACCCAGCGCTTGTTGCGGATCATCGGGAAATTGCGCCACATCGAGCGGTTGATCAGCAGCGGATGGTCGCCGAGGAACCAGCCGAAGATCTCCTTCATGCGATCGGCGGACTGCCGCTCGTCGAGCCCGGTCAGGCCGGCGCGCTCGAAGGTCTCGGGATCCGTCTCGAATATCCAGGTCGAGTGCCCCGCCTCATACTGATAGGCGTGCGCAATGAACGGGCCCCACTCCGTCTCCTGGAAGATGAAGGTGAAGGCATCGAGCGGCTTGGTCGAGCCCATCCACGCGAACTTGTTGGCGCGCAGGTCGACCTCGGGCTGGAAGTGATCGACATACTTCTGGCGGAAGCGGCTGTTGATGCCATCCGACAGGATCAGGAGATCCGCATCAGCGAATTGCGACTCGTCCTCGAGGTCGACCTCGAACTGCAGGGTCACACCCAGCTCGCGCGCTCGCTCCTGCAGGATGCGCAGCAGCGTGCGGCGCGAGCAGCCGCAGAAACCATTGCCGCCGACCCGGTGGACCGTGCCGCGGAAATGCACGGCAATATCATCCCAGTAGGCGAACTCCTGGGTGATCCGCTGGTAGCTCGGCAGATCGTGCTTCTCGAAATTGTCGAGCGTGGCGTCCGAGAACACCACGCCGAAGCCGAACGTATCGTCGGCACGGTTGCGCTCGTAGACCGCGATGTCGGCGCTGGGCCGCTGCTTCTTGAGCAATATCGCCGCATAGAGACCGGCAGGTCCGCCGCCGATGATCGCGATCTTCATGAGCGCCTCCGCTGGAGAGCCGAGCCAATGAAAATTATTTTAGACCTAAAATATCTCCTGGCAAGTCCCTTTGGTTCCCGCGGCCGCTCAATTGCCCTGGAAGACCGGTTTGGACTTGGCGGCGAACGCTTCGAAGGCGCGGTTGAAATCCTCTGTCGTCATGCACAAGGCCTGGGCAACTGCCTCCGCCTCGATCGCCTCCTCGACCGACATCGCCCATTCCATCGCCAGCATGCGCTTGGTCATCGTGTTGGCAAAGGTCGGGCCGTTCGCGATCTCTGTTGCCAGTGTCACGGCCTGCCCCAGCACGTCGGCGGGCGCGACGGTGCGGCTGAAGAAGCCCCAGCGCTCGCCCTCGTCCGCGCTCATGAAGCGGCCAGTGTAGAGCAGTTCGGACGCACGCGACTGGCCGATGATGCGCGGCAGGATCGCGCAGGCGCCCATGTCGCAGCCGGCAAGACCGACCTTGTTGAACAGGAACGCTACCTTGGCGCCGGTCGCTGCGAGACGAATGTCGGAGGCCATCGCGACGATGGCGCCGGCACCGGCGCAGATGCCCTCGACGGCGGCGACGATCGGCTGCGGACAGGCGCGCATCGCCTTGACCAGGTCGCCGGTCATGCGGGTGAAGGCGGTGAGACCCTTGGTGTCCATCTTCACCAGCGGACCGATGATCTCGAACACATCGCCGCCGGACGAGAAGTTGCCGCCGGCGCCGGTCACGACCACCGCCTTGACCTCATCGTCGAAGGCACAGGCCCGGAAGAAATCGGTCAGCTCGCGATAGCTCTCGAACGTCAGCGGATTCTTGCGCTCGGGCCGGTTCAACGTCACGGTCGCGACGCGATCCTTGACCGTAAGCAGGAAATGGCTGGGCTTGTAGTCCGCCAGCGGCACGGTGACTGGGTTGGCCGGTCTCGACATGTAAGTTCCCTCTGTTCAACTGTTTTCGTTAGGCCAGGGCGCTGCGGCTCACACTTCGCCGCCGGCAACCGCGATCGCCTGCCCCGTGATCGCACCGGCACCGCTGCCGCACAGCCACAGCACAGTGTCGGCAACCTCCTGCGGCATGATGAGACGCCCCTGCGGATTGTGCTTGGCAAGCTCGGCGATCGCTTGCTCCCGGCTGCGGCCGGTCTTTTTCATGATGTTGTCGACGCTTTCCGCGACAAGATCGGTATCGGTAAAGCCGGGACACACGGCATTGACCGTGACGCGCGTCGCGGCCAGCTCCAGCGCCAGCGATCGCGTGAGGCCGACGACCGCATGCTTGGCCGCGGTGTACGCGCTGACATAGGGATAGCCCTTGAGGCCCGCGGTAGACGCCACTGCGACAATCCTGCCATAGGGCCTGCCCTTCATCGCCGGCAGCACCGCCTGCACGGCGTGTACGACGCCCATGAAGTTGATGTCCATCATGCGGTGGAACAGCGCGGTGTCGGATTTCAGGAACGGCGCCGATTCTGCGCTTCCCGCATTGGCAACCAGAATGTCGATCGGCTGATGCGCGGCGGCGCTTGCGGCTGCGGCATTGAGCGCCGCCGGATCGGCAACATCGGCGATTGCGGCGTGATCTGCGCATCCGGCCGCGATCGCCTCATCGAGCGTTGCGCGGTTGCGACCGACGATCGTCACGGTTGCGCCCGCAAGCTTCAAGGCGCGCGCGATTTCGCGGCCAATGCCGCGCCCGCCCCCGGTCACCATCGCATGCGCGGCTTGCGGAAGTCCGGACATGCGTGCGCCTCCTCTGATTTCGTTGGCTCGTCTCGACGGAGAAGTTATTTTAAACTTCAAATTTTTGCAACAACACGCCGGAAGCGGCTTGACACCTCGTTTACCGCGACTAGCGTTCAAGGGCCTGGAGCGAGCAACGTAGCGGCCTCGGGCATATCTCGGAGGTCTGCGTGCCTGCGTCGCAAATCGTTACCACGAAGGACGGCCGCTTCGGCTACGAGGCATCGGGGACGCCCGAGCAACAGAGCGTTGTGTTCCTGCACGGCATCGGTGGCGCCGCGCGCGCCTGGCGTGGTCAGCTCGATTATTTCGGCGAGCGCTGCCATGCGGTGGCCTGGGACATGCCGGGCTATGGCCGATCCGCCCGGCTCGACATGGTCAGCATCACCACGCTCGCCGCTGCGCTCCAAGACTTCCTGATTCAGATCGGCGCCAAGCAGCCGATCCTCGTTGGTCATTCCATCGGCGGAATGATCGTACAGGAATGGTTGACGATGCATCCACAGGCCGCGTCGGCCGTGGTGTTGGCTCAGACCAGCCCGGCATTCGGCAAGGCCGACGGCGACTGGCAGAAATCGTTCATCGAGGCCCGCCTCGGCCCGCTGGATCGCGGAGCGACGATGGCGTCATTGGCGTCGGGCCTGGTCGAGGAGTTGGTCGGCGACGATCCCGATCCGCACGGCCTTGAAATTGCAACCTCCTGCATGGCCGGCGTGCCCGAGGCAAGCTATCGCTCGAGCATGCTGGCCCTGCTCGGTTTCGACCGGCGACAAGCCTTGAGGGACATCAAGGTGCCGACGCTGGTGCTCTCGGGATCGAAGGATCGTAACGCACCGGCGCCGATGATGGAGAAGATGGCGAGCTTCATTCCCGCGTCGAGCTATGTCGAGATCCAAGGCGCCGGCCATCTCGTCAATCTCGAACGGCCCGGCGAATTCAACACTGCGCTCGACGCCTTTCTGAAGGCGCACGCGACAACGACGGCAGCGGAGGCACAATGACCATTCAGGTCCAGAAGACGGCGACGGCATCCCGTGAGGCGCTCGACGCCCCGATGTTCGATCCGGCCGCGTACCGGCTGACCGCTGAGCAGGCCGACATCATCACTCGCGCTCGGCAACTCGGACAGAGCGTGCTGGCGGGCCGCGCCGCGACCTGGGATCGCGAGGCGAGCTTTCCGACTGAGAACTACAAGGACCTGCATCGCGCCGGCCTGCTCGGCATCTCCGTTCCCAAGGCTCTCGGCGGCCTCGGCGCCGGCTACCAGACCTATGCACTCACCGCCGCCGAGATCGGCCGCTATTGCGGCGCGACCGCGCTGACCTGGAACATGCACGTTTGCTCGACCTTATGGTCCGGACCGCTCGCCGACGACCTCGACATGGAGGACGACGTCCGCGCCGAGCATGAGCGGCGGCGCGCGATCCACTACAAGCGCATCGTCGAGGACGGCGCGATCTACTCGCAACCGTTCTCGGAAGGCGGCGCAGCCGCGGCGGGCGGCGTCGCCTTCGGCACCGAGGCCAAGCCGGTCAATGGCGGCTGGCTGATCAACGGCAAGAAGATCTTCGCCTCGCTTGCCGGACACGCGGATTATTATGGTGTGCTATGCACCGAGGTCAGCGAGGGCGAGAAGGCGTCCCGCCGCAACACGCTCTATCTCGCGGTGCCGGCGAAAACGGAGGGCGTCTCCGTCGTCGGCGACTGGGATCCGCTGGGCATGCGCGGCACGGTGTCACGCACGCTGCTGTTCAAGGATGTCTTCGTCGCGGAGGACGCCGCCTTGATGCCGCGCGGCGTCTACTTCCAGGCGGCCATGCGCTGGCCGCACATGTTCATGACGTTGTCGCCGACCTATATGGGCCTGGCGCAGGCCGCCTACGACTTCACCGTCAAATATCTGCGCGGCGAGGTGCCCGGCATGCCGCCGGTCAAGCGGCGGATGTATCCGACCAAGCAGATCGCGGTGGCGCAGATGCAGATCAAGCTGGAGCAGATCAAGGGCATCTGGTTCCAGGCGGTGACCGAGGCGCGCGCTAATCCGACCAAGGAGCAGGTGCTGCGCGCCTATGCGGCGCAATACTCGGTGATGGAGGGGGCCAATGACCTGGCGGCGCTCGCCATCCGCACCTGCGGCGGACAGTCGATGCTCAAGACGCTGCCGCTGGAGCGCATCTATCGCGACAGCCGTTGCGGCTCCCTGATGCTGCCCTGGACCGCCGAATTGTGCCTCGACCGCATCGGCCGCGAGGCACTGTACGAGCCCGGCGAGACGGACGACTGAGCGTGGACCTCTGCAACCTGATCGAGCGCAACGCGGCGTTCACGCCGGACAAGCCGGCGATCCACTTCGAAGGCGCGACGCTGAGCTATGCCGATTTCAGCGCGCGCATCGCGCTGATGGCGCGCGCGCTCAAGTCCGAGTTCGGCGTCGGGCGCGGCGACCGCGTCGCGATCCTGAGCCTCAACCGGCCGGACTATCTGGTCCTGCTCTATGCCTGTGCGCGGCTCGGCGCGATCCTGGTGCCGTTGAACTGGCGGCTTGCAGTCGCCGAACAGGTCTTCATTCTCTCGGACGCTGCCGCCAAGGTGCTGGTGTTGGAGCAGGCCTTTGCGCCGGTGCTGCCGGCGCTAGCGGAGCAGCACCCGGAGACAGTGCCGGTCGGCATCGATTTCACGCCGGCTAACGGATTGCAGATCGACGATCTCCTAGCGCGTGGCCACGGCGACGATCGCAACCCGCACATCGATCTCTCCTGCCCGCTGCTGATCGTCTACACCTCGGGCACCACGGGCCGGCCGAAGGGCGCAGTGCTGCGGCAGGAGGCGCTGCTGTGGAACGGGGTGATGAGCCAGCACATGCATGGCCTGACCTCCGACGATCACGTGCTGACGGTGCTGCCGCTGTTCCATGTCGGCGGCCTCAACATCCAGACCACGCCGGCGCTGCATCACGGCGCCACCGTCACGCTGCACGCCCGCTTCACCCCGGATTCGACGCTGGCCGCGATCGTCAACGACCGGCCGACATTGACCGTGCTGGTGCCTGCAACGATCCAGGCCGTCACCGAGCATCCGGGCTGGGCCGCCGCGAACCTGTCGTCGCTCAAGGCCGTCGCCACCGGCTCGAGCATCGTGCCGCCGGCGCTGATCGCGCGTATCACGGCGCGCGGTGTGCCGGTACTGCAGGTCTATGGCTCGACCGAGACCTGTCCGATCGCGGTCTACACGCGGCTCGGCGGCGACCTCTCGCGCGCAGGCTCGACCGGCCTGCCCGGGCTGTGCTGCGAGGCCAAGATCATCGACAAAGACGGCGACGAACTTCCGGCGGGCAAAGCGGGCGAGATCGCCGTGCGCGGGCCCAATCTGTTCTTCGAATATTGGGGCAACGCCAAAGCCACGCAGCAGGCGATCCATGACGGCTGGTATCGCACCGGCGACATCGCCCAGCGCGATGCGGAGGGGTACTTCTTCGTGCTCGAGCGCAAGAACAACATGATCATCTCGGGCGGCGAGAACGTCTATCCGGCCGAGATCGAGCGTGTGCTCAGCGAGCATCCCGACGTCATCGACTGCGGCGTGATCGGCCGGCCCGATCCGCGCTGGGACGAGGTGCCGGTCGCCTTCGTGGTCAAGCGCCAGGGCTGCGCGCTTGAGGCCGAGACCCTGCGCGCGCATCTGCAGTCGCAGCTCGCGCGCTTCAAGGTGCCGCGGGACATCGTTTTCGTCGACGACCTGCCGCGCACCGCGCTCGGCAAGGTGCAGCACCATCTGCTGCGCCAGATCGATGACCCCGAAATAAGCGAGACGGAGACGCGCTCTTGAAAATTGCAGTGCTCGGCGGCGGCAACGGCTCCTTTGCAGCGGCAGGCGATTTCGCGCTCGGAGGTCACGAGGTCCGGCTGTGGCGCCGCGATGCGGACGCTGTCGCGCAGCATCGAGCGGCGGGCTCGACGATCGTCGTCAAGGACGTCAATGGCCGGCATGAGGCCAGGCTCGCGCTGGTCACGACCGACGTCGGCGAGGCCGTCCATGGTGCCGAGCTGATCCTCTGCCCGGCGCCGGCCTTCGCACAGGCCGACATCGCGCGCCGTCTGGCGCCGCATCTGACCGACGGCCAGGTCGTATTCCTGCCGCCGGCGACCTTCGGCACCATGATCTTCGCGGCGGCCGCACGCGATGCCGGCAACAAAGCCAGTGTCAGCTACGCCGAGACCGGCACCCTGCCCTGGCTGACCCGCAAGCATGGCCCGTTCGAAGTGGCGATCACCATCCGCGCCAAGCGGCTGCCCGTCGGCGTGTTTCCTCTCAGGACGGCGGACCGCGCTCTCGCGGTGATCGGCCGCGCCTTCCCTGGCGTGATCGAGTCGTGCGGCGATGCTCTGTCGGGCGCACTGATGAATGCCGGCTGCATCATTCATCCGCCGCTGATCGTGATGAATGCAGGGCCGATCGAGCACTTCGAACGCTGGGACATCCACAAGGAGGGCACGCAACCGTCGATCCGCCGCGTTACCGATGCGCTCGATGCGGAGCGGATTGCGGTGCGCGAAGCGCTCGGCTATGGCGCGCCGCATTTCCCGCTGGCGCATCACTACGCCAAGGAGGGCGAGATCTGGATGTATGGCCGCGGCTCGCACGATCGGCTCACCGATTCCGGCGATTGGCGCGAGCAGCTCGTGCTGACGCAGCACCGCTACATGCGCGAGGATCTCCGGCTCGGCCTGTCGTTCCTGATCTCGGCGGCCGAGCTGAGCGGCACGCCGGTGCCGCTTGCCCGCGCTTTCCTTGCCATCGGCGGCGCAATCTGCGGCGAGGATTTTTGGGCGACGGGACGCACGCTCGCCAGCCTCGGCCTTAGCGGTCTCGATCGAACCGCCCTGCAGGCGCTGTTGCGCGACGGGTTCGCGGCATGAGCACGCGCGGTCATATTGCCTGCCTCGGCGCCGGCCGCATGGGGCGCGGCATCGCGGTGGCTTTCGCCTATGCCGGCCATCCCGTGACCATGATCGACATCAAGCCGCGCACGGCGGCCGAGTTCGACAGGCTGCAGCGCGAGGCGCTCGGCGAGATCAGCGCGACGTTCGCCACCTTGGCGCGGCTCGGGATGCTGCGGGCCGCGGACGCCGACAGACTGATGGCGAAGATCAGCGTGGCTCCGGCCGACGCGAGCAGCGACGTGCTGGCGCAGACCACGCTCGTCTTCGAAGGCGTGCCGGAGATCGTCGACCTCAAGCGCGAGGTCTTGGCTGCGGCGTCGCGCGCGGTCGCGCCGGACGTGATCATCGCCTCGACGACGTCGACCATCCTGGTCGATGATCTCTCCGGCGCGGTGGAGCGGCCCGAGCGCTTTCTCAATGCCCATTGGCTCAACCCGGCCTATCTGATCCCGCTGGTCGAGATCTCGCCGGGCAAGGCCACAGATCCCGACGTCACGGCGCGGCTGAAGGCTTTGCTGGAAGACATCGGCAAGGTGCCGGTGGTCTGCGCGGCGACGCCGGGCTTCATCGTGCCGCGCATCCAGGCGCTCGCCATGAACGAGGCGGCGCGGATGGTCGGCGAAGGTGTCGCCAGCGCCGAGGAGATCGACAAGGCGATCCGCTACGGCTTCGGCTTCCGCTACGCCGTGCTCGGCCTGCTCGAATTCATAGACTGGGGCGGCGGCGACATCCTCTATTACGCCAGCCGCTATCTCGAAGGTGCGCTGGGTAGCGACCGCTACCGCGCGCCCGAGGTGATCGAGCGCAACATGGCGGAGGGCCGCATCGGCCTGCGCACCGGTTCGGGCTTCCTCGACTACTCCGGCATGGACGTCGCCGCCTATCGCGAGCAGCGGCTGGGAGCGCTGGTCGATATGCTCAGGCATTTCAAACTGGCCCGGCCACCGGTGGTGGATTGAGCGCGGCGAGTGCACGTGAATGCGCCCTCTCCCTTTGCGGGAGAGGGCATGTAGGACAGTGCGGCGAGCTCGGTTGGGTGAGGGGTATGTTTCCACGAGCTTTGCTCGCTGAGAGATACCCCTCACCCAATCGAGTGCGAGGATGGGCCGGCGATGCCCTCTCCCGCAAGGGGAGAGGACGCTGTATCGCGCAGCGAGGCGATGGGTGCGGTCGGATTCACGGTTCAAACAGCGATCGGCATGAGGGCGCAGTCTCGCGGCACATCATGCCCGAGGTATGCGATGAGTTCGTCCCTCTGGGAATGCAGAGGGCGCAGGGAATGCCGGGTGAAGGCCTCACCCATGGCCCGCCTGCGAAAAAAATGCAGGCGGCAGGTACCACAGGCAAAGCCGAACACTCCGGCATTCCCTGCGCGATGGGTCTAACGCTTATACGCAGTCTCCCTGGTGCGCCGGGCTTGTTGGCCACCATCACCGCGCGGCACTGAGGCCGACGCGACTTGATACCAGCGTCGGGGTATCAGGACGCTGCGACTTCACGTCCGCAAGCGATCGTTCGTCCGCGCCCTCGTAAGAAGACGCTGCGATCTCTCGCGGCCATCGCATCCCCACCTCGCGTGTCGTGACGATCGCGCGCAACGCCCCTCCGCAGTGAGGCGGGATGCAGAGAGAGAACCATAATTTCCGAAAAATAGCAAGCAGATTATTTTTAACAGAAGAACGGAATGATTCTGTCTCGGCGCTTGTCATTTGGGCCGGCCCGCACCGCGTGATGACGGTGCGCTCCCCTCCCCCTTGCGGGGAGGGGTCGGGGGTGGGAGTCCTCGAGTTGTGCTTGGAGTGACGAGCGCAAGAGCCCTGCATCGATCAACCGATGGCGTGTTGCGGCCTACGCGTCTCACAGTGGAGGTTTGTGTACGAGCAGTTGCGCCCACAACGGAGTTCAGCGCATGGGGACCCCCACCCCCGCCCCCTCCCCGCAAGGGGGAGGGGAGCGCACTACCGCCGCGCCAGCAGCTCGCCAGTAGAATGCGAAGGACTCTACCCGAACACGTCCTGCAACACGCCTTCCTTGATCACGGCGACCCCATCCAGCTCGATCGTTGTCCCCATCATCGGCAGGTCGAAATGGCCCGCCGTGTAGCGACCGGCGAATTCGTTGGCGCCGGTGGAGAACAGGAAGTTGCCGGGGACGGCGCGCAGCTCGGTGCCGTTGGTGTCGCGCTGGTCGTACATGGTCAGCGCCTCGTAGCGCGCGCCGGGGTTCATGCCCCAGCCGACATGCGACACCGCATAGGCCTCGCGGTCGCCCCAGGAGGCGAGATAGGCACGCATCATCGCGGCGTCGGCGCCCTCGCCTGCCAGGTCGGTGATGTAGTCGTCGCGCAGCGTCATCGTGACAGGCGATGAGAGATAGCGCTTGAAGGTGAGGTTGATGTCGCCCGGCGCCATGACGATGGTGCCGTTGACCGATTTGCTCTTGGGAAAGCTGACGACGATGCCGCCCGGCCAATGCGCCAGCGTGCCGGGACGGTCGGTCCAGCCCCAAACGCCGACAGTCGAGGCGCCCTCCATGACGACGTCGAGATCGGTGCCGGCCTTCGACGTCACGCGCATGCGTTTCGTGCCGCGCAGCATCTTGGCGGCGGCCCGCACGCGCTTCTCCAGCGCCGAGTCAGGCCGCATGCGCTCGAGCGCTTCCGGATGCTCATTGGAGATGACGAGAATGCGCGCGCCGGTTTTGAGGATCTCCGGCGTCTCCACCGCGTGCATCAGGCCCTCGATGGTGCAGTCGACGACGAAGCCCGCTTGCTGCAAGGCCGTCACAACGGGGCCGAGCTTGCCGATCGCCTCCGACGCGCCGGTCGAGCGCACCGGCACCGGGTGGGGGTTGCGCGGGGTCGGCACCACGACGTGGAACGGACGCGCGCCCATGCGCAGCAGCGCCAGCTCGGCGATGTGCACGTTGAGCGGGCGCGACTGCGTCTCCGAGAGGATGGCGGCGGTATCGCCGACCTTCACGGCACAGCGCTCGAAGATCTCGCAGAATGCGTCGATCCATTTCGCCTCGATGCGATCCGCCAGCATGGTCGTTCTCCCGATTGTTGTCGTTGTCTGTATCAGACCGAGGGGAAGCCGCGCAGCAGGTAAGCGCGCAGGCCCTGCAGCAGGGCGTTGAGAATGAGGCCCAGGAGCGAGATCGTGATCAGCGGCACGAACATGTCGACGGCCTGGAAGGTGCGCGCGGCGGTCACCAGCACATGGCCGAGCCCGTCGGTCGAGGTGATCATCTCGGCGAGGAACACGACGATGCAGGAGATCACGAGGCCGATGCGGCAGCCGGTCAGGATCGACGGCATCGCGGCCGGCAGCACCACCTTCCACAGCACGTCGCGCGGCGGCGTCCCGGCTGCGAGTGCCGACCAGATCAGCTTCTGCTCGACCGTGGTGGCGCCGTAATAGGTCGACAGCAGGATCGGAAACAGCGCATCCGCCGCCACCAGCATGATCTTGGATTCGTGGCCGAAGCCGAGCAGCAGCAGGAAGGCCGGATAGAGCGCGACCTTCGGCAGCGGCGCCAGCACGCGCACGATGGGCTTGACGGCGGCGTTGACGGGCGGGCTCACCGCAGCGGCAATTCCCAGGGAAACACCGAGCACCACGGCGATCGCAAAGCCGGCGAACAGCCGGAACAGCGTCGCCACGATGTCCTGCTGGAAGGTGACGCTCGAGAGCTGCTGACCCATGCGCAGGAACACCTGCCCCGGCGGCGGCAGCAGGGTCGGCGGCGCGTAGCCGAACGACACCAGCGCCTGCCACAGCAGCAGGACCAGCACGATCGGCGCGGCGCCCAGCAGGATGTCGTTGGAGGTGCGCGTCATGAGAAGCTCAAGGGCATGTCGAACTGCGGCTCGGACCAGCGAACCAGCCAGCGCCTGACGACCTCGAACGCCGCATCGAGGCAGATGCCCATGGCGCCGATGATGATGATCATCGCGAACACCGTGTCGTACTGGCCCATGTCGAGCGCGTTGAACAGGATGTTGCCGGCGCCGGACTGCCGCGCGATCATCTCGCTGGTGACCATCGTGATCAGCGCCAGCACCAGGCCCGTGCGGCAGCCGGTCAGGATCTCCGGCAAGGCCGCAGGCAGGACGATGCGCAGCAGACGCTCGGCCGGCGACAGACCCATCGCCGCTCCCGACCACAGCATCTTCTCCTCGACCGCCTTGGCGCCCTCGAAGCTGTGGTAGATCACCGGAAGGCTGACGCCGAGGAAGATCACCAGCGTCTTGGAAATGTCGCCGACGCCGAGCCACAGCATGATGATCGGCATCAGCGCCGCCTTCGGCACCGGGTAGATCAGCATCAGCAGCGGATTGAAGAAGGCGGCGGTCGACCGGCTGCGCCCCATCAGCAACCCGAGCGGAATCGAGAAGGCGAGCGCCAGCGCGAAGCCGATCGCCATCCGCCGCAGCGAGGCCAGGATGTTGATCAGGGATTCCTTGTCGGTGAGGATCGGCGGGATCGCGCGCAGCGATTCCAGCGCGGTCGGGAAGCTGTCGTTCTTCAGCCCGAGCGAGGCGAGCTGCCAGGCCAGGAGCAGACCGCAGCAAGCCAGCACCGGCGCGAGCGGCTTCGACAGTCCATTCATGACGGCAGCTCGTTGTCACCGGAATCGTCGAACATGCGCTCGATGTCGACGATGTATTTCTGATAGCGCGGGTCCAGCAGCAGCTCCTCGCGGCGGCGCGGCCGGGGCAGATCGATGTCGATCACCTCGCGGATGCGGCCGGGCGAGCGCGACATCATCACGACCTTGTCGGACAGGAACACGGCTTCCTCGACCGAGTGGGTCACGAACAGCACCGTCTTGCGGTCGCGCTCCCAGATGTCGAGCAGGTCGTTCTGCAGCCGCGTGCGCGTGTGCGCGTCGAGTGCGCCGAACGGCTCGTCCATCAGCAGCACCTCCGGCCCGTAGGCCAGCGTGCGCGCCAGCGCGACGCGCTGCTTCATGCCGCCGGAGAGCTCCTTGGGATAGAATTTCTCGAAGCCGGTGAGACCGACCATGGCGAGCAACGTCCGCGCGAGCGCCTCGGCCTTCGCCGGCTTCTTGCCCTGCTGCAGCGGACCATACATCACGTTGCCGAGCACGCTCTTCCAGGGGAAGAGCGCGAACTCCTGGAACACCGGGCCGCGATCGGGGCCGGGACCGGTGATCGGCTTGCCCTTCATTTTCGCGGTGCCGCTGGTCGGGCTGACGAAGCCACCGACGATGTAGAGCAAGGTCGACTTGCCGCAGCCGGAGGGCCCGAGGATCGAGACGAAGGCGCCCTCGCCCACCGTCAGCGAAATGTCCGACAGCGCGGTGTGGTCGCGGCGCGACGAGGTCTTGAACACCTGCGACACGTGATCGATCTCGATGATCGGCGTGGCCGCGCGACGGCCGAGCGGCGTGCCCGCGAGCTGGCCGGGTCGGATCGGGGTCACGCCCATGTCGGCTTCTCTTTCCGATGCAGCACGCTCAAACGCTCCGTGAAATCAGGCAAGACAGACTGCCGCAGATTAGCAAGAAACCTGCCAATCGTCGCCACGCGCGGATCATTCCCGGTCCTGATCGAACCAGGGCCATTCGGCCGGCCCTTCGTGAGTCACGGCGCCGAGCGGTGCCTGCCCAACGAGTTTCGCGTATTTCGCCAGTGCACCTGCCCTGTGCCGCGGCGGCCGCTGCGACCACGCGCTGCGACGCGCCGCGAGCTCGGACTCATCGAGCAGCACGTCGAGCGTGCGCGCCTTCGCATCGATGCGGATCGGATCGCCATCCTGCACCAGCGCCAGCGGACCGCCGACGAAGGCTTCCGGGGAGACGTAGCCGATGCACAGGCCGCGGGTGGCTCCGGAGAAGCGGCCATCGGTGATCAGCGCGACCTTCTCGCCCATGCCCTGACCATAGATCAGCGCGGTGACACCGAGCATCTCGCGCATGCCGGGACCGCCGACCGGTCCTTCGTTGCGGATGATCAGCACCTCGCCGGCTTGATAGTTGCGCGCGCGCACGGCCGCGACGCAGGTCTCTTCGTCTTCGAACACCCGTGCACGGCCCTCGAACACCAGGTTCTTGAGGCCGGCAACCTTGATGACGGCGCCATCGGGCGCGAGGTTGCCCTTGAGCACGGCGACGCCACCGTCGGCCATGATCGGCCTGGCCGGGCTGAACACGATCTCGCCGTCCGGCGCGTTGGCCGCGCCGTATTCCTCGGCCAGCGTGCGGCCCGTCACCGTGAGGCAGGAGCCGTCGATGTGGCCGCTCTCGATCAGCGCGCGGATCACCACGGCGGCGCCGCCGATGTCGTAGACGTCCTTGGCGGTGTACTTGCCGCCCGGCCTGAGATTGCCGATCAGCGGCGTGCGCGCGAACACCTCGCCGACATCGTCGAGCGTGAAGCGGATGCCGGCCTCATTGGCGATCGCCGGCAGATGCAGCGCCGCGTTGGTGGAGCCGCCGGTCGCCGCGACGATCGCCGCGCCGTTCTCCAGCGCCTTCCGGGTCACGAGGTCGCGCGGCAGCGGGCCGCCACGCGCGAGCATCTGCATGATCAGGCGTCCGGCCTGCCGCGCCACGTGGGCGCGCTCGGCATAAACGCCGGGGATCATCGAGACGTTGGGCATCGACAGGCCCATTGCCTCCGACAGCATGCCCATGGTGTTGGCGGTAAATTGCCCGGCGCAGGCGCCGATCGTCGGCAGGCAGGACCGCTCGATGCCTTCGAGCGTCTGTGCATCGATCTCGCCAGTCATGTAGCTGCCGACCGCTTCATACGAATCGAGCACCGTCAGCGTCCTGCCCTGGTACTTGCCGGGCAGCGCGCTGCCGCCATAGATGAAGATCGAGGGCACGTTGCAGCGGACCATGCCCATCATCACGCCGGGCAAGGTCTTGTCGCAGCCGCCGAAGCCGATCAGCGCATCATAGGCGAGGCCGTGGACCACGGCCTCGATCGAATCGGCGATCAGCTCGCGCGAGAACAGAGAGAACTTCATTCCCTCGTGGTTCATGCTGATGCCGTCGGAGACCGAGACGGTGGCGAACTCGCGCGGCGTGCCGCCGGCCTCCGAGATGCCCGTCTTCGCCGCGTCGACCTGGAAGTCGTGCGTCATGTTGCAGGGCGTCTGCTCGCCCTTCTGGCTGACGACACCGATCATCGGCTTGGCGATGTCGGCGTCATCCAGCCCCATCGCGCGCATGAAGGCGCGGTGCGGGGCGCGGTCGAGCCCCTCCACCGTCACGCGCGAGCGCAGCTTCCTCATCGACACGAGCTCCGCGCCAGCCGCCTACTGGATCGGCGCGACGATCGTCGGATGCTTGAACTGGGCGACGTCGAGCTTCGGCAGCATGCCGGTCTCGGCGTAGATGTCGAGCATCTTCTGGATCGCCGGGAAGTTCGGCGCGGCGACCGGGTCGCGGCCGAAATCATTGTCTTTCAGCAGATAGGTATCGATCACGGCGACCGGCGCCTTCATGACCTCCGACACCACCTTCAAGGTCTCGTCGCGGTTGGCGAGCGCCTTCTTCATGCCGGCGGTGATGTCGCGGACATAGGCCTTCACCAGCTCAGGGTTCTTGTCGACGAAATCGGCGCGGCAGGCCTCGAGGATGTGGACGATGTTCGGCATCGCCTCGGACAGCGAGAACAGCTTACGGGTGCCGCCCTTGGCCTCGGCGCGCGCTGCAAAAGGCTGATTCATGTTGACGGCGTCGACACGGCCCTGGCGCAGCGCATCCTCCGACACCGCGAAACCGACCTCGACCAGCTTGATGTCCTTGGCGGGATCGAGCCCGGCCTTCTTCAAGAGCATGTTGAACGGCCCCTGCGTGCCGCCACCGATCACGGAGATGCCGACCGTCTTGCCCTTGAGATCGGCGATGGTCTTGATCGGCGAATCGTCCTTGACCGCCCAGTAGACCGAGAAGCCGCCCGGCTTCTCATAGACGTGCTGCGCGACGATGTAGGCCTTGAGGCCGCCGCCGACCACGCCGTTGGCGAGTGACAGCGGCGCCTGCGTGGCGCAGTCGAGCGCGCCGGCGGCGAGCGCCTGCGTCATCGGTGCCGTTCCCTGGAACTGGGTCCACTCGATGTTGTAGGTCTTGCCGATATCCGGAAATTCGGCGGGCCGCTTCATCATCCAGTATTTGGATTCTTCCGCCGGGATGGTCCAGCCGACGCGGATCGTCTGCTGTGCGAATGTCGGCCCCGCGCTCGTCACCAAAGTCATCGCCGCGAGTGCCGCCAGCATCAACCGTTTCCGCATCACGCCCCTCCGCCTCATCAAAAAAGGAACCTCGCGGAGAATGTTTCATGTCTCAAATATCCGTGCAAGCGCGGAAAACGCCCCATGCTTGCCTGCCCCATGGGCAACCCCGCTTTGCAGCGCGGTGAAGCGGCGTCATGCGGAAACGTCGCTGGCCGTGTGCTGCGGATATGCCGGCAACGCAAGGTCGTGTCGAGGCCTCATGGTTCGAGACGCGCCGCTAGCGGCGCTCCTCACCATGAGGAGATGCATCGTGCTGCAGGATAGATGGACCGCGCCGCGAATTCCGGCCTCGTCCTAAGGAGCCCGCAAAGGCGGGCGTCTCGAAGGACGATGGAGGGCACATTGCCAGCCACGACGTTGTAAAAGGGGGCGGGAAAGAGGTTCGATTGCCATCCCTGCCCTGCCTCAGCCGACTGGCGTTGCCGCGCCGCACGCGCTAGGGAGAAGCTCCGAATTGACCTTTTGAGGAGTTCTTCGATGTCGATCCAGCGTTTCGAAATTGGCCCGCGCATGAGCCAGGTCGTCGTTCACGGCAATACCGTCTATCTCGCGGGCGTCGTCGCGCAGAAGACGGCCGGTGAAAGCGTCACCAAGCAGACCGAGGAGATTCTCTCGATCATCGACGGCCACCTCGCCAAGGCCGGCACCGACAAGTCGAAGCTGTTGTCGGCGACGATCTACCTCACCGACATCAAGACGTTCGGCGAAATGAACGCCGTGTGGGATGGCTGGGTCTCGGCCGGCAACACCCCGGCTCGCGCCACGGTCGAGGCCGGACTTGCGGCGCCGCAATACACCGTCGAGATCATGGTGATCGCGGCGAAGTAGACGCTGGGTCGCCGCACCCTAGATCATGATGCGATTCCGCGGAATCGCATCATGATCTTATCCTTTTGTTTGAGCATGATCTTTTCGGAAAACCGGCTTCCACTTTTCCGGATCATGCCCTAGCCGGTGTCGCGGCGACCGGTGTTGCGATTGAGCGGATCACGCCGCTCGCGCCTGAGCCCTTCGGGAAGCACCGGCTCGGTGCCGGGCAAGGGCTCGGCCCGCACGTCGGCGCCCCACTGCTCCTGCTGGCGGGGCGTCGTTTCATCCTTGACCTGTTGCGGCTGCGGCAGACCGTCCTTGCTGACGGGGTCGTAGGCGCCGGAGCGCAGGTCGCGGGTGTCTCTGCCTGTCATGATGTTTCAACAAGCGTGCTGCGGCATTCGTTCCTGATCGCCGGCATGGAACGAGGCCTTCCTGCCCCAGGTGAGCGCAGTGGTCGGCGTCGACGGTGGCGATGCAGCCGCGGTCAGGACTGAGGCCGCGCCGGCGCGCCCTCGCGGATGCCGTCGACCTTGACGGCGAGCCGCTTGATCTTGTCGTAAAGCGTCTGCTTCGGAATGCTCAGCAGCGCCGCGGTCGCCGGCACGTCGCCGAGCTTGCGGCGCAACGCATCTTCGATGATCGAGCGCTCGATGTTCTCCAACTGCCTTGGCAGCGACAGCTCGGAGCCTGCGGCGCCCGAGCGGTCGAGGACCTTGCGGTCGAGCACGCCGAGCACGAAGCGGTCGGCGACGTTGCGCAGCTCGCGCACATTGCCCGGCCATGAGTAGCCGAGCAGCAGCGACATGGTCTGCTCGTTCACGATCGGCGCGTCGCGCTCGAACCGCTTGGCGGCCTCGAGGGTGAAGTGCTCGAACAGGATCGGGATGTCCTCGCGGCGTTCGCGCAACGGAGGCAGCTCGATGAAGGCGACGCCGAGACGATAATACAGGTCGGCGCGGAACAGCTTCTGCTCGCTGAGCTCGAACAGATTGGCCTTGCTGGCCGCCACCACGCGGCAATCCACCGCCACAGGCTTGTTGGAGCCGACGCGCTCGACCGAGCGGTCCTGCAACGCCCGCAGCAGCTTCACCTGCACGCTGAGCGGCATGCTCTCGATTTCGTCGAGGAACAGCGTGCCGCCATGGGCGTATTCGATCTTGCCGATCCGCTGCTTGGTCGCGCCGGTGAAGGCGCCGGCCTCGTGGCCGAACAATTCGCTCTCGACCAGCGACTCCGGCAGGCCGCCGCAATTCACCGCGACATAGTTGCCGCCGCGCCGGGCGCTGTGAGCGTGCAGGCAACGGGCGACGACGTCCTTGCCGGTGCCGGTCTCGCCATAGATCGTCACGTCGACATTGGTCGAGGCCAGATTGGCGACGAGGCGGCGCACCTCCTGGATCTGCGGCGAGCGCCCGAGCAGGCTCGCTTCGATGCCCTGGCGGTCGGCGAGCGCCGAGCGCAAGGTGCGGACTTCGAGCGTCAGGCGACGCTTGTCGAGCGCGCGGCGCACCACCGAGACGAGCTGCTCCGACGAACAGGGCTTCTCGATGAAGTCGTAGGCGCCGTTGCGCATCGCGTCCACGGCCATCGAGATGTCGCCGTGGCCGGTGACCAGGATGACCGGCAGGTCCGGATCGAGCCGTTGCAATTCGGACAGCCACTCCGTGCCGCTCTTGCCGCGCAGCCGCACGTCGGAGACCACCACGAACGGCATGTCGGCGCGAACGATGCCGCCGGCGGCTTCGGCGGAGGCGAACGGCGTCACCGGGAGCCCGGCGAGCTGCAGCGCCTGGACGGCGCCGATGCGGACATCCTCATCGTCCTCGACATAGATCACGCCGACCGGTTGCTCAGGAGTCATGCGGGGACCTCTTCAATCGGCCAGCGGCAGCAGCACGATGAACTCGGCGCCGGCCGGCTCGAGATTCCGCGCCCGCAGCTCGCCGCCGAATGACCGTGCGATGTGGTTGGCGATGACGAGCCCAAGCCCGAGGCCCTTGCCGGCCGGCTTGGTCGTGACGAAGGGCTCGAACAGGTGCGGCAGGACATCGGCGGCGATCACCGGGCCGCTGTTGGCGATGGCGATCCGGCACTGCCCCTCCTCACGCACGGCGCGGATGTGGATGGACTTCCGCGCGGCGCCCTCGACGGCATCGAGCGCGTTGGCGACAATGTTGCAGAGCAGTTGCTCGAGCCGGATCTGATCGGCCCTGACATGAAGCTCGGGCGCGAGATCGATGGTCACGTCGACATGGCCGTCCTTCACCCGCGCGCCGAGGATCTTGAACGTTTCGGACAGCGCCTGCTCGACCGCGACGGCATCGAGCGGCGCGTTCGATTTGTAGGCGAACACGCGCAACTGGCCGGTCAGGCGCGCGAGACGGCGAACCAGCTCGCCGATGCGGATGAGATTGCCGCGGGCCTCGCCGATCATGCCGCGATCGACGAATTGCACGGCATTGTCGGAGGCGGTCTGCAGCGCCGCGAGCGGCTGGTTGATCTCGTGCACCATGCCGGCCGACATCTGGCCGAGCACGGCAAGCTTGCCGGCATGGACGAGCTCGTCCTGCGCGGCGCGCAATTCGGCGGTGCGCTCCTGCACCCGGATCTCCAGCCGGTCGTTGGCGGCCTGCAGCGCGGCCTGGCTCGCCAGCCGCTGCCGGATCTCGCGGCGTCGCTGCGCCAGCAGGCCGACCGCCAGCAGCGCCACGATGCTGGCGAGACCCGAGAGCGTGCCGATGATCAAGGCCGTCCGCCGGATCGGCGCCTCGTCGTCGAGCAGCAGCAGCTGCCATTGCCGCCCGTTGAGCGGACGCTCGTCGACGCTGTAGACCGCGCCACGCTCGGTCGCGACCTGACCGCCGCGATCGGTCCTCTCCATGAAGGTCCAGCCGAGCGGCGCGAGGCTGGAACTGCCATAGGGCTTCGACGTCGCGATTTCCTCGAGCGCATCCACCGAGAGCGGCGTCAGCGGGCGGAAGCGCCATTCGTCGCGCGAGGCGAGAATGGTGACGCCGCGGGCGTCGACCAGAAGCATGTCGGCACCGCGGTTGCGCCATTCGCGCTCGAAGGCATCGAGATTGACCTTGACGACGGCGACGCCGATCGTCCGTCCCTGTTGCTTGACGGCATAGGACAGGTAATAGCCGGCGCGCGCGCTGGTGATGCCGATGCCGAAGAACGCGCCGCGGCCGGTCGCCAGCGCCTGGCGCATATAAGGCCGGTAGGACAGGTTGCTGCCGACCGGCGTGCCCGGCTGGTCGAAATCGGCGGCGGCGATCGCATCACCGGCGACGGTGAGGACATAGAGGTTGTCGGCGCCGGCCAGCAGATTGATCGACTTCAGATGCAGGCTGACGCTCTGCTGCAGCGCGCGATCGTCCGGCGTGCCGAGCAGCCGGAAGACATCGGGCGAGGTCTCCAGCAGCGACGGCAGATATTCGAAGCGCGAGAGGTAGCCGTCGAGCTGCGCGGCCTCGACCGCCAGCCGCTGCTGGGCCGTGGCGTGCCGCTGATCGAGCCCGCGGGAAAAGGCAATGGCATAGCCGAACCAGGCCGCCGTGCCGACCAGCGCAGCCGCCATCACTCCGCGAACGACCAAGCCCGCGCGCCTGCGGACCACCGCAGTGACGTCGGGATGTCGCTCGAGGCCGATCCGGAATGGAAGGTCCGTCATTCCCTTTTCCAGGCCCATCGCTCCCAGGCCCATGCACCGGGCCGCGCCTGCCGTATCCGCAATTGTTCTGCAAGTCTAAGGCCTTGCCGGGCCATAGGCGACAACAAAATCGGCCACGCCCGCGCCCTGGGCACCCTCGTCAGTGCAGCTTGACGTGCGGCTCGGTGCGGCGGGTGATCAGCCGCGCCAGCGTGTCCAGGGTCACCTTGGCGAAGCCGTGCAGCGCGTATTCGTGCATCTTGTAGAGCGACAGATACATCATCCGCGCGAACAGGCCTTCGAACACCAGATTGCCGCCGACCAGCGCGCCCATCATCGAGCCGACGGTGCTGAACTCGCCGAGCGACACCAGCGAGCCGAAATCGTGATAGCGGTAGTCCGCCAGCGGCTCGCCCCTGATGAAGCGCGGGATCTGCTTGTAGAGGTGCGAGGCCTGCTGATGCGCGGCCTGCGCCCGCGGCGGCACGTTGCCGCGCTCGCCCCAGGAGCAGGCCGAGCAGTCGCCGATCGCGAAGACGCGCTCGTCGCGCGTGGTCTGCAGCGTCTGGCTGACCACGAGCTGGTTGATGCGGTTGGTCTCCAGCCCCGCGATGTCCTTCAGGAAGTCGGGCGCCTTGACGCCGGCGGCCCAGACGATCAGCTCCGCCGGGATGACGCGGCCGTCGGCGAGGCTCACTTTGTCGGGCCCGACCTCGGCGACCTTGGCGCCGACCAGCACCTCGACGCCGAGCTTTGCGAGCAGCTTCTCGGTCTCGCGCGACACCCGCTCGGGCAAGGCCGGCAACACCCGGCCCGCGGCTTCGATCAGCGTGATCCGGATGTCCTTCTCGGCGTCGACCTGGTCGAGGCCATAGGCCACCACCTCGCGGGTCGTTCGATGCAGCTCGGCGGCCAGCTCGACGCCGGTCGCGCCGGCGCCGATGATCGCCACCTTGAGCTGGTGCGGGGCGATCGGCGACGACTGCGAGTGGGCGCGGATGCAGGCGTTGACCATGCGCTCGTGGAAACGCCGGGCGTCGTGCTGCGATTCCAGCTTGATCGCGTGGTCGACGACACCGGGCGTGCCGAAATCATTGTTCTGGCTGCCGATGGCCATGACGAGCACGTCATAGGGGATGGTCCGCCGCGGCGTGACCTCGCGCCCCTCCGCATCGAGATAGGGCGCCACCAGCACCTCGCGCTTGTCGCGGTCGAGGCCGATCATGTCGCCGATGCGGTAGTGGAAGCCGTGCCAATAGGCCTGGGCGAGATAGTCAACCTCATGCGCCGAGAGGTCCATGCTGCCCGCGGCGATCTCGTGCAGCTTCGGCTTCCAGACATGGGTGCGGTTGCGCTCGACCAGGGTGACGTCGAGCTTCCCCTTGCGGCCGTATCCGTCTCCGAGCCGGGTCGCGAGCTCCAGGCCGCCGGCACCGCCGCCGACGATCACGATGCGAGGAACACCAGGCTGCGCGACGGCCATCATCCAACCTCCCCAAGGGTGACCGCGCCGCGACGGAGGGACTGCGATGTCACTCCGGTTGCGTCATCACGTCGGAATGCGCGGCCTTGCGGCGCCAGGCAGGATGCCTCCACGGTGAGCCCCTGCCCGCTGCCACCCTAGCAGATTATCCGAGATGTTGGCGGCATCGCGATTGGGCTTGACCGACTGATGCGCCGGGCCCTGACGATGACGAAGCGGGCATGCCACATTTTGGCACGACGGCGCCACTGACGCTGGAATGCGCCGGCAGCGCAACCCGCGACCGCAGGCCTATCCCGTCGTGACGGCGACCTCGACATCGGCCGGATCGATATCGCGATCGAGCGCGATGCGCAGCTTGTCGCGATCCAGCTCGCCTTCCCACCACGCCACGATCACGCAGGCGACGCCGTTGCCGCACAGGTTGGTCAGGGCGCGGCATTCGCTCATGAACTTGTCGATGCCGAGCACGATCGCCATGCCGGGAACGAGCTCCGGCCGCACGGCCGCCAGCGTTCCGGCCAGGGTGATGAAGCCTGCGCCGGTGATGCCCGAGGCGCCCTTCGAGGTCAGCATCGCAACCAGCAGGATCGTGATCTGCTCGCCGAAGGAGAGGTGGACGTTCATCGCCTGCGCAATGAACAGCGTCGCCAGCGTCATGTAGATGTTGGTGCCGTCGAGATTGAACGAGTAGCCGGTCGGAACCACCAGGCCGACGACCGGCTTGGAGCAGCCGAGCCGCTCCAGCTTCTCCATCATCTGCGGCAGCGCGCTCTCGGACGACGAGGTGCCGAGCACGATCAGCAGCTCGTCCTTGATGTATTTGAGGAACTTGAAGATCGAGAACCCGGCGATGCGGGCGATGATGCCGAGCACGATCACGACGAAAGCGATCGCCGTGAGATAGAAGGTCGCGATCAGGCCGGCGAGGTTGCCGAGCGCCTGCGGCCCATAGCGGCCGATGGTGAAGGCCATGGCGCCGAAGGCGCCGATCGGAGCGGCCTTCACCACGAGAGCGATGACGCCGAAGATTGCGTGCGCGGCGTCGTCGACGAAGGCGCGCATCGTGTGGCCGCGCTCGCCGAGCGCCATCAGCGAGATGCCGAACAGGATCGAGAACAGCAGCACCTGCAGGATCTCGCCCTGCGCGAACGCTCCGACCACCGTGTCCGGGATGATGTGAAGCACGAAGTCGACCGACTTCATCTCGCTCGCCTGCTTGGCGTAGTTGGCGACGGCGGCGGCGCCGGCGTTGCTCTGGCCCTGGAACCCGGCCCCCGGCTGGATGAAATTGCCGACGATGAGCCCGAGCGCGAGCGCGAAGGTCGAGACGATCTCGAAATAGATCAGCGCCTTGACGGCGACGCGCCCGACCTTCTTCACCTCGGAGACATGCGCGATGCCCGACACGACGGTGCAGAAGATGACCGGCGCGATCACCATCTTGATCAGCTTGACGAAGCCGTCGCCGAGCGCCTTGATCCATTCGTTCCTGCCGAGCTCGGGCCAGAGCCAGCCGACGACGACACCGAGCACGATCGCGAACAGGACCTGCACATAGAGGATCCGGTAGAACGGCTTCTGCGGCGCCGCGGCCGCTGTGATGGTTGCAGACATCGTATCTTCTCTCCCTGATCTTACTCGGTCTATCTCTCTGGCCTGCCTAGGACCCGCTTCCGCGCCGGCTCCATTGCGTGCCGGGGCAACGTCGCGCGTCTGGACGCGGGCCGCGCGAGGCGGACCCGCTAAGCTGCGCAGTCGGGATCGCCCGTCACCGGGTCTCAGGTGAGGAATGAGCTGTAGGCTGGCATCCGGACGTCCCCTCGCATCTGTTGTTCTGGAGCTGGCGCTCGTTTGGCGGCTCAGTAAGCAGCAATCGTGCCAGCCGAACGGTGCGGCGTGAGGCATCTGCATGTCCTTCAGTTTGCTGCGATTTGTGAACCATCACTCCCGCCGGGCCAGGGCCCTCGCGGCGCCGCGTCTGGACTTTCGGAAAATGGCCCCGGCCGACGCCCGAAGAACCGGACGGGCCGGCACGCCGTGGCCCGACCGGCCCCGCCGGTGATCACGAGCAGGTATCGCCCGTCCGCGATGAGGTTCGGTCCGCGTGGTCGTGCTCGACGAAGCCACAACAAGATCGATCAGCCCGGGCCGCCAGACTCCTTGGGCCAAAGCGGCGCGATCCAGCCCAGCGATTATTCCTTTGTCAGATCGGTCTCGGGTTGGGAACGCACATTTCCTGCGGATATCTTTCCGCATGGAGGTGAACTGATCGTTCTAAGTCGGTGCGGGCGTCGAAGCGCAGGTCGATGGCAAGGCGATGGATGCTGTCGAGAAGTCGTGCGACGAGTGCGTTTCCCATGACCAGGCGTGTTCCGTGTGTCGCCGATCCGGTCCATCGCATAGCGGGTGAGAAGACCGAGGACATGCCTCAATGGTCCAGCGAGGTGGACCGGATGCGCCGCGAACAGGACGCCCGTCTTCCGCTCGAGAAAGTCGAGAACGATCGGGCCGGCCTTGGGGAACATGTCCACGCGTCGGTAGGTCGCGTGCTGGCCGAACTTCGCGGTGAGATAGGTGCGCGCAGCGGCGTCCCCTCACCCTGCTCCTCTGGTCATGCGGCGATCCAGGCGTGGGCCTCGGCCGCCTCGGACAGCGAAAACACCCTGGTCGTTGCCGGCATCATGAACGCGAAGAGACGTACCGCCGTCCGGATCCATTCGATGTCGGTCACGACCGCGATCCTGTCCCAGCGCATCAGATGCTCGATGCCGATCTTGAAGTCTTCCCACATTGCGCCGGCATCGAGCGTGAAATCCTTGCCGGTCTCGTAGTATAATCGAAGAGTCCGGTTGGCTTGAAGTCCGGCGAGCACGGCGGGCGCCAGCACCTTGTCATAGTCCTCCTTCGTCACCCGGCCGCTGCAGCGGAACCCGACGACCTGGTCTGGAAAGTTCGTGAGCTGCTCGATCATGGCGTCCTCCTGTCGTTTTGTTGTGAAACCGAGGGGTTCGATCACGACGCACTCGATCTTGACCCTGCGATCTCGACCTTGCAGAGACTGGTTTGGCGGACCTGGCACCGGCTCGGTAGCTTTAGCGTCAGTCTCTCTGCGCGCTTGTCCGAGCGACCGTCAGATCCAAGGCCCGCGCTGGATCTTGATCCTGCCGGCCAGTATCCCGGCTGCTGTCCCTCGATCGCGAAACGGCTCCATCTCGCCACCGACTTGCAGCCAGTCGACGGCACCCGCGACATCATCTCGCTGTCCTCCGCCTGCGCCCTACAGACCGAGACGTCCAGCCAGGCCGGAAGTCCGGCCGGGATCCGGTAACGTGCGGATGCAGTCGATCCGTCTTCGCGCGGGCCGCAAGGCGCTCGGTTGGTGTTTCCTTGTTGACCATGCCCATGGCGCTGACTCCCCACCGTTGGTCGCCCCCTGACGTGAAACGCACTTCGCGACATCCGGTTGCCGTTTCAGTACCGGATGCGTCAGATGTGGCCACAGGACGCGCCGGCCGCCGCAACGATTCTGCGGAGTCGCCCCTCGCCGAGACGTCGGGTCGACACGGGGCTCGCCGCATGTCCGTCGTTCATCCCGCACACAACGCGTGGCCTGCTGCCGGCGATGGGGAGAGCACCGGCAGCAGGCTCCGTATCGGCGCGTCAGCCGATCGGGACCGCAACAAAATGGGTATTGGCGGCGGACTTGACCCGCATCAGCACGTCGCGCTTGCCGGCGGACCTTGCTTCCGACAATGCGTTGCGCAGTTCGGCGACGGTGCCGATGGTCCTGCCGCCGACATCGAGAATCACATCGCCGGACTGCACACCGTGCTCCGCCGCCGGGCCGTCGGGATCAACGGCGGTGACAACGATACCCTTGTTCCCGGCGCCCGCCACGTCCTCTGCGGGCGCGACTGACAGACCGAGATGTGGCACGCCGCGAGCCGAGCCGTTGTCGTGATCGTCGGAACTGGCCTGCTTCTGCTGCTGGTTCGGCATGCTCGCAAGCGTCACAGCGATGGTCATGGACTCACCCTTGCGCAGGATGTCGAGCTTTGCCGAGCTTCCGGGGGCCATCGCCGAGATCCGGCCCGCCAGGGCGCGCGAGTCCTTGATGGCTTCACCGTTGACGGCCGTAATGACGTCGCCAGGTTCAATCCCGGCTTTCGCCGCCGGCGTATCCGGCCTTGCTTCATCGACCAGCGCGCCCGCGGCGTTCCTCATGCCGAGACCTTCTGCGATACCTGCCGTCACCGGCTGGACCTGCACGCCGAGCCAGCCCCGGGTCACCACGCCCTTGTCCTTGAGCTGGGCAACGATCATCTTGACCGTCGGCGCAGGTATATCGAAGCCGATGCCGACCGAGCCGCCTGTGGGCGAATAGATCGCGGTGTTGACGCCGATGACATTGCCGTTGGTATCGAAGGTGGGACCGCCCGAATTGCCCTTGTTGATCGGCGCATCGATCTGGATGTAGTTGTCATAGGGGCTTGAGCTGAGCTCGCGGCCTTCCGCCGAGACGATGCCCGCCGTGACGGTGCCCCCGAGGCCGTAGGGATTGCCGACCGCCACGACCCAGTCACCGACGCGCGGCGTTTTGCTGTCCAGGTTGACATAGGTGAAGTCCGACTTGCCTTCGACCTTGATCAGCGCGACGTCGGTCTTCGGGTCGGTCCCAATGACTTTGGCGGTGTAGGCCTTGCCGTCGTCGGTGGTGACCTGCACCGACTTCGCGTGGTCCACAACATGGTTGTTGGTCACCGCGTAGCCGTCGGCCGAAATGAAGAATCCGGAGCCAACTCCCGTAATCAACTGGTGGCGACGCATCTTGCCTTGCGGGCCGTCGGCGAATCCGTATTGGCGGAAGAACTTCTCGAACGGCGTTCCCTGCATGAACGGCTCCCCGTTCGGCCCAAGCATGTCGGTCTCGTCACCTTCGTCGACACTGACGCGGACGGAGATCACCGCGGGCCTGACCTTGGCGACCAGATCGGCGAATCCGGTGGGGCCCTGCTCGCCCTGGGAAGGCGCCGCCGCCCATGCCTGATCGATCAGGCGGCCATAGCCGAGCGGTCCCGACAGCGCGATCGCCGAACCGATCACGGCAGCCGATCCGAGCAGAGTCAGGCGCCGCGCGGGCATGATCCTGCGGCGAGGTTGCTGATTGCTGTCCGACATGGATTGTCTCCTTCGAGATGTTGCGCCTCACGGCGTTGCACGAAGGAGTAACGCTGGTCAGATTACTACGTCCTGTCCGACGAATTAATTCATCCTGTCGGTGAGATGAATTCGTAGTAAGGCGGCATGCGCTGCCGAAGCACAGAAAGATGAACTGTTCGGCAGCGATCGCCCGGCGGACTGCGGCGTTCGGCATAGAAGGGCTCTTAGGTGAAGTGGAGCGATCGATGGCCAAAGATGCAACATCGCCAACAGCCGCCGCAGCTTGGCGCGATTCAAATGGAAGACTGCGAGAGGTGGGCGCCGATCATTCAGGCCGCCGGGCTCGCAGGCAAATAGCCGATGCCATTTGGAGTGACTTGGGCCTGCGAGTTTGGCGACGTCGTTCCAGTTGCTCGCTCAAGCGTGCTGCGGCCAATGCTGCTGAAACCTCTTTCGGACAAACCCAACGACTATACCGGCGGATTGACGATGATCATCGATGCGATCGCCGCAATTTCCTCGAGCTCATGACGTTTTCGGGCGCGCCCCCACATTGCCCGCATACGCTGAACTCGCCTCCAGCTGGCGTCGGTTCGACTAATGGCAGCAGCCGGGGGTCATGACGGCATCGAATACCCTATTCGACGATGTCTTCTTCGCCGCCAGCGGCTGCCTGCAGATCAGTGAGCTCCGTAGCTCGTTCCGAGAGTCTCCTCAGCAGCATGTCCAACATATGTGCGTCTTCATCGCTCAGACACGCTGCCAAATCTCTATTGTACGCCTTGGTTATCCGTTGCGCCTGCTCGTACAGGGCCTGTCCAGTGTCCGTCAGCGAAAGTGCCAAACGTCGCTTATTTTTGGGGAGCCTTGTCTTCGCAATGATTCCGCTGCCCACGAGCCTACCAACCCCTCTACTTGCAGGCTCCAGCTCGATGTCGGCGACTTCGGCGAGTTCGCTCAGGCTCATGCCAGGACGTTGCGCGACGTAAGCAAGAATGCGCCAGTCGCGCCGACCGATCCCCAACTCCCGCCGTAGCATGATGCCCGCGCCCCGCGCGGCGAGCTTTCCAAGATTATAGATACGAAACGCGAGATACTCGTCAATGTTTGACGGATCCTTCAAATTGCTCATGACGTTCCGGCTGAGGGTGGAGGATGGCGGATGAGGTGACGTTTTCGAAACATACCGTCGTTTGACAATCTCCAACAGCAGCATTGTGCATCGCAGAACACATTTGATTTGGTCAAACGTTTGTCGACCATTGACGCTGAGCCGAAAGACACACATCAACGATCGAGCCGCGTCCCTAAATGGACCAAGCTGATCAGAGTGGCGACGGCCACAGGCCCCCCTGCTATCAGCAACCTCGAAGATGTTCGGTGTTCAGATGCAAGCAATCGAAACTGGCATAGTGAGACTAGTTGCCTCTACAATTGCGGCCTGTGTTCTGCTGTGGGGACATCCATCCGCGGCAGATGAGATGAAGGTGACTTTGCTCGGAACCGGCACACCGACCCCACGGATCGGAAGCTTCAGTGCGTCAACACTCGTCGAGGCCGGACCCGAGAAATTGCTGTTTGATATGGGGCGGGGCTCGACCATTCGCCTCTTCCAGAAGCGAATTCCGCTCGGCGCCATCACCGCTCATTTCATCACGCATCTCCACTCCGACCATATTGTCGGCTTGCCTGATATGTGGCTCAGCGGCTGGATCGGAACGCCCTGGGCCTCACGAAAATCACCGATGGTGATCTTTGGGCCGGCCGGAACCGTCGCAATGACGCAAAACCTGACCAAGGCGTTCTCGGAGGATATTCGCATTCGCGAGGATGACGAACATCTGCCGCCGGAAGGCGTGGCATTTAATGCGCACGACATTCAGCCCGGACTCGTCTATGAGAAGGGCGGCGTGAAGGTCACGGCGATCGAGGTCAACCACGGTGAGAAGATCAAGCCAGCCTTCGGCTACGTGATCGAGTACGGCGGCAAGAAAGTCGTTCTATCGGGTGACACCAAATATGACGAGCGAATCGTGAACGCCGCGAAGGGCGCCGATCTGCTGGTTCACGAGGTCGCAATCATCGAACCTGATCTCGTGAAGGATTATCCCTCTTATCGTGCTATCGAAGCCCATCACACTTCACCAGAGGAAGCCGGGCGGATCTTCTCGCTCGCAAAGCCGAAGCTGGCGGTCTATTCGCATGTCGTATTCGCGACGGTGAAGCCGGTGCAGGATGTGCCCGAGGAGGCGCTGCTTCGGCGCACCCGCGCGACGTACCAGGGTCCATTAGTCATCGGACACGACCTGATGTCCTTTTCCGTCGGAGACGGCGTGTCGTCCTATAGTCCAGATGGGGAGCCCATGAAGCCGTTGATGGGCGATGGCCAGCGCTGATAACCACACTTGGTGACGATCTGACTGTGAAATTGCTTGGGGAACTATCCTCCCTCTGAAACTCAGATGCGAGCGCCGCGCTCATGTCCCGTGGGCAAAGGCGCGTGTTATCGCCCGCTGCGCGTATTCTCATTGAACGGTGATCCCCGCCGACAAAGGCTCTGAATGTTGGCGTTCGGGACAAGCGCGAGCTGCACGAACTCGTTACGGGCCTCACTAGGCGTATTTGACTTCCGGGGCATGCCGCACCTCCATTTTTGGGGTGACAAGCTCGGCGGGTGAGCCAGGGGCTTCAATCAATCTGACCTTAGGCGGGCAACGCCTGGTCTATACCGGGCCTCAAGCAGCCGCCCTCGTTCACGACGCCTTGGTTCGATCTGCTCCCATAGGGCAGCGTTCCTTCCGCGCTGCGCTACGATGACCTTTTCGAGCTTGGCAAAAGGCGCGTTCCCCAACAAATGGCGGACGTCACCCAGTTCCTGCAACCTGCCTAGGGGCCGGCCGTCTTCGGAGAAGCGAGTAACGGCAGACTGTCGCACTTCGGCCACGCTCTCGGGCCGCTCCCTGGCCTTTACGTACGCCTGGCAGGCTTCAAAGGAAACCGGTGCCTCGGGAAGCCAATGCCAGTCGTCTCAATCTCCTGGGCCCGCGCTGGGGCCTGTCACCTATAGTTTTCGGGATCGGAAGAACTGACGCCTCGTCGCGGCAGAAATCTCGGTTCCAGGCCTCGCGCGCTCTGCCGCGTCGACCTTCTCGCGTCGCTGCTCCGGGTGCGACTTTTATCAGGGCGTTCGTGCTAGCCCGACGCCAATTGCTTTTCCACCGCCTTGTGATCCTGCGCGAGGCCGGCGGCGATGCCCTTGGCCATGTCGCCGACATAGATGTCCTCCTCGCCGGTCTCGTAGCCGTCGAGAATTTCCTTGGCGGCCTCGGCCGGCGTCATCTTCGGGATCGGCAGGCCGGCCGTCATGCGCGTGTCGACGGCACCGGGCAGCGCGCCGGCGACGTGGACGCCCTTCGGCGTCAGTTCGCCGCGCAGTCCTTGCGTGAGGCTCAGCGCCGCGGCCTTCGAGGCGCAATAGGAGCCCATCAGCGGCAGGTTCACCCGCGCCAGGATGGTCAGGATGTTGAGCACGGCCCCCTGGTTCTTGATCAGCACCGGCGCGAAGGCGCGCGTCAGCCGCAACGGCGCGAGGTAGTTGATCTCGATCTCCTCCGTGGCGATGGCGAGATCGGGCGCGAGCATGAACGCAGTGTTGTGATTGACGCCGGCATTGTTGATCAGCAGCGTCGCGTCGGAAGCCTGTGCGGCGGCGGCTGCCGCGTCCCCATCGCTGGTAACGTCGAGCTTCAACGGCACGACCCTGTCGGACGCCGTGAGCGCGGAGACGTCGCGGGCGGCGGCATAGATCTTCGCAGCGCCGCGGGCGAGCAGTTCGGCGATGAGCGCCTTCGCGATGGCGCCGGTGGCGCCGGTGATGACGACGACGGAGTCCTTGATCGAAGCACTCATGCGGCTGATCCCTGCTGCTGGGGTTGCTCACGGGGCGAGGTGTCGTCGAGCCAGCCCGGCTCGACATCGGGGAGCGGAATGGCGGCCAGGAGCTGGCGCGTATAGGCGTGTTGCGGATGGGAGAAGATGCGGCCGACCGGGCCGTGCTCGACCACCTCGCCGCCCTTGAGAATGGCGACCTCGTCGCAGAGCACGCGGATCACTGAGAGATCATGGCTGATGAAGACCACGGTCAGCCCGAGCCTTGCGCGCAGCTCCTTCAACAGCATCAGGATGTGCGCCTGGGTCGAGACGTCGAGCCCGGAGACGATCTCGTCGGCGACGATGAAGTCCGGCTGCAGCGCCAGCGCGCGTGCGATGCCGGCGCGCTGGCGCTGGCCGCCGGAGAGCTCGTGCGGATAACGGTCGACGAAGGCTGTCGGCAGGCCGACGAGATCGAGCAGCGCGGCGGCGCGGTCGCGGCGATCGCGCCGGCCTTTCAACTGTCCATAGACCTCGAGCTGGCGCGTCAAGGTGACCGCGAGCGGCAGGCGCGGATTGAGCGAGGATTGCGGATCCTGGAAGATCATCTGGATGCGCGCGCGCAAGGGGCGCAGCGCGGCTTCGGACAGACGGCTGATCTCGACGCCGTCGAACTGGAGGCCGCCAGAAGTCGGCTCCAGCAGCCGCACCAGCAGCCGGCCCAGTGTGGTCTTGCCCGAACCGGATTCGCCGACGAGGCCGAGCACCGCGCCGCGCGGAACGGCGAGATCGACCGACTTGATGACGTCACGCATCACAGGCTTGCCGAACAGCGAAGTCGACCGCGCCGGATAGGCGAAGCCGAGCTGGCCGGTGCGCAGCAGGATCTCGCTCATGCCGGCCTCCTCGCCGCGAGCTGATCGAGCCGGTGCGCCTCCGCCCACAGGCTTTCGATCAGCGCCGGTGGCACCGGCCTCAAGCTGTCCGCCGGACGGTCGGCGCGCGGCGTCGCCGCCAGCAGCGCGCGCGTGTAGGCATGATGCGGCTTCACCAGCACGTCCGACGTCAATCCATCCTCGAGCACGCGGCCGGCATGCAGCACGGTCATGCTGCGGCAGATTTTTGCGACGACGCCGAGATCGTGGGTGACGAACAGGATCGCCGCGCCGTGGCGCTGGCGCATCCGCTCGACCAGCTGCAGCACCTGGCGCTGCACGGTGACGTCGAGCGCGGTGGTCGGCTCGTCGGCGATGACCAGCGACGGATCGCAGGCGAAGGCCATCGCGATCAGCACGCGCTGGCGCATGCCGCCGGAGAGCTCGTGCGGATAGAGTGCGAGGACGCCAGCGGGATCGCGGATCGCGACCTCGCTCAGCAGCTCGGCGGCGCGATCGCGCGCGGCACGCTTCGACAGCTTCAGATGCAGCTGCAACACCGCGCATATCTGCGCGCCGATACGCCGGACCGGGTTGAGCGACGTCATCGGATCCTGCGGGATCAGCGCGATGCGCCGTCCCAGCAGGTCGCGGCGCTGCTTGTCCGGCATCGCCAGGAGGTCGCGCCCCTCGAAGCTCACGCGGCCGGCCGTGATGGCGGCCTTCGCCGGCAGCAGGCCGAAGATGGTGCGGCCGACCATCGACTTGCCGGCACCGGATTCGCCGACGAGCCCGCGGACCTCGCCGGCCTCGACGCGCAAGGAGACGCCGCGCAGCACATTGGCGGCGCCGATCGCGACGTGGAGATTGTCGATGTCGAGCACGGCACTCATCGGCGCTGCACCGGATCGAGCGCGGCGCGCAGGCCGTCGCCGAGCAGGTTGAAGCCGATCACGCTGACGATGACGGCGCCGATCGGCAGCGCCATGATCCAGGGCGCCTGGTAGACGATCTGCCGTCCCTCGGTGATCATGCCGCCCCAGCTCGCGGTGTCGCCGGTGACGGAGATGCCGACGAAGGACAGGATGACCTCGACCAGGATAGCTATGCCCATCTCGACCGCCAGCAACGTGACGATCAGCGGCACGAGGTTGGGCAGGATCTCGAGCCGCAGCGCCTGCGCGCGGGTGAGGCCGAGCACCCGGGCCGCGGCGGCGTAGTCGCGCGCAAGCTGGGCCTGCGTTTCGGCTCTGGTGATGCGGGCGAAGCGGGTCCAGTCGACGACCACGATCGCAGCAATGACCGAGGTGAGGCCGGCGCCGATGACGGCGGCGAGCACGATCGACAGCAGCACCGGCGGGAACGCCATCCAGACGTCGATCAGCCGCGACACCAGCTGATCGATCCAGCCGCCGAAGGCGCCGGCAATCAGGCCGAGTGCGATGCCGATGACCGCAGCGAGCAGCGAGGCGATCAGCGCGACGGAGACCGCAGTACGCGCGGAATATATCAGGCGCGACAGCACGCAGCGGCCGAGGCTGTCGGTGCCCAACGGAAACGCCGCCTCGCCGCCGCGCATGAAGGCCGGCGGCAGCTGCGCCGACATCAGATCCTGCTCGGCCGGATCATGCGGCGCGATGACCGGGGCGAACAGCGCGATGAGCAGCAGCAGCGCGACAAGGCCGCCGCCGATCCACAGCCGCGCGCCGCCGCGTGAGAGAGCGCTGCGCCAGCGCGACGGCTGGGCCGTGATCGGGCCAGAAAGAACCAAGTCAACCATGGCGCAGCCTCGGATCGAGCAGCGCCACCAGCAGGTCGACGGCGAGATTGAGAGCGATGAACAGGACGGCGAAGGTCAGGATCAGCCCCTGGATCAGCGGGAAGTCGCGGTTGATGACGGCATCGATCGCCATGTTGCCGATGCCCTCGTAGGAGAAGATGCGCTCGACCAGCACGGTGCCGCCGAGCAGCAGGGTGACCTGCACGCCTGAGAGCGCGACCGTCGGGATCAGCGCGTTGGGGAACACCTCGCGCTGCAGGATCGTGGTGCGCGAAAATCCGCGGGTGCGGGCGATCTGGGCGTAGTCCTGGTCCTCGGCCTCTGCGAGCTGCGCCTTGAGGAGACGCGCGACCAGCGCGGCGAAGGGCAGCGCGAGCGCCAGCGACGGCAGCAACATATGGCGCAAGAGATCGGCGGCGACGTCGAGGCGCAGGGTGAGCAGGCTCTCGATCAGATAGAAGTGGGTGCGGAAGGCCACGGCAAGCTGCGGATCGAGCCGGCCGGAAATCGGCAGCAGCGGCAGCAGCACGCCGAAGCCGAGCAGCAGGATCAGGGCCCACAGGAAATCAGGAATGGCGAGAAAGAAGCCGTTGGCGGTGTCGAGCAGCCATTCGGCGCGGGTGCCGCGCGTGAGGCTGCCGACCAGCGCCACGGCTCCGCCCATCACGAGCGCCATGATCACCGAGAGCGCTGCGAGCTCAAGGGTCGCCGGCAGCCGCGCGCTGACCAATTCGAACACCTGCTGGCGCAGGCTGATCGAGCGGCCGAAATCGCCCGACGCGACTTGGCCAAGCCAGGTGATGAACTGCGACAGCAGCGGCTGATCGAGGCCGTAGAGCGCGCGCAGCCGCGCAATGTCGGCCGGCGAGGCGCCGGGCGGGATCATCATCGCGATGGGATCGCCGGGCACCACGCGCAGCAGCACGAACACGATGGCGCCGACGCCGAGCAGGGTCGGCGGGATCAGAGCGAGGCGCTTGAGAATGGCGCTCCAGCGCATCGCCCGACTCCGTCTCAGCCCTGGGTCACGAGCTGCGGCAGGATCATGCCGTTGGCCTGCGGCACCACCTTGAGGCCCTTCTTGTGCACGATCGGCTGGACGTATTGCAGCAGCGGAATCACCTCACCCTCCTCGGCGATGTATTTGTCGACCGCTTTCCAGCCGGCGATGCGCTTGGCCTCGTCCTTCTCGCCCCACAAGGGCCCGATGCGCTCGATCAGGTCCTTGCCCTTCCAGGCTGAATGTGGCGACGGGCCGAACATCGCAAAGCCGGTCGAGGTCGTGGGATCGCCGATCGCGTTGCCCCAATTGTAGAACGCCGCCGGCGCCAGCGCGTGGCGGGCGCGCAGCTCGAAATGCTGCGCGATCTCGTAGACCTCGATGTTGGCCTCGATGCCGACCTTGCGCCACATGCCGGCGATCGCCTGGACCATTTCGTAGTCCTTCGGCTTGAAGCCGCGCGTGGTCTGGATGGTGAACTTGACCGGCTTGGCGGCCGAGTAGCCGCTCTTGGCGAGCAGGCTCTTCGCGAGCTCCGGATCATAGGCGACCTTGATCGAGGGATCGAAGGCGGCGTAGCCCGGAGCTTCCAAGGTATCGATCGGCACGCCATAGCCGCGCAGCAGCTTTTCGACGATCGCCTTCTTGTCGATGGCGTGGTTGGCGGCGAGCCTGATGTTGCGGTCGAGCATCGGATCGATGTCGGTGAGGAAGATCATTCCGATGTCGGAGATCGGCTGCGTCAGGCCTGCCAAATTCGGCTTGGCCTTGAGGCGGTCGAACTCTTCATAGGGAATCTCGAAGGTGATGTCGGAGCCACCGGACTCGATCTCGGCGACGCGGCTGGTCGGATCGGTGACGAACTTGAAGACGACGGTCTCGAACGCCGGCTTCGGCCCCCAATAGCCGGGATGCGCCTTCAGCCGCAGGAACGCGTTGCGCTCGAAGGCATCGACCTTGTACGGGCCGGAGCCGATCGGCGCCTTCTCAAAGCCCTCCGCGCCGACCTTCTCGTAATAGGCCTTGGGCAGCACGTAGCCGGTGAGGAACGCCATCCATTTGAACAGCACCGGCTCGAACTCTACCACGTCGGCCGTGATGGTCTGGCCGTCGATCTTGAAGTTGTTGATCTTCGACCAGACGAACTGGATCGGGTTGCCGCCCTTCGGATCGGCGGCGCGGGTCAGCGACCACACCACGTCCTCCGGCGTCACCTTGGAGCCGTCATGCCAGGTCGCGTCGGAGCGCAGCTCCATCGTGACCTTGGTGCGGTCCTCGTTCCAGCCCCACTTCGTCAAGAGGCCCGGCTTGAACGAGAGATCGGCGGCCTGGCCGATATAGGGATCGAAGATGGCCTGGTAGATCGACTGGATGGTCGGATTGACCGCCGAGACGCCGACGGTCGGATCGAACGACGGCAGGTTGACGTTGTAGGCGATGGTCAGCGTGCCCGGCGCGGCACTGGCGGGGCGCAGCAGCAGGCCGGTGGCGAGTGGCAACGCAGCTGCGCCTGCGAGCTGCAACATCGTACGACGAGAGATCTGATGGTCACGCATGGTGATGCAACTCCGCATGGACGAAGGACGATGAGCGAAGAGAAGCGACGTCCCTGCCGACGCCGCCGGACGAATTGATCAGTTCGGCGCGCTCTCGGCCCAGCGCTTCATCAGCGTGTTCGAGGGCAAGGATTCGTCGACCAGCTTCTTCGCCGTCTCGATGCCGGCGACCGGGAGCTTCGCCGGATCGAGCAGGCCGATCTGCACCAGCACCGAGGCCTGATCCCAGTAGATGTGCTCGTTGTAGAGCTTGTCGCCGCGGAAGCGGACGATCGCAACCAGCGGAATCTCGACATATTTGCCGGTCGGCGGGATGCCGGGCAGCATCCAGTCGATCTCGATGTCGTGGGTGAAGCAGAACAGCATCTCGTCGACGACGCGGTCGGCGCCGATGGTGCGCGAGATCGGCACCAGCTTGGTGTCCGCCGGCGTCTTCGGAATGAAATGGTTGGCGTAGAACCTCAAGAGATCCTTGTAGCCGACGCCGCCGGTCATGGTCGGGATGTGGTTGACGTAGGGCTCGGCGACCATCGTGCCCATCGTCGCCTCCGCCGAGCGGGTGGCGAATTCGAGCTCGGTGTGACGGTCCCACAGCGACGACAGATCGTAGTGCGGGCCGAGCACTTTCCGGAACAGCGCGATCGAGCGCGAATGCGCCATCAGGGTCGCCGGCTTGTCGAAGCTGGCGCGCTCCGGCGCGGCGAAGGCGTGGTCGCAGCCTGGATAGAGATAGAACTCGGCATCGTCGCGGCCGGCAAAGCCGGCCTTGACCGCCTCGCGCGCCTCGGCGGGCGCGAACTTGTCGAGCTCGGCGAAGTGGAAGACGATCGGGCCCTTGATGTTCTTGGCCTCGGCGATATCGGCCTCGATGCCAACGCCATAATAGGAGACGGCGCAATCGACGTCGGTGCGGGCGGCGGTGAGATAAGCGAGCTTGCCGCCGAGGCAGAAGCCGAGCGCGCCGACCTTGCCCCTGCACTCGGGACGCGCGCGCAGCACCTTCAGCGCGTCGGCCGTGTCCTTGATCGCGAGATTGACGTCGAAGCGCTGGTAGTAGCCGAAGGCTTTACCGAAATCCGCCTCACCATAGCCGAGCTCGATGCCCGGCTCGAAGCGCCAGAACAGGTCCGGCGCCAGGACCACATACCCTTCCTCAGCATAATAGTCGGCGACCGCGCGCATCGAGGCGTTGACGCCGAAGATCTCCTGCAGGAGCACGATACCGGGACCGGAGCCTGACGCGGGCACCGCGAGATAGCCCTTGAACGTGCCGCCATCGGCGGCGGCGATGTCGATCCACTGACCAGCCACTGTCGTGCTCCCCGGTTCTGCCGGCCGACGTCCACGGTGACGCCGCGCCTGATGTGTTTTCTTCATTGAATTTTTAATGTAAAAATGTTGGATGTAAACAGCAGAGATTGAGCATGCGCTGCACACGCATTGTGCGGAGCGTCATCGGGAGACGGGCTATTGAAGAGGACGACGAGCGCTGGGGCGAGGCGCAGGACCGTGGCGGTGAAGGCGAGGGTGGCGGGCGGCACGGCGCGGTCACGGTCAGAGGCGGCTCGCGATGAGGCCGAGAGCGGCAGCAAAGGCGACGCGAAGGGAGCGTGGCATCTTGCGCGCAGTGACACCGAGCGACGGCTGTCCGACTTCGAATTCGCGCTGGAGCGGCTGGCCCAGTCCTATTATCGCTGGAAGGCGTCCTGCCTCGCCGCCGTTTGCGAGGTGCCGCTGACCGGCGACGATGTCGCCGTCCTCAATGTCGTACGCATGGGCGACGAGCCGAAGCGGCTCGCCGAGGTTGGCCAACTGCTCAACCGCGTCGATGTGCCTAATCTGCAATATGCGACGCGCAAGCTGGTCCGCGCCGGGCTGATCGAGACCGAAGGCCGTTCCTCACGCAAGGAGACACGCTACCGCGCCACGACACGCGGCCGCGCCGTCACCGAGGATTATGCGGCCTTGCGCGCGGCAACCCTGCCGCCGATGTTCGACGGCCTACCCGGCTGGATCGACGGCTGCGCCGCGACAGCGGCTCAGCTTGACCAGATGGCGGGGCTGTACGGCCAGGCGACGCGCATCGCGATCACGAGGCGGCACCAGTCCTGACCCGCCTCAGCGCAATATTTCGACCTTGGACCGCTATGTCGCGACTGTGGACGCGCTGAGGCCGTTCATTTGAGCGCCCCATCTCTGGAGGCTAGATGGACGGAGAGAGAACAGGCCTTTGCCCGCAGCCTCCGGTCGTGCGGGGCACGACAGGGGCGAAAGGCCAGAAATAAGATCAATGACTTATGCACCCCTCCTCTATTGAGGCGCCTTGATCTCAAATGGGAAATTTTAGCGGCGCCCGCACCGTCCAATGGTTGGGCTGGGCTAGGACGACCCGCCAAAGCCACGGCCTCAGGATCACAACCGCGCCCAAGGGGGAGGCGCGGAACCATCTCCAATTCCGCGCCATTGATGCCAACAGGCAAACAAGCGCATCCCGCAAAACGAGAAAACGACCATGAGAGACGATCCATCGCTCCCGCCGTTCATCTATGAAGGGCTCTATCCTGCCGAGGACAAGAAGACCGCCTTTGGCTCCTTCGCTGGTCTCGTAAAGCAGGCTGCGAAGCAGGTGCGCAGCGCCGTGGAGTCCGGGCGCAAGCCAGGCATGCCGCTCAGCGTCCTAAGCAACGCCGCCCGCCGGGCCCCGCTTGCTTCTCTGCTGTTCGCGTTCCTTCTGGGCGCTTCGATAGCCCGCCGAAGGTGAATGCCACCAGCATGGGACTTTTCCCGAGGCGCTCAAGAGATAGTGCAACGTAGCCCCTGCCCGTCCGCGCACGACTCTCCAACTGCTGGCAAGCGAAGCGCAACCAGACGACGATCTTGGCCCCGAGATCGTCCGGCTCTTCTGAGTTTCGCCTTGAACGCTATGCTTCCGCGCTGACGGACGCCCGAACGCCGAGGTGCAACGTGCCGGTGATCCGATATTGCAGGATCGCTGTTGCTGACCGTGCCGGTTCGCCAGCTATCTTTCCAAACGTCCTCTTTTAGAGAGGCGGCTTCAGCAGATCGGAAGGCTCAACACCCAGCGCGACAGCCAGGGCTTGGACGTTGTCGAGTTGCTGCCGATCTACCAGCTCTCAAGCGACCGTCGACATTGTTGACGCAGGTCAACGCTCTTGGCGATGGACATGTCAGCTTTTTACAACTTCAGGTCAATCGGGACCAAAACTTAGCGAGAAGGATGAGGAGACTTCCCATGCGGCTCGGCGGTCATACTGCAGCACTAGGCATGTTGCTTGGCGTCCTCGCCTTCCCCAGCGTCTGCCAGGCCGGCGGCACCGTCGAGGTGCTGCACTGGTGGACATCCGGTGGCGAAGCCAAGGCGATCGCCACGCTGAAGAGCGCCTTCGAAGCCCAAGGCGGCAAATGGATCGATTCTCCAGTCGCTGGCGGGGGTGGCGACGCCGCCATGACCGCCTTGCGAGCGCGCGTTGTTGCCGGCAATCCGCCGAGCGCGGTCCAACTCAAAGGACCGAATATCCAGGAATGGGCGCGCCAGGGCGTACTCACCGATATCGATGCGGTCGCTCGGGCGGAAAAGTGGGACGAGCTGCTGCCGCCGGTGCTTGCGTCGATCATGAAGTTCGACGGCAAATACGTGGCCGCCCCCGTCAACATCCATCGGGTCAACTGGATCTGGGCCAACCCGGCGGTGCTTGCCAAAGCGGGCGTCTTGCCGCCGACAACCTGGGACGAGTTCAACGCCGCAGCGGACAAGCTCAAAGCCGCGGGGATCACGCCGCTGGCGCATGGTGGCCAACCGTGGCAGGACGCGACCTTGTTCGAGACGGTCGTGCTCGGGTTGGGCGGCGCGGATTTCTATCGCAAAGCGCTGGTCGAACTCGACGAAAAGGCGATCACCAGCAGCACGATGATCAAGGTGTTCGACCAGATGCGCAAGCTGCGTTCCTATGTCAGCCCGGATTTCTCCGGCCGCGACTGGAACCTCGCCACGGCCACCATCATGAACGGCCAGGCTGGCTTCCAGCTGATGGGAGATTGGGCGAAAGGCGAGTTCGTGGCGGCCGGAAAAGTGGCTGGCCAGGATTTCTTGTGCATTCCGGCGCCGGGCCTGCCGGGCTTCATCTTGAATTCGGACAGCATCGCGATGTTCAAGGTGAACGGTGTCGACAAGCTGGAGGGTCAGAAGGTGCTTGCCAGCCTGATCATGTCGGAGGGTTTCCAAGAGACGTTCAGCCTCAACAAGGGGTCGATCCCCGCACGGCTCGGCGTGCCGCGCGACAAGTTCGATTCCTGCGCGCAGAAATCGATGGACGATCTGGCTGCGGACACCAAGGCGAATACCCTGGTTCCAAGCATGGCGCATGAAATGGCGGTGTCGCGTTCGGTACGCGGCGAGATCCTGGACGTCGTGACCAACCATTTCAATTCGGACATGAGCTCGCAGGACGCTGTCAAACGATTGATGGAGGCGATCAGGCGCGCGAGGTCATAAGACGAACGGCGCTGCCGTCTGCAGCGCCTCATATCCGTCGAGCAGTACCATCGCCATGCACCACGCAGCGCTCCATCGATTCCTGCGACGTGTCGACACTTGGCTGCCGCGCCTGGTCATAAGTCCGTCCGGCGCGGCCGTGTTCGTGTTCGTGTATCTGTTCATTGCCTGGACGATCTACATCTCGTTCACCCGGTCCAGCGTCCTGCCCGATTACAGCTTTGCCGGGCTCGTCCAATACGCGCGGCTGTGGGCGACGCCGCGCTGGTATGTGGCGATCGCCAACCTGTTCATCTTCACCACCCTGTTCATGGGCGGCTGCACCGTTATCGGCATCATGCTGGCGATCCTGCTCGACCAGCGCATCCGCGTCGAAGGCGTGATCCGCACCATCTATCTCTACCCGATGGCATTGTCGTTCATTGTCACCGGCACCGCCTGGAAATGGATCCTCAACCCTGGTCTCGGACTGGAAAAGATGGTGCAGTCGCTCGGCGTCACGAGCTTTCGCTTCGACTGGCTGGTCAATCCGGACATGGCAATCTACACCGTCGTGATTGCCGGCATCTGGCAATCTTCCGGCTATGCCATGGCGCTATTTCTCGCGGGCCTGCGCTCGATCGACGACGATGTTCTCAAGGCCGCGGCGGTCGATGGTGCCGGTCCGTTCCGCCTCTATATCCAGCTCGTGCTGCCGATGCTGCGGCCGATCTTTCTGTCAGTATTTGTCGTGCTGAGCCATCTCGCGATCAAGAGCTTCGACCTCGTCATTGCATTGACGAACGGCGGGCCAGGCTATGCGACCGATATGCCTGCGACCTTCATGTACTCGTTCGCATTCCAGCGCAGCGAGCTCGGGACCGCGGCGGCGAGCGCAACCATGATGCTGGCGACCGTGGTGGCGATCATGGTGCCATATCTATGGTCCGAGCTGCGGACGGACCGCCAATGATCCGCTCGCGCGCGCCCGGCATCGTCCGCCCGACCGGTATCCGAACCACGGTGCTGCGCGGCGTCCTGTTCGCGATCCTCGGCCTGTTCGTTCTCTACTACCTGCTGCCGTTGCTGGTGATGGTGGCGACATCATTGAAGTCGCTCGCGGAGATTCGTACCGGCTCGCTGATCAGCCTTCCACGCGCCGTCACCTTCGAGGCGTGGCCGAAAGCCTGGGAATCCGCCTGTGTCGGGGTACGCTGCGCCGGTCTCAAGCCCTATCTCTGGAATTCGGTTCTGATGGTCGTTCCGTCGGTATGCCTCTCCACCATGCTTGGCGCCGTCAACGGCTATACCCTGGCGAAGTGGCGGTTTCCCGGCTCAGAGACGTTGTTCGGGTTGATCCTGTTCGGCGCCTTCATTCCCTTTCAGGTCGTTCTGTTGCCGATGGCGCGTACCCTCGGCATCCTCGATCTGGCCGGCACCATTCCCGGACTGGTGCTGGTCCACGTGATCTATGGAATTCCGTTCACGACGCTGTTCTTCCGCAACTTCTTCGTCACCGTCTCGGACGGCATCATGAATGCGGCCAAGATCGACGGCGCGGGCTTCTTCCGGATCTTCTTCCAGGTCGTGCTCCCGCTCGCGCCGTCGACCATCGTGGTGACCGTGATCTGGCAGTTCACCCAGATCTGGAACGACTATCTGTTTGGAGTGGCCTTCACGGCCGGCGACAGCAACCCGGTCACGGTTGCGCTGAACAATCTGGTCGCGACCTCGACGGGCGTCAAGGAATACAATGTCGACATGGCGGCGGCCATCATCGCTGCTCTGCCCACGCTGGCCGTCTATATCATCGCCGGAAACTATTTCTTGCGCGGGCTCTCCGCTGGTGCCGTGAAAGGTTGACCGTGGCTTCTGTATGTCTCGACAAGGTCTACAAGCAATTCGGCGCAACTGCGGTGCTCGACGGCATCGACCTCGAAATCGCCGATGGCGAATTCGTCGTGCTGGTCGGGCCTTCGGGCTGCGGCAAGTCGACCCTGCTCAACGTTGTGGCCGGGCTCGAGACATTGTCGGAAGGCCAGGTCCGGATCGGCGACCGGATCGTCGATGATGTACCGCCAAAGGATCGAAACATCGCAATGGTGTTTCAGTCCTATTCGCTCTATCCGACCAAGACCGTCCGCGACAACATCCTGTTCGGGATGGTGACGCGGCGAATCCCGGAGGTGCAGCAGCAGCAGGCTCTCGCGCGCGTGACCGAACTGCTGCATATTGAGCAGCTACTGCAGCGCAAGCCCGGCCAGCTATCCGGCGGACAGCGCCAGCGCGTCGCCATGGGACGGGCGCTGGTGCGCGAGCCCGATGTTTTTCTGTTCGACGAGCCTTTGTCCAATCTCGATGCCAAGCTGCGGGTGGAGATGCGCACCGAGATCAAGAAGCTGCACGCCCGGCTCGGGCAGACCATCATCTATGTCACTCATGATCAGGTGGAGGCGATGACGCTGGCTTCACGCATCGCCGTGATGGACAATGGGCGGATCCGTCAGTTCGCCGCGCCGGAAACCGTCTATGAGCAGCCGGCGGACCTGTTCGTTGCAGGTTTCATGGGCTCGCCGGCGATGAACCTGGTGCCGGCACGCGTCGTTCAGGGTGATGGAATCTGGCTCGAAGTGGAAGACGCGCACGGCAATGTGCGACTTGCCGTTCCGCCGGGAGCGTCAGCCTCGATTGGCGCTCATGTCGGGCGCCATCTGAAACTGGGACTCCGGCCGGAAATCATCACCCGTCAGGGCACCCAGAAGCCGAGCGGGTTGCTCTGCACGTTCCAACGTCCAGTCGATGTGGTCGAACCGACCGGACCCGATACCATGATCGTGTTCGATCTGGGCGGTGTAGAGATGATCGCGCGCGTCCACCCCGAGGACAAGGCGCCTGTCGGCAGCCTCTATTCTTTCGAGGTCAACATGGACAAGGCGAAGCTGTTCGATCCCGACTCCGGCAAGCGGGTCTGACACCCCTCCGGCTGGATGCAGGACCAGCCTTGGTGTTGGAGCTTGATGGAAATCAACCTCCCCGCCTGCAAGATCGAAACAATAGCAGCCTGTCATCACGGTTGCTGCAAGTGCCTACGCTTTCTTTAGCGGCTCCGCTTTGCGGCACGCGGAACCGTGGTCGAGAACTGCATCGGTCGGGCCGCAATGGTTTCACAGTCAGGATGCCGCATGCATAAACATATTCTAATCCCGACGGACGGCTCGACGTTGTCGCAGGCTGCGGTTGAGTACGGCATCGCCCTCGCCAAGTCGGCTAGCGCCAAGGTCACGATATTGACCGTATCCCCCCCCTTCCACACCTTTGCCGTCGAGCCGGCAATGGTCACGGACACGCCGGCGCAGTACGCGAAGCAGGTCGCGGCCCTTGCCACGAAGTACCTCGATGCGGCCAAGCAGGTCGCGTTGGCCGCTGGCGTCGGCTGCGAGGCCGTGCATGTCGAACATGATCATCCTTATCTGGCCATAGTCGACATGGCGAAAGCGAGGTCATGCGACCTGATCGTCATGGCATCGCACGGCAGGCGCGGGATCACCGCCATCATGCTCGGAAGCGAAACGAACAAAGTACTGACACACAGCAACGTGCCGGTGCTTGTCGTTCGCCCGCCGGACCGGCCGTTCGTCTCCGTCGAATCCTGAACTCGACCGCTTCTGCGGCCGAGGTATGACTGCTCGCGTCTCATGGATGCTGCGCCGGGCAATGCCGAAGCACCCCAGGATCTCGCCGAGACGGTCACCGTCTCAAGATGACACCCGCCAAGGCAGACGGCCGGCGCTCACACCCTTGCCGAGCGCACTTTCGATGCCCACCGGCGTCCAATATCTTGCACGCCGGTTGACACACCTCGCCGCAGCCCAACCGTATCGCGGGGCGATCTGCTCGGCGCGCTTCGCTGAAATGTCGCAGGCTGCCTATCAGCACGCAGCCATTCAGGCCGCAGTTGGCGCCGCTCTTTCACGCTGCTCGGCCAGACTGCGCTGCAGGGCCTCCGCAAACATTACGACCTTCGCTTGGTACGTAGCCGATGCGACCTCACGTGCCGTGATTGCGAGACATCCGACTGGAGGCTTGCCCGCGAGTTCCTGCATCTGGCCGAAGGCTCTGTCGCTGCCTGCCCCGCCCAGCGTGCAAAAGAACGCCACCGCAGGAAGTCTTGACCTGCTTGCCAGCAGGAAGGCGCGGACGGGCGACGAAAGCGACCAGACCCACACCGGCGTGCCGACAACATGAGATCATAGCTCGATGGATCCTTGGCTATCGTAGCAATGCGCGATGGGACCTGCCGTCGCGCTTCGATCACCGATCGTACATAACCACGCATCCCTCGCCGGCTTACGGCCTCGACGATCTCTTCGCTGTCACAGCTCAGCGCTGTCCAGGCCGGCGTAGCCCCAGTCGAGCACGTGGTTATTGGCCAGGACACAGCGGTCGATTCCTGCTGCGATGAGGCAGCCCGCGTTCTCTGGGCTCATGCGGTAGTTGATGCCCTTGTGAGCCCCGTCGTTACTTTGGGTCACGGCCGTTTCGAGATTGACGATCCGTGCATCCGGCTGCATGCGCGCGAGTTCGTCCAGGGCGGCGCCCCAGATGTAGGATGGTGCATTGCGCCGCGAAATGGGGCCGCTCGCCTGCTCGGCAAGGACCACATAATCCTCGGCCGACCGCGAGGCCTGCTGCTCAATGAGCTTCCGAGATGCGTCAGATGAAGCTGGACGGGTCGCAGTCATCGTCAGCGCGAAGGCGAAGGATCTTGGAGGGTCGAATTCGGGTCCGCTGCGACGGGCGGTTTCGCCCCGCTGTCTTCGGGGCCACGCGTACAAGGAAAGCTGAAGGCGCCGTCGTCGATGACGTGACGAGCATGCCGCGTCGATTGAGGCATCTCAATTTCAATAGATTGGACTTTGCCTAAGCTGGAGGTATCCGGGCTGGGACGACGACGATGACATTTCCCACGGGCTGGTGGATCCAAGGTGTCGCCATCATGGCGGCAGTCGCGCTGCTCGGCTCCTCTGCGCGCGCAGGATGCAGCTTCGAGGACGTTGCCAACGCGTTCTGCGGAACGCTCAAGGCAACATCGGACTGCAAGTCTGTTTGCGAGGATGACGCATCCTGCGCTGCCGCGGTCGCACTTGAAATAGCTCTTGCGGGGGTCGCCCTCGAAGGATCGGACACCGGAAAGGGACAAGGGCTGGTCGATCAATTCTGCGCGGAAGCCAAAGTGAAGGGAAAGGATATCGTCGGTGCGCTGAACACGATATTCGGCAATGCAATCGCGAAGGAAGTGCTCGGCGATTTGTCAACTGAGCTCGCGGCCGTGGGCTCAGCTGCCAAGGTTGTGCAGTGCGCCTGTGAAACGGAGCAGAGCACGAATTCGATCGGCGCCGATATCGGCGCGTGCATTCAAGATGCGTTGTGCGGGGGGCTGGGGATCGGCTGCAACTGCTCGCGGCCACCGCCTCAGATGGCTTATTGCGGATCGGTCGACGTCAAGCATTGCCAGACGGAAGGTCACTTCGATCAGATGAAGGACCCCGCCTGCGTTCCCTACAGCTCGATTGCGAACTGCAATGACAAGTGGCAGAAGTGCGGCTACGGCGACAATATCCCAACGGTGGAGAGGATTGAGTCGGCGGAGGGAACGCTGGCCGTTCAACTACCTCCCACACAAGAGGATACGGGCTGTGACCCGGTCATATCTTGCTTTTGTCCCAAGCCGATGGTGCCGGCCTGGCACGAGATCTCCAATCCGAACAGCGACGTGCATCGCTGGCTATTCGCCTGCGATTGTCCATATGAGGCCAACAATCCGGATCATCAAACACACCCAGGCCCGATCCTACCGAGCGGCTTGTCTCAGTGCCTCTGCGACAACACGGGTAAGCCGGCGAACCTGGGTTTTGCGCCGTTCGGCATGTGTCCGCCGCCGGCGTGCCCCGCGGGACAGACGCGTATGGGCCTGACCGGTGCGTGTGTGACACCGTGCTCCGATCCAACCCAGGGCATGGCGTTTGATGGCAGTTGCTGTAATCCCGCGCAGATGACGTCCTGCGGGCAATGTTGTCCGGTGGGCACGATACCTGACCCGAACAGCGGCACCTGTGTGCCGAAGCAGGCGGTGAAATGAGATTGGCGTCGTGACGCCACGGCCGGCACGATCGGCCGTCTATCGATTGACGCATCTCAAATTCAATGGACGCAGGTTCGGTTATCTCTATCGGGCCAAGTCAGTGGCGGGCGATGGTCATGCAACTTCGAGGAAGTTGGTGGTTCCACGGCGCAGCGATCGCCGCCGCAATGCTGCTGTTAGCGTCGCCGGCGCGAGCAGGCTGCAACCCAAGCGACATATTCAATGCTGCCAAACAGACGGTGGGCGGACTGTCGAGTTGCGCGGATGCCTGCGCGGACGGAGCTGGGTGCGCTGCGGCGGCTGCAGCCACCGGGGTCCTCACCGAGGTCGCCGGCGCTGCGGGGCAAGGCGCGGTCAACTCGTTCTGCAGCAAAGTACAGGGAAACCTCACCCAGATCCTCGCCCAACTGCAGTCGGCGGGCGGCTCGAAGATTGGACAGGGCCTGCTCGGGGAGCTCGCCAATGTGCTGTCCGCCGTCGGTTCGCCCGCGAAGGTCATGCAATGCGCCTGCTCAACCGAGCAGGGGGCGGGTTCCCTTGGCTCGGACATCGGGCAATGCATGGAGGACGCGCTGTGCTGGCTTCAGGAAGAGATTGGTCTCGGCGCTTGCGATTGCACGCGACCACCGCCCCGTTTCGCCAATTGCGCTGCCATCGACCTGAAGAAGTGTGAAGGCAAGGACTTCCTCACCAGAATGCATGACCCTGCATGTGTTGCGCCCGGCTCGATCGGCCACTCCATCCCGAGCTGCCAGAGCACGGGGAGCTACATGGAGCCGTGGCAGCCGACATTGGCATGCACGACGACTGCCGAGGGAACACTCATCGAGCAGTTGCCCCCTTCCGCTGAGGGTACAGGTTGCGAAGGAGTGCAGTATTGCTTCTGCCCGTCGCCGATGAAGGCTGACTGGCAGGAAGTCCCCAATCCTGATTCAGGCGATCATCGATACGCCTTCGCGTGCGAGTGCCCGGACGGCACGCATCCCGGCGCCATGATGCCGAGCGGGATCTCGTCATGTCTGTGTGACAACACGAACCAGCCCGCCAACTTGGGCTTTGCGCCGTTCGGCATGTGTCCGCCGCCGGCGTGCCCCACCGGACAGGTTCGCATCGGCGGCATCGGCGACTGCATCACGCCGTGCGCCGATCCGAGCCAAGGCATGGCGTTCGATGGGAGTTGCTGCAATCCGGCCCAGATGACCTCCTGCGGGCAATGCTGCCCGCCGGACACCATCCCCGACCCGAAGAGCGGCACCTGCGTTCCGCGACCTGAGCCCCCGAAATGAGGCGACAGAGCATCATGGAATATTGTCGTCATACCTCGTTGGCTATCGCCGCCCGTGCGATGCGGCGCATCGTCATCGTGTCGAGCTTGGCACTCGCGCTCGTCAGCACGGCATCGGCTCAGGCCCCCCGGAGCATCTACGCGCCGGGCCAGGCGGTCGTCACCGGTTTCTCCGGCGGTCTGCGTCCGTTCGAGATCGAGCCCGGCCAGGACCCCGATCTGAACTCCTTCATTAATCCAGACGGACCGTCGCTGCGCGTCGTTGATCTCAGCCGCATGGGCGGGCCGCCGGAAGCACAGGTGGTCGGCGCTCCGAAACCGTTCACGGTGAGCGCGAAGTGGATCGGACAGGTGTTCGGTGTTGCGCTGGACGACCAGTCGCCCCCCAACATCTATGTCGCGGCGACATCGGCCTATGGGCTGCCCATCGTCGCACCCGGATCGGATGGCAAGCCGCAGCACATCAGATCCGGGAGGACCGGTGCAGTCTTCATGCCGGCACAATGGGGCCCCGGAGGAGGCCCTGGGTCGATCTGGAAGATCAACGGCCTTACCGGCGAGGTGAAGCTATTTGCGAACGTCCTCACTGAGGGAAAGGCGAACTCGGGCGCAGCGCTCGGCGCGCTCGCGTATGATTCTGCCACGAAGTCGCTGTTCGTCGCCGACCGCGAGACCGGCCTGATCCATCGCCTCGACCCGAACGGCGCGGATCTCGGCGTCTACGATCACGGCACCGCCGGCACGGCCGCCGTCGGGCTTGCGCCGATGCCCGCTGCTGGCGGGGCCGGCATTAATCTCGCGAGCCCACAGTTTGATAGCGCCCGCCCCGAGACCTGGGGCTATGCCGCGACGGCACGGCGCGTGTTCGGTCTCGCGATACGCGATCGTCGTCTCTATTACGCTGTCGCCGACGGACTGCGCATCTGGTCGGTCGGCCTCAAGCCGGATGGTTCGTTCGGCTCGGACATCAGGATCGAGGTCGCAGTGCCACCCGCGGCCGGCCCGACCGAAATCTCGCGCATCACCTTCGATGATGCAGGGCGGATGTATCTTGCCGAGCGGCCGGCGCCGACTGGCGCGCAGGATTTCGAGGCGCTGTCGGCGCCATCGATCGGTCGCGCGCTGCGCTATACCATGATCGGCGTCACCGAGGCCCAACAGCCGATCTGGCAGGCCGTGCCGGACGAATATGCGGTGGGCTTCCCCGAGACCTTCCGCAACGACAATGGCGGCGTCGCCATCGGCTACAGCCACGATGAGCGCGGCAACATCAATCCCCGCTCCTGCGGCGGCTTCGTCTGGATCACCGGAGAACAGTTGCGCTACACGACCGACCCCAAGCTCTCCGCAGAGCTTGGTCATACAGACATGCTCGCAATCGACGGCCTGCAGGGAAATCCAGCTTGGCGCATCCGTCGTGGCGATGCGCCGCCGCGGATGAGCTATTTCATCGATTATGCCGATGCGCCGCCCGATCTGTCGGCCCGGGGGCATCTGGGAGACATTGCTATCCTGCGGATCTGCGCGGAGCAGCCGGCGGAGCTGCTCCCGGGCCCGCTCCCGGCCGGCGTGCCGCTGCCACCGCCGAGTTTCCGCGCCTGTCAGACGCATGTGTGCGGTCCCCCGGGTTTCCCGGTCTGTCCGATCAATCAGGTGTGGAGCAAGGGCGCTTGCGCGTCGAACTGCGCGCCGCCTGAAATCCTCCTGGGCGGCAGGTGCTGTTCACCTGCCGACCTCGGACCCGGCGGTGCCTGTTCGAGCGGCTCGATTCCATCGACTGACATTGCCAAACCGATGTGCGGGGTCACCCAGACGGCGATCGGCCCCAAGCAGGAGTGCTGCAACAACGATCACATCTATTCCGGTCCGGGTGGCGTTCAGGCTTGCTGCCTGAGCGCTCTCGTGAATGGCGTTTGCGAGCCCTCCATTCCGAAAATCCCAAACGGAAAGTGCCCGGATTGCTGTTCGCCCGGCTATGTGAAGATCGCGGGCAAATGCTGCCTGAAAAGCCAGGCGACTTCGAAAGGGGTTTGCTGTCCGATCGGACAGACGCCGAGCGCCGACGGGACACAGTGCCAGCCAACGTTCAAGATTCCCAAGATCTCGCTTTGCTGTGCCGCAGGCTACGTCCCGACCGCGGCGGGCAAGTGCTGCGCGACCGCAAACCTGACGACGAGCGGCGAGTGCTGTCCGGCCGCCGTCAATCCGAAGGATCGCTCGCGATGTGTTGCGCCAGCCCAGAAGAAGTCCGTTCCGCAAGAGCCCTGCGCCGCGGGCAAAGTTCGCGACGACGAGGGCGTTTGCGTGGCGCGAAAACCCTCGCCTGTGCCTGTCGTGCCCGGGCCGTCACCGCGACGTCCCTCGATACCCAAGGTTCCAGACAAGCGCGGGCCGTCTAACACAGGCCCGATCACCTGCCCGCCCGGCATGGTTCCCGGGCCACTCGGCAAGCGCTGCTGGCCGGCCGCACGTGGTCGCATTGCGCCGCTTGCGCCTCGCTGGACTGCACCACCGCCGCTCGAGAGAGGTCGCTAGGAGCTTTGTGTGGTGCCGATGATGATGCAGTGCTCGCTTGTCGTGGTGAAGAACACGAGTGGAAGGAACTGAGGGATGATTGGAGTAACTGACATGCCGAAGCTCTCGCGCATTCGTATTCGTGCCATCACAGCAGTCACGCTCGTTGCCGCGGCGATCGCCGTACCCAGGACAGCCCAGGCTGAGTGGCAGCGCGCGGACATCGACCAGGCGATCCAGCAATATCTCGCCGCGCACCCGGAAGCCCTGGGGCCGGCAATCGAGAAATACCTGGCTGATCACCCGGAGGCGGTGCGCACTGCCCTGATGGCGCTGATTGCCAAGCGCAACGCTGTCGCCCAGACCGCGCCCGCGGCTGCGGCGGCCAGCGTCAAGCAGGCGATCAGTGACAACGCCAAGGCGCTGTACAACGCGCCGTTGCAGACGACACTCGGCGCCGCTGACGGCACCAGGACGGTGGTCGAATTCTACGACTTCAACTGCGGCTATTGCCGCAAGGCGCTCGGCGACACCCTTGCGCTGATCGCCGACGAACCGAACGTGCGCATCGTGCTCAAAGAGCTTCCGATTCTCGGGCCGGACTCCGTCGAAGCCGCGAAGGTCGCGATCGCGCTGCAGATGCATCATCCCAGTGCCGGGGAATCCCTGGAGTTTCATCGCCGCCTGCTGGCGAAGAAGGGAAGGGTCGATCGTGCCGCGGCGCTTGAGGTGGCCGCAGATCTCGGCTTCAACGCAGGCGAGATCGAGAAGGATGCGGCGAGCGTCGAGGTGAACGAGGCCCTGCAGCAGAACACGCGCCTTGCCTCGGCGCTCGGCATCAATGGCACGCCGGGTTATGTCGTCGGCGACAGCATAGTCCCCGGGGCGGTCGGGGCCGCAGGGCTGAAGGCACACCTCTCGGCTGTGAAGGAACCATAGCGCGCGAGCGGCCGAGGCTTGGCACCAGCTCCGCCAAGTGCGTTCCGGTGACGTCCCCGCACAGAAACAGACGCACCTGACGCAATGCGTCGGTCATGGTGGCGACGCTGGTTGCGACATGGATGCGGCGGGCAACTGCTGGCGGTTGCCAGTGCCGCATCTGCGCATGGCCGAATTGACATTGCTCAATAGTCGCGTGAGCTATTCGAGCTACCTGATGTCATGGATGATTTTGCGCCAGGCACTCTCGAGCGTCGTCGCGCCTTGATCGCGCTCGTGAAGGATCTCGTCCACGAGCTTCATCCTCAGCGCGGCCGGTTCATGGAGGTCGAGCCTTCGAGTCGCATCGAGCGAGACCTCGGGATCGACAGCCTCGCGCGCACTGAATTGATCCTGCGCATCGAGCGGGCTTTCCACGTTCGCCTTCCGGCGCAGGCGGTCGGCGAGGCAGAAACCGTCGAGGATCTGGTCCGCGCGCTCGAACGGGCCGGCCCGACGCTGGACCGCCCGGTCTCAGTCGGGCGCCCGGTTTCGGCGCTTCCGGCCGTACCGGCCGCAAGCGAGGCGCGCACCTTGATCGAGGTGCTGGACTGGCACGCCACGCGACACGCCGACCGGCTGCATTTGACAGTATTGCAGGAAGAGGCGACGACGCTCGGGACGCTCACCTATGGAGAACTTGCGGCGAAAGCCCGGCAGGTGGCCCGCGGTCTGATCGCGCGAGACATCACGGCAGGAGACCGGATTGGATTGATGCTCCCAACCAGCATCGATTTTTTCGTCGCCTTCTTCGGCATTCTCTACGCCGGCGCGATACCGGTCCCGATCTACCCGCCGATGCGCCTGTCGCAGCTTGAGGACCATCTACGGCGCCAGACCATGATTTTGCGCAATGCCGGCACCCGGATGCTGATCACCATGCCGGAAGGACGGCGATTAGCCGGCCTGCTTCGCAGTCTGGTGCAAAGCCTGGTCAGCGTCGCCAGTGTCGCCGACATCGAAGCCTCCGCGGCGCCGGCGCCGCTCCCCCATTTGAAGGATGCGAGTGCAACGGCCCTGATCCAGTATACGTCAGGCAGCACCGGTGACCCGAAAGGCGTGGTGCTCAGCCATGCGAAGCTGCTCGCCAACATCAGAGCGATGGGCACGGTGATGGAAGCCGGTTCCGCCGACGTCTTCGTCAGCTGGCTGCCGCTGTATCACGACATGGGGCTGATCGGCGCGTGGCTCGGCTGCATGCATTATGCAGCACCGCTCTACGTGATGTCGCCGTTGAGTTTTCTGATCCGACCGCAGAGCTGGCTGTGGGCGATGCATCGGTATCACGCAACGTTTTCAGCATCGCCCAATTTCGGTTTCGAGCTATGCCTTGCCAAGATCAGCGATGATGATCTCGAGGGACTCGATCTGGGCTCGCTGCGCATGGTCGCCAACGGCGCCGAACCGGTCAGCGTCCAGACTCTGCGCCAGTTTGCCGAGCGGTTCGGCCGTCACGGCTTTCCCGCAAAGGCGATGGCGCCGGTCTATGGCCTGGCCGAAAACTCCGTCGGCCTGGCTTTTCCGCCGCTCGGCCGCGGGCCGGTCATCGATCGCATCAATCGCGACGAACTGAGTATTCACGGCATCGCGAAGCCGGCACCGCCTGGCGATACAGCGGTCCTGGAGATTCCGGCGTGCGGCCAGCCGCTTCCCGGCCATGAAATCCGCGTGGTTGACGCGACCGGCCGCGAGCTTGGCGAACGGCGGGAAGGACGGATCGAGTTTCGCGGCCCATCAGCGACAAGCGGCTATTTCCGCAACGAGACGAAGACGCGCGAACTGTTCCATGGAGATTGGCTCGACACCGGCGACCGAGGCTACATGGTTGGGGGCGACATCTTCGTGACGGGACGCGTCAAGGACATCATCATACGAGCCGGCAGGCATCTCTATCCCCAAGAGATCGAGCAAGCAGTTGCCAATATCCCGGGCGTGCACAAAGGCGGCGTCGCGGTGTTCGGCGTACCCGATCGCGTCTCGGGGACGGAGCGCGTCGTCGTGCTGGTCGAAACCCGTGAGTCCGACCAACCTCGCCGCCTCGAGTTGCAGGCGCGCGCCCAGGAGGTTGTGACGGACGTCGCAGGCACGCCACCCGACGAGATCGTGTTGGCGCCGCCCCGCACAGTGCCGAAGACATCGAGCGGAAAGATTCGCCGCAGTGCGGCCCGGGAGCTATACCAAAGAGGCGATATCGATACGCACCAGGGCACACTTGGTTTGCAGTTGTTGCGTCTTGCCCTTGCCAGCGCGGCGACTCAGGCCAGTCGGCTTGGCCGACTGCTCTACGAGGACATCTATGCAGCATGGTGGTGGATCATGCTCGGCGGCGCCTTCGCTGCGGGATATCTTGCCGTGCTCATCCTTCCGACGCCGAGATCGCGCTGGTCGGCGCTCAGGCAGATCGGTCGCATTGCGCTCGCAGGGATGGGCGTTCCGCTTGCGATCAAGGGCCTGGAGAAAATCCCTGCGCAAGGGGCGGTACTCGTATTCAACCATTCCAGCTATATGGACGCCTTTGCTCTGGCTGCGACACTCCCCGGGGAGCCAGCGATCGTCGCAAAGCGTGAATTGGCCGAGCAGCTTGTCGCAGGACCAATCCTGCGCCGGCTCGATATTCCCTTCGTCGAACGTTACGACGTCTCGGGCAGCCTGACGGATGCCGCGCGACTGGGTGCGCTAGCCCGCGACCGGCGGCTTCTCGTCTTCTTTCCAGAAGGAACGTTCACCCGCAGGGCCGGGTTGTCCGGCTTCTATCTCGGCGCCTTCAAGACCGCGGCAGAAGCCGATCTTCCCGTTCTGCCGGGCATCATCGCCGGCACACGGACAATGTTGCGCAGCGATCAGTGGTTCCCGCGCTACAGCGCAGTCAGCATCGAGATCGGCGATCCGATCCAGCCCGGCGGCATCGATTTTCAATCCATCATTCGGCTGCGCGACCAAGTGCGACAATGGATGCTCGCTCGTTGCGGCGAGCCGGATCTGGAAGAACTCGTCAAGCCCGAGCCGATGTCCCCCGCAGCCTGAAGGAGAGAGCCATGAAGCTCGTTTCCAGCGCCTTTGCCGACGGAGCGGTCATTCCGCGGCACTTTACCTGTGACGGAGACAACGTTTCGCCTCCTCTACAGTGGTTCGGTGCGCCAGCGGGAACGCGGAGCTTCGTGCTGCTCTGCGACGATCCCGACGCGCCCGCCGGCACTTGGCATCACTGGGCGGCCTACGACATTCCGCTCACGAAGACGGAGCTTGCCGAGAATGCCACGAATGTGATCATCAAGGAAGCGGTGAACGACTTCCACAAGACCGGCTATGGCGGGCCCTGCCCTCCACATGACCACGGGCCGCATCGTTATCATTTTCGGCTGCTCGCGCTTTCGACCGACCATGTCAGGGCCAAGGCAAACGCGTCCTGCCGGGATATCGAGCGCGAGGCACGCAAATTTGCGCTCGCGGAAGCGGTTCTTGTCGGCCGCTATGAGAGATAGCGGTGCCAACCTGAGCGCACAGAAACATGACCCATTGTCAATCAGCGGTAAAGCGCGCGTGTCGGGCATCGGCAAGAAGCTCGCGAAACGCGCCCCCATTGATATGACTAGGGTGGCGTGATCGCGGCCCTCGAACTGGATCTCCGGCTCGCTCGCCTGGTGTCATCGACAATGACCGTCAGCTCATATGCGCCTCCAAACGCGGGCGCCGCACCTGCGTCGTCAGTGCAAACCCAACAGGACTCCAATTACGGCTGGATGAAACTTCGGGGACAGGTCACATGGTGCCAAACCGGCAGACCGCGGGGCTCACTGTTGACGCAGATCAACGAGCGTCCGCGCGCTCGGACCAAATTTTAGCTGGTACAGCGACGCGTCGGGCGCGTTCGCAATGAACCGGAGCCAATCATGACCACCACGGACGCGGCGAACTCCCGCGGCGGGAGTGAAGCTCAGACCGAGCAGCAATGGGAACGAATCCGCAAGCGCCCGCAAGACTACGTCGGCGCAAACCTGATCGATTATGATCAGGCCAGGCGGACCTTCTCATGGGCCGATGCGCGAGCCTTGCTCGACGGGCTTCCCGGCGGCGGTCTCAACATCGCCCATGAGGCCATCGACCGCCATATGAAGGCCGGTCGCGGCGACAAGCTTGCGCTGCGCTGGATCGGCCGCGACGACAGCACTCGCGATTTCACCTATGCCGCGCTCGGCGCCCAGGTGAACCGCTTCGCCAACACCCTGGCCCGGCACGAGATAAGGAAGGGCGACCGGGTCTTCTCGCTGCTCGGGCGGGTGCCGGAACTCTACATCGCAGCCCTCGGCACGCTGAAGAATGGCGGCGTGTTTTCACCCTTGTTCTCGGCGTTCGGACCCGAGCCCATCAAGGCGCGCATGACGATCGGCGGAGCCAAGGCGCTCATCACCACCGAAGCCTTCTATCGCCGCAAGATCGAGCCCTGGCGCAGGGAGCTCGCCAGCCTGGAAAGAGTGTTCCTGACTGAATGCTCGGCCACTTTGCCGCCCGATACGATCGACCTTGCTGCGGCGCTTGCGGAGGCCTCTGAAGTCTTCGAGACGGTGCGGACCCTCCCTGAGGATATGGCGCTGCTCCATTTCACCAGCGGCACGACCGGCACGCCCAAGGGAGCGGTGCATGTGCACGAGGCGGTCATCGCCCACAATGTGACCGGCAAGCTCGTGCTCGACTTTCATCCCGACGATATTTTCTGGTGCACCGCAGACCCGGGATGGGTCACCGGGACTTCTTACGGAATCATTTCGCCACTGACCAATGGCGTGACCATGGTCATCGACCAGGCCGAGTTCGACACCGAGCGCTGGTACCGCATTCTGCAGGATCAGAAAATCACGGTCTGGTACACCGCGCCGACCGCAATCCGCATGTTGATGAAGGCCGGCGCCGAATTTGCCAAGAAGTTCGACCTGTCGACGCTGCGCCTGCTCGCCAGCGTCGGCGAGCCGCTCAATCCGGAAGCCGTGATGTGGGGCATGGAGGCTTTCGGCAAGCCGTTCCACGACAATTGGTGGCAGACCGAGACCGGCGGCATCATGATCACGAATTTTCTGTCGATGGACGTGAAGCCGGGGTCGATGGGCCGACCACTACCCGGCATCGAGGCCGGCATCGTCGAACGATTGGAAGGCGGCGGGCTGCGCGAGATTGCCAAGCCGATGGCCATGGGCGAATTGGCCTTGCATCCGGGCTGGCCGTCGATGATGCGGGGCTACCTGAACGAGGAGGCGCGCTACAAGAAGTGCTTTGCAGGCGGCTGGTATCTCACCGGTGACCTCGCGATGCGCGACAGCGATGGCTATTACTGGTTCGTCGGCCGCGCCGACGACGTCATCAAGAGCTCCGGCCATCTGATCGGACCTTTCGAGGTGGAGAGCACCCTGATGGAGCACAAGGCCGTTGCGGAAGCCGGCGTGATTGGCATCCCGGAGCCCACTGCCGGCGAGGTGGTCAAGGCCTACGTGGCGCTCAACCCGGGCTTTGCGCCGAGCGACGCGCTGCGAAAGGAGCTCCTCGGCCACGCGCGGCAGCGGCTCGGACCGGCGGTCGCGCCAAAGGACATCGCGTTCCGCCAGAACCTGCCGAAGACTCGCAGCGGCAAGATCATGCGGCGCCTCCTCAAGGCCCGCGAACTCGGTCTGCCCGAAGGCGACCTCTCCACTCTCGAAAGCGAGGAACGATGACGGTTGCAGCCACAAAGCCGCATTTGTCGCGCGAGCACATGCTGGGTCTGCTCAAGCACATGATCCGCATCCGCCGCTTCGAGGAGAAATGTGCCGAATTGTACACTCAGGAGAAGATCCGCGGCTTCATGCATCTCTACGACGGCGAGGAAGCGGTCGCTGTCGGAGTGATAACCGCGCTGGAAAAACGCGATCGGATCGTGGCGACATATCGCGAGCACGGGCAGGCCCTGGTGCGCGGCGTGCCGATGACAACCGTGATGGCCGAGATGTACGGCAAGCAGGAAGGCTGCAGCCGCGGACGTGGCGGCTCGATGCACTTGTTCAACGCCGCGACCAATTTCTATGGCGGCAATGCCATTGTCGGTGGCGGCCTACCGTTGGCGATCGGCCTTGCGCTCGCCTCCCATATGCAGGGCGATGATCTCGTCACGGCATGCTTCTTCGGAGACGGCGCGGTGGCCGAAGGCGAATTCCACGAAAGCCTGAATCTGGCGGAGCTTTGGCAGTTGCCGGTGTTGTTCGTGTGCGAAAACAATCTCTACGCCATGGGAACCGCGCTCGCCCTTTCGGAATCCGAAACTGACATCCAGCGCAAGGCGGCATGCTACCGCATCACTTCGGAAGCCGTCGATGGCATGGATGTGGTGGCGGTCGAGGCGGCGGCCCGCCGCGCGGTCCAGGCGGTGCGCAAAACGCGCATGCCCTATTTTCTTGAATGCCGCACCTATCGGCTGCGCGCGCATTCAATGTTCGATCCCCAGCTCTACCGCGACAAGGCCGAGGTCGAGTCGTGGCGTCCACGGGAGCCGATTGTGCGTTTCCAGGGATGGCTCGAGGCCAATCACATGGTCCATCCGGACGAGGTGTCCCGCATGACGGCCGAGATCGATGCCGAAATCGCTGAAGCAGTCGTTTTTGCTGAGGCCGGGACATGGGAGCCGACCGAGCAACTGAGCCGCTTTGTTTATGCAGACAGAGCGGTCCCCACCGGGATGTGAGGTTTCATGCAGCAGGTGGCACCCAGGACCAATGCAATCGAGATGACCTATCGCGAGGCGGTGCGTGCAGCGCTTCGGGACGCGCTCAGCCGCGACAACCGCGTCTTTCTGATGGGTGAGGACGTCGGTCGCTATGGCGGCTGCTACGCGGTGAGTCACGGACTGCTCGCCGAATTCGGGCCGCAGCGGATTCGCGATACGCCGCTCTCGGAGTCAGGCTTTACCGGCGCCGGCATTGGCGCAGCAATGGCTGGCATGCGGCCGATCGTCGAGCTGATGACGGTCAATTTCAGCCTGCTCGCGCTCGATCAGATCCTCAACAATGCAGCGACGGTGCGCCACATGTCGGGCAATCAGTTCGGCGTGCCGCTTGTGATCCGCATGGCCACCGGTGCCGGCCGCCAGCTGGCAGCCCAACATTCCCACAGCCTTGAAGGCTGGTACGCACATATTCCCGGCATCAAGGTGCTCGCGCCGGCAACCTTGGAAGATGCCCGCGGCATGCTGTGGACCGCCCTACAGGAACCCGACCCGGTGCTGATCTTCGAGAACGTCATGCTCTACAACATGTCGGGCAAGCTCGCGTCCGGTGCCGGAGCCGTCAATATCGACAAGGCTGCCGTGCGCCGCCAGGGCCGCGATATTTCTCTCATCACCTATGGCGGGTCGCTCTGGAAGACGCTCGAGGCTGCGACCGCGCTCGCAACCGATGGCATCGATGCCGAGGTGATCGATCTGCGCAGTCTGCGGCCGCTCGACGACGCCACGATCATGACTTCGGTGGCCAAGACCCGGCGTGCCGTCATCGTCGACGAAGGCTGGCGTTCCGGGAGCCTGGCGGCAGAGATCGGCATGCGCATCGTCGAACAAGCCTTCTGGTCGCTCGACGCGCCGATCGGGCGGGTTTGCAGCGAGGAGGTGCCGATCCCCTACCCTCACCACCTCGAAAACGCGGCACTGCCACAGACAGCGAAGATCGTGACCGCTGCGAAAACGGCGCTCGGCCGGACGTGAGGCGGGCCGTGGCCGAATTCCTCATGCCCTCTCTCGGCGCCGATATGGAAGCCGGCACGCTGGTGGAATGGCTGGTGAAGCCGGGAGACCGGGTCAAACGCGGCGATATTGTTGCGGTGGTCGAGACACAGAAGGGCGCGATCGAGATCGAAACCTTCCTGGCCGGCGAAATCGAAAAATTCCTCGTCAATCTTCACAGCAAGGTGCCAGTCGGAACGCCGCTAGCACTGATCCGTACCGACGGTGAAGAAGGAGCCGCCGTCACAGCGCCGGTGCCACCGCCGTTACCTCTGCCAACCGCGTATCCCCCGATTGCGGTGCCCTCCCAACCACCGCCCACGCCGATCGGCGCGCCAATGCCGCCACCGCTTGCGGCTGCTGTCGTGGGACGGCTTCCCGCTTCGCCTGCCGCACGACGGCTCGCCGCAGAACGCGGCGTCGATCTCTCCACCATCACCGGCAGCGGACCGGGCGGAGCAATCGTCTACGTCGACGTGGAGCGCCAGTCCGGCGCAACCCCGCCACCAACCGAAAAGAGGCGCGCGGGCTGGCTTGATCTCGCGGCGATGCGGACAGCCATCGCGGCCGCAATGGCCCGGTCGAAGCGGGAGATCCCACACTACTATCTTGAACATCAGATCGACGTCACGCCATGCGAACACTGGCTGGCCGAACAAAACGCGGCGCTTCCGCCCGACAGCCGCCTTTTGATCGGCGCGCTTGCGCTGAAGGCGGTCGCGCTGGCGATTCGTCGCTTTCCAGCCTTCAACGGCTTCTACCGCGACAACAAATTCGAGCTGTCAAAGGCGGTGCATGTCGGGGTTGCCATTGCGATCCGCGGCGGCGGCTTGGCGGCGCCGGCTCTGCATGACGCGGACCGACTGCCGCTCCACGACTTGATGAGCAGCTTACGCGACCTGGTGCAACGAACGCGCTCGGGGCGGATTCGCAGTTCGGAACTGTCAGATCCGACGATCACAGTATCCAGCCTAGGCGAGCGCGGAGTCGAAGCTCTCTATGCCATCATCTATCCACCCCAGGTCGCGATCGTTGGCTTTGGTAAGGTCGTTACGCGTCCCTGGATCATCGATGGCGTGATCGGCCCCCGTTCCGTGGTGACCATGACGCTGGCAGGTGATCATCGCGTGACCGATGGACACGCCGGCGCCTTGTTTCTGGCCGAGATCGGCGGACTTTTGCAGGAGCCTGAAAAGCTATGACCGAGATCGAGATTCGCAAAATCACGCAGGGTGAGCTCAGCGAAATCGTCAAACAGGAGCTTAACAACATCGCGCCAGAAGTCGATCTGGCAAACATTGATCCAGCAGCTGATTTGCGCGAGACCGTCGATATTGACTCGATAGACTTCCTGAACCTCGTGACCGCCCTGCATCACCGGACGGGCATCGATATTCCGGAGATCGACTATCCCAAACTCGTTACTCTCTCCGGAATGATCGCCTATCTCAGAGCCAAACTGGAATCGGCCAAGGAGTAAGTTGGTTGCGCCCGCGGGAATTGCGAGTTCTGAGCCTTGCCCGGCAACTTCAATCGCCGGCCGCTTGAATCAGGATGCAACGGGCGGCGGCGCGCGCCCCCCGGTCGGAGCGATGCTGGGCTCTGTCTAAGGACGAGAAGTCCTGTTTCTGCTAGGCAGTCGGCACGCGATAGCGTGCCCACAGCAACGCGATTGCACAAGATCCGAGTCTCGCCAGTGATTTGTCGGCCCGGCTCGTCAGAATGATGGGAACGCGAGCACCGATCACAACGCCCGCAACGTCCGCGCCGGCGAGATATTCGAGTTGCTTTGCCAGCATGTTACCCGCCTCGATGTCGGGCACAACAAAGATATCGGCCCGTCCGGCAACCGGAGAGACGATGCCTTTGCTCGTCGCCGCCTCCCTGGAAACGGCATTATCGAAGGCGAGTGGCCCGTCGATGACGGCTCCAGTGATCTGACCGCGATCCGCCATCTTGCAGAGTGCCGCCGCATCGATCGTGGAGCGAATCTTCTCGGTAACAGTTTCGATTGCCGAGAGAATTGCGACGTGAGGCGACGGATTGCCAAGCGCATGCGCAAGGTCAACTGCATTTTGCACAATATCCCTTTTGTCGGAGAGATTTGGATAGATGTTGATGGCTGCGTCGGTCACGAAAAGCGGCCGCGGATAGAGCGGGGTGTCGATGACAAATATGTGGCTCATCCTGCGCTCGGTCCGCAGCTTCTCCTCAGCCAGGATCGGCATCATGAATTCATCTGTATGCAGGCTGCCCTTCATCAGCGCTTCCACCCTGCGGTCGCGGGCGAGGGCGGCCGCCTGAACAGCGGCCGCATGGCTGTGCTCAGCCGGAACGAGTTCGTAAGGGGTCAAATCGAGCTTGGCCTGCTCGGCCGCCGCCCGTATCTTCGCCTCGGGCCCGACCATCACGGGCAGAATCAAGCCCGCTCGCGCTGCTTCGATGGCACCGCTGAGAGACAGGGCATCAACTGGATGGACGACGGCTGTGCGGAGGGGCTGCAGGCCTTCCGCTTGCTCAATGATCCTCTGATAGTGACGGCCCTTCGCTTCGGGGCGGACAGACGCGCCTCCTTGCTGGACTGTGATGGTTCCGCTGTCCATAGGATTCATCCGACATGACTCCGCTCGGAGATGCTTGTCATATCCAGCCCCATGGACAGACGGGTGCCATGAGGTAAATCAAAGGTCTGACGACCAGGCAGGCGGCTTGAGAGAAACGTCAATCCAGCCACGGAGGTTGCGAGGCTGGAGCGGATCGGCGATATCCAGCATTGCTTCAAACTGCCTTTCTGCGCAGGGCTGGTCATGACACGTCGCGTGCCTGCATCGTTGTTACTTGGCAGCGAATCGCAGAAGCTTGTCAGCCTTGCGCCCAGCGTCGTGATCGTCGTGCCGTCACGGACTGGCTGTTCACGTTCGGCTGAGGCAGGTCGCATGTGGCCGGAGACGAAAACGATCCATCTCGTCTCCAATCGGCTCTCGAACGGCGCTACGATCCCTTGCGCTCGTTTTCGGTCCCGATACCGGGCGCCGACTTCTCCGAGCCAGCCCCGAGATAATGTTCGAACCAGCGAGCAGCATGCTCAATAACCGCCTCCAGCGCTCCCGGCTCGGGAAACAGGTGGCTGGCACCCGGAATGATTTCCAAGGCCTTCAAACCCTGCAGCCGTGCCAACGCCTCCTCGTTGAGTTCGATCACGCCGACATCCGCTCCTCCCACAACAAGGAGGGTGGGGGCCCGAACTTCATCAAGGAAGTCACCAGCAAGGTCCGGACGGCCGCCCCGCGATACGACAGCCCTCACGCGGCGGGGAAATTTCGCGGCCGCAACGAGTGCAGCCGCAGCTCCAGTGCTGGCCCCAAACAGGCCCAGGGGAAGTCTTGCGAGAGACGGCTGTGCATCCAGCCAGCTGACAACGCCAGCGAGCCGGTCCGCTAGCAGCGAGATATCGAAGACGTTGGCCCGATCATCCTCTTCATCGTCGGTGAGAAGATCGAATAGAAGCGTCGCCATACCCCGGGTGTTCAATGCGTCTGCGACCGCCCGGTTTCGCGGACTCAACCGACTTGAACCACTCCCATGTACGAAGGCGACAATTGCATAGGCATCTCCCGGGACATGCAACACTCCTGCAAGACCAATCGGCGGGATCCGGATGTCGTGGGTGTCACTTCTTACCTGTGCCATCGATAAAGCGGCTCCTCGGTAGAGGCCGCAACCTTGTATTCTCGATAGGCTTTGTTTCTTGACACAGATCAATGAGTGTCCGGTTCTCCGGTGACGATCTTACAATCACCAATTGTCACGGCGAGCGGAAAATGGCGCTCTTCGAGCGAGATTGGGTGTGATCTACGCGAAAGCTTCTATAGCGCGCGTCGGGTCGCTTGACTGGCTTTTCCGCGAATATAAGCAGACGAAGGCGTATCTTGAGAAGGTCTCGAAGCGGTCGTGGCCAAGCTATGAGCACAGCATGCAAGCCGTCTGCGATCTGCGAAACAAAAAAGGTGAGCGCATCGGATCGCTGCCGATCAAGAGTATCACCCCGCGCGCCGCGAATAGCGCGGGCGAAAGTGTCCTCTTTCGGCGCGGCGAAAAACTCGTCGGCCTATGCCGCAAGGCATGGCGCGTAGTTCACCGACTATACCCGGCCGAATTCGCCGTCGAGTGTGAACGTGACGGGCAGACCAAATTTCCTTCCGCATCCGTTGAACGAGCTTCTGCATGCCGGAGAACGAGTAGGGTTTGCTGACAGTCTCGACGCCTGCCGACACGGCGGGATGACCGAGCTTGAGGAAGCCGAACTTACGGAGGGACAGGGGCGCGCCCTGTCGGCACACTGCACAAAGGAAAGTTACGCCGGCTATGCCGAGCGCACAGCTCCGCGCATCCTTGCGGCCACACGCAAACGACGAGCTCACGTCTTGGCGAACACAACGCAAACGGAGTTTCAGAATGCGGTCTCTGGCGAGTTTCAGAACAACAAAATCGTGAAAATGTAAGATACTGACCGGGCAGCAGAAATCTGGCTGGGGCGGGAGGGATCGAACCTCCGAATGGCGGAATCAAAATCCGCTGCCTTACCGCTTGGCTACGCCCCATCAGGCTCGGCGGATCGGCGTAGCGTGGAGACGCCCGGCGATTCCGGATCGGCGTCCGTGGTCTACAGAGCGCGCCCGCCCATTTCAACCGCCGGGCGGCAGGAATTTTACGGCGCGCCCAAGTGATCCGGGGCTGCCGCCAATTCGTCAATTTGGACAAGCTCTTATCCCGCCCGTCCCGAGCCGCCGCGGCGGCCTGCCGCAACGACTTGCGAAAAAGTTGAGACCCGGCCGGTTTCATGGGATGACGGCGGCCAAACCGGCAAATTTCGACCCCCGAGGACACGCCATGACCTATCGCGCCCCGCTCAACGACATGCTGCTCGCCCTCAACCACGGCGCCGGGCTGAAGGCGGCGGTCGAGGCCGGCCATTACGGCGATTTCGACCCCGACATCACCGCCGCCGTGCTCGAGGAAGCCGGCAAGTTCGCCACCGACGTGCTCGCCCCGCTCAACACGATCGGCGACAGGAACGGCGTCAAGCTCGCCGACAAGAAGGTGACGACCGCGCCGGGCTGGCCCGATGCCTACAAGCGCTGGACCGAGGCCGGCTGGAACGCGGTGTCCGGCCCCGAGGCGCATGGCGGCCAGGGCCTGCCGCTCGCCATCAACGCCGCCTGCACCGAGATCTGGAGCGCCTCGAACGTCGCCTTCGGCCTGTGTCCGCTGCTGACACTCTCCGCCATCGAGGCGCTCGACGCGCATGGCAGCGACGAGCTGAAGGACATCTATCTCGGCAAGCTGATCTCCGGTGAGTGGACCGGCACCATGCAGCTGACCGAGCCGCAGGCCGGCTCCGATGTCGGCGCCTTGCGCACCCGCGCCGAGCGCGCCGCCGACGGCACCTACCGCATCACCGGCTCGAAGATCTTCATCACCTATGGCGATCACGACATGACCGACAACATCGTGCATTTCGTGCTCGCGCGGCTGCCGGACGCGCCGGCCGGCACCAAGGGCATCTCGCTCTTCCTCATCCCCAAATTCCTCGTCAACGCCGACGGCTCGCTCGGCGCCCGCAACGACATCTATGCCAGCGGCATCGAGCACAAGCTCGGCATGCACGCCTCGCCGACCTGCACCATGACGATGGGCGACCATGGCGGCGCCATCGGCTATCTCGTCGGCGAAGAGAATGCCGGCATGCGCTGCATGTTCACGATGATGAACCAGGCGCGGCTCGGCGTCGGCCTCGAGGGCGTCGGGGTCGCCGATCGCGCCTATCAGCAGGCGCTGGCCTATGCGCAGGAGCGCAAACAGGGCCGCGCCGTCGGCAGCAAAGGCACCGCCTCCGATGCGATCATCGCCCATCCCGACGTCAAGCGCATGCTGATGCAGATGCGCTCGCTGACCGCCGCCTCGCGCTCGATCTGCTACGCCACCGCCGTCGCGCTCGATGTCGCCGTGCGCGCCAAGGATCCGGCCGTCCGTGCCGAGGCCGCCGCGCGCGGCGCGCTGCTGACGCCGATCGCGAAGGCCTTCTCCACCGACATCGGCAACGAGGTCGCCTATCTCGGCGTGCAGATCCATGGCGGCATGGGCTTCATCGAGGAGACCGGCGCCGCACAGCACTATCGCGACGCCCGCATCACCGCGATCTACGAGGGCACCAACGGCATCCAGGCGATCGACCTTGTGACGCGCAAGCTCGGCGCCAATGGCGGCGCCTCGGTGTTCAAGCTGCTCGACGAGCTCACCGACATCGTCCGCCGCGTCGAGGCCTCGAACGATCCGGCCTTCGGCACCACCGGCGCCAAGCTGCGCGACGCGCTGGGCGCGCTCGACCGCTCCAGCCGCTGGCTGCTGGACAAGCTCGGCACCGCGCCGAACGACGCGCTCGCCGGCGCCACGCCTTACCTGCGCCTGTTCGGCTCCGCGCTCGGCGGCTGCATGCTCGCCAACGAGGCGCTGGCCGCGCGCAGCGAGAACGAGACCGACGGCGCCCGCCACGTCGCGCTGGCCCGCTTCTTCGCCGAGACCTTTGCCGTGCAGGCGCCGTCGCTGGAAAAGACCGTCACCGACGGCGCCGACGCCGTGCTCGCCGCCGACGCCGTGCTGGTGGCGTGAGGACTCGAGCCACACAATGTGCTGGTGGCGCGACATGCGCCACACAAAAGGTGTCGTCCCGGCCTTGAGCCGGGACCCAGACTCACCGGCGGTCATGGCTTGGCCCAATCGCTCCTCCATCGTGCCCCGCACTCCTCCCTGGGGTTATGGGTCCCGGCTCAAGGCCGGGACGACAGTTAAGGTTGTGGCCGCGCCCTGCCCCGCACTACGTCATTGCAAACTTTGTGGCGATGAAGGTCGTTTCTTGCGCAGGCCGTCTACTCGGAATTCCGTCATCGCGAGCGCAGCGTTTAGCCCGGAGACATAGCTTACACCTGTTCGGGGACATGGTTGACACTTTTGGGGTCACGCAAATCGATCGCTGCGATCTGATGAGCGGCAAAGAAAACTCCGAATTTTCCGTCTTGTCTGAGTGGACGAATAGCGAGTCGCTCACCGCGAAAGGCTTGAGGGACTTTCCAGAGCCGTCCCTCGAAACTGACATAGGCCTTCGTGCTCGACACGGAACGGACGATCTCCCCCTCGTCGTAGTCCACCGTCGGAAGGCGATCCGGCATGGTGCGTTGGCTGGGCCGATAGCGGCTTGCCGGCACATTGAAGTCGAGAGCCTCATGGGGGCGGTCGAGATTGTAGACGGCTCGCCATTCGTCGAGTGCCCGCTGGACATCGGGAAGGTCCCTGTAACGCTTGAAGGCAAAGACCTCGGCCTTCAGGCTGCGGTGGAAGCGTTCGTTCTTGCCGCGGCTCTGGGGATGATAGGGCCGGCTATGGATCGTTCGAACGCCGAGCTTCAGCAGCCAGACCGTCAACGCGGTCCAGGGGTCTTCGAGAGTAAAGCCCCAGGGGCCACCGTTGTCGACGAACATCGCATCCGGCAGTCCATAGCGGCGGAACGTCGTCTCCAAATGTCCTTTGACCGTAGAGCCGCGCTCATTGTCGCAGGCCGCCAGGCACAAGGAAAAGCGCGAGTGATCGTCCAGCGCGGTGAGCGGATGACAAGACACACCGTTCTCCAGCGCACTGTGTCCCTTGAAGTCCATCTGCCACAGCTGATTGGGCGCATCCTTCTCGAACCGCGTGTAGGGCTGCCCGGGCGTGCCGCCAGGCTCCGTCACCCGATCGTAGCGGCGCAGGATGTTATGCACGGTGGAGATCGCCGGGACAGCTTGCCCATCGCGATCGAGACGATGCGCGAGCTTGCGCGCGCCCCAGGCCGGGTGAGCATCGCGCAACGCGACAATCTGCTGCTCAGTCGCAGCTGCGGTGCGCTCCGGACTTCGATGCGGCCGCCGCGACCGGTCCGCCAGCGTCGTATCGCCGGCGTCAGACCGCTCGATCCATTTGTAGCCGGTCTGGGGGCTGATGCCGAACCGCCGACACAGCTGCCGCCGGTTGGCTCCCTCCTGCTTGGCAAGCATCACAAACTCTCGTCGCTGGTCCATGACAGACACCTCTCGCCACGGCATCGCTCGCCCCTTTGCTTGACGAATCGAGCCAATTTTGAGGTGTCAACCATGTCTCCGAACACCTGTCAGCCATGTCCCCGGGCTGAACACTGCGCTCGCAATGACGCCAGGCGCACAGTCCCGATCCACACTGCCATACAAAATGCCGCATCAGATGAGCTCGTGATGAGATGAGCATTCGCGCTCTCGCGACGCCTGCCGCGCCCGAGTGATGCCCAGAAGTCCCGCCCTCTCCAGATGGAGGGCGCGAGGAAGGCCGGACCTCGGCTGAGGCCCGTGGCCCGCCTGCAGAAAAAAAGCAGGCGGCAGTCACCACAGGTACAGCCGGACAGACCCGGCCTTCCCCGCGCGATGGTTTTAACGGGCTATAGCGCGCTCTTCCTGGTGCACCGGGCTTTCTGGCCACCATGTCGCGACGACGCGCTCTCGCGCATCGCGCTGGATACTAGCATCGGAGTATCAGAACCACACGCCTTCACCGTCCGCGAGCCTGACGTTCGTCCGTGCTATCAGCACGCCGCCCGCCCGCGTCCACCGCATCCCGCTGCCAACGTCCGTGACGACCGCGAACCGTCCCCTACCGTGCAACGGGATGCGCGGACCATAATGCTGATTTGGGGAAGCCGCCAAGCGATTTATGTTTTTCGGAATCCATTGACACCACGGCTTCGGATCGAGGTGAGTTGCCCGACGGGCGCATCGGATCGCCGCACCCAACCGCCGCATCCTTGACTTCTGAGCGCGCTCCGGCCAGTGCTACCACTGCCGCTCGCCGCGACCGGGACCACGTCTTTCAGCTCGGTCTGCGAAGGGATTGGTAACGCTCTGCATAGTTCATTGTTTTCATCATATCCGTTTGGAGACGCCCCATGAAATCGCTCGTCGCTCCTCTGTTCACCGCGGCCGTTCTGCTGTCCCCTGCTCCGGCCTCCGCCGTCGTGCTCGATCTCTCGACCATGAGCTGCAAGCAGTTCGTCGAAAGCGGCGACGACACCATCAAGATGGTGCTGATCTGGCTGGACGGCTGGTACAAGGGCGACCAGGACGAAGCGCTGTTCGACACCGAGGAGTTCGTCGCCAACGCCAAGAAGTTCGGCACCTATTGCGCCGAGCATCCCTCGGTCAGCATTGTGACGGCCGCGGAGAAGATTCTCGGCAAGTAACAGGCCATCGACGAATTGCTGAAGCAGGCGGCGTAGGGCGGGTTAGCGACAGCGTAATCCGCCGTCTCGCCGCTCCTCGAACGGCGGATGACGCTGCGCTCATGCCCCTGCTCCGTCGGGACGGCTCATACGCCCAACCAGATCAGCCCACCCGGCAACTCGTCCGCCGTAAAGTCGACCTGCAGCACGACGATGTCCGGGCTGCACGGACGGCTCCGACGCGTGCAGGATCGGTGTCGCATACAGCCAGATGTCGCCCGCGTGGCCGGACAAGGCCGCGATAAGTCCGCGCAACGCCGACGCATCGAGCGACGCCGGCAAATGCACCGCACCGGCGTCAGCAAAGCGGGACTTCTGGAGAGAGGAGAACTCGACGGTCATACGCGCGTGAGATTAGAGCGCACCCAAGGCGTTTGGCAATCGCCAGTTCGGCGACAGCGCAGCGGGGCACGGACACAATCAGACGCAACTCGTCGCGCCAGCTCCGCGCTCTCGTTGCGTTGAAGAAGCAAACCGCGCGGCTCGCGCGGTTGGTCCCTCTTCACGCGAGAGTCCCATGTCGATCAGCTCCGTCAGTTCTCCTCTCTCCACGGTCTCGGCCCAGGCCACCACCGCCCCATCGTCCACCACAGCAACTTCGTCGACGACCGCCACGGCCTCGTCGTCGGCCACGAGCCCGGCCGACGGCGCATCGCAAAGTTCCTCCCGCAGCGGTGGCTCGTCTTCGAGCAAGGCAGTGGTCAGCGAGGTGTCGATCACGCTCGATGGCGTCACCACGACAACCATCACCTATTCCGACGGATCGACCGAGGTGACCAAGACCGCAACTGCATCGGACAGCAGCAGCAAGGGCGCGGAGGGTTACAATGCGCAAGGCTACAATGCACAAGGCGCTTCCGGAAACGGCACGAGCGGCGGCACCGGCACGTCAAGCCAGAGCATGACGGTGTGAGCCGTCGTGCATCCGCGATGGCCTGACTAACAGTTCCCGCGCGGAACCGTGGCGTATCGGCAGTCGGCCGTGACACTGCGGTGACGCCGCCAAGCAACACTGCGCGTCAGACTTCGCGATCGGGCGATTGTTAATTTGCGCCGCCGGCACGATTCACTGCTGTTAGCAAACAAGGCAATCAGGGGGGATGTCGATGTTGCGGGGCGTGATGGCTGGGGGGCTGCTGATCCTGGCGATGGGATCGGAGCTTCAGGCGGCGGGCGAGTCAGGTGCGGAGACGCGGATGTCGTGCTCAGATGTCCGTTACTACGTCGAGAAGTACACGGCCGAGGTCGCCGAGATGTATGCGCGCAGCCGCGGCGCCACCGACGCTCAGATCAACCGTGCCCGGCGCTGCCTGACGCCGGTGCATGCCCGGCGCGCGGAGCGGTGGCGGACGTCCGCAGAATAAGTCGAGCCGCTGCGGCACGCGATCGCAGCGTTGGTTACTCCGTCATGCCCGGGCTTGTCCCGGGCATCCACGCGGTTCTCAGCGCGCGGTATGACGTGGATGGCCGGGACAAGCCCGGGCATGACGACGTGGAGGGAGACGAGCACATAGCTGCGATGTTCGACGCGAGCCTTGCCTCCAGGGAGGTCGGCCGCTGCGTAGAAAATAGGGCGGGTTAGCCGAAGACGTAACCCGCCATCTTCGCGGAAAAACGGCGGATGACGCTTGCTCATCCGCCCTACTCCCAATCACGCCTGCTCGATCGCGGCAGGCATCTTGGCGACGGACATCAGCGAGCGGGCGACCTGGTTGAGGAGCTGATCGGCGTTCTCCTCCTCGGCCAGCGACTTCGACAGCAGCGCGACGACGGCGCTGTGGCGGAGCTGCTGGGCGAGATTGCGGGCGGTGGTGTAGCCGGACATCTCGTAATGCTCGACGCGCTGGGCGGCGCCGATCAGCGCCAGATCGGCGGCGGCATCCTCCTTGTCCTCGCCTTGCGCGATGATCTCCTGGCCTTCCTCGACCAGGCCCATCATGCCCTTGCAGGGTTTTGCCCGCGGCGTCTTGCCGAGCAGCTCGAAGCATTCGTTGATGCGCTCGATCTGCGCCTCGGTCTCGGCCAGGTGCTGCTCGAACAGTTCGCGGAGCTGATCGAAGCGCGCGGCCTCCGCCATCTTCGGCAGCGCCTTGGTGAGCTGCTTCTCGGCGTGGAGGATGTCGCGCAGCTCCTCGATCAGGAGATCGCCGAGGCCGGCCTCGTCGGCCGGCGGCGAGCTCTCGGTGACGATCGCATTGGCCGCGCCGTTCTCGGCCTGGATCGCCGGCGATTCCGTGAACACCCAGTCGCCGCCCTCGTTCCAGGGACCGCGGGTGTCGATCTCGCCGTGGTCGCCGGTGCCGGTGGAATCGTTGAAGAACTGATCGACCAGGCCCGGCGTCGGCGCGATGCGGCCGATGCTGAAGGCCGGCTTGTTCATGCTCTCCAACGCCAGCGCGAACGCCTTCATGTGGGTGATCTCGCGCGTCATCAGGAACTGCAGCGCGTCCTTGGTGCCGGCATCGTCGGTGAAATTGATCAGCCGCTCGTAGACGATCTTGGCGCGGGCTTCGGCGGCGATGTTGCTGCGCAGGTCGACGTCGAGCTCGCCGGTGATCTTGAGATAGTCCGCGGTCCAGGCGCTGCCCTGCGAGTTGAACAGGTTGACGCCGCCACCGCCGGCGATCGCGATCAGCGGATCGGCCTCGGCCGCCTCGCGGTCGAACTTGGCGGGCTTGAGATGCATGCGGGCGAGCGTGCCGACGACCTCGAGATGGCTCAGCTCCTCGGTGCCGATGTCCATCAACAGGTCCTTGCGATCGGGGTCCTCGCAATTGAGGCCCTGGATCGAGTACTGCATGGCGGCGGCGAGCTCGCCATTGGCGCCGCCGAACTGCTCCAGCAGCATGTTGCCGAAGCGCGGATCGGGCTCGTCGACACGGACGGTGAACATCAGCTTCTTGACGTGGTGATACATGGAAGGCCTCGGACGTTTGCGGGGACGGCAAGCAAGGTCCGAACGGCCGGGCATCACGGTTGTTCCTTACCTCCGACTGATGGCCTTGCGCGTTCCTGCCGGCCGCGCGGCCCGGCAGACCGGCCACGGCACGAAGGGTCGGGGGCCGAGTCAAACCAGCTCCCCCGCCGGCCAGGTCCATATGCACGCCGAAACGCACTTCACACCTGGGTTGCCGGCGTCATCGGCGCTTCGCGCGTTTGTGCCAGGGATCCGCAAGAGGAACCTGCCGGGGGTCAGCGCATGCGCCGCCGGGCGCCGGCTACTGCGCGACATCCTGTTGGCAGCTGAACGATGGCCTCTTGCTAAGGTTTTCCCTGCTCGCCTAAGCTGTTCCGCTGGAGAGTGACATGTTGATGCGAACACCGGCCAGGGAGAAGCCAGGTCTCGGCGAGCGAGTCCGCCGGGTCATCGAGCGACTCCGCGACCACGCATCGTCGTTTACGCTATCATCGCCCGCGAATGGGGCGACAGTGCGGAAGCCCTCCTACGTCGTCGAAGAGGAGCCTGACGACAGCAACATGGATGTCGCGCTGGCGGCGCTGATCGACCAGATCGAACGTCCCGCGCGGACGCCGCCGCCGCGATTTCCAGGTCTGGCACGCATCACCTCATCGCGTCAGGCGCCGCACATCCCGGTCTACGAGCGGCCGCCTTATTTCGACGTCGCGCCACGCCCCGTCGAGGTCGAGCCGCGGCGGATGCCCTATGATGAGCCAGCCGAGCGGATCGTGCCGGAGGACGAGCTGTCGGAGCTGCGCAAGGATCTGATGAGCGCGATCTCGGCGCGACTCGGATCGCCGGAGGATCATCTGGCGACGATCAGGAACCTGCTGAGGTCGGTGAAGTAGGATGTGGGGCCGCAGCAACATCGGCAAGACGGTCGAGGAGCTGACCGATCATCTGCGGCTGGTCGATCACGTGCGCGCGCTGCAGGACGGCCAGAAGGAGATCGCCGAGGCGATCCGGGCGGTGAACCAGCGCCTGACCTCGATCGAGGCCGAGTTCAGGGTGCTCAAGGCCGAGACCCAGCGTGACGCACTGCGCGAGGTGCAGCACGCCGTGCAGGGCGTTCAGGGCTCGGTCCATGACGAACTGACGCGCATGGCGACGCGGCTGGTGGTGCTGGAGCAGGCCTTGCGGCGCGAGGCCGTCCGCCAGCAGGCTCCAGCCGCTGCCTCGCGCGCAGCGCCCGTCCCCCGGTCCGACGGCGCCAAATAGGCGGCAGAGGCGGATCGATCGCGTGCGGCCGGTCGCGCCACGACGGGGCAGCCCGACGCCCGCGGGCCCTGCGGCGCGCCCAAACGCCGCGAGGCGCGTTGAGACATTGTTAACCCGGCGGCGCGAGCCTCGCGGCGGACCTCACGCACGAGGCCAAAGGCGACGACAGTCCCGTCGCAGGGTGCGGACGTCAGCACCGGATCCGCAGCCCGCATCGGCCTCACATCCGAGCGAGGCGAGCCATGCCCATCAATGCCATCGGCTCCGTCACCACGACGTCAGCAGCCCCGGCGGCGACCGCCCTGGCGCGAACGGGATCGCGCTCCGCGGTCAGCACGGCCGGCGTCCCGACGGCGAGCAGGATCGTGATCAGCAAGGTCTCGATCACGGTCGCCGGCGAGATCATCACCACGACCACCTATTCGGACGGCACAACCGGGGTGACGGTCTCCACAGCGCCGCCGAGCACGGGGCTGCAGACCTACACCGCCCGGGGAACGCTCAGCGGCGGCCGCATCGCCGCGTGAGACGGTGCGCTTGGCGTCGCCGTCGGCCCTCAGCGCAGCCTGGCCGCGCGGCTCGCGATGTCGATGACAACGCTGCCGGTCTTGGCGTAACCCTGCGGCACCGAGCCCTCGCCCGCCGCGGGCTCGCGCATGTCTTCCGCATCCTTCGGCTTCGGAAAGCCTTTGCCACAGGCTGTCTCGATCGTCTCGCGGTCGGCGTAGCTCACGTCCGCAACGACCGTTCCGGGGCTCGGCCCGGCCGCGAGCTTCGACAGATCGAAATATTTGAGCTGCTCCGAACAGGTAACGATGTTGGTCAGGTAGGCTCCCGTCGTGTCCTCGGCCTGCAGCAGAAAATCATAGGACATCTCGATGGCCCGCCGCTGGCATTGGCGAAGCCGACGCGCGCCACGCCCGTCTCGACCACCCCCTGCCCCATATGCCCGGTCAGGCAGACGAGCACGTCCTGCGCTTCGTTCCTGGTGGTGGAGATGACGCATTCATCCACCTGCATGCCCGGCTGGAAGCCGCGAAATTTGTAGGCGCCGCCGACCTGCTCGAACACGACCGCGCCGCCGAAATCGGTCGCGTGCGGCTCGCAGCCACTGCCATAGCTCACGAGCAGCAGCGGATTGCTGGAGGCCAGGAAACGTCCCTGCTGCCGCTCCGGCTTCAGGGTGACGTCACAGCGGCGCCCCTCGGAGTCGGGATAGGATCTGGCGCGCTTGCAGGTGGTGCCCGCGATCGCGCCGGGCGCGCAGAACAGCGACAGCAGCGCGCGGTCGGTGGCGGCAGCCTCAGCGATCCCCGGGAAGACCTGACAGAGCAGCGGCAGCGACAGCAGTACTGAAAAGAGCTTGGTCATCGAATTGCCTTGCAAAACATCGCAGTTCTGCGCGGGACGATAGCGGACGCCGATACTGTTGCAAACCAGTCGTAAACCACGGCGAGACTCATGGCGAACGCTCGCCTCCGGTCACGCCCGCATTCCCTTCGCGACCAATGACCGCTTCAGCCCTTGGCGCGACCAGCGGATGATGTAGGCTGCGGTGAGATGCAGGACTGGACAAATGGCCGGCGGCAACGCAGCGGCCGGCGCACACGCATGAGGAGCCCATGACCGACCATCTGATCGTCACCGACGAGGGCGAGACGCGGACGATCAAGCTCCGGCGTCCGGAGAAGAAGAACGCGATCACCCAGGCCATGTATCTCGGCATGAGCGATGCGATCGACACCGCGCAGAACAACCCGCTGGTGCGATGCATCATCATCACCGGCGGCTCCGGCGTGTTCACGGCCGGCAATGATCTGGAGGATTTCCTGCATGCCGGCAATGCCGGCAGCGACGCCGCGCGCACGTCGGCGGCGACCAAGTTCCTGTATTCGCTGGCGCATAACGTCAAGCCGATCATCGCCGCGGTCGACGGCGTCGCGATCGGCATCGGCACGACGATGCTGTTCCATTGCGACTACGTGCTGGCGTCGACCACGGCGACGTTCTCGACGCCCTTCATCCATCTCGGCCTGGTGCCGGAGGGCGCCTCGAGCCTGCTGATGCCGCAGACCATGGGCTATCAGCGCGCGTTCGCGATGCTGGTCATGGGGCGCACCATGACCGCGGAGGATGCGCAGATCGCGGGCTTCGTCAATACGGTGGTGGCGCCGGGCCATACCGAGGTCGAGGCGCACAAGGTGGCGCGCGACATCTGCCGGCTGCCGGCCGAGGCGGTCGCGATCGGGCGCAGACTGATCCGCACCGCGCCGGACGAGCTGACCCGCCGCATCGACCAGGAGGCCTATCTGTTCGCCGAGCGCATGACCTCCGAGGAGGCGGTCGGCGCGTTCAAGGCGTTCCTGTCGCGCAAGAAGAAGAAATGAGCGGAGCCGCGGCGGGCGCGCATGGCGCAGTTTGATGTCATCGTGATCGGCTGCGGCGCCGTCGGCAGCGCCGCATTGCTACATCTCGCCAAGGCGGGCAAGCGCGTGCTCGGCATCGACCGCTTCCAGCCGCCGCACAAATTCGGCTCGACCCATGGGGAGACCCGCATCACCCGCGCGGCGATCGGCGAAGGCGTCGACTACACGCCGCTGGCGCAGCGCTCGCACGTGCTGTGGCGGGAGCTGGAGCGCGAGACCGGCGCACGGCTGTTCGAACAATGCGGCTGCCTGTTCATCCCGAGCCAGGATGGCGGCGAGGTCCACGGCGTCAGCAGCGCGCAGTTCTTCGCCAACATCGAAACCGCGGCGCGGCTGCACGGCGTCGACGGCGAGACGCTGTCGTCAGAGCAGTTGCGCGCCGCCTTTCCGGCGTTTGCCACCGCGGCGAACGACCGCGCCTTCCTCGATCGCGAAGGCGGCTATCTCATGGTCGAGGACTGCGTGCGCGCCGAGCTTGCGGTGGCCGCGCGCCATGGCGCGGAGCTCGTGACCGGCCGGCGCGTGGCGGCGTTTCGCCGTGCCGCGGGCGCCCTCGTCGTGACCCTAGACGACGGCGCGACGGCCTCGGCGGACACATTGATCGTCACCACCGGGCCGTGGATCACCGAGCTGATCGCGCCGCTGCGCCGCCGCGTCAATGTCACCCGCCAGGTGCTGTACTGGTTCGAGGTGCTGTCCCATCCGGAGCGCTTCGGTCCGGATGCGCCGGTCTTCATCTGGGACGTCACCGGCCGCGACCGCGCGGCCTCCGACATCTACGGCTTTCCGTGGCTGGGCTCGCCTGACAATGGCGTCAAGATCGCCAACGAAGTGCTGACCGGCGAGACCGATCCGGACGACGTCGCGCGCGAGGTCACGCCGGACGAAATCGCCGCGACCTATGAGACCTATGTCCGCCCCTTCGTGCCGGATCTCGGCCCGCGCTGCCTGCGCAGCGAGGTCTGCCTCTATACCAACGCGCCGGGCGGCCGCTTTATCATCGACCGCGATCCCGGCGATGCGGACGTGATCTACGCCTCGGCCTGCTCCGGCCATGGCTTCAAGCATTCGCCGGCGGTCGGCGAGGCGCTCGCCGCGATGGCCCGGGGCGAGACACCGAGGGTCGATCTCTCCGGCTTCACGCTGGACCGGCTGGCCGCCGCCGATCCGGCCTGACTACTTGCCGGACTGCAGCGCCGCCGTCTGCTTGGCCAGCCCCTCGTTGAACTGCGTCTCCAGCTTGTCGAGATAGGCGTTGAACTCGCCCGGCTTGACGAACGGGTTGGCCGCGCCTTCCGCGATCTTCGCCCGCTTGCCGGCCATGTCGTACATCTCCGGATGGGGCGCCAGCAGGATGTCGGGATGCGCCGTCTTGGCCCAGGCGAAGGTCTTCTTGTAGTCGTCGACGATGCCCGGATAGGTGGGACGGCCGACCAGCCGGTTCAGCGCCACGGTGGCGCTGCAGAAGAAGATCAGGCTGCGGGTGGCGTCGCCGTCCTTCACGTCGGTCGTCCAGCTGGTGCAGCCCGGCGAATGGCCCGGCGTCTCGTGCGCCGTCAACGTCACGCCGCCGAGCGTGACGGTGTCGCCCTCGCGCACGGCGCGGTCGACCTTGACCGGCGGGAAGCCGAGATAGCGCTCCTCCTCGCGGCCCGGATAGAAGCCGCCTTCGAGCAGCGGCACGTCCTTGGCGCCCGCCACCATCTGCGCCCCGGTCTCCTGCTTGATCTGCGCCAGCCCGCCGGTGTGGTCGATATGGGCGTGGGTGTTGAGGATGTATTTGATGTCGGCGACCTTGAAGCCGAGCTTGCCGATGCTGGCCTCGATCTGCGCGGTCGATTCCGGCATCACGGTATCGATCAGGATATGGCCCTGCGGTGTCGTGATCAGGTAGGAGGCCAGCCCGTTGGTGCCGACGTAGTAGACGTTGTCGATCACCTTGAACGGCTCGGTCGGCTTATTCCACGCCGCGACCATCTGCTTCATCAGGTCCGGCAGCGATTGCGCTGCAGCGGAGCCGGCGGCCAGCGACAATGTCGCCGCGAGCAGCATCATTCTTTTCATTCCGGCCTCCCGATGTATTGTTGTTATGCAATCTTTTTATGTCATTGCGACCGCGGCGGGGCAATCGCGCTTCGTCCGTCGGACCTGCACCACACGTGACCCTGCCATGAGCCGTCTGTCCCGCTTTGCGCTTGCCTGCCTGCTGACCGGCGCCGCCGTTGCAAGCATCGCCGGCCCGCCCGCCTCGGCCGAGGACGAGCCGGTGGCGTTGCGCATCCTCGCCATCAACGACTTCCACGGCAATCTGAAGCCGCCCTCCTCCGGCATCCGCGTCGCCGATCCCGCCGACCCGACCAAGACCACCGTGGTTCCAGCCGGCGGCGCCGAGCACATGGCGAGCCTCGTCAAGCTGCTCGCCGACGGCCAGCCCAACACGATCTTCGTCGCCGCCGGCGACCTGATCGGCGCGAGCCCGTTCCTGTCGGCGATGTTCCACGACGAGCCGACCATCGAATCGATGTCGCAGATGGGGCTCGCGCTGTCGGCGGTCGGCAACCACGAGTTCGACGAAGGCAAGGCCGAGCTGCTGCGGATGCAGAACGGCGGCTGTCATCCGACCGACGGCTGCCGCGGGCCGCAGCCGTTCACCGGCGCCAAATTCCATTATCTCGCGGCGTCGACGTTCCTCGCCGGCACCGACAAGACGGTGTTTCCGCCCTACGAGATCCGCACCTTCGAGGACATCCCGGTCGCCTTCATCGGGCTGACGTTGAAGGGGACCGCGGGCATCATCTCGCCGGCGAGCGCGGCCGGCCTCGACTTCCGCAACGAGGCCGAGAGCGTCAACGCGCTGATCCCGGAATTGAAGGCCAAGGGCGTGCAGGCGATCGTCGTGCTGATCCATGAGGGCGGCTGGCCGTCCGGCGGCATGAACGAATGTCCCGGGCTGTCGGGGCCGATCGTCGACATCGTCAAGGACCTCGACAGCGCGGTCGACATCGTGATCTCCGGCCACACCCACCAGGCCTATGTCTGCACCATCGACAAGCGGCTCGTCACCTCGGGCGACAAGTTCGGCACGCTGGTGACCGCGATCGACGTCAAGCTCGACCGCACCACGCGCGACGTGATCAGCGCGACCGCCACCAACATCGTCGTCGACACCACACTGCCGAAGGATCCGGCACAGACCGCGCTGATCGACGCCTATGAGAAGCTCGCCGCGCCCTACGCCAACCGGCCCGCCGGCGTGCTCAGCGCAACGCTGTCGCGGATGCCCGATGCGTCCGGCGAGAGCGTGCTGGGCGACGTCGTCGCCGATGCCCAGCTCGCGGCGACGCGGGCGGCCGACAAGGGCGCCGCGGTGATCGCGATGACCAATCCCGGCGGCATCCGCACCGATCTCGTCCGCCGCGACGACGGCGCCGTGACCTATGCCGACGTGTTCGCGAGCCAGCCGTTTCGCAACCAGCTGATGACGGTCACCCTGACCGGCGCCGAGATCAAGGCCGCGCTGGAGCAGCAATGGCTCGACCCGGCGCGGCCGCGCATCCTGCAGGTCTCCAGCGGCTTCTCCTATGCCTTCGATGCCAAACAATCCGCGGGCGCGCGGATCGATGCCGCCAGCATGATGCTCGACGGCAAGGCCATCGATCCCGCCGCGTCCTACCGGGTCACCATCAACAACTACCTCGCGCTCGGCGGCGACGGCTTCACCGCGTTCAAGAGCGGCCGCGATCCGATCACCGGCCCCTATGACGACGAGGCGCTGTTCGCCTATCTCAAGGCCAACGGCCCGCTGGCGCCTCCGCCGCGCGGCCGCATCGTCAACAAGGCCTCGTGACGCCCCGCACGCTGGGCGGAAAGCCGGTCATATCGCCCGCGGGGCTCTTTCCGAGGCTGCGTTCAGCGCATAGATTGGGCACTCCCGCAACGCGCGAGTGGCAGAGCCCTGATGTCGACGCTGTATCTCTCTCATGAAGCCTGCCTCGATCACGCCACGCCGTCCGGCCACCCCGAGCGCGCCGACCGCCTGCGCGCCGTCGAGGAGGCCCTGACCGAGGAGCGCTTCGCCCTGCTCGATCGCGACGAAGCCCCGGAGGCGGACATCGAGCTCGCCCTGCTCTGCCACAACGAGCACTACGTCACCGAGCTGCGCCATATGGCCCCGACCTCGGGGATCATCTATCTCGACGGCGATACCTCGATGTCGCCGGGCACCTGGGAAGCGGTGATGCGCGGCGTCGGCGGCGCGGTCGCGGCGACCGAGTCGGTGATGTCCGGCCGCCACCGCAACGCTTTCGTCGCGGTGCGCCCGCCCGGGCACCATGCCGAGATCGCCAAGCCGATGGGCTTCTGCTTCTTCGATAATGTCGCGATCGCCGCGCGCTACGCCCAGCGCACCTTCGGCATCGCGCGCGCCGCCATCGTCGATTTCGACGTCCACCATGGCAACGGCACCCAGGACATCTTCTGGGCCGACAAGAGCGTGATGTACTGCTCGACCCACCAGATGCCGCTGTTCCCCGGCACCGGCGCCCGCGACGAGCGCGGCGAGCACGACACCATCGTCAACGCGCCGCTCGCCTCCGAGGACGGCAGCCTCGAGTTCCGCTCCGCCTTCGAGAACCTGATCCTGCCGCAGCTCACCAAGTTCAGCCCCGAGCTCGTGATCATCTCGGCCGGCTTCGACGCCCATTATCGCGATCCGCTGGCGTCGCTCAACCTGCGGGCCGAGGATTTCGGCTGGGTCACCCGCAAGCTGATGGATCTGGCTGACAAGACCGCCGGCGGCCGCGTCGTCTCGGTCCTGGAGGGCGGCTATGACCTTCAGGGGCTTAAGGAATCCGTCGCGGCCCACGTCGCGGCGCTGACCGGGGCGTAATCCCCAGGTTCCGGCCGATCCACCCCGGCAGGGCCTGACAGGGCCGCGAGCGGGGTGTAAAAGCACGGCCCCGAAGTTGAGTGAGCTGCAGGGAACCCGCATGGCGGACAACACCGTAACCGACGTCAAGAAGCTGTCGTTCGAGCGCGCGATCGAGGAGCTGGAAACGATCGTGAAGCGGCTCGAGGACGGCAAGGTGCCGCTCGAGGAGTCGGTGACGATCTATGAGCGCGGCGAGGCGCTGAAGCGGCGCTGCGAGGAACTGCTGCGCCAGGCCGAGGCCCGGGTCGAGAAGATCACGACCGACGCCAGCGGCCATGCGGCGGGAACCGTACCGCTCGACGTGCAATAGCGGCTAGCGGCGGGCCTCTCCGGGCAACAGTCCGGATTTATTTCGCTGCCGTCCGGCGCGACTTTCACGCGCGGTCGGAGCGCCTCTCAATCGTGCAATTCGGCCGCACATCGGAGCAGCTGCATTGTCGACGGGCTTGGCCGCCAAGTGCCCCCTGGCGAAGTCTCTGCCCCGCGTTCACCGATCGAGAGCCGCCGCTACGTGCTTCGTTTACCATGCGACACGATTGGATCCTGGCAGTTCGACCATGGCGTCCCCGATCCCATGATCGCGCCGGTCCACGGCTGCAAGCGTCCGGGCCCGATCATGACAACGTGCTGCGCTCATAGGCCTTCCGCGTCCGCTTCGTGACGGCCCACGAAAGGCCGCACGCCGGCGACTTCTTCATGATCGTCCGCGGACCGATCCCCTTACGCGAACGCATGGCTCACCGCGCCGCGGCGCGCGCAATCGCCGCATCGGCGGATTCTGTGCCGCGGGAAAAAGCCTGGACCGAGCTCGCGTCCCCGGTCTATTGCGGAGCGCTGGCTGCCGTCGATTTGAGCAGCGCACTGGAACCTCCGGCACGCCGCCGCGGTTGAGACGTGGCGCAAAGGTACCGTTTGCGGGCTTGCCAACGCCCGCCGGGTTGGCTTTAAGACGCTCTTTGGTGTAAAGCTTCTCGCAACTGCGGGTTTTTGGAAGTGTCCATCCTCTCCAGAGAGAGGAATCTAAGCGCTTGCAAGAGCTAGCAAAACTCACTTGGCTGAACGACTTGGCGATCTTGGGCGACTAACGAGGACGGCAAGGCCACCAAGAGTGACTTACATCACATAGATCGATCCCAAACCCGGCTAGTCTTCGGACTGCGGCTTCGATCCGCGCGGATGTGACCTTCAAGACCTCAGGTTTCGCCGCCCGTTACGATGAACCTCTCAGATGTCGGCCCTTGAACCCGACCTGCAAAATTGGAATGTCACCGTGACCACATTTAGTAAGACGCCGCTTCTCGACACCATCAAGACCCCGGAAGATCTGCGCCGGCTGAAGGTCGAGCAGGTCCGGCAGGTCGCCGACGAATTGCGCCAGGAGACCATCGACGCGGTCTCGGTGACCGGCGGCCATTTCGGCGCGGGTCTCGGCGTGGTCGAGCTGACCACGGCCATCCATTACGTATTCGACACCCCGCGCGACCGCCTGATCTGGGACGTCGGCCACCAGGCCTATCCGCACAAGATCCTGACCGGACGCCGCGACCGCATCCGCACCTTGCGCACCGGCGGCGGCCTGTCCGGGTTCACCAAGCGCGCCGAGAGCGACTACGATCCGTTTGGCGCTGCGCACTCGTCGACCTCGATTTCCGCCGGCCTCGGCATGGCCGTGGCGCGCGACCTGTCGGGCGGCAAGAACAACGTGATCGCCGTGATCGGCGACGGTGCGATGTCCGCCGGCATGGCCTATGAGGCGATGAACAACGCCGGCGCGATGAACTCCCGCCTTATCGTGATCCTCAACGACAACGACATGTCGATCGCGCCGCCGGTCGGCGCGATGTCGGCCTATCTGTCCCGCCTCTACTCGGGCAAGACCTACCGTACCCTGCGCGATGCCGCCAAGCAGCTCGGCCAGCATCTGCCCAAGGTGATTGCCAACCGCGCCAGCCGCGTCGAGGAATATTCGCGCGGCTTCATGATGGACGGCGGCACGCTGTTCGAGGAGCTCGGCTTCTACTACGTCGGCCCGATCGACGGCCACAACCTCGACCATCTGCTCCCCGTGCTGAAGAACGTCCGCGACATGGAGACCGGCCCGATCCTGGTCCACGTCGTGACCCAGAAGGGCAAGGGCTACTCGCCCGCGGAAGCGGCGGCCGACAAATATCACGCGGTGGCCAAGTTCGACATCGCCACCGGCACCCAGGCCAAGGCCAAGCCGAACGCGCCGGCCTATCAGAACGTGTTCGGCCAGAGCCTGGTCAAGGAAGCCGAGAAGGACGACAAGATCGTCGGCATCACGGCCGCGATGCCCTCGGGCACCGGCATCGACATCTTCGCCAAGGCGTTCCCGAAGCGCACCTTCGACGTCGGCATCGCCGAGCAGCATGCGGTGACCTTCGCCGCCGGCCTCGCGGCGGAAGGCTACAAGCCGTTCTGCGCGATCTACTCGACCTTCCTGCAGCGCGGCTACGACCAGATCGTCCACGACGTCTGCATCCAGAGCCTGCCGGTGCGCTTCGCGATCGACCGCGCCGGCCTGGTCGGCGCCGACGGCGCCACCCATGCCGGCTCGTTCGACAACGCCTATCTCGGCTGCCTGCCGAACATGGTGATCATGGCGGCCTCCGACGAGGCCGAGCTGGTACACATGGTGGCGACCCAGGTCGCGATCAACGACCGGCCGAGCTCGGTGCGCTATCCGCGCGGCGAAGGCCGCGGCGTGGAAATGCCCGAGGTTGGCGTTCCCTTGCCGATCGGCAAGGGCCGCATGATCCGCCAGGGCAAGCAGGTCGCTCTGCTCTCGTTCGGCACCCGGTTGGCCGAGTGCGAGAAGGCGGCCGACGAGCTCGCCGCCCATGGCCTTTCCGCCTCGATCGCCGATGCGCGCTTCATGAAGCCGCTCGACGAGGAGCTGGTGATGAAGCTCGCCCGCGAGCACGACATCCTGATCACGATCGAGGAAGGCTCGATCGGCGGCTTCGGCTCGCACGTGATGCAGTATCTGTCCGACCAGGGCATGCTGGACGGCGGCCTGAAGATGCGTTCGATGGTGCTGCCCGACGAGTTCCAGGACCACGACACGCCGGCGGCGATGTACGCCCGCGCCGGGCTGGACGCCAAGGGCATCGTCCGCAAGGTGTTCGAGGCGCTCGGCAAGGACTACGCGACCGAGTCGGTCAAGCTCGCCTGAGGGCGGGCTTGCGTCCCGCAGCGGTGAGCCATGAAGATCTATCTGGCAGGTCCCGACGTGTTCCTGCCGGATGCCATTGAAATCGGCCGGCGGAAGGCCGCGATCTGCGACCGCCACGGCATGATCGGCCTTTACTCCCTCGACAACAGCATCGACCTCGCCTCCTCCGACGCCTCGCGCCAGATCTTCCATGGCAACGAAGCGATGATGGACGACGCCGATGCCATCATCGCCAATCTCACGCCGTTCCGCGGCCCCGGCGCCGATGCCGGCACGGTCTATGAGTTCGGCTACATGGCCGGATCCGGCAAGCTGTGTCTCGGCTACTGCAACGACCCGGCCATCTACGCCGATCGAGCCCGGCGCTTCACGGCGGTGACGGAGCAGGACGGCCGCCTGGTCGATGGCGAAGGCCTGACGGTCGAGGATTTCGGCCTGCCCGACAATCTCATGATGATCCACGCGCTCGAGCTGCGCGGCCATCCACTGGTGCTGCCGCGCGAGCGGCCGGCGAATGTCTGGAACGATCTCTCGGCGTTCGAGCTGTGCGTGAAGCTAGCGGCGGAGCGGCTGGCCACGGTCTCGTAGGGTGGGCAAAGCGGCGCCGCCAGGTGCAGCGTGCCCACCGTCCATCCACGCTCTGCAATCGAGATGGTGGGCACGGCGCGTCAATTGCGATACGAGCTTGCGGAAACACCGGTGCACGCGCCTTTGCCCACCCTACGAGTCTCGCGTGGTGGCACGATCGATGACACGAACTCCCATGTCGTCCCTGCGAAAGCCGGGACCCATAACCACAGGACGGTGTGTTGGGCAGACACGTAGTTGCCATCTTCCTACAAACTACGTCCTGTGGTTATGGGTCCCGGGTCGGCGCACCGACGCGCGATGCGCGCCAGTGCTTGCCCGGGACGACACCGGAATGGTTGCGCGACCTCCACAACTCATGACCACTCCACAACTCATGACCATTCATCAAACCGCCCATGACCCCTGCCCGCAAACGCGCTGACATCCTCCTCGTCGAACGCGGCCTGTTCGAGAGCCGCGCGCGGGCGCAGGCGGCGATCGAGGCGGGGCTCGTGTTCGCCAACGACAAGCAGGTCGGCAAAGCCTCGGAGAGCATTCCCGCCGACGCCGTCCTGCAAGCCGAGCCGGCGCATCCCTGGGTGTCGCGTGGCGGCGTCAAGCTGGCGGCGGCGCTGGAGCATTACGGCATCGAGGTCGAGGACCATGTCTGCCTCGATGTCGGCGCCTCCACCGGCGGCTTCACCGAGGTGCTGCTGGCGAATGGCGCGGCGCTCGTGTTCGCGGTCGACGTCGGCCGCGACCAGTTGCACCCGTCATTGCGCAATCACCCGAAGATCATCTCGATGGAGCAGACCGACATCCGCAGCTACGACGGCAAGCGGCTGGCGCAGCGCCCCGACATCGTCGTGATCGACTGCAGCTTCATCTCGCTCAAGGCGGTGCTGCCGGCCGCGCTATCGCTCGCCGCCTCGCCGATGAGCCTGCTGGCGCTGATCAAGCCGCAATTCGAGGCGCAGGGAAAGCACGGCAAGGGCGGCATCATCAAGGATGCAGCCGTCCATCAAGCCGTGTGCGATGACATCGCCGCCTTCGCCGCCTCGCTCGGCTGCAGCGAAATCGCGATCTTTCCGTCATCGATCAAGGGCGGCGACGGCAACGCCGAATTCTTCCTGGGAGCGCGCCGCCATGGTTGAACGTCTCGTCATCGACCAGGTCGGCCATCGCGGCGATGGCGTGTCGCTGTCATCGGGCGAGGCGCTGTACGTGCCCTACACGCTGGCCGGCGAGACCGTGGAGACGGCCGTCGTGCCCGGCCATCCCGATCGCCGCAAGCTGCTCGCGGTGGAGACGGCGAGTCCCGAGCGGATCGCGCCGTTCTGCGCGCATTTCGGCGTGTGCGGCGGCTGCGCCATCCAGCACTGGATGCCCGGGCCCTATCAGCAATGGAAGCGCAACATCATCGTCGAGACGCTACGGGCCGCCAAGGTCGACTGCGACGTGGCCGATCTGATCGATGCCCACGGCGCCGGCCGGCGCCGCGCCACCTTCCACGCCCGGATGGGCACGCACGACGTTCTCAGGGTCGGATTCTCGGCCGCGAACAGCCACGATATCGTGCCGATCGACCGCTGCCCGATCCTCGATCCTGCTCTGGACGGTGCGCTGGAAGCCGCATGGGCCCTGGCTGAGGCGCTGAAGCCGACCGGCAAGCCGCTCGACATCCAGGCGACCGCGACCAGCAACGGCCTCGACATCGACATCCGCGGCTCCGGCCCGCTGCCGCCGCCGCGCATCGCGGCCCTGTCCCGCCTCGCCGAACAGCACCGACTGGCGCGGCTGACGCGCCACGGCGAGCTGGTGCTGATGCGCAATGCGCCAGTTGTCACGATGGGCACGGCGCAGGTGACGCTGCCGCCCGGCTCGTTTCTGCAGGCCACCGTGCAAGGCGAGGAGACGCTGGCGCAGCTCGTGATGGAGCGGACCGGCAAGGCCAAGCACGTCGCCGACCTGTTCTGCGGCGTCGGCCCGTTCGCGCTGCGGCTCGCCACGCGGGCGCGCGTCACCGCCATGGACAATGATGCCGGCGCGATCGCGGCGCTGCAGAAGGCGGCCGGGACGCCCGGCCTCAAGCCGATCAAGGCCGAGGCGCGCGACCTGTTCCGCCGCCCGCTGATGCCGCCGGAATTGCGCGACATCGATGCCGTCGTGTTCGACCCGCCGCGCCAGGGCGCGCAGGCCCAGGCCAGGCAGCTCGCGGCCAGCAAGGCGCCGGTGATCGTCGCGGTGTCCTGCAACGTCACCACCTTCGCCCGCGACGTCCGCATGCTGATCGACGGCGGCTACAAGCTCGAGACGGTCGTCCCCGTCGACCAGTTCCGCCACACGCCGCATGTGGAGTTGGTGGCGCGGCTGGTGCGGTGAGGCGGTGATGCGGGATGCCTATTAGTTGAGCGCAGAGCTTGCTCGGCACGAACGGTGCGCACCCTCTCCCCGTTCTTACGGGGGCGCGACGAGCTTCGCTCGCGCTGAGAGGGTTGGGGTGAGAGGCAGCCGCACGGGAAGTGTCAGCAGGGGCAAACGCACCGGGTGTGTGCGTGGATAGACCTGTCCCCCTCACCCGGATTGCATCTTCGATGCAATCCGACCTCTCCCCGCAAGCGGGGCGAGGTGCACTGCCGCCGCTGCGAGATCCCGGCCACTCAAGAAACACGAGAGGTCAAGCAGCGGCGCTGCCGTGTCTATGACTGCTACCGCACCACGCTGACCTTCACCGGGGCGACGCCGGTGTGGATCATGCCGAGCGCCTGGGCGGCGGAGTAGGACACATCCACCACCCGGCCCTGCACGAACGGTCCACGGTCGTTGACACGCACCACCACCGAGCGGCCGGTCTTGACGTTGGTGACCTGCAAACGGGTGCCGAACGGCAGGCTGCGATGGGCGGCCGTCAGCTCGGAGGGATCGAAGCGTTCGCCGCTCGCGGTCTTGCGGCCTTCCGAGTAGTAGCTGGCGAGGCCCGACGAGGTGGCGTGGGCTGGAGGCGGGCTGAGCTCGGCCTGCTGGACGCGCACCACCGACTCCGGCGCCGTCTCCGCACGCTGCACCTGCGGCCGGAATTCGGCGGCAGCTTGCTTCGTCGGCGCCGCCCAGCGCGCCTGCCGGACCGCCGACGATTGCGCGCAGGCGGCGAGCGAAGCCGCCGCCGCACACAGCAGCGCTGGCCTCAGAAGTTGGGATGCGAGCCCTGCACCCGGGCCATGGACGACTGACGAGGGACCTGCTGTCCGGTCGATGATACGCATGTTCTGTGCGCCTCCGCCTCAACCCGCTCATGGTCGCGGCCCAATCGCGGCGGCACAGTGGCAAAGAGAATTTTGGCGCCATGCAACCCCTGGTTTTCAGATCATGTGTGGCTGTGAGGTCACAGATTCGCCGGATCGGCAACAGGACGGGGTTTTTCCACACGAGATCGGGATACCAATCCTTGCACCCGACACGCGTCCGATGGGTGCGCAGTGCACGCCTCCGACCAGGACAGGCGGTGTGAAGCGCTGCGCGCCGGTCGATGGCGGATCAGGGGCGCCGGTGTGGCGCAGCCCGGGTCACCGGCCCCAGCGATCCTGCCAGATCTTCTCGCCGATCGTGCAGGACACGCGCGGCTCCTTGTCGGCGTCATCGGCGACCGGCACGATGCGCGGCGGCGGTGCCCGTCCGGCGACCTCCATCAGCAGCTTGGTGCGGATGGCCTCCTTGAACTCCTCGCGGCTCTTGATCGTGACCACGAACGAGCCGTGGCCGCCGGTGACGCAATCCTTGTAGTAGAGATCGAGGTTCTCGATATCCATGGTCGAGTAGGACGGCTCCTTGACCATGATCGGCAGGCCGTTGATCGTGATGCCCTTGTTGACGGCCTCGTCGCGCGCGATCGTCACCGGCGAGGGACCGTTGTTGTTGGGCCCGTCGCCGGAGATGTCGATGACGCGGCGCAGCCCGCGATAGGGGTTCTCATCGAACAACGGCATGGCGAAGTAGATCGCGCCCGAGATCGAGGTGCGCGACGCCCGGCGGATCGGCGTCTTCATGATCTCGGCGGCGACGGCGTCGGCACTTTCCGGTCCGTCGATCAGGCGCCATGGAATGATGATCTTCTGGTCGCTCGAGGCCGCCCATTCGAAATAGGTCACGGCGATGCGGCCGTGCACGCCGTTCTTCAGCGCCTGCAGGAACTCGCGCGAGCTGAGCGCCTGGGCGTAGCCTTCGCGCTGGATCGCCAGCTCGTCCAGATCCATCGAGTAGGACACGTCGACGGCGAGGATGAGCTCAACGTCGACGGAGGCTTCCTTCTCGCTCAGTTGCTGCGCCGGCTGGGTCCTCGGCGCGGCCACGACGCTGGCGACGTCGCCGCCAGCCAAGGCGCCCGCCAGACACGCCACCCCGATCGAGATCCACCAGCGCATGAGCTGCCCTCCAATCGCGTCTGATGATGGTGACATGCAATCCGCAGAGCGCAAAGCGGGAACGCACACATCCATTCACATTCCGGTTAGTCCCCTGGATTTCCCGGATGTCAGGCAGCCGCGTGCGCCCATCGCGCAAGGCATGCAGCCCGTGGTTTCCCGGAGCGTTCGAAGCCTGTATCGTGGCGTGACTGCCGCATCAGGAACACAGGCGCGCCCTTCAAATGAACGATGCCGTCACCAAGCCCAAGACGAAGGTACGCACCAAGACCGAGCGTCCGCGGCTCTACAAGGTGATCCTCGTCAACGACGATTTCACGCCGCGCGATTTCGTGGTGATGATCCTGAAGGCGGAATTCCGCATGACCGAGGACCAGGCCTACAAGGTCATGATCACGGCCCATAAGCTCGGCGTCTGCGTGGTGGCGGTGTTCACAAAGGACGTCGCCGAGACCAAGGCGACGCGCGCGACCGATGCCGGCCGCGCCAAGGGATATCCGCTGCTGTTCACCACCGAGCCGGAGACCTGAGCCGGCGAACTAATTCCCTTCCTCGCGCAGCCCGAACACGCGTTGCGCGGTCGCGAGGCCAGCGATCGGAAATTCGCCGAGATCGGTCCAGAGATCGGTCAGCGGCTCGGGACAGGCGCCGGCAAAGGCCTCGGACGCGACCACCGTGCGCTTCAGCTGCGCGGCCATCTTCTCCAGCCTTGCGGCGAGATTGACGGCGGGGCCGATGCAGGTGAAGTCGAGCCGGTTGCCGCCGCCGATATTGCCATAGAGCAACCGTCCGACATGCAGCGCCACGCCGAAACGAAACCGCTCCCCGATGTCGCCGACCGCATATTCCAGCGCGTCGACGCGGGCGCGCGACGCCCGCGCCGCCGTGAGCACGCGGCCGCAGACCTCGCTCGGATCGCCGCCCTGCGCGCGAATGGGGAACACCGCGAGCAGGCCGTCGCCCATGAACTTGAGCACCTCGCCGCCCTGCTCGCGGATCGGATCCACCTGGCAGTCGAAGTACTGGTTGAGGATGTCGACGACGTTCTCGGCCGGCAGCCGGTCCGACAGCGGCGTGAAGCCGCGCAGATCCGACAACCAGATCGCCGCATCGAGCGTATCGGTGTGGCCGCGGCGGATCTGGCCGCCGAGGATGCGCTCGCCGGCGCTGTTGCCGACATAGGTGTCGAGCAGCATCGAGGCGGTCCGGCGCAGCGTGACGATCTCGGTGTAGCGTGCGAGCGCAGGCATCAGCGACCGGATCGCGTTCAGCTGCGCGTCGGTGAAGCCTCTTGGAGATTTGGTGGTCCAGCTCGAGGCATGGACCGCGCGATCGATGAAGGTCATCGGCAAGGCGAGATAGTCGGTCACGCCCTCGGCACGCAGATCCATCAGGATCGGAAAACGCTCCGCCTGCGGATGGCGAGGATCGGCCCCGAACTCCCTGCCATGCTCGAACACGAGCGCGAGCGGACTGTCCGTGTAGGCCGGGGTGCTCTCGAAACCGAAATCGACCGTGCCCATCTCGACCTCGGCGCCCTGGCGCCAGATGAAGCTGCGGCCGGCGATATCGGGATGAAGGGTGCGGACGAACACGCCGACGCGCCACAACGGGATGCCGAGCCCGACCAGGCGCTCGCAGCATTCGGACATCATCTGGCTCGGCGTCGCCGCGGAGCGCGCACCATCGACCAGCCAGTCCTTGATGTCCCGCAGCTTGGAAGTGTCCATGGGCTGAGATTAAGCGACGGACGTGACAACAGTAAACAGGTACTCCGTGCGCGACCAACCGACCTGGCCGCGATGGCGCAGCAGATGATCGGCGAGCACGCAGGCCATCATCGCCTCGCCCACCGGGCCCGTGCGGATTGCCGACGCAGGGGTCGTGATGGCCCTTGGTGAGGCTCTTCGTGACAGCTCATGGAGACAGCGAGACGCACGCGGCGTGGCGGCAATTTTAGCCATTTGCGAGGAAGGCCGTTCAGCTCCGCGCGGTATCCTGACACGATGAGAGAGACCCCCCGCAGCGTATCATCCACCATTGTTCCTCAGACCTCGTTCGGACCGTTGCGGCTACTGCCGGCGCTGCCATGGCTCATCCTCGCCGCGGCAATGCGGGTGATCGCGTTTGCCGGCGGACCGGCCAGCCTGCCCGCTCTGGTCGTGGCCGCGGTCGCCGTGCTGCACGCCTTCATCGTCACGGCGCAGCGCTGTATCGAGGCAAGCGGCGGCCAGACGAACCTCGGCGAGCTGAGCGTCACCGACCAGCTTCGATTGTCCCTGGCCGTGCTATGGCGGATCGCCTTGCTGATGATCGCGGCTGCGCTAGCCCTGGTGTTCACGCCCTATGCGGGACAGAGCCCCCATCTGATGGCCGGACTGGATGGCATGGCCTTCGACCAGTTCACGCATCTCGGCCGGTTCTGGAGCGCATTCATCGCAGCGCTGGTGCTGCTGATGATCCTGCAGGCCGAGCGCAACAATGGCCGGACCGCGTTCTTCCCCGCACTCGGTGAGTTCGCCCGGCGCGGGCTATGGCTCGGGACCGCCGTGCTGGTGCTGGGCCTGGTCAACATCGGACTGGGCCACGGCCAGAATGCCGTCCGTGGCCTGATCTGGACGTTCGGGCAGACCGAGGCCAGTCAGTTCACCAAGAACCTGGTGTTCTTCGTGTTCATCTTCTCGTTCGCGATGCTGCGGCTGTGGGTCACGCTCTCGATCGTGACCTTCGGGCTGAAGGCGTCGTATGTGTACGGCGAGAACGATTAACCTACCCCACCTGGCCGCGATGGCGCAGCAGGTGATCGGCGAGCACGCAAGCCATCATCGCCTCGCCGACGGGAACCGCGCGGATGCCGACGCAGGGGTCGTGACGGCCCTTGGTCAGGATCTCGGTCTCCTGGCCTGAGCGGTCGACGGTCTGGCGCGGGGTGAGGATCGACGAGGTCGGCTTGACCGCGAAGCGCAGCACGATCGGCTGTCCCGTGGCGATGCCGCCGAGAATGCCGCCGGCATTGTTGGAGAGGAAGCGCGTGCCGTCATTGGCCGAGCGCATCTCGTCGGCATTCTCCTCGCCGGTCAGCTCGGCCGCACCGAAGCCGGCGCCGATCTCGACCCCCTTCACGGCGTTGATGCTCATCATCGCCGCGGCGAGATCGGCATCGAGCTTGCCGTAGAGCGGCGCGCCAAGTCCCGCCGGCACGCCCTCGGCGACGATCTCGAGCACGGCGCCGATCGACGAGCCGGACTTCCTGATGCCGTCGAGATAGTCCTCGAAGAACGCTGCCTTGTCCTTGTCGGGGCAGAAGAAGGGATTGCGCGCGACCTCGTCCCAGTCCCAGTTGCCGCGGTCGATCTTGTGCGGCCCCATCTGCACCAGCGCGCCGCGCACCTTCACGTCGGGCAGGACCTTGCGCGCGATCGCGCCGGCCGCAACGCGCGTCGCGGTCTCGCGCGCGGAGGACCGGCCGCCGCCGCGATAGTCGCGCAGGCCGTATTTGGCCTCGTAGGTGAAGTCGGCATGGCCGGGACGAAACTTGTCCTTGATCCCGGAATAGTCCTTGGAGCGCTGATCGGTGTTCTCGATCAGGAGCGCGATCGGCGTGCCGGTGGTGACCTGCGCTCCCGTGTCTGGATCGGCCATCACGCCGGACAGGATCTTCACCTGGTCCGGCTCCTGGCGCTGGGTGGTGAAGCGCGACTGGCCGGGACGGCGGCGGTCGAGATCACGCTGGATCTCCTCCGCTTGCAGCGGGATCCGCGGCGGACAGCCGTCGACCACGCAGCCGATGGCCACGCCATGGCTCTCGCCGAAGGTGGTGACGCGGAACATGTGGCCGAAGGTGTTGAAGGACATGAGCTGATCACCCAATCGGAAAAACCGTCATTCCGGGACGGTCCAAAGGACCAGACCCGGACTCTCGAGATTCCGGTTTCGCCTCTCACGACGCGCCCCGGAATGACGGGGACAAACTAACTGTACTTCTCGAAGCCGTTCTCGCCGAACACATAGACCGCGCCCTGCTGGATCGGCAGGTCGACGGCGCCGTGCGGCGTCTCGAAGCCCAGCGCGACCATCAGCGCCCGCGCCGTGCCGCCATGGGCGACCGCCACGATATCGCCAGACAGCCCATCGTACCAGTCGCGCACGCGGCGCTCGACGTCGGCATAGGTCTCGCCGCCCTCGGGCGCCAGCGACCATTTGTCGGTCAGCCGCCGGGCATAGAAGGCGGGATCGGCCGCCTGCATTTCCGGCAGCGTCGCCCCTTCCCATTTGCCGTAGCCGATCTCGCGCAGCCGGGCATCGAGCGCATAGCCCTCGGCTGGCAGCCTCAGGGTCTCACGCACCAGTTCCATGGTCGCGCGGGCGCGGCTGAGCGGGCTCGCGACGTAAGGCAGGCGCGCCGCATCATGGCCGTTGCGCGCAGCGAGCTCGGCCAGGAGGTTGCCGGCCTGCACCGCCTGCACCCGCCCGAGCGCGTTCAGCGGAATGTCCTGCGTGCCCTGCAGCCGGCCGAGCGCATTCCATTCCGTCTCGCCGTGGCGGATGTAGTAGATCATGGGCCGTGGCATTGCGTGTTGACGTTAGTCCTTGGCGCCGACGGAGTTGCTGAGCGAGATGTCGGGCGCCTCGGGCCGCTTCATGCCGACGACATGATAGCCGGAATCGACGTGATGCACCTCGCCGGTGACACCACGCGACAGGTCGGACAAGAGATACAGCGCGCTGTCGCCGACCTCGTCGATGGTCACGGTCCGGCGCAGCGGCGCGTTGTATTCGTTCCACTTCAGAATATAGCGGAAGTCGCCGATGCCCGACGCGGCCAGCGTCTTGATCGGGCCGGCCGAGATCGCGTTGACGCGGATGCTCTTCTCGCCGAGATCGGCGGCGAGATAGCGCACGCTGGCTTCCAGCGCGGCCTTGGCGACGCCCATCACATTGTAGTGCGGCATCCACTTCTCTGCACCATAATAGGTCAGGGTGATGATCGAGCCGCCGTCGGTCATCAGCTTCTCGGCGCGCTGCGCGATCGCGGTCAGCGAGTAGCAGCTGATCAGCATGCTCTTGGAGAAATTGTCCTGCGTGGTCTCGATGTAGCGGCCGTCGAGCTGGTCCTTGTCGGAGAAGGCGATGGCGTGCACGACGAAATCGATCTTGCCCCACTTCTCCTTGAGCACGTCGAACACGGCATCGATGGTCGATGGATCGGTGACGTCACAATGGCCGAGCACGAGGCCGCCGAGCTCGGCCGCCAGCGGCTCGACGCGCTTCTTCAGCGCGTCGCCCTGGTAGGTCAGCGCGATTTCCGCGCCGGCCGCGCGGGCGGCCTTGGCGATGCCCCAGGCGATCGACCGGTTGTTGGCCACGCCGAGGACGACCCCGCGCTTGCCCTGCATCAAACCTGAAATCTGCGCCATGCGGCTTCCCATCGAACTGATTATGAGAGCATGATCCGGAAAAGTGGAAACCGGTTTTCCGAAAGATCATGCTCAAACAAGGAGATGAGCATCATGCGTTTCCGTGGAAGCGCATCATGCTCTGAGGACTGGACGTACACCACCGGTCTGGCCCGGTACAGCCCCATTCCGCCCGCTCTGTGGCAAACGTCCAGCCAGCTTGCCCGGCTGGAATAGGCCTGAGATCGCGGGGTTATGATCTTTGCAAGGCGCCGGCTGCGGCCTGCGCCCTTGTCATCGCAGCGAACAGCCGCAGGGCAGTCCATGAACGCGTTCCGCCAGAGCGTCGAGACCATGATTCCGGCACTGCGCCGTTATGCCCGGGCGTTGGCGCGCGACATGGACGCGGCCGACGAGCTGGTCCAGGACACGCTGGTGCGGGCGCTGCGCTCGGAACGGCTGTTCCTGGGCGGCGACATCAGGAGCTGGCTGTACACGATCCTGACCAATCTGAACAAGAACCGCCGGCGCTCCCTGGCACGGCGACCTCACTTCATGCCGCTCCAGGACGACAATGCCGACGCCAGCGGCACTGAGGCCGAGGGCCGGGACATCGAGCGCGCGCTGGCGACCCTGGTGGAGGAGCAGCGCGCGGCGCTTCTCCTCGTCGTGCTCGAAGGCATGAGCTACCGCGAGGTCGCCGACATCCAGGGTGTCCCGATCGGCACCGTGATGTCCCGCCTCGCCCGCGCCCGCGCCCATGTCCGTGCCGTGCTCGAGGGCGAGCGGCCGGCGCTGCGGAGGGTGAAATGACCACTGCACAAAAGCCGCCCTGCCATGTTCGGCTGCCCAAGCCTGCAGCGACCGCGCATCGCCGCAGCCGCTCGATTGCAACGAGATCCCGATGATGACCGAGCCGACCATTCCCGTCACCGAAGACGAGCTGCACGCCTACGTCGACAACGAGCTGCCGGCCGAGCGCCGCAGCGACGTCGAGCGCTGGCTGGCCGCGCATCCGGCGGACGCCGAGCGCGTGCAATCCTGGCGCAGCATGGCTGAGGCGCTCCATGCCCGCTACGATTCCATCGTCAACGAGCCGGTGCCGCCGCGGCTCGACCTCGACGGTCTGGAGCGCCGGCCGCGGCGCTGGGTCGTCGCAGCCATGGCGGCAAGCGTGGCGGCCTTCGCGGCCGGCGGCGCGGTCGGCTGGGTCGCGCGTGGCGCTGCGTCCTCGCCGTCGCCGCTGCAGGCCCTCGCCGGCGAGGCGCTCGATGCGCACCGACTCTACGTCGTGGAGGTGCGCCATCCGGTTGAGGTCCCCGGCGACGAGAAGGCCCATCTGCAGCAATGGCTGACGCGGCGCTGCGGCCGCACCGTGCAGGCGCCGGAGCTGGAAACCACCGGACTGAAGCTCGTCGGCGGCCGGCTGCTGCCGGGGCCGACCGGTCCGGCGTCCTTCCTGATGTACGAGAGCACCTCCGGCGAGCGCTTCACAGTGTATGCGACCAAGGTCGGGATCGAGGCGGCCGAGATGCGCTATACGGCGCAGGGCAACACCGCTGCACTGTCCTGGGCGGAGCGCGGCGTCAGCTACGTCGTCAGTGGCAGCAGCGACCGGACGCGTCTCACCCAGGTCGCGCGCCTTGTTTATGACCAGTCCGAACGGGCGGGCGGCTAGCGGCGGACCATTGCCCGATTTCGCGAGGTGCCGGCCTCGGCGCGATTACGGCCGTGATCAGAAGCGTTTGCAGGATGGCCGCAAACGCTGCGCGAAAGCGTACCGATCCCCGCCTCGCCCGGGCGGGAGACACGCCAAGGTCGGCGCCGCAATTCGGTCACCGGAAATCTGGAATCAGGTCACCGGCACGTCTCAATATAGCGCCAAATGTTCACGAAAAAATGAGGAGTGTTCGATCCGCCGATCGACACGGAAGCGGCCTCGATCGGGGTTTTGTACCGCGCTGGTCCCCCTTTCGAGGCCGCACTTTTTCTCTCAGCTTTCCAGCTCGCCCCCTCAACTTTAAGCCGAGTGGCCTACAACGCGCAACCTCAGGAGAGATTGCTGCGCGGATTGTAGGGATGACGGTCACGCCATTTGGTCATCAGGGCTTCGAGCTCGGCATCGTTGCCGTCGGGCAGCACGATCCGGGTGGTGACGAACAGATCGCCGGCCGAGCCATCGCTCTTGGGCAGGCCCTTGCCCTTGAGCCGGAAGGTGCGGCCGCTGGAGGTGTTCTTCGGGATCGACAGCTCGACCGCGCTGCCGAGCGTCGGCGCCCTCACCTTGGCGCCCAGGACCGCCTCGTAAAGCGTGATCGGCAGATCGAGCCTGAGGTCGCTGCCCTCGACCTTGAAGAACGGATGCGGCGCGATCTGGATCGTGATCAGGAGATCACCTGGCCGGTGTCCGGGCGCGCTCTCGCCCTGCCCCTTCAGCCTGATCTGCTGGCCGGCGGTGACGCCAGCGGGGACCTTGACGTTGAGCTCCTTGCCCGACGGCAGCCGAACGCGCTTCTCGCCGCCCTTCACGGACTCCTCGAGCGAGACCGACATCGCAACCTTCAGATCGAGGTCGAGGCCGACGCCGCCGGTGTCGAACTCGAACGAGCTGCCGCCGCCACGTGCACCGCGCGGGCCAGCGCCGCCGAACATGCTGTTCAGGATGTCCTCGAATCCGCCACCGCCAAAGCCGCCACCCGGCCCGCCGCCGCTGCGGAAGGTATAATTCTCGAATCCGCCCCCCGGCCCGCCGCGGCCGGCGCCGCCGCCAGGGAAGCCCTGGAAGCGCGGCTTGCCTTCGGCGTCGATCTCCCCGCGATCGAACTGCTTGCGCTTCTCCTCGTCGCCCAGGATCTCGTTGGCCGAATTGATCTCGGCAAACCGCGCCGATGCCTTCGGATCATCCTTGTTGCTGTCGGGATGGTGCTTCTTGGCGAGCTTGCGATAGGCGCTCTTGATGGCCGCAGCGCTGGCGCTTCGCGGCACCCCCAAGACCTCATAGGGGTCGCGCATCCGTCACGTCTCCTTACAGAAAGTCAGATACTAACCTATGGGCTCCCCGCCCGCTTTGCATTTCATCTGGGGAGTCCGTTGTATTTTTGCAACGGGTTCCTGATGGTCCCGGCTAGCTTTGCTGCCAGGGTTTGAGCGTCTGGATGTCCCAGCGCCCACGCTCGATACGGCACGCCGAGCCCTGCAGCCAGCGCTCCGTCTTGCCGTTGACGTAGCTCGCGAGGAAATCGCGGCACGTGCGGCCGTTGTCGGCCGTGTAGGACTTGGCGATCGGCGTCACCGAGCCGCGAGCGCCGGTCTGCGGATTCTGCCAGGGCTGGCTGGAATCCTTGCTCCCCCTGGTCAGCACGTCCGACGCGGCGTTGCGGGCAAAAGCGAGATCGGCTTCGGTCGGCTCGCGCTCGGGCGGCGGGCTGACCGCGCCGGTGATCTCCGCATCGTCCATCTTGGCAAAGGCCGTTTCAGGGCGAGTCAGGCTGCAGCCGCCGCCGGACAGGCCGATTAGAATGAGTGTCAAAGCGGTGCCGGCATGACCGATCGCGGATAGGCCAAGTCGGACCGATGCCCTATATAGGACCGGACCCGGATGGACTTGCGCGCGCTTGGCCGCGGGTGAACGCAAAACTCGGACTCCCCAAAGACATGACCGACCTCACGAGCATCAAACACCAGACAACCTTAACATCCGGTACATCGGCCGATTTTACCCAGGCCGGCGAGCCGTTTGCGCTGTTTGCCGACTGGTTTGCGGAGGCCAGCAAGAGCGAGCCCAACGATCCGAATGCGATGGCGCTGGCGACGGTCGACGATAGCGGGTTGCCCGACGTGCGCATGGTGCTGATGAAGGGCTATGACCAGGACGGCTTCGTCTTCTACAGCCACAAGGCCAGCCAGAAGGGCCGTGAGCTCGCCGCCAATCCGAAGGCCGCGCTGCTGTTTCACTGGAAGTCGCTGCGCCGCCAGGTCCGCATCCGCGGCCTCGTGACGCCGGTGAGCGACGAGGAGGCCGACGCCTATTTCGCGACCCGGCCGAAGCAGGCGCAGCTCGGCGCCTGGGCCAGCAAGCAGTCGCAGCCGCTGGAGAGCCGGTTCGCGTTCGAGCAGGCGATCGCCAAGGTCGCCACGCAATACATCATCGGCGAGGTGCCGCGGCCGCCGGGATGGAGCGGCTGGCGCATCGCGCCCATCAGCATGGAGTTCTGGCACGACCGGCCGTTCCGCCTGCACGACCGCATCGAATTCCGCCGCGACGCCGCCGACCAGCCGTGGACCAAGGTGCGGATGTATCCGTGAGACATCGCCGAGCGCGCCAGCGCCCGGCTGCCGGCGTCTGATGCCTTGTCGGACGAATCGCCCGCGCGTGCGTGAATCGAGCGTCGCACCTGCAACCATTGTGGTAAGTTGATCCGTCCGGGATCGTGAGAGACCCAGTTCATGCCGACTCCTTCGAACCAGCCGCGGCGCACGATGCTGCTGACCGGCGCCAGCCGCGGCATCGGTCATGCCACCGTCATCCGATTCTCCTCCGCCGGCTGGCGCGTCATCACCTGCTCGCGGCATCCCTTCCCCGAGGAATGTCCGTGGGGCGCAGGTCCCGAAGACCACATCCAGGTCGACCTTGCCGATCCCGAGGACACGCTGCGGGCGATCGAGGAGGTCAAACAGCGCATGGACAGTGGCGAGCTGCATGCGCTGGTGAACAACGCCGCGATCTCGCCGAAGGGCGCCGGCGGCGCCCGGCTCGGCACCGTCGACACCGACCTCGACACCTGGAATCACGTCTTCCGCGTCAACTTCTTCGCGCCGATCATGATGGCGCGCGGCCTGATCAAGGAGCTGAAGGCGGCCAAGGGCTCCGTCGTCAACGTCACCTCGATCGCCGGCTCGCGCGTGCATCCCTTCGCCGGCGCGGCCTACGCGACCTCCAAGGCGGCGCTGGCCGCGCTGACCCGCGAGATGGCGTCGGATTTCGGCCGCGTCGGCGTCCGCGTCAACTCGATCGCGCCGGGCGAGATCGACACCTCGATCCTGTCGCCGGGCACCGAGAAGATCGTGCAGGAGCAGATCCCGATGCAGCGCCTCGGCACCCCCGACGAGGTCGCCAAGATCATCTATGTGCTGTGCACGGAGACCAGCTCCTACGTGAACGGCGCCGAGATCCACATCAACGGCGGCCAGCACGTCTGAGACCGTCGCCGCGGAGGGGCCTGCCCGTCTCCGGTTTGGTTCACGGCGGATTGCCGCGCGCGGCAAGTTCCAGATGGCCGTGCGAAGCGGCGATTAACACCGTTTCCGAAGATCGATTCGGCCGCCACAAACAAAACAGCGCTCCCCGGAGGGAGCGCTGTTCAAGGGATGACATCGGCTGCTGAATTTCCGATCGTGGACTTTCGGGCGGCATGCCGGGATACCGCTCGGCCGAGAACAGTCGTTCAGCCTTCGCACACCAGGCCACGAAGGATCTGCGCGGCGCGCCAGCGCAGGCGGTCGGACTCGACGTTGAGGGCGCTGGAGCAATCATCCTCGCGCTCGTCGTCATCGAGCTCGGCGCCGCAATAGCGGCAGGTGCGCGGCGACAGCGCATGGGCCACGACGATATCGGCGCGGCTGCGTTGATAGTTGGCCAGCTCGATCACGTTGTTCGATGCCGTTATGCGTTTCTCAACCATTGCCGCCTCTTGGATAAGGCGCGATGAACGCGCCCTCGAGCTCTGCCTTGCATGCCACGCGCCGAGACGCTCGTAGTCGGTCATGCTCACGAGCAGATTTATCGCAGAGAAGTTTCGATCAAACGTTCAGGGTTCCCGTCAAATTTTACCTGAGGAATTGGGGCGGCTTTGCAGCGGCGTTGCGGCTGGCCTAACAAGTATTTCTGTTATGCGTTGCACGTTGCCGCTTGTGACACTTGCAGTGCATAGCGACTATCAGTCGGCGGCACGCGACCAACGAACATGTCGCCCACGCAGCTAACAACGGGGCACGAATGAGGCGCTGCGGATGGCGCTTTGCCGCAGCCTTCGCGCGGGCGAGCGGCCTGGGGCGGCCGGCGATTCCAGCTCGGCTGCGCTACAGCCACTTCTTCAATTTGAAGATGTAGTACGGCACGATCGCACAGATCAGCATCAGCACCAACGCCATCGGATAGCCGTGCACCCATTCGAGCTCCGGCATCATCTTGAAGTTCATGCCGTAGATCGATGCGATCAAGGTCGGCGGCATCAGGACCACCGCCATCACCGAGAACAGCTTGATGATGTTGTTCTGCTCGAGGTTGACGACGCCGAGCATCGCATCCAGCACGAAGGTGATCTTGCTCGCGAGGTAGGACGCGTGGTCGGTCAGCGAGGCGACGTCGCGCTGCATGGTCTTGAGCTGCTCGCGCATGTCCTTCGACCACTTCACGCCTTCGACCACCGCAGACAGGAAGGTGACGAGGCGGCCGATCGACACCAGGCTCTCACGCACCTTCGAGGTCAGGTCGCCCTTGCGCCCGATCGCGATCAGAATCTGCGAATATTGCTTGGCGTGTCCGTGACGCTCATTGTTCGGCTCGAAGATCTCGTGGCTGACCTGATCGATATCAGCCCCGACCTTCTCGAGAATGTCGGCGCAGCGGTCGATCACGGCGTCGAGCAGCTCCATCAGCACCATCTCGCCGGTGATCCCGGGCGCACAGTTGCGGGCGAGCTTGGCCTCCACCACCGCGAACGGGCGCGGCTGGTCGTAACGCACCGTCACCAGGCGGTGGCCCGCCAGGATGAAGGTGACTGCCGTGGTCCTCGGCATATCGGAGTCCGAGTGACACATCAGCGTGGCCGTCATGTAGCGGGCCCCGTTCTCGATGTAGAGACGGCTCGAGATCTCGATCTCCTGCATGTCCTCGCGGGTCGGCACCGCGATCCCGGCCAGCTTTTCCACGGCCCGGTCCTCGGCGCTGCTCGGGTTCACGAGGTCGACCCAGACCGCATTGTCGGGCAGAGCCGCGGGATCGGTGATCGCCAGCTTCTTCAGCGCGGCTTCGGACGGAACGAACACCGAGAACATGGACAAAACTCCGAATCGCGAAACGTGAATTTTCGGGGACTTAGCGGCGGGATGCTGCCGCCTTGTGACGCAGCTTGCCGGCCCGGTCCATGGGCTTTCTCGCGAAGGCCATGGTCTCAAGGGCAACGCCCCGGGAGAGAGACGATCGTGCCATTCGGAGCACAGCTGTGGATGACTGCCCGCATTTTTGCGGCAAAAAAGCAACAATCGCGGCGCTGCAGCGTGACCTGTGCGTGTATCGGCTGGAATTGAGAACGATTTTGACGATAATGGGACATGTGGAATCGCGCTGCAGTGGCGCGGCCGTACCATTGCAACGTCAGCTGTCAATTGGAATTGGTGACATGTCGCTGAAGGTGAAACTCGGACTCCTGGCCGCCGGCCTGATGCTGTCGGGCTGCATGCAGGCCACGACGTACGAGGCGACCAACACGCAGGCCTTCAAGCCGAAGGACAAGGAGCTTCTCGCGAAGATCCGCTACACCAACACGCCGGTGGCCGAGCCCTATCGGCGCGCGATCGTCGAGTATCACCGCAAGGAAGCCCCGGGCTCGATCGTCGTCGATTCCGACAGCCACTACCTCTATTACGTCCTCGATGGCGGCAAGGCGATTCGCTACGGCATCACCGTCGGCGAAGAGGCGATGGCGTGGTCGGGCATCGCGAAGGTCGGCGCCATGACCGAATGGCCGGCCTGGCATCCGACCAAGGGCGAGATCGAGCGCCTGGGCGTTCCGACCTTCGTCGCTCCGGGTCCCGACAATCCGATGGGCTCGCGCGCGATGTACCTCTATGCCAACGGCAAGGACACGCTGTTCCGCATCCACGGCACCAACCAGCCGGAATATATCGGCGCCTCGATCTCCTCGGGCTGCATTCGCCTGACGAACGAGGATGCGATCGACCTCTATAACCGGGTGAAGGTCGGCACCATCGTCGTGGTGCTGGATCCGAAGAAGGGTGATTCGCCCTACAAGCCGCAGATGGCGCTGCAGGGCGGCGGCACCTTCGCTGCGATGCAGTGAGCCCCGGCTGAAGCCGGTACGATATTCAAAAGCCGAGAAGCGCGTTTAGCAGCCTTTCCAAGGCGCCGGTCACCCGGCGCCTTTTTGTTTGGGGCTAGAACAATCCGCGGAACGGATCCCAGCCACGCCGGCCGTGATGGCGCTTCCGTGGAGCCGGCTTCGATGGCGAAGCCCGTTCCCCACTTGAGCTGTTCAGGGCGCGCTGGTCCCGCCCGGCTGTATTCCGTGCCTTGTCGGACGCTACGGTCGGCGCGCGCGTCTCTGCGGCGACGCGTCCGGACTTTTGCTGTTCAGGCGCAGACTTCGACGCGGTCTGCCGATTGCGGACCGTTCCGGCGGGCTTTGCGGCCGGAGGCTGCGCTTCCGTATCGGCCCGTCCGGAGCGGTCGTCAGCAGAAGGGCTCTGCGCGGTGGCCGGCGGCTCGGCCTTCTCGTCGGTACCGGCGCGACCGCTGCTGTTGTGTTCGGCGTCGGTGCTCGCGGTCTTCCGGACATTTTCGGTGCCAGCCTGCGCGGTCTCGCGTGACGGCGCGTCGTCGGGCCTGGCGGCGGGCATCAGGGGCGCGACCTTCGGCAGCGGGTCGAGCACGTCCCATTGGCAGATGCGGTAGTTGTTGCGGCGTTCGATCAGGTCGAGATGAATGTGGTCCTCGTGGTACCAATCCGAATCGGGGCCGAGCACCGTGGAGAAATGGGTGCAGACCGCGTGCAGCACGGACTCGCGCAAATCGCGCGGCTGATTTCGGTCGGTGAGATCGATCATGCGGCCGTCGGCCAGCTTGAAGCCGTGGACGTCCAGCGCATTGGCACGGCCGTGCTCCGATAGCTGCGCGCCGCTGACATTGTTGCGGCCGCGGCACTGATAGGAATCGAAATTGTCGAGCGCAGTGACCGCGCTGCCGAGCCGTTCGGTCAGCGGCGCCACATCGTTGCGCACCCAGTTGACGACCGCGGTCGCCATCGGACAACGCATGGTCGCCGCGGGCGTCAGCGCCACCCTGCGCTTGTCAGGCAGCACCACCGCCTCCAGCCGCACCAGGTCCTCGCCGCCGCATCCGCCTGGCCCCTTGATCGGCGGAATCGACGGCGCGATCGCGACCTCTTCGGTCAGGGCCAGCCTGCAGGCCGAAGGCGGCGGCGGGGCTTGGGCATCCACCTTTGGACCGGCGCTGGCCGCGTCGCGCGGGGCGGCATCCTCCCCCTTGGCCGCTGCCCGCGCCGGCGCATCGGCAGGCCGCGGCTGCGGAAGCGGCACCTTGGCAACACCGTCGGCCAGCTTCGCTGCGGGCTCGGCGGCCGTGGGCGGGCTGCGGTGCGCCGATTTCGCGGCCGCCGCCGGCGCCGCCATGAGCCAGCTCAATGCGATCGCCACGGCCACAGCGCTAACCATCACGCCCGGCGCGACGTCGTGGCCATCACAAGCCCATTTGCGTCGGGTGCGGCGCGCGCTAAAATTGACCAAAGAGACCAAAAGACCCTCGCTGCAAGCGAATACCGGAGGAACGACCTGATGCTTGGTTTGATGCAAGACTGGCCCCTGCTTTGTCACCGGATCATCGAGCATGCGGCGACAATCCACGGCTCCCAGGAGGTCGTGACCCGCTCGGTCGAGGGCCCCATCGTTCGCACCACCTACCGGCAGATCCACGACCGCGCTCTCAAGGTCTCGCAGAAGCTGACGCGCGACGGCATCAAGCTGGGCGACCGCGTCGCCACGATCGCCTGGAATACCGGCCGTCATCTCGAGGTCTGGTACGGCATCATGGGAATCGGCGCGATCTGTCACACGGTCAATCCGCGCCTGTTTCCCGAGCAGATCGGCTGGATCATCAACCATGCCCAGGACCGCATCGTCATCACCGATCTGACCTTCGTGCCGATCCTCGAGAAGCTCGCCGACAAGCTGCCGAGCGTCGAGCGCTACATCGTGCTGACCGACGCCGCGCACATGCCGCAGACGACGCTCAAGAACGCCGTCGCCTACGAATCGTGGATCGGCGAGGCCGACGGCGATTTCGCCTGGGGGACCTTCGACGAGAACACCGCAGCCGCGATGTGCTACACGTCCGGCACCACGGGCGATCCGAAAGGTGTGCTGTATTCGCATCGGTCCAACGTGCTGCATGCGTTGATGGCCAATAGCCGGGATTCACTCGGTACGTCCGCAGCAGACACAATGCTTCCGGTGGTTCCGCTGTTCCATGCCAACAGCTGGGGCATTGCCTTCTCCGCTCCGTCGATGGGCACCAAGCTGGTGATGCCCGGCCCCAAGCTCGACGGCGCGTCCGTCTACGAGCTGCTCGACACCGAGAAGGTGACCTACACCGCCGGCGTGCCGACGGTGTGGCTGATGCTGCTGCAGCACATGCAGGCGCATAACCTCAAACTGCCGCATCTGAAGATGGTGGTGTGCGGCGGCTCGGCGATGCCGCGCTCGATGATCCAGGCCTTCCTCGACATGGGTATCGGCGTGCGCCATGCCTGGGGCATGACCGAGATGAGCCCGATCGGCACGCTCGCTACCCTGAAGCCGCCGTTCCTCGCCGCCGACGGCGACGCCAAGCTCGACGTGCTGCAGACCCAGGGCTTCCCGCCGTTCGGCGTCGAGATGAAGATCACCGACGATGCCGGCACCGAGTTGCCGTGGGACGGCAAGACCTTCGGCCGGCTCAAGGTGTCCGGGCCCGCGGTGTCGAAGGCCTACTACAAGGTCGACAGCAACATCCTCGACGATGAAGGCTTCTTCGACACCGGCGACGTCGCAACCGTCGACGAGCATGGCTACATGCGCATCACCGACCGCTCCAAGGACGTCATCAAGTCCGGCGGCGAATGGATCTCCTCGATCGACCTGGAGAATCTCGCGGTCGGCCATCCCGCGGTCGCCGAGGCTGCCGTCATCGGCGTCTATCATCCGAAATGGGATGAGCGCCCGCTGCTGATCGTGCAATTGAAGCCCGGCCAGACGACGACGCGCGAGGACATCCTGAAATACATGGAGGGCAAGATCGCCAAATGGTGGATGCCCGATGACGTCGCCTTCGTCGACGGCATTCCGCACACGGCAACGGGCAAGATCCTGAAGACCGCGCTGCGCGACCAGTTCAAGAGCTACCGCTTCCCCAACGCCGCAGCTTAGCAACAACTCCCGTTCCGCGCGAGACTCACGGCCCCTGCGCCCCCCGCGGGGGCCGTTTGCGTTCCGCGCAAAAAGTTCCATCGCCCTCGCCTCGACCAAAGGCGAATAGGAAGCCCATGGGCGGGTTCCTAAGGTCCGGCACCATAAAAAACGAGGGAACGCCACCATGCGAAAATCAATCCGCCTGCTGCCCTGGCTGCTGGGAGCATCACTGGTCGCCACGGCCGCTCACGCCGCCGGCAACAAGGTCGTGATCGGCGACATCGACGACATGTCCGGGCTCTATGCCGACGTGATCGGGCCGGGCGGCGTCGAGGCTGCAAAGATGGCGATCGAGGATTTCGGCGGCAGCGTGCTCGGCAACAAGATCGAGTTCATGGAGAGCGATCATCAGAACAAGCCGGACGTCGGCGCCCAGAAATTGCGCGAGTGGGCCGATCGCGACGGCGTCACCATGATCCTCGGCGGCTCCAACACGGGGGTCAGCCTCGCGATGGCCACCGCCGCCAAGGAGAAGAAAATACCGTTCATTGCGATCGGTGCCGCCGGCGCCTCGCTGACGGGCAAGGACTGCACGCCCTACACCGTCCACTACGCCTACGATACGACCTCGCTCGCCAACGGCACCGCCAAGACCATGGTCAGCCAGGGCGGCAAGAGCTGGTTCTTCCTGACCGCCGACTACGCCTTCGGCACCCAGTTGCAGGAAGCCGCGTCCAAGGTGGTCGAGGCCAATGGCGGCAAGGTGGTCGGAGCGGTCCGCGTGCCGCTCTCCACCTCGGATTTCTCAAGCTATCTGCTGCAGGCGCAGGGCTCGGGCGCGCAGGTTCTGGGCCTCGCCAATGCCGGCAATGACTTCACGAACTCGATCAAGGCCGCGGATGAATTCGGCATCGCCAAGACGATGAAGCCGGCGGCGCTGCTCGCCTTCATCAGCGACATCCACAGTCTTGGCCTGAAGACCGCGCAGGGTCTCTATCTCACCACCGGCTGGTATTGGGATCTCAACGACAAGACCCGCGCCTTCGCCAAGCGCTATTTCGAAAAGACCAAGCGCGAGCCGACCATGAACCAGGCCGCCTACTACTCGGCGACGACGACCTATCTCAACGCCGTGAAGGCGGCCGGCACCACCGACTCCGACAAGGTCATGGACCAGCTGCGCAAGATGAAGATCGACGACATGTTCACGTCGAACGGCAAGGTCCGCGCCGACGGCCTGATGGAGCACGAGATGTACATCATGCAGGTCAAGAAGCCGGAGGAGTCGAAGTACCCCTGGGACTACTACAAGCTGATCCAGACGATGTCGGGCGAGGAGGCGTTCGGCAAGCTCGCCGACTCGGCCTGCCCGCTGGTGCATGGGCACTGAGCATCCGGCGCAGCCTGACCAAGGAAGCCGCGGCCCCTCCCTTTCGGCGGGGCCGTGGCGCTTGTGCCGCTGCGGCTTTGACGTGGCGCAAGATGGCAGTCTCGGCCGCATCTAGAAGATGGGCATGGGTTCAAGAGCGCGCGTCCCGGCTTCCACGACATGGCGCGACGTACCGTCGACGGTGCTGACGCTCGGGCTGGTGTCGCTGCTGATGGACATCTCCTCGGAGCTGATCCACGCGCTGCTGCCGGTCTTCCTCGCCACCGTGGTCGGCGCCTCCACGGTGACCATTGGCCTGATCGAAGGCGTGTCCGAGGCTACCGCCGCAATCACCAAGGTGTTCTCCGGCGCACTGTCCGACCGCATCGGCAAGCGCAAGCTGCTGGTCGCAATCGGCTATGGGCTGGCGGCATTGACCAAGCCGGTGTTTCCGCTCGCCGGCACATCCTGGCAGATCCTCGCCGCGCGCTTCGTCGACCGCATCGGCAAGGGCATCCGCGAGGCGCCGCGCGACGCACTGATCGCCGACGTCACGCCGGAAGGCATCCGCGGCGCGAGCTACGGCCTGCGCCAGGCGCTCGACACGATCGGCGCCTTTGCCGGTCCCCTCCTCGCAGTGGCGCTGATGGCGCTCTATGCCAACGACTTCCGGGCGGTGTTCTGGTGGTCGGCGCTGCCGGCCACGCTTGCCGTGCTGCTGATCCTGTTCGGCGTGCGCGAGCCGGTGGAGACAGCGCCTGCGCCGCACCCCGGCTGGCCGGTCCATGCGCGCGAGCTGCGCCGGCTGCCATCAGCCTACTGGATCGTGGTCGCCATCGGCGCGGTGTTCGCGTTGGCCCGCTTCAGCGAGGCGTTCCTGGTGCTCAAGGCGCAGGCCGACGGCCTCGCTCTCTCCCTCATCCCGTTGGTCTACGTGCTGATGAACCTGATCTATGCCGGCGTCGCCATGCCCGCCGGCATCCTCTCCGACCGCATCGGCCGCAACAACGTGCTGACCTGCGGCCTCGTGGTGCTGACAGCCGCCGACCTGACGCTGGCCTTCGTGCCCGGCCTGATCGGCACCGCGATCGGCGTCGCGCTGTGGGGCCTCTACCTCGGGCTGTCGCAGGGGCTGTTGTCGGCGATGGTCGCCGATACCGCCCCGCCGGACCTGCGCGGCACCGCGTTCGGCCTGTTCAACCTTGTGACCGGCGCTGCGCTGCTGGTCGCGAGCCTGCTGGCGGGATGGCTGTGGCAAGCCTATGGGTCGCAGGCGACGTTCGCGACCGGCGCGGCATTCTCCGTCGCAACAATCCTATTGATGCTGACGGCCTTGCGCGCCCGCCCCATCCCAAGCGCCTGACGCAGTCAACGGATCAACCGCCCTCTCCGGGCCAGACCCCTCTTGAATTTAGCCCCTCCGCGTGGTCTCACACGGATGACCCGGCCGCCCGGCGCAACGCAGGCAGCGGCCCAACCCGGCAGTTCCTGACACGATGGCACGCAGGTTTCACGCCCCCTATCTGTCGGAGCCCATCTCCAGCCTCGCGACCTGGACCCGCAATCTGGCGGTGTTCTCGGTCGTCGCCGTGCTGGTCTCGATCCTGATCCTGCGCTTCGATTTTCTGGAGATGAAGCCGGCGCTGGCGACGTTCTTCGGAGCGCTGGGGCTTGCCGTGCTGTCGATCCTGCTCGGGCTCGCGGCCTTCGTCGCGATCTGGCGCAACGGCAGCCGCGGCATGAGCCGGATCCTGCTCGCCTTCATGATCGATGCCGTGGTGCTGGCCTATCCGGCCTACCTCGCGCTCCAGTACCGCAAGCTGCCGAAGATCTACGACATCACCACCGACCCGATCGATCCGCCGCGCTTCGAGGCCTTGGCGCCGCTGCGCAACGGCGACGGCACCAACACGGCCGTGTATGCCGGGCTGTATTCAGCCGAGCAGCAGCAGAAATTCTATCCGGACATCGAGCCGGTGCAGATCGAGCTGCCGCCCGATCGTGCCTATGCGATCGCGCTGAAGCTGGTCAACCGGCGCAAATGGTTCGTGGTCGACGAGCGCGCGCCGCAGCCGCCGCGCCGCGTCGGCCGCATCGAGGCGGTCGCACGCACGCCGATCATGGGCTTTCGCGAGGACATCTCGATCCGGATCCAGCCCGACGGCGAGGATTCCCGCGTCGACGTCCGCTCCGCCTCGCGCTATTTCGAGTCAGATATCGGCAGCAACGCCGCGCGCGTGACCAAGCTGATCGAGGATCTCTCCAGCGCCGGCGAGGCCGAGGCGCAGAAGCCGGTGAAGAAGGTGACGCCGCCGCCCATGGCAGCGAAGGGGAATGCGAAGACGGTGAAGAAGTGAGAGGCGAATAGGGATTACCGAACAGGGAGAACGTCGAGCACGACCGTGCTTCCTTGCCTCCTCCCTACTCCCTCTTCGCCTATTCGCTACACCAGCCGATACGTCCCGCCGATCACCGGATCGCCTTCCGTCGCGACCACGCCGCGGGCGACGAGGTCTTCCAGATGCGCCAGCACGGAATAGCCGGCCGCCGTGGTGAGCCGCGGATCGATGCCGATATAGATCGCGCGCACCATGGTCGGGATGTCGGCCTCGCCCTTGGCGAGGCGATGCAGGATCGAGGCTTCGCGCGCCTGGCGATGGCGCATCAGGAAGCGCGTGTAGCGCGGTCCCTCCGGAATTTCCGGTCCGTGGCCTGAGAAATACAGCTCCTCGGGCCGCGCGGCGAGCCGCTCCAGCGAAGCCATGTAGTCGACCATCGAACCGTCGGGCGGCGCCACGATCGAGGTGGCCCAGCCCATCACGTGATCGCCGACGAAGGTGGTGCTACGCGCGCCCCAGGCGAAGGCGAGATGGTTGGCGGTATGACCGGGTGTCGCCAGCGCCTCGAGCTGCCAGCCCTGCCCCTCGATCACGTCACCATCGGCAACGGTGACATCGGGCGCGAAGTCCCGATCGACGCCGGATTCCGGGCTGTGCTTCTCGCTCTCGTAGCGCGGCCGCGACGCGCGATGCGGGCCCTCGGCATAGACGGTGGCGCCGGTCGCGGCCTTGAGCCGGCCGGTGTTCGGCGAGTGATCGCGGTGGGTGTGCGTCACCAGGATGTGCGTGACGGTCTCGCCTCTGACGGCATCGAGCAGCGCCTGCGCATGGGCCTCGTTGTCCGGACCCGGATCGATGATCGCGACGTTACCGGTGCCCACGATGTAGCTGACGGTACCGGTGAAGGTGAACGGGCTCGGATTGTTGCAGAGGACGCGGCGAATGCCCGGACGCACCTCCTCGACGACTCCAGCTGCAAGCGGGAAGTTGCGGTTGAATGGGACGTCTTCCTCGGCCATCTGCTGCCCTTAACTCTGCGCGGGCGCTTGAATGGCCCGCTTCCTCCGGCGTCATGCCCCGCGCAGGCGGGGCATCCGGTACGCCCTGGCATATCGGCTGATCACTCTCGTCTCGGCATACTGGATCGTCCGCTTGCGCGGACGATGACAGTTGAGGACTCAGGGCCCGTCCCCAAGATCGACCAGGCGAATTAGAAGAACGCCTGGATGCCGGTGATGGCGCGGCCGAGGATCAGCGCGTGGACGTCGTGCGTGCCCTCGTAGGTATTGACCGTCTCGAGGTTGGCGACGTGGCGCATCACCTGATACTCGATCGAAATGCCGTTGCCGCCGTGCATGTCGCGCGCGACGCGGGCGATGTCGAGCGCCTTGCCGCAATTGTTGCGCTTGACGATCGAGATCATCTCCGGGGCCATCTTGCCCTCGTCCATCAGCCGGCCGACGCGCAAGCTTGCCTGCAAGCCAAGCGCGATCTCCGTCTCCATGTCCGCAAGCTTCTTCTGCACCAGTTGCGTGGCGGCAAGCGGACGACCGAACTGCTTGCGGTCCAGCGTATACTGGCGGGCGCGATGCATGCAGTCCTCGGCGGCGCCGAGCACGCCCCAGGAGATGCCGTAGCGGGCGCGATTGAGGCAGCCGAACGGCCCTTTCAGGCCGGACACGTTGGGCAGCAGCGCGCTCTCCGGCACCACCACGCCGTCCATCACGACCTCGCCGGTGATCGAGGCACGCAACGAGAGCTTGCCGCCGATCTTCGGCGCCGACAGCCCCTTCATGCCCTTCTCGAGGATGAAGCCACGGATCTGGTTGTCATGCGCGGCCGACTTCGCCCACACCACGAACACGTCGGCGATCGGCGCGTTCGAGATCCACATCTTGCTGCCGGTCAGGCGGTAGCCGTCGGCGACCTTCTCGGCGCGGGTCTTCATGCCGGCCGGATCGGAGCCGGCATCCGGCTCGGTGAGGCCGAAACAGCCGACCCATTCGCCGCTGGCGAGCTTCGGCAGGTACTTCTTGCGCTGGCTCTCGTCGCCATAGGCGTAGATCGGATACATCACCAGCGAGGACTGCACCGAGTTCATCGAGCGATAGCCGGAATCGACGCGCTCGATCTCGCGCGCCACGAGGCCATAGGCGACGTAGCTCGCATTGGCGCAGCCATATTCCTCCGGCAAGGTGATGCCGATCAGGCCGAGCTCGCCCATCTCGTTGAATATCTCGCGATCGGTCTTCTCGTCGAGATAGGCCTTGGTCACGCGCGGCAGCAGCTTGTCCTGGGCATAGGCGCGCGCGGTGTCACGCACCATGCGCTCGTCCTCGGTCAACTGCTCGTCCAGCAGGAAGGGATCGTCCCACTGGAAGCTCGACTGGGCCGGCTTGTCCTTTGCCTGAGGGCGCGCGCTCATGAATGGTCCTTTCGCGTCTCGCTGCGCACGGGTCGCAGCAGTCTAGAGGTTAAATCCTGGAAGTTCAGCCTTCAAGCCGCTCGTTGGCGACGATCTCGATGCCGAAACCCGACAGGCCCTTGTAGTCATGCGCCGACGACGTCAGGTTCCGGATCGAGGTCACGCCGAGATCACGCAGGATCTGCGCACCGACGCCGACCTCGCGCCACTGCCGATGGCGATCGGCCTCCGCGGTATGCGGCTCTTCGACCGGCTCGACGGGAACGCCGGCCGCGCCGTCGCGCAGATAGATCAGCACGCCGCGACCGGCCTGCTTGAAGTGCTGCAGCACCGCCTGGATACGCTGCGGGCCCGCGATCAGATCCTTCACGATGTTGGGCTTGTGCAGCCGCGTCAGCACGTTCTTGCCGTCGCCGATGCCGTTGTAGACGAACGCGGCGTGGGTGATCGGATCGAACGGCGAGCGGTAGGCGAAGCCCTGCAGCGGCCCGATCGGGCTGTCGGTCGTGAACGTCGACACCCGCTCGATCAGCTTCTCGCGCGCCTGCCGGTAGGAGATGAGATCGGCGATGGTGACATGCTTGAGATTGTGGGCCGCGGCGAAACGAACGACCTGCTCGCCCTTCATGACCGTGCCGTCATCGTTCATCAACTCGGAGATGACGCCGACCGGCGGCAGCCCCGAGAGCTTGCAGAGATCGACCGCCGCCTCGGTGTGGCCCGAGCGCAGCAGCACGCCGCCGTCGCGCGCGATCAGCGGGAAGATATGGCCGGGCCGCGCAAAATCATTGGCGCCGGCATTGGGATTGGCGAGCGCGCGACAGCAGGAGGCACGCTCCTCGGCCGAGATTCCGGTGCCACCGTCCGGCTTGTAGTCGATCGAGACGGTGAACGCCGTGGTGTGATTGGAATCGTTGTGCGCGACCATCGGGTCGAGCCGCAGCCGCCGCGCGTCGTCGGCCGTGATCGGCGCGCAGACGATGCCGGAGGTATGGCGAATGATGAACGCCATCTTGTCGGGCGTGCAGAGCGAGGCGGCGACGATGAGATCGCCCTCGCCCTCGCGGTCGTCGTCATCGGTCACGACGACCATCTCGCCCTTGGCGAAGGCGTACAGAACTTCCTGGATCGAGTCGGCCATTGCAAGTCTCGCTGCTTTTCCGGGCTGCTTTAGCCGGGATCGCAGGCGCGCGCCAGAGCGGCGGAATCGCCGCGCGAAGGTCGCCTTCCCCGGGAAAAGGACCTGCCCTGCCAGGACAAGCGCCCTGGTATCTGTTTAAAGTCGCCTCAAATCGAGAACAAGGGAGCCGCGCCTCATGGCCGCATTCGATTTTGCACCCCTCCTCAGCCCCGGCCTGCCCGCGCCGGCCGCGCGCTGGACGGGACTCGCAAAATACAGCTTCGTCGGTGGCAACAACGACGCCGACGCCGTGCCCGTGGAGGGCTTGCGCGCGGCTGCCGACGCCGTGCTCGCCCGCGAGGGACGCGCGCTCGCCACCTACGGCCTCGCGCACGGGCCTCAAGGCTACCGGCCGCTGCGGGACTTTCTTGCCGCCAAGCTGACGCGGGACGCGGGCATGTCGGCGCGCGCCGACGACATCATGATCCTGTCCGGCTCGCTGCAGGGCCTCGACCTCGTCAACCAGGCGCTGCTGACGCGCGGCGACACCGTGCTGGTCGAGCAGGACAATTACCAGGGCACGCTGACGCGGCTGGCGCGACTGGGCGTCAAGGTCATCGGCATCCCGCTCGACCAGGACGGCATGCGAACCGATGCGCTGGCGACGGTGCTGGCCGATCTGAAGGATCGCGGCATCCGGCCGAAATACATCTATACCATTCCGACGGTGCAGAACCCGACCGGCACCATCATGCCGGAAAGCCGCCGTGCCGAGCTGCTGTGGCTGTCGCGCGCCTATGGCGTGCCGGTGTTCGAGGACGACTGCTACGCCGACCTGATCTGGGAGGGCAAACGGCCCCGCGCGATCCACGGCATGTCCGATCATGGCGGCGTGATCCACCTCGGCTCGTTCTCGAAATCGGTCGCACCCGCGCTGCGGGTCGGCTTCCTGGTCGCGCCCTGGGAGATCATGTCGGTGCTGCTGGCCCTCAAGACCGATGCCGGCTCGGGCGCGCTGGAACAGATGGTGCTAGCGGAATATTGCAGGCCGCATTTCGCGACCCACGTGCCGCAGTTGGTGCGGGGCCTGCGCGCCAAGCTGGACACCCTGATCGAGGCGCTCAACGCGGAGTTCGGCACCTCCGCCGAGTTCGCGCCACCCAAGGGCGGGATCTTCCTCTGGGTCAAGCTGCCGGACCAGGTTGACGCGATGAAGCTGTCACAGGCAGCGCTCAAACGCGGCGTCTCGATCAATCCGGGACCGGAATGGTCCACCGACGCCGCGCATGCGCGGAGCCGCCTGCGGCTGTGCTTCGCCAGCCCCTCGCATCAGGAGATCCGCGAGGGCATCGCAGTGCTCGCCGATGTCTGCCGGGAGGAGTTCGGCGTGCCGCTCCGCTCGTCCAATGTGGAGCGGACGCGCGCGATCGAGTGATTTGCGCGCCGCTCACCGCACCGAAAAGGGCGACTGATAGGGCCGCCCGAACGGCACGCCATTGATGACCGTCTGCACCGGCTTGAGCTGCAGCTTGCCGTCGCGCTTGTTGCCGCGGGTATCGACGAAGCTGACGGGACCCTCGACCAGGTCCATGATTGCAACGTCGGCCGGCGCGCCGACCTGCAACGTGCCGATCTTCGGCGCACGGTTGATGATCTTGGCCGGCACAGAGGTGGCCATGCTCACCACCTGCTCCAACGAAAATCCCATCGCGATGAATTTCGCCATCACGTTGGGCAGGAACGGCATGCCCGGGCTGTTGCCGGAGAACACATGGATGTCGGAGGAGATGGTGTCCGGGCCGCAGCCGCCGGGGATTGCGACTTCGGCCACGGTGAAATCGAAGCTGCCGCCGCCATGGCCAACATCGAACAGCACGCCGCGCTGCTTGGCGGCGAGCGCCGCGGGCAGCAGCTTGCCGTCCTGGACGATGTTGGTGAAGGCGCCGCCCATATTCGGCGCGCCGGAATAGGCATGGGTCAGGATGTCGCCGGGGCGCAGCAGGTCCAGGATCTGCGACATCAGCTCGCCGGTCTCGACGCCACCGATATGCACCATCATCCGCGCCGGCCAGCCGCACAGCTCGCAGGCCTTGATGCCGCGCTTCAGCGGCTCGAGCCCGTGCTTGAAGATCACGTTCTCCGACATCCGCACCTTGACCCCGAGCAGGAAGTCCGGGTTCTCCGCCAGCGCCATGGCGCCGGCGTCGACCTGCGCGTTGTCGATGTTGTAGAGCTCGGCCACCGGGAACGCCGACAGGCCGTTGTTGGCGATGTGGACGAAGGCGTAGATGCGTGCCCGCGACTGGGCGGTGATGAAGCGGCGCAGCGCCGCCAGATTGTTCACACCGGCGTCGCCGGCCGAGACGACCGTCGTGGTGCCCTGGAATTGCACCAGTTCGTCCGGGGGAATCCCGATCGCCGAACCATAGGGGTAGACGTGACTGTGGAGATCGATCAGGCCCGGCGTCACCAGCCGGCCGTTGGCGTCGATCGACCGCAGCGCCCGCTCGGCCGGTATCTCGGGCTCGACCGCTTCGACGACGCCCCAGCGGATCCCGATGTCGCGCCTGCCTCGGAGCGACTGGCTGGGATCGATCACGTCGCCGCCCTTGATCACCAGATCGAACTTGTCGGCCGGCCCCATCGCGGCGCCGACGGGACCCGATAGCGCGGCCATGGCGGCCGCTCCGGACGACAGCAGGAATTTGCGGCGCGACAGCGCAGACATGGTCAGCCTCCCCACGCTTGTTTGTAGTTGCGGGGAGCATGCGCCTTGTCCCCCTCGCCAGCAAGGCCGGCCCGGAAAGAATGAGACTTTGTGCCAACGATCTCGGCGCAGGTCTGTCGTTGCGCCGTTGACGCAGTGCATTAAGATGTCACGGCAGTCATCCCCGCGAGACCGCATGATTTCGATCTCCCGCCCTCTCATCGCAATCGTCCTCTGCGCATCATCAGCGTCTGCCGCCCGGGCCGACGACACCGTCGAGGTCGCCCGGACCTGGGGCCTGATCGGAACCTGGGCCGCCGACTGCAGCGCACCGCCGGTCAAGGGCCGCGGCGCCATCATCTCCTACGAAGTCACTGACGATCGTCACCTGATCTATCGTCGTGACCACGATCCGTCCGACGTCAACCAGGTGGCGAGCGCACGCGTCGAGGCGGACCAGACGCTGGTGCTCTCGATCGTGCTGCCCAAAGCGCGCCAGACGCGAGAGAACGGGATCACCCGGACCGCCGACGGCAACATCCGCTCCGTGTTCAATCGCGGCGAGGACGACAGCTACACCATTCGTGACGGCCGCTTCGTTGCCAACGGCAAGCCGACGCCAGCGCTCAGGAAATGCGACTGACGCGGCGGGCTCGAGGGGGCGCCGCGATTCGCCCGCGAGCTTGAAGACCAAATCTGAACGTGCATTCAGCAACTTCGTGGAAGTTCCTGCGGAACGTTCTTTCACACTTCAAGTTGATCCCGCACTTTCATTCTGGAGGACAACATGAAGAAAATCGCTCTCGCGCTCGCTTCCCTGGCGGTCGTCGCGCTCGCGGCACCGTCGATCGCCAATGCCGAGACCGTGGTCATCAAGCGTGGCGGTCATCACTACCACCACGGCTGGGATCGGTCCCGCGCCGAATACCGCATGCATCGTGAGTACCGGCCTCACCGTTATGTCCGGCCCTTCCACCGCCATCACGATCGCACCGTGATCATCCGGCGCGACTGATCTGCAACTTCGACACAGCAATGGCCCCGCAAGGGGCCATTTTCTGTGGCGTTCGTTCTGACGCCCGTTCTTGCAGGGCTTCGCGTGGTCGTCAGCGGTCCCAGTCCGGCGCAAAGGCCGGATTGACGAAGCGCTTGTCCTTCGGGAGGGACGCGATGGTGGCGCGATCCTCATCGTCGAGTTGAAGCTTCATCGCATCCCAGTTCGCACGCTGACTTTCCGGGCGCGCTGCCTTGGGGATCGCCGCCACCCCATCCTGGTCCAACAGCCATTTCAGCGCGACCTGGGCGGCGCTGGCGCCATGCTTCCTGCCGATGGCCCCAAGCGTCTCGTCGGCGGCGGCCCGTCCCTGCGCCAGCGGGCAATAGGCCACCAGGGGAATCGAGCGGCCCGCCATGTAGGCCATCAGCTTCGACTGGTCGAGCATCACATGATATTCGACCTGATTGCAGGCGACAGGTGCCTGGATCTCCTCGACCGCCTGCTTCAGCAGCGCGACGGTGAAGTTGGCGACGCCGATCGCGCGTGTGCGCCCCTCCTCCTTCAGCTTCAGCAGCGTCTCCAGGGCGGCGGGCAGGTTCATCCCCTTGGCCGGCCAGTGGATGAGATAGAGATCGACGAACTCCAGCCGGAGCTTCTTGAGGCTCGTGTCGAAGGCACGGCGGATCGCATCCGGCGCGAGGTTCTCCGGCCAGACCTTGGTGGTGACATGCAATTCGGCGCGCGGCAGATTGGTCGCCGCAAGTGCAGCACCGATCGCGTCCTCGTTGGCGTACATCTCGGCGGTGTCGATGTGGCGGTACCCGAGCGCAAGCGCGCTCTCGACGGCCTCGCGGCAGACGGTGCCCTGCATGCGAAAGGTGCCGAGCCCGAGCTTGGGCAGGCGGATACCCTGGGTGTCGATGGCGTTCATGAAATCTCCTGGAATCGCGCGAGCCGCTCGCCAGCGAGCGCCGGCGGCAGCCTCGAAACATCAAGACCTTGGCGGGAAGTGCTCAGCTTGCCTTCGCTCCGCTTGTGAGTTCAAGCAAGCCGGCATCCACCTCGATCAAGATGTCGGGAGCGAGGTTCCTGGACGCAACAGGCGCGCGGGTAGACCCGCCGATCAGCGCCAGTTGCAGATGCCGCCGCTGCCAGGCCGGCACGGCCAGGTCTGAATGCGCGTATCCATCGCCTGCGCGTCGAGCGGATTGCCGCGCCGATGGACGAGCTTGGTGCGGGCGGCGCCGCGGGGCCGCTCGGCCGTCCTCGTACCATGAGGCCGCCGGGTGGCGACGGCGCGCGGGATTCCGGAACTGACGTCGGGGTCAACAGCAGAACGGACGGCGACCGCAGGTCGATCTGTTTTGGCTTCGATGGGCACGGGTTCGAAATGCGCCTCGGGGCCGAGCGGCTCCGGCGACAACACGGCCTTCGATAAATCGAGCTTGAGGAAGTCACCCGGCTGATAGGCCCCTGCCACAGCATCGGTCGCTGCGAGCAACACGGCGCATGTAATCGCGCCGACAACAGCTCTCAACACCATCCCATCCTCCCGTTCCCCCGCGTAACGCCACTTACGCGCGCCCCTGCCATGAGATCTCCGCGCGCCCGCTGATGGCAAAGGCGCACGGCTGCAAGAACCGGCTGCGAGCGCCTGAGTTCGCGCCACGCATCATGTTCGATGATCGACCGTTATCAGTTCGGAGAAAGCGCCCGCCAACCGCCGGTCGTTCGACGCATCATAGCCAAAGTTCCGCGCTCGTCTCTCATGTAGGTCACGGCGCCGTCATTTCCAGGCCCAAAACTGCTGATCACGGTTACCGCTGTGCACGCAAACGGGCGCTCGCGAGATAAGTCATACTAATTCGAGGAATCGATTCTGATGCGGCAGCGTAGCCTCTCGGCGACGCCCGGCGCGATATGCATGACGCCGGGCTTGGCCGCGAACTCGCCGTCGAAATTGAGCGGACTAGCGAAACCGCGCCACGGCTCGATGCACAGGAACGGCACGCCGCCGGGCTTCGACCAGATTCCAAGCTGACGAAAATTATCCCAGGCTAACTCAAGCGCCGGTCCCCTGGTTCCGACGAGGCGAACCGAACGGCTGGCCGGCTGATCGAGGATCACGGCATCATCGTCGAACAGGCGTTCGCTCAACGGGAGAACGCGCCCCTCGATCGGTGAGGGCTCCGGCCGCTCGCGCAGCAAACCGCCGGTCAGACGGCGGATCGGCGCCAGCTCAGGCTCTGCAAAAATCAGCCGATAGCTCTCCTTCGGCTGGCCGGGGAGCAGCGGCCAGTTGAAGGCGGGATGGCCGCCGAACGAGGCGGGCAGCATCTCCGCACCGGGGTTGGCGATCTCGACCGCCACGTCCAGCGCGTCAACGGCGATCCGGTAGCTCACCGTGAGACGGAAGGCGAACGGATAGCGCACCCGCGTCGTCTCGTCGTCGGTCAGTTGCAACACGCACGACTCGGCCCCGCGCTCCAGCCAGGTGAAACGCAGGTCGCGGGCGAAGCCGTGCTGGGTCATCGGATAGGTCTGGCCGCGGTGGTGGAGATGGTCATTCCTGAGTCGGCCGACGATTGGAAACAGCCATGGCGCATGGCGCGGCCAGGCGCCTCCGGCCTGCCAGAGCAACTCCAGGCCCCCGGCCGTCTTCAGCGAGCACAGCTCGGCGCCATCAGCCTTGACCGAGGCGGTGATGCCGCCCGCGCCGATCGTGTGAAGGTCGTCGCTCATCTGCCGTCACCCTCGTCGCAAAGAGATCACACGAGGTGATGCCGGATCGCGGCAGCAACGTCCAGGGTGCGGTTCATCACCAGCGCGGAGACCACCGCCACAAGCACAGGGGACGGGGATGTCGAACACGCGGCCGAAGCCGAGGATATCGCCGCGTTCATAGGGCCCGCGCGGTGTCCGAAGGGTAGGCAACCCGCGCCAAATCTTCGTGCAGGCCGCCGCTTGCCGGACCTGATCATTCGTGTACGAATGACCGAAACCGGCTTGATGCTGCGCCGCGTGCAGGCGCAAACTGCCGCAAATGCTTTGCCAGGAGAGAAGGATATCCCGATGGCCCATGACGCGCCGCAAGCAACCGGTCCCAGCAAGCTGGTCATCCGCAACATCGGCCTCATGCTGTCCGGTGCCCTGGAACGGCCCATCCTGGATGCCGACACGATCGTCGCCGAGAACGGCAAGATCACGGGAATCGGCCGCTTCAAGGACGTCGACACCGAAGGCGCGACGACCATCGTCGATGCCCATGGCACGACGGTGGCGCCGGGCCTGATCGACAGCCATGTTCATCCGGTCGCCGGCGACTGGACGCCGCGGCAGAACCAGAGCAACTGGATCGATTCCTATCTGCATGGTGGCGTCACCACGATGATCTCCGCCGGCGAGGTGCACATGCCCGGCCGGCCGCGCGACGTCGTCGGCCTGAAGGCGATGGCGATCTTCGCGCAGCGCGCATTCTGGACGCTCCGTCCCGGCGGCGTGAAGGTGCATGCCGGCGCGCCGGTGATCGAATGCGAGATGGTCGAGGACGACTTCAAGGAGCTCGCCGCCGCCGGCGTCAAGCTGCTCGGCGAGGTCGGCCTCGGCGGCGTCAAGGACGGCCCGACCGCGCGCAAGATGGTCGGCTGGGCGCGCAAATACGGCATCCAGAGCACCATTCACACCGGCGGTCCGTCGATCCCCGGCTCCGGCCTGATCGACAAGGACGTCGTGCTGGAGGCCGGCACCGACGTCATCGGACACATCAATGGCGGCCACACCGCGCTGCCCGACGATCAGATCCGCTGCATCTGCGAGGGCTGCAAGGCGGGGCTCGAGCTGGTGCACAACGGCAACGAGCGCTCGGCGCTGTTCACCTTGCGCACCGCGCGCGAGATGAACGATCTCCACCGCGTCATCCTCGGCACCGACGCGCCGGCCGGCTCCGGCGTGCAGCCGCTCGGGATCCTGCGCATGGTCTCGCTCTTGTCCTCGCTCGGCGATGTCCCGGCCGAGATCGCGTTCTGCTTCGCCACCGGCAACACCGCGCGGATGCGCGAGCTCGATTGCGGCCTGATCGAGGTCGGCCGCTCCGCCGACTTCGTCATCATGGACAAGGCGCAGCACTCGCCGGCCAAGACCCTGCTCGACAGCGTCCAGCTCGGCGACCTCCCCGGCATCGGGATGACCATCATCGACGGCATCGTCCGCACCCAGCGCAGCCGCAACACGCCGCCGGCGACGAAAATTCCGGAGATCGTGGCGAAGTAGTTGCCACAAGCTTCGTCATTGCGAGCGCAGTGCTCATGAATGCGCCCTCTCCCCTTGCGGGAGAGGGCATGCAGGACGGAGCAGAAATCTCGGTCGGGTGAGGGGTATCTCTGGGGTATCTCTCCGCGAGTCTCGCTCGCCGAGAGATACCCCTCACCCAATCGCGAATGTGGATGGACCGGAGATGCCCTCTCCCACAAGGGGAGAGGGTGCTGTATCGGGCTGCGCTCATAGCGACTGAGCAAACAAGTAGGGTGGGCAAAGCGACGCCGCCAGGCGGCGCGTGCCCATCATGTGCAGATGCGCTCTCGGTGAGAATGGTGGGCACGCTTCGCTTTGCCCACCCTACGCGGGCGGTTTGCAACAGCTATTTCAGCCGGCTCAGCAGCGACAGCAAGCTCTCGCGCTCTCTCGCATCCAGCGGCGCCAAGGTCTCCTTGGAGATCGCGAGCGCCAGCGGCGCGGTCTTCTCCGCGAGCTGCTGACCCGCGCGGGTCAGGCTCACCAGTAGCCGGCGGCCATCCTGCGGATCCGAGCTGGTCTCGGTGAGACCGCGTGCGGTCAGCCGGTCGATCACGCCCTTGATCGTCGCGACGTCCATCGCCGTGAACCGTCCCAGCTGGTTCTGCGAGCACGGTCCGGTCTCGACCAGCTTCGACATGGCCGCCCATTGCGTCGGCGTCAGGTTGCTGCCGATGTCGCGGGCGAAGATCATGGTGTGGCGCTGCCAGACCTGGCGCAGGATGAAGCCGATCTGATCGTCGAGCACGTAGTTTGATTTCGCCGCCTTGGCCGTGGCCTTCGCAGCGGGCTTTGCCTGCGGCTTCGGCGCGGTCTTCGTCGTGGCTTTCGCCGATCGCTTCAGCGGGGCACTCTTGGCCATATCTTCCCTCGCCTCAGATCGACAGATGCGCGTCGCGGATGTCGGGCCGCGCGTCGAGCTCGGCCATGGTGCCGGAGAAGCAGATGCGGCCGCGCTCGATGATGTAGGCGCGGTCCGAGATCAGCTTGGCGAAATGCAGGTTCTGCTCGGAGACGACCAGCGAGACGCCTTCCTTCTTCATGGTCAGGATCGCATCGACCATCTGCTCGACGATCTTCGGCGACAGGCCTTCCGAGGGCTCGTCGAGCAGCACCAGCGACGGATTGCCCATCAGTGTACGGGCGATGGTGAGCATCTGCTGTTCGCCGCCGCTCATGCGGCCGCCCGGGCGGTTCTTCATCTCGCCGAGATTGGGAAACAACTGATAGAGTTTCTCACGCGTCCATTGCGGCGCATTCGGCCGCGGCTTCTGCCGCCCGACCTCCAGGTTTTCCTCCACCGTCAGCTCGGTGAAGATGCGGCGCTCCTCCGGAACGTAGCCGAGGCCGGCGCGGACGATCTCATGGGTGGGCGCCGACGAGATGTCCTGCCCCTCGAACATGATCTGGCCCTCGCGCAGCTCGACCAGGCCGACGATCGACCGGAAGGTCGTCGACTTGCCGGCGCCGTTGCGCCCGAGCAGCGCCACCACCTCGCCCTCGCCGACCTCGAGGCCGATGTCGAACAGGATATGCGCCGGACCATAGTGGCTGTTGAGATTGGCGACGGACAGCTTCATGCCGGCGCTCCCTCGCGATGATCGGCATCATAGAGCAGGCCTTCGCCGAGATAGATCGCCTGCACCTCCCGGTTGGCGCGCACCTCGGCTGGCGATCCCTCGGCAATGAGGCTGCCGCGATTGAGCACGAGAATGCGGTCCGCATGCTCGAACACCACGTCCATGTCGTGCTCCGTGAAAAGGACGCCGATCGACTGCTCGCGCGCGATTCCAGCCGTCAGCCGCATCAGCTCGACACGCTCGCGCGGCGCCATGCCGGCGGTCGGCTCGTCCATCAGCAGGAGCTTCGGTTGGTTGGCCAGCGCGATCGCGAGCTCCAGCCGCTTGAGGTCGCCATAGGCGAGCTCGCCGCACGGACGCTCGGCATAGCCGGCCATGCCGACGAGATCGAGCAGGCGATCGGCCTCGCCGCGCTTGATTGAAATCATCGGGCTCCAGAAATCGAACAGACGGTGATGATGCGAGACCAGGGCGACCTGGATGTTCTCGCGCACGGTCATGGTCGGATAGGTCGCGGTGATCTGGAAGGTGCGGCCGACCCCGAGCCGCCAGACCTCGCGCGGCCTGTGCCCCGTGGTCTCCTGCCCCATCACCGTGATGCGGCCGCTGTCCGGCACGTTCTGACCGTTGAGCATGTCGAAGCAGGTGCTTTTCCCCGCGCCGTTCGGGCCGATCAGCGCCAGGATCTCGCCGGCCCGCAGCGTGAACGACACGTTGCGGACCGCGTGAATGCCGCCATAGGATTTCGACAGGCCTTCGACCGAGAGCAGCGACACGCCGGGGCTCATTGCGCGCCCTCCATCTTGGCCGACAGCGAAGCGCCCTTGGGGGCCAGTGCGCGACGCCGATGCATGACGGTTTCGACCACACCCACGATACCTTTCGGGAACACCACCACGATCAGCACGATGAAGATGCCGAGCACGAGCTTCGACCAGTCGGTCTGGCTGACCAGCCAGATGTTGAGCGCCTTGTAGACGATGGCGCCGAAGATTGCGCCGGGCACCGTCTCCACGCCGCCCAGCAGCACCATGACCAGCGCATCGACCGAGAGCGAGATGCCCATGTTGTCCGGAAACACGCTGCCCTTGAGATAGGCGAACAGGGCGCCGCCGATGCCGGCCGTGGTGCCGGCGATGATGAAGGCCGTCCACTGGATGCGCTTGCCGTTGATGCCGATGGACTCGCTGCGCAACGGCGAGTCCCGCATGCCGCGCAGGGCATAGCCGAACGGCGAGAAGGTGATCAGGCGCAGCACGCCGACAACGAAGGCGGAGACGCCAAGCGCGAGCCAGTAGAAATGCGACGGCGACGCCGCCCATTTCTCCGGCCAGAGCCCGAGAATGCCGTTATCACCACCGGTGACCGCGACCCATTGGAACGCGATCGACCACACGATTTGCGCAAAGGCCAAGGTGAGCATCGCGAAATACACGCCGGAAAGCTGGACGGCGAAGGCGCCGAACACGGCCGCACCGAGCGCGCCGAGCAGCGGCCCCAGCAAGAGGCAGGCGATCATCGGCAGTCCCGCCATCTTGGCAAGGAAGGCGACGCCGTAAGCGCCCAAACCGAAATAGGCGGCGTGGCCGAAGGAAGCAAGGCCGCCGACCGCCATCAGGAAATGCAGGGACGCCGCGAAGATCACGAAGATCGCGATCTCGGCGCCGACGGTCAGCGCGTAGTTGCCGGCGATGAAGGGCAGCATCGCCGCCAGCGCCAGCGCGACGAGAGAGGCCAGCCGCTCGACCGAGCTCAGCGGGCGCCACGGAATGACGGTCAGGCCCGGCGTGCGGCGCGCCGGCGCCTCCTTCTTGCCGAACAGGCCCCAGGGCCGCACGACCAGCACGACGGCCATCACCAGGAACACGAGGATCAGCGAGATCGTGGGGAAGATGAGAATGCCGAAGGCATTGAGCTCCGACACCAGCACGGCGGCAACGAACGCGCCGAGGATGCTGCCGAGGCCGCCGATCACGACGACCACGAACACCTCGACGATGATGCGCAGGTCCATCGCGTGATGGACCGCGTCGCGCGGGATCTGCAGCGCGCCGCCGAGCGCGGCGAGGAAGACGCCGACCGCGAACACCGAGGTGAACAGCCATTTCTGATTGACGCCGAGCGCCGCGACCATGTCGCGGTCCTGCGTCGCCGCGCGCACCAGGATGCCCCAGCGGGTGCGCTGGAACAGCAACCACAGCACCCCGAGCACGATCGGACCGAGCGCGATCAGGAACAGGTCGTAGCTCGGAATGTTCTGACCGAAGAAATCGACCGCCCCTTTGAGGCCGGGTGCACGGCGGCCGACCAGATCGTCCGGTCCCCAGATCAGCACCACGAGATCTTCGACCATCAGGGTCAGGCCGAAGGTCGCGAGCAGCTGGAACAGCTCCGGCGCATGATAGATCCGGCGCAGCAGCACGATCTCGACGAGGACGCCGATGGCCGCGACCACGAGCGCCGCCACGACGATGCCGCCCCAGAAGCCGAGCGAGCCAGACAGCCGCTCCGTGAGCGAGAAGGCCACATAGGCGCCGAGCATGTAGAACGCGCCATGGGCGAAATTGACGATGCGGGTCACGCCGAAGATGATCGACAGTCCCGACGCCACCAGGAACAGCGAGGCTGCGCTGGCAAGGCCGGTCAGGAACTGGACGAAATAGAAGGCCATGGGCGGTCCGCGTCAGGAGATCGTCTGTGTCGAATGAGCCGAGTTCGAGCTCGTGTGCTCTGTCAATGAGCCGGCGAGCAAGCGTGGGGTGAGGGATCTCGGCCTGAACCTGTAGATCAGGCGTCGCGCGCCCTCACCCCGCCCGCTCTCCTCCGCGGGAGGAGGAGGCAGGAAGACCTCACTCAGTCCTTCGGACGGAGCTTGGAAACTTCGGCATCGCTCGGCAGATAGTCCGAGCCCTTGCGGTAGACGGTGTCGACCATGATGCCCTTGCCGTCCTTCAGCGCGGTCCTGCCGACATAAGCGCCGAGCGTCGACTGGTGGTCGATCTTGCGGAAGGTGATCTCGCCGAAGGGCGACGGAACGGACAGGCCCTCAGCCGCGGCGATCAGCTTGTCGGTATCGGTCGAGCCGGCCTTGGCGAGGATGGCGGCCGCCGACTTGATGGTCTGGTAGCCGACGATCGAGCCGAGCCGCGGATAGTCGTTGTACTTGGCCTGGTAGGCCTTCAGGAACGCGTCGTGCTCGGGCGTCTTGATCGAATACCAGGGATAGCCGGTGACGATCCAGCCCTCGGGCGTCTCCTCCTTGAGCGGATCGAGATATTCCGGCTCTCCGGTCAGGAAGCTGACGACCTTGCGGTCCTTGAACAGGCCGCGGGTGTTGCCTTCGCGGACCAGCTTCACGAGATCGGCGCCGAAGGTGACGTTGAGGATCGCCTCCGGGTTGGCGGCGGCGACGGCCTGCACCACCGGACCGGCGTCGATCTTGCCCTGCGGCGGCCACTGCTCGTCGACCCACTGGATGTCCGGGCGCTTCTCGGAGAGCAGCTTCTTGAACACGGCGACGGCCGACTGGCCGTATTCGTAGTTCGGCGCGATCGTGGCCCAGCGCTTGGCGGGAAGCTTCGCGGCCTCCTCCACCAGCATTGCCGCCTGCATGTAGTTCGACGGACGAAGGCGGAAGGTGTATTTGTTGCCCTTCGCCCAGGTGATGGCGTCGGTCAGCGGCTCGGCCGCCAGGAAGAACACCTTCTTCTGGTTGGCGAAGTCGCTGACGGCCAGACCGATGTTCGACAGGAACGTGCCGGCGAGCATCGCCACGTTTTCGCTCGACACCAGCTCATTGGCAGCGGTCTGCGCGTCGGCCGGCTTGCCGCTGTCGTCCTTGGAGACGACGACGAGCTTCTTGCCGTTGATGCCGCCGGCCGCATTGACCTCCTCGACCGCGAGCTGCCAGCCCTTGCGGTAGGGCTCGGTAAACGCCGGCAACAGCGAGTAGCTGTTGATCTCGCCGATCTTGATGACGTCCTCGGCACGCGCCGTGCCCGTCAATCCGGCAACGGCAAGGCCCAGGCCTGCCGCAAGCATCGTTCTCCGTCGCATCCCTTCAGCCTCCAATTTTGATTTGAATTATCTTAGACCGTCGTCGCCCTTGATCTCGGCGACCGTGAGCCCGCCGACCCTTGGCAAGGGACGCCCGCTGTCGGTGACCGCGAGCGCGACCATGATCTCGTTGGCGCGTGGCGCGTCGTTGATCTGCACCTCCATGCCGTCGAAATGGCTGCGCACGAAGGCGGCGTCCTTGTGCCCGAGCGGGATGTCGAGCGTGCAACCGACGCCGCCGCGCTTTTTCGATGACGGGATCAGCGCCGCGCCCTTGCCGAGCACCTTGCGCACCGGCGCGCCCATTTTCGGATGCAGGATCGCGGCGGCATGCTCCAGCTCGCCGTCGCTGCCGACGGCCGCGGCCTTGCCGTAGCTGTGCGCCGCCGGCCCCTCGATGCCGAGCGCGGCCACGGCGCGCTTGGCGAGCATCTCGCCGAGCTCCTCGCCGATCGCGATCAGCGGCGTGAGGTCCTCGACATAGCGGCCGGCAAACGGATTCTCGATCACCGCCACTGCCGCCGCGCGCCGCGTCGGCGGCGACACGGTCCGGCCCATCTCCTGATGGACTTCCTCGACCACGGTCACGATCTTTCTGATGACGGCGCTCATCGTCGACCCTTCGTATTCCTGCACATCATGCATCAAACCTCACGCCGCCGCCGCCCGCAACTGCGGCCGACGAACGATCTCGATCGCGCGCGGACCGACAACGCGAATGTTGCCGCGGAGCTGCAGTACGGCGCCTTCGATCAGGCCGGCCGAGAGCAGCGACTGCGCACGATGCTCGCCCACGGCCAGCGCTTGGGCAATCTCGGCATCACCGAGATCTCCGACCTCGCATGTGACGAGGCGGTCACCGAGATCGCTGTCCGGCTGCAGCTCGCAGGCGGGTCGGCGAAGCACGGCCGGATGACCCGGAAGGTCAACGGCGTTGCCGATCGCCGTCGCCGCCGCATCGGCCTGCGCCGCGCTGCGCGCGAGCACCGTCACCGCGTCGGCAATGCCCAGCGAGAAGCTGCGGCCGTGGCGGCCCGATGTGGCGACGCCTCCGATCGCATCGGCAGCACGAAGCGTCATCCTGCGCATCACGCCTGCGCCGTCGGGACGGTCCATCAGCCCGACGCTGAACGTGGCGGCATCCCGCAGATGTAGTGCGATGTCACCGCCATTGTTGACATAGGCCCGCGTCAGCTTCGCCGCGCCGCGCATGGCGCCGAGAATCTCCTCGGCGACGCTGCCCGCGACCGCGGCCATCGGCGTGATGAACATCTCGCGCGCGAACGGCGACACGGCCGCATGCATCCGCCGCGCAACGACGCCTTTCAATGGGCAACGATCGTGATCGGCTCCCTTGCGCAGATCGGACAGTTCCGCACACAGCTCGTCCAAGAGACCCGTGAAACGCTCGGCCGCCGCACGATAGGCCGCGCGAACATCGCCATCGGCGGCGTCGGCGCCGATGATCAGATCGATCGGGCCGTCCTGCAGATGCAGCCGCCGCTCGGGCAACAAGGCGATCTGTGGCTGCCGGGTCATGCGCCCGGCCTCGGCCACGGCAGCTGGCGAATGTCCTTGCTGACATCCTTGAGCGACGTGAGCGGCTGGACGTAGTCCATGTGCCCACCGAGCGCCGCGTAGTCCGATAGCCTCAACGTGAACTCGATCGGTGCGACGATCGCCGGCGTCGGCACATAGCCGAAGGCGCCGGCCGGCATCTGGGTCACGTCGACCATGTAGGTGATGCCGCCGCCCGGCCAGACATAGACCGGCGCACCGCCGCTCGTGACCCGCGTCAGCGTATCCTTGACCGACCGCGTCAGCCGCACCGGATTGTCGGTGACGCCCGCGCGCAGCGAGCCGCCGGCACCGGCCATGAACAGCACGGTGCACAGTGCCGGCTCGCAGTTCTCCTGGATGCGCTCGACCGAGAACTGCAGCTCCGGCGGCATCTCACGCTGCACCGGCTTGAGCGACTCGTCGAGCACGTAGTAGGCGGCATGTTCGCCCGTCGTGGACACCATCAGCAGCGTCGTGCCAGGCTTCGCCGTCTTCGCATCGAACGGCCCGAGAATCGACAGCGGATCGGAGATGTCGGTGCCGCCCCAGCCGGTTCCGGGCTGCGCCACCTGGAAGTAGCGGCCCGGCGTGGAGCGCCGTCCCTTCATCTTGATGCCGGTCGCGGCAATGTCGAGCAGCTTGCCGGCCTGGTGCTCCGACAGCACGCCGGTGATGTGATCATCGACCACGACGACCTCGTCGACCTTGCCCTGCCATTGCTTGGCGAACATGCCGATCGTGGCCGAGCCGCAGCCGACGCGCATGCGCTCTTCCTTGACGCCGTTGACAACAGGCGGCTGCCCCGCCTGCACGATCACGCTGGAGCCGCCGTCGACGACGAGCTCGACGGCCTTGCGGTTGCTGAGGTCCATCAGCGCGTCGCAGGTGACGCGCCCCTCCTTCTTGGAGCCGCCGGTGAGATGATGCACGCCGCCGAGCGAGAGCATCTGCGAGCCGTATTCGCTGGTCGTGACGTGACCGACCGCTTCGCCGTCGACCCGCACCGTCGCCGCTTCCGGGCCGAGATAGCGATCGGTGTCGATCTTCACCTTGACGCCGCAATAGCTGAAGATGCCCTCGGTCACGACCGTGACCATGTCGACGCCCTCGACCTGCGAGGACACGATGAACGGCGCGGGCTTGTAGTCGGGATAGGTGGTGCCGGCGCCGATCGCGGTGACGAACAGCTCCGGCTGATGCACGATCTTGCCGTCCCAGTCGCCGCTCGCCTGGAACGGCACCAGCTTGCCGCCATGCGACACCGTGCGCTCCAGCAGGATATGCGGATCGACGCGCACCAGCACACCGTCCTGATTGGCATAGCGGTCGCAGGCGCCAGCCGCGCCCGGCTTGATGTAGCACATCACCGGACAGGCATCGCAGCGGATCTTGTCCCCTGCACCTTCGCTCGCCGTCTCAGTCACCATGCAGAGAAGCCCATCTTGAAGCGGAGTTGACGGCAACCGTCCGCACGCCGCGGCAATTCGTTCGTATACGAATGATGTCGCGCCCCTCCGCCGACTGTCAAGCGCCACCGCGAACGAAAAGCACGATTGCCGGATAAACGATCAGTTTGCCCTGCACAATGACGACAAATCGTGCACACGCTGCAGCGCAAAACGTGGCACTTGCATGTTAGTACACAAACGATACGCTCGGAGCGATCACCATCGCATCCTCGTTAACGATAGCACAGCGGACGGCAGAAGGGCATGACGCCAGCAACGATTCGGCTGACCGTGAACGGACGGGCGCATGACGTTGCGGCCGCGCCGGACACGCCCCTGCTTCACGTGCTGCGCAACGACCTCGCTCTGAACGGTCCGAAATACGGCTGCGGCCTCGGTGAATGCGGCGCCTGCACCGTGCTGATCGACGGCCGTGCCGCCCGCTCCTGCGTCATTCCGGTGGAAGGCTGCATCGGCCGCGACGTCACCACGCTGGAAGGGCTGGGTTCGCGCGAGGCGCCCGATCCGGTGCAGCAGGCCTTCATCGCCGAGCAGGCCGCGCAATGCGGCTACTGCCTCAACGGCATGATCATGACGACCAAGGCGCTGCTGGCGATCAAGCCCGATCCGTCACGCGACGAGATCAAGCAGGCGCTGCGCTACAATCTCTGCCGCTGCGGTGCCCATGTCGAGATCCTCCGCGCGGCGATGCGCGCGGCCGGCCACACGCTCGAGGCGCTGGACTGATGAACGATCGCCTCACCAAGGACGCCGACACGCCTCGCGGCTGGCTGGCTGTCGAACGTCCCATCGCCGGCAACGATGGCCGGTTCGAAACCTTCATCCGGATCACGGCCGCAGGCGAGGTTTCCGCCTTCAACGGCCATGTCGATCTCGGCACCGGCATCCGAACCGCGCTGGGACAGATCGTCGCGGAAGAGCTGGATGTCTCCTTCGCCCGTGTCGTGGTCGTGCTCGGGGACACCGCGGTCGTGCCGAATCAGGGCGCAACCATCGCCAGCGAGACAATTCAGATCACCGCCGTGCCGCTGCGCAAGGCTGCGGCGCAGGCCCGCGCCTTCCTCCTGGCGCGGGCGGCAGCGCAACTCGACCTCGACGTCGTGGATTTGAGGGTCGAGGACGGACTGGTCCGCGGTCCCGACAACCGCGTCCTCAGCTATGGCGAGCTGATCGGCGATGAGACGTTCCGCCTCGCGCTCGCCGACGATATCGTCGTCAAGTCGGTGAACGACTATCAGGTCGTCGGCCGGTCGGTGCCGCGCGTCGATCTGCCGGCAAAGGCGGCCGGTGAACTCACTTATGTCCATGACGTTCGCGTCCCCGGCATGCTGCATGGCCGCGTCGTGCGTCCACCCTATGCCGGTGTCGATGCCGGCCCCTTCATCGGCACCAGCCTTCTTGGCGTCGACAGGGAGTCGGTGCGCGACGTCCCTGGCCTGGTTGACGTCGTCGTCATCGGCGACTTCATCGGCGTCGTCGCCGAGCGCGAGGAGAACGCGATCCTCGCCGCCGAGCGGCTCCAGGCGAATTGGAAGCCGGTGCCGAGCTTGCGCGACCTCGACGATGTCGAGAACGCGCTGCGCGCCAATCCGTCCGAGCCGCGTCGGCTGCTCGACAAGGGCGATGTCGATGCCGCCATCGCCGGCGCCGCCAAGCCGATGCGGCGGACCTATCTCTGGCCCTACCAGATGCACGGCTCGATCGGGCCGTCCTGCGCGGTGGCCGACTATCGCGACGGGCAGACCCGCATTTATTCCGGCACGCAGAATCCGCACATCCTGCGCGGCGATCTCGCCAAGCTGATCGACTGTCCAGAGGATCACATCGAGCTGATCCGGCTGGAGGCCGCCGGCTGTTATGGCCGCAACTGCGCCGACGATGTCACCGCCGATGCGCTGCTGCTGTCGCGCGCGGTCGGCCGTCCGGTGCGGGTGCAATTGTCGCGCGAGCAGGAGCATCTGTGGGAGCCCAAGGGCACCGCACAGCTGATGGACGTCAATGGCGGCCTCAATGCCGATGGCTCGGTTGCGGCCTATGAGTTCGCCACGCGCTATCCGTCGAACGGCGCGCCGACGCTGGCGCTGCTGCTGACCGGCCGCATCGCGCCGGAGCCTGCGGTGTTCGAGATGGGCGATCGCACCGCGATCCCGCCTTACGACTACGACCACATGCGCGTCACTGCGCATGACATGCCGCCGATCGTGCGTGCGTCCTGGATCCGCGGCGTCTCGGCGCTGCCCAACACCTTCGCGCATGAGTCCTATATCGACGAGCTCGCGGCGGAGGCTGGCGTCGACCCGATCGAATACCGGCTGCGCTATCTGAAGGACGAGCGCGCGCGTGATCTCGTGAACGCCGTGGCCGAACGCGCCGGCTGGACGCCGCGCCCCGTGAGGGAAGAGAAGACGCCCGAGAACGGCGTCGTCCATGGCCGCGGCTTCGCCTATGCGCTCTACGTCCACAGCAAGTTTCCCGGCTACGGCGCGGCTTGGTCGGCGTGGATCGCCGATGTCGCGGTGAATACGACGACCGGCGACGTCAGCGTCACGCGGGTCATCGCAGGCCAGGACTCCGGCCTGATGATCAATCCGGACGGCGTACGCCACCAGATCGAAGGCAACGTCATCCAATCCACCAGCCGGGCGCTGATGGAGGAGATTCCGTTTTCGCGCGGCAAGGTCGCGGCGCGGGAATGGGGTGCGTATCCGATCATCACCTTCCCCGATTTGCCTGAGATCGACGTGCTGATGCTGCCGAGACCGGATCAGCCGCCGCTCGGCGTCGGCGAGTCCGCGTCCGTGCCGAGCGCCGCTGCGATCGCCAATGCGATCTACGACGCCACCGGCGTCCGCTTCCGCGAGCCGCCATTCACGCCGGAGCGCATTCTGAAAGGGCTGCGCGGCGAACAGGTCGAGACGCCGGCGCCGCAGTCGCTGCCCGCCCCTGAAAGACCGGCGACCACATGGCTCAAGCCCTTTGCCAGGCGGGGCGGCGTGATCGCCAGCGCCGTCGCGGCCTGCGCCGCGGCGATCGGCGTCGCCACCGCCGTGTTGCCCTGGCGCGCCATCGCGCCGATCACGCGCCCCGATCCCTCGGTCTATTCCGCCGCGACGATCGCACGCGGCGAGGCACTCGCGGCGCTCGGCAATTGCGCGGTTTGTCACACCGCGGATGGCGGCCTGATCAATGCCGGCGGCCGTGCGCTGGAGACGCCGTTCGGCACGCTGTTCAGCACCAACATCACGCCCGACGTCGAGACCGGCATCGGCGCCTGGTCCTATCCCGCCTTCGAGCGCGCCATGCGCGAGGGCGTGCACCGCGACGGCCGGCAGCTCTATCCGGCGTTTCCCTACACCCATTTCGCGCGAACCGATGAGGCCGACCTGCAGGCGCTCTACGCCTACCTGATGGCACAGGTGCCGGTGAGACAGCAGGCGCCCGACAACGCGCTGCGCTTCCCGTTCAACCTGCGGCCGCTGATCGCCGGATGGAACGCGCTGTTTCATGACACCCAGCCGTTCAGGCCTGATCCAACCCAATCGGAGCAGTGGAATCGCGGCTTCTATCTCGTCGAAAGCCTCGGCCATTGCAGCGCCTGTCATTCGCCGCGCAATGCGCTCGGTGCCGAGCAGCGCAACGCATATCTGGCTGGCGGCTTCGCGGAGGGCTGGGAAGCCCCCGCGCTGACCGCGCTCTCGACTGCCCCGATCCCGTGGACCGAGGACGAGTTCTACACCTATCTCCGCTCCGGTCAGTCGCGCCTCCATGGCGTGGCCGCCGGTCCGATGGCGCCGATCGTGAAGGATCTCGCGACGCTGCCCGACGCAGACATTCGGGCCATGGCGGTCTATCTCGCCTCCTTCCAGACGCCCTCGCCCGAGGCAGCGAAGCTGGAGGCGACGGCAGCGGAGTTGGAGGCGCGCACCAGGGTGACCTCGGCGGCATCTCCGGCCGCCCGGCTCTATCTCGGCGCCTGCGCGGTCTGTCACGAGATCGGCGGCCTGCCGCTGTTCGGCAGCCGGCCCTCGCTGGCGCTGAACAGCAACCTGCACAGCGCCACACCCGACAACCTGATCCAGGTGATCCTGCACGGGATCATGAAGCCGGCCTCGTCCGATCTCGGCTACATGCCGGCGTTCAAGGACCATCTCAGCGACGTCCAGCTTGCCGAACTCGTCTCCTATCTCCGTCAGCAATTCGCCCCGGACAAGCCGGCCTGGACGGACGTGGACGCCGTCATCGGTCGCATCAGGTCGGCCGCGGTGCAGTGAGGCCGAGCATGCTCCTTCAGCGCCCGGCGCCCCGCCCACCACCCTGACGCGCATTCGGGCACCTGCTTGCCAGTAATTTCGCCTTGCGGCAGTCGCCCTGCCGCTTCTAGAATTCGGGACTACGTTCCAAAAAATGGAACAAACGGTATCATCATGAGCGCCCTGACCAACGCCATCGACATCCTGCGCTGCTTCTCGACCGCGCGGCCCGACCTCTCCTTTGCCGACGTCCAGGTCCTGACCGGCAAGCCGAAGAGCTCGACCTCACGCCTGCTCCGCTCGCTGCGCGATTGCGGCCTGCTCGAGCAGGATCCGCACAGCCGCCGCTACCGGCCGGGCCTGCTCACCTTCGAGCTCGGGCGGCTGCACCGGGCCCATGACGACCTGATCGCCACCGCCGAGCGCGAGCTGCGTGATGTCTGCGCGCGCACCGGACACACCGGCTACATCGCCGTGCTCGACGGCTATCAGCAGGTGGTGCTGCGCATCGTGCCCGGCTCCAACCCGCTGCGCGTCGTCAACCCGCCGGGCCAGCGCACGCCGGCCATCATCACCTCGAACGGCCGCGCCATGCTGGCGCGTCTGTCGGACCAGGAGATCCGGGCGCGCGTGCCGCTCGACTATCCGAAGGTCCCGGCCAACTCGCCGCAGAACTTCACCGAGCTGATGGCGCGGCTGAACGAGATCCGCCGGACCGGCATCTCGGACGCCGCCGACGAGGCCATCGAGGGCGTCGGCTCGCAGGGCTTTGCGCTGGCGAGCGGCGAGAGCGGTGAGCTGATCGGCATCGCCGTCTCCTACTCGGTCCAGGCCACCACCGAGATCGAGCGCGCCAACGTCCGCCGCGAGCTCGGCGGCATGGCCGCGAAGCTGCGGCGCATGACCGGCGATCCGCTTGGCCAGACCATCGAGCAATTGGCCGGACTGGCCTCCTGATGACGAGCAGCAGCGCGCCGCGCGTCAACAGCCTGGCGCTGTTGATCCTGCCGAGCGCGCTGCTTTTTGCGCTGTTCTTCTTCCTGCCGATCGGATTGATGGCGGTGATGAGCGTCCTGACCGGCAACCCCGTGGTCATGCCGAACGTCGCCCTCACCGCCAGGCACTATGCCCGCATGGGCGATGACGGCTACTATCTCGAGGTGATCTGGACCACGATCCGGATCGGCCTCTGGACGACCCTGGCCGCGCTCATGATCGGCTATCCGCTCGCGCATTGGATGGCGCGGATCAAGAGCCGCACCGGCCACGCGCTGCTGCTGATGGCCGTGCTGGCGCCGATGCTGACCGGCATCGTGGTGCGTACCTTCGCCTGGATGACGCTGCTGTCCGACAAGGGTGTCATCAACCAGATCCTGACCTCGCTCGGGCTGGTCACCAGGCCGTTGCAACTGATGTACAATGAGACCGGCATCATCATCGGCCTCGTCCACATCTATGTGCCGTTCATGGTGCTGACGCTGACCGGCGTGATCGGCCGCATCGACGAACGGCTGGAGCAGGCGGCGGAGAATCTCGGCGCCAGCCCGTGGCGCGCTTTTCTCGAAGTCACCCTGCCGCTCAGCCTGCCCGGCATCCTCGCCGGGTCGCTGCTCGTGTTCGCGCTCGCGATCAGCGCCTATGTGACCCCGATCCTGCTCGGCGGCTTCCAGGTCATGACCTTGCCGATCCTGATCTACCAGCAGATCTCCGCCAACTTCAACGTCGGCTTCGCGGCTGCGCTCGGCATGGTGCTGCTCGTCGTTTCGCTCTCGCTCGTCATCGCGTATAATCACGTGCTCGGCCTCGTCTCGGGCCAGCGCGAGCTGCAATGAGGGCGCAGATGACGAGCCTTGCTCCAGGATCGCAGCCGCCGCTTGCTGCGCCGATCGATCTGGGGGCGGCACCTGCCCGTCGCAGCACGACGCCGCTCCGGTGGGGCCGCAGGCTCTATCTCGCCGCCAACAGCGCCATCCTCGCCTTCCTCCTGGCGCCGATCGCGATCGTGATCGTGTTCGCGCTGAATCCGACGCCCTTCATCCAGTTTCCACCGGTCGGCGTCTCCTTGCGCTGGTTCGAGAAATTCTTCGCCTCGCGCGACTTCATGCACGCGCTGCTCTTGAGCATCGAGGTCGCAGCGATGACCACGGTCGCGGCCACCGTGCTCGGCGCGTCGGCCGCGCTGGCGGTCGCGCGCGGCAACCTGCCGGGCTCTCGCCTGATCGTGGCGACCATGCTGTCGCCGCTGATGCTGCCCGCGATCCTGACCGGTCTTGCACTGTTCCAGTCCTATGTGCTGCTCGATGTCGGGCGCCCGTTGTGGGGCCTTGTCGCCGGCCATACGCTGGTGACGATTCCCTACGTGGTGCGCACCACCCTCGCCGTGTTGCATAATTTCGATGTCAGGCTGGAGGAAGCTGCGCAAAATCTTGGCGCCAGCCCCACCCGGACCTTCTTCGAGATCACGCTGCCGCTGGTGAAGCCCGGCGTTCTGGCAGGCGCGATCTTTGCTTTCATCGTCTCGTTCGACCAATTCCCGGTGTCTCTGTTTTTGGTCGCGCCGGGCAGCGAGACCTTGCCGATCACGCTGTTCAACTATCTGAAGTTCGATCTCGACGGCACCATCGGCGCGGCCTCGGTGGTCTCGATCCTGCTCGCCTTCATCGTCGTCATCGCGCTCGACCGCACCGTTGGCCTGCGCTCCTACGTCAAACTCTAAGGGAGATTCCGGACATGACCGACTCATCGCGTCGCTTCCCCATGAGCCGCCGGCGCCTGCTGACTTCGGCTGCTGCGCTTGGTGCAGGCGTCGTCGCGGCGCCTTACGTCGCGCGCGCCGAGGAGCCCGTGCTGAACATCACCGGCTGGGGCGGCAAATGGGGCGACGTCATGAAGGCCGAGATCGGCCCCGCCTTCGAAAGCGAGTTCAAGTGTAAGCTCAGGACCGACACTGCGCTGCCGTTCCTGCCGAAGCTGCAGGCGAGCTCGCGCTCCGCGCCGATCTACGACGTGCTGCACACCAACTCCAACGAGCAGTGGGCAGCCGTCGAGATGGGCCTCGTCGAGCCGAAGGTCGACCCCAAGCTGGTGCCGAACATGGCCGACGTCTACCCCTACGCGGTCAGCGACAAGATCGTCGGTGTCTGCATCTTCACCAGCGCCATTGGCTTGGGCATGCGCACCGACAAGGGCTACGCCAACGTCACGTCCTGGAAGGAGCTGTGGGACGCGAAGTACAACGGCGTGCGCGGCGGCTATGTGATCCCTGTCAACAGCCTGGGACAGGCTTTCCTGATGATGTGCGGCACTCTCTACGGAAAGGGGCAGACCGATCTCGACGCGGCCTATGCGGCGCTCGAGAAGCTGAAGCCGATCAAGCTCGTCGACTTCACCGGCGCGATGGAGAAGCTGTTCCTGTCCGGCGAGGTCGGCCTCGGCGTGATCCACGACTCCGGCATCTACCGCTATGACGGACAAAACCAGCCGATCGACTTCGTCACCCCGAGCGAGGGCGTGCTGTCGCTGGAGCAGGTGCTGAGCATCACACCCGGCAGCAAGATGAAGGAGCTCGCCAACGCCTATGTGAACTACATGCTGCGCCCCGAGGTCCAAAAGCGCCTCGCCGAGACCGTCTGGTACTCGCCGGCCAACAAGAAGGTGAAGCTCGACGCCAAGTACGACGCCAAGCTGCTGACCACTCCGGAAAAGGTCAGCAAGCTGATCCAGGTCGACTGGAAGTGGTACAACGCGCAGAAGGACGTGATCGACAGCCGGGTCAACCGGATCTTCCGCGCATGAGCGCAAGCATCGAGATCGCCAGCGTCAGCAAGGTCTATGACGGCGGCGTACGCGCCGTCGACGCGGTCGCCATGGACATCCGTCCGGGCGAGTTCTTCTCGCTGCTCGGCCCGTCCGGCTGCGGCAAGACCACCACGCTGCGCATGATCGCGGGCTTCGACAGCCCCAGCACCGGCGAGATCCGCGTCGACGGCGCCGACATCACCCATGTCCCCGCGCACAGGCGCGACATGGCGATGGTGTTCCAGAACTATGCGCTGTTTCCGCACCGGACGGTGGCGGAGAACGTCGCCTTCGGCCTGCGCATGCGCAAGACCGACAAGGCCACGATCGCGTCCAAGGTCACGGCCGCGCTGGCGATGGTCGAGCTGTCCGGCATGGAGGACCGCAGGCCGGCACAATTGTCGGGCGGCCAGCAGCAGCGCGTCGCGCTCGCCCGCGCCATCGTCATCTCGCCGCGCGTGCTGCTCTGTGACGAGCCGCTCGGCGCGCTCGACAAGAAGCTGCGCCAGCAGATGCAGTTCGAGCTCAAGCAACTGCAGAAGACTCTCGGCCTCACCCTCGTCTTCGTCACCCACGACCAGGAGGAGGCGCTGGCGATGTCCGACCGCATCGCGGTGATGAACGCCGGCCGCGTCGAGCAGATCGGCACACCGGTCGAGATCTACGACCAGCCGCGAACCCGCTTCGTCGCCGACTTCATCGGCGACACCAATATCTTCCGCGGCCAGCGCGTGACGCTGGACCACGGGACCGGAATCGCGGTCGGCAACGGCCTGGTGCTGGCCCTGCCGGATGTGTCCGCAACGGCCGGTGGCGAGGTTCTGTCGGTCGCCTTGCGGCCGGAGAAGATCATGGTGTCGCCAGCCGGCCCGGTCGATGCCGAGAGCAAGGGCACGTCCGCACGCGGTACGGTCGAGAGCACGAACTTCCTTGGCGGTGCCGTCCTCTACCGCATCGTCCTGGACGGTGGCGAGCGGGTGCTGGCTCAGCAGCCGAATTCAGGAGCCGGTCCACTCCACGCACCCGGCCAAGCCGTCGCGCTCGGCTGGCGGCCGACCGATCTCGTCATTCTCGAGGATTGATATTGTGAACGTCATACTCCCGTCCCCTTCCCTCGATGTGGCGGATCGCCCTTCGCAACGGCGCATGGGCGTCGTCGTCATCGGCCAGAGCCCGCGCCCCGCGATCGAAGCCGAGATCGCAGCCGTGCTGTCTCACGGCACGACCATCGAATTGCGCGGCGCGCTCGACGGCATGAGCCGCGGCGAGATCGATCGCATCCCGCCGGTCGACGGCGCCGATGCGCTGTTCACCTTGCTGCCCAACGGTGACAACGTGCGCATCAGCAAGAAGGCGGTCGAGGGCCGGGCCAATGCACAGCTCGCGAAATTTCGGCACGACGGCATCGACGTCGCGATGCTGGCCTGTACGGGCAAGTTTCCCAACCTCGCGCCAGAAGGGCTCGTGATCCTGCCCTCGGCAGTGCTGCACAAGATGGTGGAAGCCGTGCTGCCGAGGGGCCGGCTCGGCGTGTTCTCGCCGCTGGCCGAGCAGACCGCGCTGATCGCCGGCAAATGGCAGCGTGATCACGTCGAGGTGGTCGGCGTCACGCTGCAACCGGGCTCCGATGACGCAGCCGTCGACGCCGCGGCGCGCGCGATGGCGGCCAAGCAGCCCGACCTCGTCGTGCTCGACTGCATGAGCTACACCAGCGCCAACAAGGCCCGCGTCCGCCGCCATTATTCCGGGCCCGTGATCCTGTCGATCGCCGCAGCCGCCCGCATTGTCGAGGAACTGTTGTCGTGAGCGGGGTGGAATTGAAGACGATCGGCCTCGACGACATCGAGGCGCTCGCGGTCGGCGCCTGGATCCTCGGCACCGGCGGCGGCGGCAGTCCCTATCTCGGCCTGCTCAACCTGCGTCGGCTCTATGCCGAGGGACATCGCGTGCAGATGATGTCGCCGCTCGATCTTGCCGACGACGACTGGGTCGCCGTGGTCTCCAACATGGGCGCCCCCTTGGTCGGGCAGGAACGGCTCGCCGACAGCCGCAGCATTGCGCGTGCGGTGCGCATGCAGGAGGAGCTCAACGGCATCACATTTCGCGCCGTGATGTCGGTCGAGATCGGCGGCGGCAATGGCATGCAGGCGCTGATGGCGGCAGCACATCTGAACATCCCCGTAGTCGACGCCGACTGCATGGGCCGCGCCTTTCCCGAGGCGCAGATGACGTCGGTTGCGATCGGCGACCTCAAGCCGTATCCCTGCACGCTCTACGATCCGCGCGGCATCGAGGCCGTCGTGACCAAGGTGCCGAGCTGGAAGTGGATGGAGCGCGCCAGCCGCAAGATCTGCGTCGAGATGGGCTCGATCGCCTCGACCAGCAAGGCGCCGCGCACGGGCCGCGAGGTCAAGGACTGGGGCATCCATTTCACGACCACCAAGGCCATCACGATCGGCCGCGCGGTCGAGGCCGCCAACCGGAGCCACCAGGATCCGATCGCCGCGATCCTCGATTGCGAGGGTGGCCAGCGGCTGTTCAGCGGCAAGATCGTCGACGTCGAGCGCCGCACCACCGAAGGTTTCTTGCGCGGCTCTGCCGTCGTGGAGGGCAGCGACGATGACCGCGGCACGCGCCTGAAGCTGTCGTTCCAGAACGAGTGGATCGTGGCCTGGCGCGATGGCGAAGCCATCGCGATGTCGCCGGACCTGATCTGCGTGCTCGACAGCGTCAACGGCCACGGCATCGGCACGGAGACGGTGCGCTACGGCCAGCGCGTCACCGTGATCGCGCTGCCGGCGCCTGCCGTGCTGACGAGCCCGCGCGGACTCGAATTCGTCGGCCCCCGCGCCTTCGGTTACGACCTCGATTTCCGGTCGCTGTTTGCGCCCCCTGGAGCATAGTGAATGAAGCGGATTGGCATTGACGTCGGTGGCACCAACACCGACGCCGTCCTGATTGCCGACGACCAGGTCGTTCACTCCGTCAAGGCTGCGACCACCGCCGACGTGACCTCCGGCATCCTCGCGGCGCTGAAGGCGCTGCGAGAAAATCCCGCAGCGGCCGTACCGGTCGATGCGGTCGTGATCGGCACCACGCATTTCATCAATGCGGTGGTGCAGCGGCGGCACCTGCAGAAGATCGGCGCGATCCGCATCGGAATGCCGGCCTCCGCCTCGCTGCCGCCGTTCTGCGACTGGCCGGGCGACCTCGCCGCCCTGGTCAACGGCGAGACCTTCATGCTCGAAGGCGGCCATGACTATGACGGCCGCCCCTTCATGCCGCTCGACACCAACGGCCTGAGGGCCGCCGCGCGCGCGATCAAGGCCAAGGGCCTGCGCGCGGTTGCGGTCGCCTCGTCGTTCTCTCCGCTCGATCCGAGCTGCGAGAACACGGCGCGCGAGATCCTGGCCGAGATCTGCCCTGATGTGGCCGTCACGCTCTCGCACGACCTCGGCCGCATCGGACTGCTCGAGCGCGAGAACGCCGCCCTGCTCAACGCCGCGCTGCACGACCTCGCGGTCACGACGGTCGCCGCTTTCCGCAAGGCGATCGCGGAGTCCGGCATCGATGCGCCGCTGTTCCTGACGCAGAACGACGGCACCGTGATGCAGGCGGAGATCGCGACCGCCTTCCCGGTCATGAGCTTCGCCTCCGGCGCCACCAACTCCATGCGGGGTGCCGCGTATCTGTCCGGCCTCGACGACGCCATGGTCGTCGACGTCGGCGGCACCACCAGCGACATCGGCCAGCTGCGCCACGGTTTTCCGCGCGAGGCCAACGCCGTCGTCGAGGTCGGCGGCGTCCGCACGCTGTTCCGCATGCCCGATCTGCTCTCGATCGGGCTCGGCGGCGGCAGCCACATCACGCAGGATCCGGTCCGTGTCGGCCCGCTCAGCGTCGGATACCGGCTGACATCCGACGCGCTGGTGTTCGGCGGCGACCAGCTCACCGCGACCGACATCGCGGTCGCAGCGGGGCTGATCGACATCGGCGACAGATCGCGCGTCGCGCATCTGCCGAAAAGCCTGATCGACGCCGCGCTCGCCGACGCCCACCGCAAGCTCGAAGGCGACATCGACCGCATGAAGACCGAGGCGGGCGACGTGCCGCTGCTCGCGGTCGGCGGCGGCGCCTTCCTGGTGCCGGAGCGCCTCGCCGGCATCTCCACCATCGTCTGCGTCGACCATGGCGACTGCGCCAATGCGGTCGGCGCCGCCATCGCCCAGGTCTCCGGCGAGGCCGACCAGGTCTTCCGCGACATGACCCGCGACGAGGCCATCGCGGCGGCGCGGGCCATCGCCGAGGTGCGCGCCGTGCAGGCCGGCGCCGACCGCGACACGCTCAAGACGGTCGATGTCGAGGACATGCCGATCGCCTACCTCCCCGGCAACGCGCTCCGCGTCCGCGTCCGCGTCGCCGGCGCCATCGCCGAGCCGACCATCGGCGCGGCGGCGTAGTCCACGATCATCACGCCAGCTCGGCGATCCGCTCGACCCCGGCCTCCGCGCCCTGCGCCTTGGCCGCCGCCATCGAGCCGCCGAGGTCGATGCCCCGGCAGGCGTTGTCGACGACGATGGCCGCAAAGCCGAGCCGCCGCGCATCGACCGCCGAATAATGCACGCAGAAATCGGTGGCGAGACCGACCAGGAAAACCCGCTTCAGGCCGCGCTCGCGCAGGTATCCGGCGAGGCCCGTGGGCGTGGTCTTATCGTTCTCGAAGAACGCCGAGTAGGAATCGATCGCGGCGCGAAAGCCCTTGCGGATGATGAGCTGCGCCTTGTCGGTCGCAAGATCGGCATGGAAGGCGGCGCCCGGCGTGCCCTGGATGCAGTGGTCCGGCCACAGGGTCTGCGGCCCGTAGGGCATCGTGACGCTTTCGAACGGCGCCTTGCCCGGGTGGCTCGAGGCGAACGAGCTGTGTCCCGCCGGGTGCCAGTCCTGGGTCAGGACGACGTGATCGAACATCCCGCTCAGCCGGTTGATCACCGGCACCACGGCATCGCCGTCGGCCACGGCGAGCGCACCGCCGGGACAAAAATCGTTCTGCACATCGATGATGAGCAGCAAATCCTCGTTGGCCCTGATCTGCATTCCTGCCTGCATCCGTTTCACGCGAACTCCATCAAGGATGGCCCCGGGCCGCGGCGATCTCAAGCCGGGCCGCCGAATAATCCGCGGCCAGCCAGTCCCTCCATTTTGGAATCCCTGCTCTGCAGGCCGGGCCTGGAAACGCCCGCCGATTCATGGATTCTCCCGGCGGGAGAGAATGGCCGATGCCGACTGCTGTCACACACCATTCCGCGAGCCAGCGTCTCGAGCGCTGGGCGGTCGCCACCCTGCGCGAGGCCGGCGCGATCGTCGAATGCGAACGGCACGGCTGGATGCGCGAACGCGGCGACCCGGAAGCGCTGGCGCGGGCGCTTTGCGTCGCACGCGACGATCCACCACCCGGGCTGTGCAGTTCGGACGCGCTCGCAGCCATCGGTGAGGTCCTGGCTGCGACCGGCGACACCTGCCCTGATTGTTCACGGCACGGAGAGCCGGAAGATCCGCCGCGATTCAAATAAGTGATTCCGCGGCTACCCCAAGATGCCCTAGCCTGAGGCCTCCACCGGGAGACGCCATCATGCAGAAGCATCCGGTCCCATGGCTGCTGCGCAAGCCGTGCCCGACCTGCGGTCGCGCGCTCGCGGTGCGCGAGGGCAAGGGCGAACGTCGCCAGCTTGTTTGTCCAACCTGCGACGGGCCCGATCCGCTGCACTCGCCCAAGGCGCTCGGCTGGGCGAGGGGATCGCTTCGGCCGCCGCAGCGGCCGAAGCAGCATTGACGTCACTTGCGCGTCAGCTTGCGCTCGACCTTGTTGCGGCTGTTGCCGACCTTCTTGACCGCCTTCTTCACCGCGGACGCCGAGCGGCCGCTCTTCTTGGCTTCGTAGCGGACTTCGTAGTCCTGTCCGCCCGCGACGCGGGCGCGATCCTGCTTGCGTCCGCGCCCGGATGTTGCGGTAGCTGACTTCGCGGTGGATGTCTTCTTCTTCACTGCCATGGTGCATCTCCTTGTCAGCGCGCAACGCACGACACATCGAAGCGGTTCCGCCGATGAGGAAGACCCATCACGTCGATCAGCCGAGGTCGAACCTGACGCCCTGCGCCAGCGGCAGGCTGCGGCCGTAGTTCACGGTGTTGGTGGCCCGGCGCATATAGGCCTTCCATGAATCCGAGCCGGACTCGCGGCCGCCGCCGGTCTCCTTCTCACCGCCGAACGCGCCGCCGATCTCGGCGCCCGAGGGGCCAATATTGACGTTGGCGATGCCGCAATCGGAGCCGCGCGACGACACGAACAGTTCGGCCTCGCGCAGATCATTGGTGAAGATCGACGACGACAACCCCTGCGGCACCGCATTGTGCAGCTCGATCGCGGCATCGAGATCGCGATACGGCATCACGTAGAGAATCGGCGCAAACGTCTCGCGCTCGACCGGGCCGCATTGTGCGTCGATCTCGACCAGCGCCGGCCGCACGTAATAGGCCTCCGCGCAGCCGCTGACCGCGACGCGCTCGCCGCCGAACACACGGCCGCCGTGATCCCGCGCGGCGCTCAGCGCATCCTGCATGGCGTCATAGGCGCCGCGGTCGATCAGCGGTCCGATCAGGGTGCCCTGCTCCAGCGGATTGCCGATCGCCACCGAGGCATAGGCCTGCTTCAGCCGCGGCACGAGCTGGGCGTAGACGTCGGCATGCACGAACAGGCGGCGCAGGCTGGTGCAGCGCTGGCCCGCGGTGCCCATCGCCGCGAACGCCACCGCGCGCAAGGTGAGATCGAGGTCGGCGGTGGGCGTGACGATCGCGGCATTGTTGCCGCCGAGCTCGAGGATGGCGCGGGCAAAGCGGCCGGCAAGGCAGGCGCCGACGACGCGCCCCATGGCCGTCGATCCTGTCGCCGACACCAGCGGCACCCTGGCATCGTCGACCAGCATCTCGCCCACCGCGCGGCCGCCGAGCAGCAGGCCGGCGAGCCCCTCCGGGGCCTCGCCGCCCTCGCGGCGATAACGCTGCAGCGCGCGCGCCAGCAGCGCGTCGGTCGCAAGCGCGGTCAGCGGCGTCTTCTCCGACGGCTTCCAGACGACGCTGTTGCCGCACACCAGCGCAACCGCCGCATTCCAGGCCCACACCGCCACCGGAAAGTTGAACGCCGAGATCACGCCGGTGACCCCCAGGGGATGCCAGGTCTCCATCATCCGGTGCTCGGCGCGCTCGGTGGCGATGGTCAGGCCATAGAGCTGGCGCGACAGGCCGACGGCGAAGTCGCAGATGTCGATCATCTCCTGGACCTCGCCGAGCCCCTCGGAGACGATCTTGCCGGCCTCGATCGAGACCAGGCGGCCGAGCGCGGCCTTGTGGGCGCGCAGCTCCTCGCCGAACAGCCGCACCAGTTCGCCGCGCTTCGGCGCCGGCTTGAGTCGCCACTGCAGGAACGCGGCATGCGCGCGTGCGATCACCGCCGTCGCATCCGCTCTGCTGTCGTCATGCACATGGGCCAGCACCTCGCCGGTCACGGGCGAACGGGCGGCGCGCGTCCCGCCGCGCAGCCGCTCCGGCGCAACGCCGAGCGAGGTCAGGATCTCGGCCGTTTCCGCAACGAGTGTCAGGGGCGATGCTTGGCTGGGCGACATATGCAACTCCGGATTGTCCCTTGCGCCGGTGCACGCGAGACGTCATGAATGGTCCATCGTAAACGCCCCCGTGTAGATCAAATCCGGCTGCGGCGCGAGCACCCGCGCGCTGGGCAAACCGCCACTGGAGCCGATCGCCTATCCGCTCCCGCGAGTCGTTATCTCTCACGCTCGTTGCCCGCGTCGCGCCCTCCGGATGGGCCATGAGTCGCGCATCGGTGCGATCCCGCGACGCGGCGCGCCCGGGCTGATGGGATCGACGAACCCTCGCGAAACACGAGGGCGCAGGGAATGCCGGGAGCTGGCCGCCCCCATGGCCCGCCTGCGAAAAAAATGCAGGCGGCAGGAACCACAGGTTCAGCCGAGACATCCCGGCATTCCCCGCGCGATGGTCTTCACGCTTATATCGTGATCTTGTGTGTTCGAAACCTGCCAGAATGTGCGAACGGGCGGTTCTGACCAACCGCCCGTCGCTGGATCTGAGCCCGA
>NZ_JBNPTK010000017.1:0-147897 GCF_051167615.1 Bradyrhizobium sp. HKCCYLS3013
CTCAGATCCAGCGACGGGCGGTTGGTCAGAACCGCCCGTTCGCACATTCTGGCAGGTTTCGAACACACAAGAGTGCGTATAAGGCGTAGAGCCGTCGTGCAGGGAATGCCGGTTGACCGGCTGGACCTGTGGTGACTGCCGCCTGCTTTTTTTCTGCAGGCGGGCCATGGGTTGCGGCCAGCACCCGGCATTCCCTGCGCCCTCGACCTGAACGAGGGTGAAAATGGACGATCATGACTCGGGCACATCGTGCCGCGGGAACGACGAGTTGCATCCAGCCCTGTCAGCGCGCGCATTCGGAGGTGCCGTAATTCTACGGGCGGAACAATTAACGTGGCTGAAGCAGCCGATCGGGCATGGCAAGGGATCACAAGGAAGGTTCTGCGCGCTCATGAATTGGCCTGGGGATCCCACGCGCTCGAAGCGAACGGCCGGCGGCAGCCCGCTGGGGGCCTTCTTCCTTTGGATCGGCGGCTTCGGCGCCATCGAGGGTCTCGACGACGAAGCGCTGACCGAGCGCGATCGCCGGCGCATCCGGGCGCGGCAGGTCGATGCCGTCGCGCGCCTCGTCCCCGTGACCATCGGCATCAACTTCGCCAACGCTGCCATCATCCTCGGCGTGTTCTGGAACACCGTCTCCAATCTCTTTCTCTTCGCGTGGGGCGCCGCGATCGCCGTGGCCGGCGGCATGGCGCTGCGCGGCTGGTGGCGCGCGCGCAAGTCGCGGCCGCAGGAGGCGTCCGAACGCGCCATCTCCCGGATGACGCTGCAGGCGTTTTTCCTGGCGACCATCTGGGGATCGCTGCCGCTGATCGTGATGCCGCAGGTCGATCCGCATCTGCAGATCATCGTGGGCTCGCTGATGACCGGGATGATCTCCGGTGGCGCGTTCGCGATGTCGAGCGTGCCGCGGGCTGGTCTCGCCTACACCTGGACCCTGATGCTCGCCTCGGTGGGCTCGCTGTTCCTTTGCGGCGGCGCGACCTATCTCGTACTCGTCGTGTTCCTGCTGCTCTACACCTCGTTCATGGTCCGGCACCTGGTGTCGCACGGCAACGTGTTCCTGGAAAACCTGAAGGCGCAGATCCGGCACGAGCGCCAGAACGAGACGATCTCGCTGCTTCTGAAGGAATTCCAGGAGAACGCCGCGAGCTGGCTGTGGCAGACCGATGCCGAGGGCCGTCTGATCGACGCGCCGCAGCGCTTCGCCGACGTGGCCCAGCTTCCGCTCGATCAGCTCAAGGGCGAGCGGCTGATCGATACGCTGAAATATCTCTGCCCGACGGATACGGCGACGCTCAAGACGTTCGCCGATCGGATGGCGCAGCGGCTGTCGATCCCGGAGATCCTGATCCACGTCGTGGTCGCCGGCGGCGAGCGCCGCCGTTGGGCGCTGACGGCGCGGCCGGCGCGGGATCACGAGGGCAAGTTCGCAGGCTATCGCGGCTTCGGCCGCGACGTCACCGAGCGCTGGCGCGCCGAGCAGGCGGAAGCCGAAAGCCGCGCCAAGTCCGACTTCCTGGCGATGATGAGCCACGAGATCCGCACGCCGATGAACGGCGTGCTCGGGCTCGCCTCGACCTTGCTGGAGACCAAGCTCGACGACGAGCAGCGTCATGCGGTCATGACGATCCGCGAGTCCGGCGACAACCTGCAGCGCATCCTCAACGACATCCTCGATCTGTCCAAGCTCAACGCCGGCAAGCTCGAATTCGAGACGGTGGATTTTTCGCCGGCGGCGCTGGTCGAGGCGGTGACCGCCATCATGGGCGTCAACGCGAAATCGAAGAGCCTGCTGGTCAACGCGGATATCGATCCGAAGCTGCCGCCGGCGCTCAAGGGCGACGTGGCGCGCATTCGTCAGGTGCTGATCAATCTCGCCTCCAATGCGGTGAAGTTCACCGAGCAGGGAGGCATCACCATCGCCGTGGCCTGCCGCGCGCGCGACGATCAGAAGGCGACCATCGAGTGGCGCGTCTCCGACACCGGCATCGGCATTCCCGCCGATCGGGTCGGCAAGCTGTTCACGGATTTCGCCCAGGCCGATGCCTCGATCAACCGCCGCTTCGGCGGCACCGGGCTCGGTCTGGCGATCTCCCGGCGGATCATCGAGCAGATGGGCGGGGTTATCGCGGTGTCGTCGGTGCAGGGCGAAGGCTCGACCTTCCGCTTCAGCCTGACCTTGCCGTGGAGTGACAAGCAGGTGTCCGATCAGCGCGCCGACCGGGTCGGTGCCGGCGACCTCAAGGCGCGGATCGAGGCGCTCGGCCGTCCCTTGCGCGTGCTGATCGCCGAGGACGACGCCACCAACCGCATGGTGGTGTCGAAGATGCTGCAGGAGTTCCCGGTCGACAAATGCATCGTTCCGGATGGCTTGCAGGCGGTGAAGGCGGCCGACGAACAGGCGTTCGACCTGGTGCTGATGGACGTTCGCATGCCGGAGATGGACGGCATCACCGCGACCCGGGCCATTCGGGCCAAGGGTGGACGGCTGGCCGGGCTGCCGATCATCGCGCTGACCGCGAATGCCTTCCCCGACGATATCAAGCAGTGCCGCGAGGCCGGCATGACCGACTTTCTGGCCAAGCCGTTGCGCAAGCCGGCGATGGTGGCGGCGATGCTGAAGGCAATCGGCACGCCCGCGCCCAGCGTCGAGGCGCCGGCACTGGCGCCGTCTGATGTCCCGGCTGCGACGGCGGAGGCCTGAGCCGATAACGAGGGGAGCTAGACCGAGAAGCTGGTGCCGCAGCCGCAGGAGGCGGTGGCGTTGGGATTATTGACCCGGAACGAGGCGCCCATCAGGTCGTCGACGAAATCGACCTCCGAGCCGGCGAGAAACGGCACCGAGGCGGGATCGACCAGCACCACGGCGCGATCGCGCTCGATGACGAGGTCGTCGTCGGCCTTGGCACGGTCGATGTCGAACTTGTACTGGAAGCCGGAGCAGCCGCCGCCTTCGACCGAGATGCGCAGCATCGCGCCGGCGCTCTCCTTGCCGAGGATCTCGCCGATGCGGCGGGCGGCGCGTTCGCTGATGGTGACGGGGCCGGTCGAGGCATCAGTCATGGCAGGAGGTCTCCGAGGGTCGTGCGTCATGCCCTATTCATTTGGTCGCGGGCACTCCCCATAGTTAAGTGGGCTCCGCCGAGGAATCAAATCGCAAAAGGAACAATCGCCCGTGTCGGTCGGAATGGCTGCCCCCCGCGCTCCCTATTCCTGCGATCCCGATCGCAGCCGCGGCCGCCTGTTCGCCGAGCCGCCGTCCCGCACCCGCAGCCCCTTTCGCCGGGATTGCGACCGCGTCATCCATTCGACCGCCTTCCGCCGGCTGAAGCACAAGACCCAGGTGTTCGTCTTCCACGAAGGCGACCACTACCGCACACGCCTGACCCATTCTTTGGAAGTCGCCCAGATCGCCCGCGCGCTGGCCCGCCAGTTCGGCCTCGATGAGGACCTGACGGAGACGCTGGCCTTGGCGCATGATCTCGGCCACCCGCCGTTCGGCCATGCCGGCGAGCGGGCGCTGAACCGCTGCATGGCCGAGCATGGCGGCTTCGACCACAATGCCCAGACATTGCGCATCGTCACGTCGTTCGAGCAGCGCTACCCGGAGTTCGACGGCCTCAACCTGACCTGGGAATCGCTCGAGGGCATCGTCAAGCACAACGGGCCGTTGCGGGAGCCGATCCCGCCGGGAATCGCCGAGTTCAATGCCCGGTTCGACCTGGAGCTGTGGAGCTACGCCTCGCTCGAGGCCCAGGTCGCGGCGCTCGCGGACGACATCGCCTATGACGCCCACGACATCGACGACGGGCTGCGCGCCGGCCTGTTCACGGTCGACGACCTCAAGGAAATTCCGCTGCTCGCGGCGATGATCGCCGAGATCGACCGGCAATATCCGGCGCTCGACCCGATCCGGCGCGGCGCCGAGCTGGTGCGCGAGCTGATCTCCTACCTGATCGCCGCCGTAGCGGCCGAAGCCGAGCGCCTGATCACGCGGGCGCAGCCGATGTCGCCGCACGACATCAGGCGGCACAGCGGGCCGCTGGTGGCATTTCCGGCCGATGTCGCCGAGCACGAGGCGACGATCAAGGGGTTTCTCTGGCAGCGGATGTACCGCCATGAGCGGGTGATGCGGGTGATGCGCGACGCCGAGCGCATCGTCGCCGACCTGTATGGCCGCTACCATGAGGACGGTTCGACGCTGCCCGCAGGCTGGCTGGACGGTTGCGACGGCGAGGGCGATCGGGCTCGCCGCATCGGCCATTTTATCGCCGGAATGACGGACCGTTTCGCCTTAACCGAGCACCACCGGCTTTTTGACTCGACTCCGGATTTGCGTTAGGCGGCGGCATGGTCGAACAAGCTTCCACCCCTTACCTTTTTGCCGACATGCTCGCGCGTGTCCACGCCATCTGCGCCATCATCGCCAAGCAGGGCGGCTGGCCCGAGGGCATCGATTTCTCGCGCGTGGTGGTCGAGCCGCCGCGCGATCCGAGCCATGGCGACATGGCCACCAATGCCGCGATGGTGCTCGCCAAGGAGGCGAGGGCCAAGCCGCGCGAGCTCGCCGAACAGATTGCCGAGCGCCTGCGCGCCGACGAGCTGGTCGCCAAGGCCGACGTCGCCGGACCGGGCTTCATCAACCTGACCCTGCAGCCGACCGTCTGGGCGCAAGCGCTCGGCACGATCCTGCGCGAAGGCGCTGCCTACGGCCGCGTCGCGCCGGTGTCCGGCGCGCCGAAAGTCAATGTCGAATACGTGTCGGCCAATCCGACCGGGCCGATGCATGTCGGGCACTGCCGCGGCGCCGTGTTCGGCGATGCGCTATGCAGCCTGCTGCAGTTCGCCGGGCGCGACGTCACGCGCGAGTACTACATCAACGACGCCGGCGCCCAGGTCGACGTGCTCGCGCGCTCCGCCTTCCTCCGCTATCGCGAGGCGCTCGGCGAGGACATCGGCGCGATTCCGGATGGGCTCTATCCCGGCGACTATCTCAAGCCGGTCGGGCAGGCGCTGGCGACCGAGCACGGCGACAAGCTCAAGGCCATGCCTGAGACCGAGTGGCTGCCGATCGTACGCGACAAGGCGATCACGATGATGATGGCCGAGATCAAGGACGATCTCGCCGCGCTCAACATCCGTCATGACGTGTTCTTCTCGGAGCGTTCGCTGATCGCAGGTAGCACCAACAAGGTTGCCGACACGATCGAGTTCCTGCGCGAGCGGGGCGACGTGTATGAAGGCCGTCTGCCGCCGCCGAAGGGCGCGCCGCCCGAGGACTGGGAGGATCGCGAGCAACTGCTGTTCCGCGCTACCGCCTATGGCGATGACGTCGATCGTCCCCTGATCAAGTCGGACGGCAGCTACACCTATTTCGCCTCCGACATCGCCAATCACCGGCACAAGTTCGAGCGCGGATTCGCCGACCTGATCGACGTGTTCGGCGCCGATCACGGCGGCTACATCAAGCGCATGCAGGCCGCGGTGAAAGCGGTGACCGCCGGACAGGCGGTGCTCGACGTCAAGGTCGTGCAGCTCGTCAAGCTGTTGCGCAATGGCGAGCCGGTGAAGATGTCGAAGCGCTCCGGCGACTTCGTCACCTTGCGCGAAGTTGTTGATGAAGTGGGGCGCGATGCGGTCCGTTTCATGATGCTCTATCGCAAGAACGACGCCGTGCTCGATTTCGACCTGGCCAAGGTGATCGAGCAGTCGCGCGACAATCCGGTGTTCTACGTCCAGTACGGTCACGCGCGGGGGCATTCGATCTTCCGCAATGCGCGGGAGAGCGTGCCCGAGCTGCCGGAGGAGGAGGGGGCACGGCTGGCGTTCCTCCGCGAGGCCAACCTCGAAAAACTCTCCGACTCGGCCGAACACGACCTCTTGAAACGCCTGGCACTGTACCCACGTACGGTGGAGAGCGCGGCCCTGGCGCATGAGCCGCACCGGATCGCCTTCTACCTGTATGAACTTGCAAGCGAATTTCACGCCCTCTGGACGCGGGGGCGGGATTTGCCCTATTTACGCTTCATTATCGATGATGATGCAGAATTGACCAAGGCACGTTTGGCCATGGTTCAGGGCGTCGTCTCGGTTCTGGCGTCGGGACTTGCGATCTTGGGCGTTAATGCTCCTGATGCAATGCGCTGATTGGGGGAAACACACGACTTCAGTTGGGGGCCTCAATCTGGCAGGGTCCGCCTTAGGACGCATATGCGGCTCACCCGCAGGGACGCTTCATCACGATGGCTGATCGTTACCAGGACAGACCCTTTCCCGCTGATGGTTTTGGCCGTGGTGGAAACCAGCAGGCCGATGCCGATCCGCTCGCCGAACTCGCTCGCCTGATCGGGCAGAACGATCCTTTTGCCGCCTCGGGCCGGGCAACTCCGCAATCCCAACCGCGTCAGATGGCGCGCCCCGCGGCGCCCGCGCCAGAACAGCCGGTTCCCGGCATGCCACCGGCCGGCGCTCCGGCCTGGATGCAACGTTCCCAGCCTGCCGCCGCCAATCCCTTCGCCGACATCGGTCGCGAGCCGCCGCAGCCGGCGCCTGCGCCGCCGGCCTTTCCGGCGGGCTATCAGGATCCGCGCGGCCAGCCTGGCTTCCCGGACCAGGATTTCGCGCCCGCGCCCGCTCCCCGGCAGCAGCAGGGTTATCCGAACGCGGAGTTTGCCGACCAGCTGTCCAAGCTCGACTACAGCGTCGGCGAGTCGCGCCACGGGTTCGCCGAGAATGATCGCGACTACAACCGCGACAATGGCTTCGATGACAACGAGCCGGACTCCTCGCGCTATGACGATGCGCTGTTCGGGCAGATGGGCTCGGGACAGCAGGGGTTTCAGGGCGACAACGATTTCCAGGACAGCCAATACGGCTATCAGGACGGTTACGACGAAGGCGAGGAAGAGGAGCGGCCGCGGCGGCGCAGCGGCATGAGCACCGTGCTCGCGGTGCTGACCCTTGCGGTGGTCGGCACCGGCGGCGCCTACGGCTACAAGACCTACATCTCGTCCGGCCGGACCGGCGAGCCGCCGATCATCCGCGCTGACAACAGTCCGACCAAGATCATGGCCCAGCAGGATCCGACGCCGAAGGTGCCGGATCGGCTGCTCGGCAATGACGGCGGCGAGAAGTTGGTGTCCCGCGAGGAGACGCCGATGGATCTGAACACCCGCGGCGGCAATCCGCGCGTGGTGTTCCCGCAGATGAACCAGAATGCGGCTCCGCCGCCGGTCAGCGCCGGGGCGGCCCCGATGTCGCAGATGGCCAATGCCAATGGCATTTTGCCCAACAGTGATCCGCGTCCGATCAAGACGCTGTCCGTGACGGGAGGCAATCAGGCCGCCGCGGTCGATCCGCCGATGCCTGCGACGCCTCCAACCAAACCGGCGGCGACGCCGAAGGGCCGTAAATCGCCGGCCAACGCCAACGCGTCGGCCGCCAACGACAGCCCGATGCCGCTGACACCGCAGCCGGCCGCGCCGGCGAGCGCGCCGGCCCGGATCGCCGCCGCCGTGCCGGTCACCGAGCAGACCCAGAACGATCGGACCGGCGGTTATCTGGTCTCGATCTCGTCGCAGGCCAGCGAGGCCGAGGCGATGACATCGTACAAGGCGGTGCAGGACAAGTACGGCGCCGTGCTGGGCAAATACGAGCCGATCATCAAGCGGATGGATCTGGGTGAGAAGGGTGGCGTCAGGTACCGCGCGGCCGTTGGGCCCTTCGCGACGAAGGAAGAGGCCAACAAGATGTGCGGATCGTTGAAAACTGCCGGCGGACAGTGTTTCCCGTTTAGCAACAATTAAGGCTCGCTTGACCGCCTCCGAGGCGGGGTCTATGCGGCCCGCATGACCATGCGGGCTTTCATTACCGGCATCTCCGGACCTGATCTCAGCGACGCCGAGCGCGCGTTCATCCGCGAGTTCAGGCCCTGGGGCTTCATCGTGTTCAAGCGCAACGTCCAGTCACCCGCCCAAGTGACTGAACTGGTTGAGGAATTAAGGGCCTGCGTCGGCCGCGCCGACGCTCCCGTCCTGATCGACCAAGAGGGTGGCCGGGTGCAGCGCCTGGGGCCGCCGCATTGGCCGGCCTATCCCGCCGGCGTGGTGTTCGACCGTCTCTACGACCTTGATTCGGCCGCAGGCCTCCGTGCCGCCTGGCTCAGCGCCCGCCTGATCGCCGATGACCTGATCGCGCTCGGCATCACCGTGGATTGCCTGCCGCTCGCCGACGTCCCCGTCGCCGGTGCCGATGCCGTGATCGGGGATCGGGCCTATGGCACGACGCCAACGAAGGTCGCTGCAATTGCCCGGGCGGTGACGGAGGGGCTGGAGCAGGGCGGCGTGCTGCCGGTCCTGAAGCACATTCCGGGGCATGGCCGGGCCACCGCCGACACCCATTTCCGCCTGCCGACCGTGGACGCGCCAGAAGCGGAACTCGATGCAACCGATTTCGCCGCCTTCGGGCTGCTGGCCGACCTCCCGATGGCGATGACTGCACATGTTGTGTTTAGCGCGATCGACGCCGCCCATCCGGCCACGACTTCTGCGACAATGATCGAACGGGTGATTCGCAAACGGATCGGGTTCCAGGGTTTGTTGATGAGTGATGACGTTTCCATGAACGCATTGGCCGGATCGATCGCCGAGCGCACGCGTGCGATCGTGGCGGCCGGCTGCGACATGGTTCTGCATTGCAACGGCAAGCTCGACGAGATGCAGGCCGTGGCCGCCGAGACGCCGGAGCTGGCCGGCCAAGCCCTGATCCGCGCCGATCGTGCACTTGCGGCGCGCAAGGCACCCACAGGCTTCGATCGTGACGCCGCGCGCGGCGAGCTCGACGCCCTGATCAACCGGCTGGGACCCGCGAGCGCATGACCGCTGAAATTCTGTCGTTTGAAACCGGCCGTCCCACGACGGAGCTGGCCGAGGCCGAGCCGGCGTTGGTCGTCGACGTCGAGGGCTACGAGGGCCCGCTCGACCTGCTGCTCGCGCTGGCGCGGCAGCAGAAGGTCGACCTCGCCAAGATCTCGATCCTGGCGCTCGCCGACCAATATCTTCAGTTCATCGAGGCCGCCCGCAAGATCCGGCTGGAGCTCGCCGCCGACTATCTCGTGATGGCGGCCTGGCTCGCCTTTCTGAAGTCGCGCCTGCTGCTGCCCGAGCCGCCGGCGCAGGAAGGTCCGAGCGCCGAGGAGATGGCCACGGCACTTGCCAACCGGCTGCGCCGGCTGGAGGCGATCCGCGAGGCCGCCAATCGCCTGATGAACCGGCCGCAGTTCCAGCGTGACGTGTTCCCGCGCGGCAACCCGGAGGCCATCGCGGAGGTCCGTCGTCCCAAGTTCACCGCGACCCTGTTCGACCTGCTTTCGGCCTATGCCATCCAGCGGCAGTCGCGCGTCGTCACGTCCGTTCATATGGCCAAGCGCACCGTCTGGTCGCTCGCCGAGGCGCGCGCGTCGCTCGAACGGCTCGTCGGCATGACGGAGGTGTCGGACGACTGGGGATGTCTCGACGACTACCTGCTGGACTACGTCGTCGAGCCTGCACAGAAGGCCACCGTCTTCGCATCGAGCTTTGCGGCCGTCCTCGAACTGGTCCGCGAAGGCAAGCTCGAGCTGAACCAGAAGCAGGCGTTCGCGCCGCTGTATTTTCGTAAGCGTCCACCGATCCAGCCCGGCGCCATGGCTGCGCCGGACTTGACGGTTGAGTAACGAACAAGGAGACCCTGCCATGGCAAGCTTGGCGGAACTGCGCATGGAAGAGCCCGACGAGATCGCGATCGAGCCCGCGGCGCGCCCCGAAGAGTTGCGCATCCTCGAGGCTCTCCTGTTTGCCTCGGCCGAGCCGCTCGAGCAGGCCGCGCTCGCCAAGCGTATGCCTGAAGGTGTCGACATCAAGGCCGCACTGGCGCAGCTGCAGGCGGAGTACGCCAATCGCGGCGTCAATCTCGTGCGCGTCGCCAGCAAATGGACCTTCCGCACCGCCGGCGATCTCGCCTGGCTGATGACGCGCGAGAGCACCGAGACGCGCAAGCTGTCGCGTGCGGCGATCGAGGTGCTGGCCATTGTCGCCTATCATCAACCGGTGACGCGCGCCGAGATCGAAGAGATCCGCGGCGTCGTCACCTCCAAGGGAACGCTGGACGTTCTGCTGGAGACCGGCTGGATCAAGCCGCGCGGGCGCCGCAAGACCCCAGGCCGTCCGCTGACCTTCGGCACCACCGATGCGTTCCTGGCCCAGTTCAGCCTGGAGACCCTGGGCGATCTGCCAGGCCTGGAAGAGCTGAAGGGCACGGGCCTGCTGGATTCCCGTCTGCCGACCGGCTTCACCGTCCCGACGCCATCGGACGATCCGACGCTCCGGGAGGACGAGGAGCCGCTGGATCCGGGCGATCTCGATCTGGCGCTTGCGCCGGCGGTCGAGGCCGAACCTGGCGACGCTGAGGAGGCAGAGGTCGAAACGGCGGAGATGGAAACAGTCGCAGCCGAGACGGCGGCGGCCGAGGCTGCCGAGGGCGAGATGGGAACCGCCGAGACCGCGGTTCAGGACGACGCCTCGTCGCAGGTCGCCGTTGGCGATCTGGAACTGCCCGGCACCGATGCGGAAACCGACACGACGGAGGTGGACTTCGCCGTCGAGGAGACCGAGCTCGAGCAGGAGGACGAGGCCGTGACCGAGCTCGTCGAAACTTCTGCCGAGGCTCAGGCTCAGGTGGAGGACGAGGCAGAAGCAGAGGCCGAGATCGACGCGGCAGACCACGAGATCGACGCCGCCGATGACGAGCACGATCGCGATACCGACGAGGACGGCTCGCCGCACCGGGAGTAGCGGCTTTGGCGTCGTTAACACTCGCGTTATTACGTAGGTCCGGCCGCGATTTGGCGGACCTTAAGTGCTTGTTTTTGGGGGCGCTGACGCCTACCTTCCGGCCAGATCGGGCTCTCCGCGCGCCGCTTTCGGCTGATTGCCGCCTTGGTTCGTGTTGCTGTTTCGCAATCGAATGCTAGAAGCGAAGTGTCGCGGTCAAGTCCATGGATATGACGCGGTTTCGGCGGTAGCGTCGACGGGCAGTCGGGTGAAGGCTGCGCCGGTGTTTGGAGGGTTGCAGGATGGGTTCGCTTAGCATTTGGCACTGGATCGTCGTGATCGCGGTCGTCCTGCTGTTGTTCGGGCGCGGCAAGATTTCCGATCTGATGGGCGACGTCGCGCAGGGCATCAAGGCGTTCAAGAAGGGCATGCAGGACGACGACAAGGCGCCGGAGAAGACCGAGCCCGTCAAGTCGATCGATCATGGCGCCACGCCTTCGGCCACCCGCACGGATGTCGGCAGCAAAGCCGTTTGATCTGCGCGTGAAAGGCGCGGGCGGCGCGCCCCCGCAGGGACGGCACCGGGACCTGTTCAGGCAGGCCCGGGCAGGCGGGATCAGAGGCGTCGTCGCGTAGGCGGATTGTTTCATGTTCGATATCGGCTGGAGTGAGCTGCTCGTCATTGGGGTCGTCGCGTTGATCGCGATCGGTCCCAAGGAGCTTCCGGGCGTCCTGCGCATGGTCGGGCAATGGATCGGCAAGGCGCGCCGGATGGCCTCGGAGTTCCAGGGCCAGTTCCAGGAGGCGATGCGCGAAGCGGAAATGGCCGACCTCAAGAAGAGTTTCGACGAGGTCCGTGAGGCCGCCAGCGGTTTCACCCCGACCGGCGTGATCTCCTCGTTGCAGCGCGACGTCGACAAGGCTCTCGATATCGAGGGGATCGACAAGCCTACTGAGCCGGCGCCCGCACCGGACGCGGCCGCTGCTTCGTCCGAGCCTCCTTTGATGACCCCGACGACCCCCGAACCGCCACAGGCCGAGACCTTCGTGGAGGCTGAAGCTCATCAACCGGTGGGCGAGCCGCTGGCGATCGTACGTGAAATCAAGCCCGAGCCGGAGCCCGAAATGTCTGCGTCAGCAGAAGCTGAACGCCTGAAGGACGCCAAAGCGTCATGACCGTCGAAGATATCGAGGCCAGCAAGGCCCCGTTGATGGACCACCTGATCGAGCTGCGGTCGCGGCTGATCAAGGCGCTGCTCGGCTTCGGCGTGGCCTTCATCTTCTGCTTCTTCTTCGCCAAGCAGATCTACAACATCCTGGTGCTGCCGTTCGTCTGGGTGGCAGGTGCCGAGAACAGCAAGTTCATCTACACCCAGCTGCTCGAATATTTCATCACGCAGCTCAAGCTGGCGATGTTCGGCGCCGGCTTCATCTCCTTTCCGATCATTGCGACGCAGATCTACAAGTTCGTGGCGCCCGGCCTCTACCGCCACGAGCGCAATGCTTTCCTCCCTTACCTGATAGCGACCCCCGTCTTCTTCGTGCTCGGCGCCATGCTGGTCTATTTTGCGGTGTGGCCGATGATCGTGCGCTTCTCACTCGGCATGCAGCAGCTCGGCGGCCCCGAGACGGCGCAAATCGCGTTGATGCCAAAGGTCGGCGAATATCTGTCGCTGATGATGTCGCTGATCTTCGCCTTCGGCATCGCATTCCAGCTCCCGGTCATCCTGACCCTGCTTGGGAGGATCGGCATCGTCACGTCGCAGATGCTGAAGGAGAAGCGGCGCTATTTCATCGTGATCGCCTTCATCATCGCGGCCGTCCTGACGCCGCCCGACGTGCTCAGCCAGGCCTCGCTGGCATTGCCGCTGCTGGCCCTCTACGAGGGCGCGATCATCGCGGTCGGCATCGTCGAGAAGCAGGCGGCTGCGGCCAAGGCGGGCTCTTCGTCGGGCTCCGGCAACTTGCCGACCACGCCAGCGGAATAGGGCAGGCCCGCAAGCCCGGGCTCCATCCCGGGCGTTGCCTGTTCCCATCCGCCGCCTTTCGCGGTAGTGCAGGCCGGCCCGTGATCCACGGCGACTCGCCGACATCTTTCGTTCCCAGGACCGAACGACCATGCACGACATCAGATCGATCCGTGACAACCCGCAAGGTTTCGATGCGGCGCTGACGCGCCGGGGTCTGTCGCCCCAGTCGTCGCAACTGCTGGGCATCGACGAGCGGCGTCGCGCGGCGATCCTGGCGTCCGAGCAGGCGCAGGCCCGGCGCAACGCCGCTTCCAAGGAAATCGGCGAGGCCAAGAAGGCCAAGGACGAGGCGCGTGCGAGCGCATTGATGGAGGAGGTCGCGAGGCTCAAGACCACGATGCCGGAGCTCGAGGCCGCAGCGAAGCAGGCCGACGAGGAGCTGGCGCGCGAGCTGTCAGCGATTCCGAATCTGCCGCTCGACGAGGTGCCCGACGGCAAGGACGAGCACGACAATGTCGAGCGCCATGTGTTCGGTGCCAGGCGCAACTACGCGTTCGCGCCCAAGCCGCATGACGACATTGGCTCACCGCTCGGCATGGACTTCGAGGCCGCCGCAAAACTGTCGGGCGCGCGGTTCGTCGTCCTGAAGAAGGGACTGGCGCGGCTGGAGCGCGCGCTTGGGCAATTCATGCTCGACCTGCACACGACCGAGCACGGCTACACCGAGATCAACCCGCCGCTGCTGGTGCGTAACGACGTCATGTTCGGCACGGGACAATTGCCGAAGTTCGAGGACGACCAGTTCTGGGCCGTGAAGGGCGAGCTGATTGCGGAGCCGGATGATCGCCTCAAGACCGAGCGGCTCGGACTCATTCCAACTGCTGAGGTTGCCCTGACCAACCTCGTGCGCGAGTCCATCGTCGACGAGAAGGAGCTGCCGATGCGGCTCACGGCGCTGACGCCGTGCTTCCGCGCCGAGGCAGGCGCGGCCGGCCGCGACACCCGCGGCATGATCCGTCAGCATCAGTTCACCAAGGTCGAGCTGGTCTCGATCACGACGCCGGAAACCAGCAAGGACGAGCATGAGCGCATGCTGGCCTGCGCCGAGGAGGTGCTGCGCCGGCTCGATCTGCACTATCGCGTCATCACGCTGTGCACCGGCGACATGGGCTTCTCCTCGCAGAAGACCTACGACATCGAGGTCTGGATGCCGGGGCAAGGCGATGGCGGCGCCTTCCGCGAGATCTCCAGCTGTTCGGTGTGCGGCGACTTCCAGGCGCGCCGCATGGATGCACGCTATCGCGGAAGTGACGGCAAGCCGCGCTTCGTGCACACATTGAACGGCTCGGGCACGGCTGTCGGCCGTGCGCTGATCGCGGTCATGGAGACCTATCAGCAGGCCGACGGCTCGATCGCGGTCCCCGACGTGCTGCAGCCCTATATGGGCGGCCTCAAGGTGGTGGCCGCCGAGCCATAGCGCCGCGGCAAATTGCATCCGCCCCGGTCGCCGCCATTGCGTGGCGGCCGGCGGGTCGTATCCTCCGGTTCTGTTCAGCAATTGTTTTTCAGAAACCGGCAACATGGTCCTGCATCGGGATATTTTCTGGATCGGGCGGCAATGGGCCGTCACCGGCTCCGGCATCCAGGCGGTCGATCAGCGCCTGAAGGGAGCGTTCGACGTCGATTGCTCGAGGGTCTGGGACGAGGGGCTGCACGACTCGCTGCGCGATCAGCCCTGGTTCAACCCGGTCGACTTCGAGAAGGCGTTGAGTGTCGCGCGGGCCCGGTTTGCAGCAGTGCCGCCGACCGAGCCTTCAGCAGTGCCGGCGCCTCCTGCTCAGCAGGCAGCCGGCGTATCCGGCACGTCCAGCCTACCGTTGAGGCTGGGCATACGAGGGCAGCTCGCCAGGTTCCTGCCGCAGTGGCGGATCCGGCATTGACCGGGTGATGCCGGCGAGCGCTCGGGTTTGCCTCGCTGCGGCACAGCAGATAAGACACCCCCGAACGATGCTTTCGAAGAGACGGAAGGTTGGCCATGCGGATTCTCTGCACCAATGACGACGGGATCCATGCGCCGGGTCTCAAGGTGATCGAGGAGATCGCACGGGCCCTGTCCGACGACGTCTGGATCGTGGCGCCCGAGCTCGACCAGAGCGGCGTGTCGCATTCGCTCTCGCTCAATGATCCGTTGCGGCTGCGCGAGGTCGGCCCGCGCCACTTTGCCGTGCGCGGCACGCCGACCGACTGCGTCATCATGGGGGCCCGGCATATCCTGGGGGCGAAGCTGCCCGACGTGGTGCTGTCCGGCGTCAACAAGGGCCGCAACGTTGCCGAGGACGTGGTCTATTCGGGCACCATCGCCGGCGCGCTCGAAGGCACCATTCTCGGCTTGCCGTCGTTCGCCCTGTCGCAGGAATTCAGCATCGCCACTCGCGACAAGCCGTCCTGGGACACCGCGCTCAAATTCGGCCCGCAGATCGTGCGCAAGGTGCTCGAAGCCGGCGTGCCGAGGAATACAGTGATCAACGTCAACTTCCCCGCCTGTGCACCGGAAGAGGTCAGGGGCGTCGTGGTCACCCGCCAGGGCAAGCGCAATCTCGGCTTCTTGAAGGTCGATGAGCGGCGCGACGGCCGCGGCAACCCCTATTTCTGGATCGGCTTCGACCGGGCAGCTTCGCTCGATTTGCCCGACGAGGGGACGGACCTCGCAGCTCTCGCGGCGCACTACGTGTCAGTGACTCCGCTTCGCCTGGATCGCACGGACGAGGCGTTCTCCGGCAAGCTCAGCGACATTCTCGGCTGAAGCGCCTTCTACCCCTGCGGCTCAGCGCCTCGCAGGGCATGATCGATCGCTTTTCCGAGCGTCTCGAGCTGGAACGGCTTCTGCAGGGCCGGCCGGTCGCGATATTCTTCCGGCAACCCCGACGAGCCGTAGCCGGTTGCGAAGATGAAGGGCCGGTTGCGCGCCTTGATGAGATCGGCCACCGGCGAGATGACCTTGCCGTTGACGTTGACGTCGAGAATGGCAACGTCGAAATAGGTGCTCTCGGCGAGCCGCATCGCTTCGCCGATTTCGCCGGCCTCGGCCGCGACGGTGTAGCCGAGCTCTTCCAGCATGTCGGCCACCATCATTCGGATCATGACTTCGTCTTCAACCAAAAACACAGAGCCGCGCGGCGGCCGCGGTGCAGTCATGATGTCAGTCCTTGCCCATATCCGATTTGACGCTCGCAAATAACGGCTTATGGCGCAACGTCAACAATGTCGTCTTTCATGGCCGTGCGGCGTGGGCACGATCGCCCATAAGGTGAACGAACCGGACCCGACTTGGTTCCTCGTGCGGAACGCGGTCGTCGTCGGGACCATGACGGTGCATCCTGGTTGCGACGGGCGCGCGGAAAATCGGTGCGCAACCCTCGCCCGGCAGGTAAATTGCGCAGGAGCCCACCAACCGACATCCCGATGCCCCCAGCTGCTCCTCCCGAGAAAATGATGTTTCAGCTGACCCTGCGTCGGCGCGGGATCAGCGATCAGGCGGTGTTGCGTGCGATGGAAGAGGTGCCGCGGGAGGAGTTCGTTCTGCCGGCCGACCGCCCGGACGCCTATCGCGACAGCGCGATGGCGATCGCCTGTGGACAGACCATCAGCCAGCCCTTCGTCGTCGCCTACATGACCGAGCAGCTCAAGCTGCAGAAGTCCCATCGTGTCCTCGAAATCGGGACGGGGTCGGGGTACCAGGCCGCGATTCTGTCCAGGCTGGTCACCAACGTCCTGACGGTGGAGCGCTTCCGGACATTGGCCGACAAGGCCAGGGAGCGGTTGGAGAAGCTCGGCTGCTTCAATGTCGAGGTCATGCTCGGCGATGGCTACGCGCTGCCGCCGGGGGGCGGCCAGTTCGACCGCATCATCGTAACGGCGGCGATGGATGAGATTCCCCAGAGCCTGCTCGACCGGCTGGAGCCGGACGGTATCCTGATCGCGCCGGTCGGGCCGCAACACGGGGTGCAGACGCTCGTCAGGATCACGCGGACGGGTGATCGTCTCGACCGAAAAGAGCTCGTCGACGTGCGATTTGTGCCGGCAATTCCGGGAATTGCGCGCGAACTCTAAAGAGACGGATCAGCAGGCCGCACAACGCTTTATTCGCGGCTTAAGCGCTTATTTACCGCGGCTGTGTTTACTCGAATTCGTTGTTTGTTGCGTACGAGTGAGTAACCATGCCCGCCACTGTCGAGTTGCTTCGCTCGCGCCGCCTGCCGCAGGTTGCGGCGTTGGCGCTGATGTCATTCGGCGTCGCCGGCTGCAGCGCCGACATGTCGACGCGGCTGTCGCAGACGCAAAATCCGTTTTCAAACCCGTTTGCATCCGATTCCACCGGGTCGGTGCAGGCGCAGCCGCCCCGGCAGCACCAGCAATACAGCCAGTCCTACACGCCAGCTCCCGCGCCGGCGCCACCCTATTCGTCCGCGGCGCTGCCGCCCCCGGCGGTCGGGGCTCCGCAATCCTATCCGACGGGCGGCGGTGCCGGAGGCATGTCGTCGGGCGGGCGCGGCGTCGCATCCTATGCGCCACCCGCTGCGGTCCCCGTCGCAGCGCCCGCCGTCGCCGCACCCCAGGCCTATGCACAGCCGGCGCATTCCTATGCTCCGCCGGCTCAGCCGCGGCTCGAGACCACCGGCACCGTGCCGCCGCGTTCGGTCGCGGCCGCGCGTCCTGCCAGTGGCACCAAGATCATCGTCGGCACCAGCGATACGCTCGACATCCTCGCCAAGCGCTACCGCGTGACGCCGGCTGAGATCCTGGCTGCCAACGGCTACAAGGGGCCGCGCGCGTTGTCGCCGGGCCAGCAGCTGATCATTCCGCATCCTGGCGCGGTGGCGGCTGCGCCCGCGGCCCAGCCCGTTGCTGCGGCGCCAATGATCGCGCCGAAGCCGGTGGCGGCCGCAGCACCGTCCACCGTCCACTTCGTCAACCGCGGCGAGACACTCGCCAGCATCGCCCGCCAGAATCATCTGACGGCGGCTGAGCTCGCCCGCGCCAACAACATCGATCAGGCATCGCCGCTGAAGCTCGGGACCAGGCTGACCGTCCCTGGCAGGGCCGTAGCGGCAGCCGCGCCGGTGGCCCCGGTCGCAACCGTTCCCCAGGCGGTTGCGACCGTGCCGGCGCCAGCGCCGACGACGCGGGTTGCGGCGGCAGGTCCGGTCCAGAGCGCCCGCCTGGCCCAGGCCAATCCGGCGCCCGAGAAGGAGGAGGAGCCGGCGCGGCCGGCCGAAACCACCAGCTCGCTGCCGACCTTCCGCTGGCCGGCTCGCGGCAAGGTGATCACGAGCTACGGCGCCAAGACCAACGGCAAGTCCAACGACGGCATCAACATCGCCGTGCCCGAGGGCACCCCGGTGAAGGCAGCCGAAGATGGCGTCGTCGCTTACGCCGGCAATGAATTGAAGGGCTATGGCAACCTGGTCCTGGTGCGGCATTCCAACGGCTATGTCACCGCATATGCCCATGCGAGTGAGCTGATGGTGAAGCGCGGTGATCCGATCAAGCGCGGCCAGGTCATTGCCAAGTCGGGTCAATCGGGAGAAGTCGGATCGCCGCAGCTCCACTTCGAGATCCGCAAGGGATCGTCTCCGGTTGACCCGCTGCAATTCCTCAACGGGGCGTGAGCCGCGACGCCTGCCGTCCTCACATGCAAGGGCTCGCCTCTGGGCGAGCCCTTGTCGTTTGAGGCGGGATATCAGCCAAAGGCGTCATTGCGAGCGCAGCGAAGCAATCCAGGGTGGTGTGCGGGACTCTGGATTGCTTCGCTGCGCTCGCAATGACGGAGGCTGAGACTGGTTGCGTGCCACGCAGGCGACTGTCATCGCCTGCGATGGGGCGCGGAAGGTCGGATTACTTCGCGCTCAGCCGCACGCCGAGGCGGCCAGCCAGATCCTGCGTGAACTGCCAGGCGACGCGGCCGGAGCGCGAGCCGCGCGTCGTGGCCCATTCCAGCGCCTCGCGCTCCAACTGATCCGCGGCGACTGCGATGTCGAAATGGCCGCAATAGCCTTTGACCATCGCCAGATACTCATCCTGGCTGCAGCGGTGGAAGCCGAGCCACAGGCCGAAACGGTCGGACAGCGAGACCTTCTCCTCGACCGCTTCGCCCGGATTGATCGCGGTGGAGCGCTCGTTCTCGATCATATCGCGGGCCAACAGATGGCGTCGGTTCGAGGTGGCGTAGAGAATGACGTTCTCGGGCCGTCCCTCGATGCCGCCTTCGAGCACGGCCTTCAGCGATTTGTAGGACGCATCATTGCCGTCGAACGACAGGTCGTCGCAGAACACGATGAAGTGGAACGGCGCGGCACGCAGGATGTCCATCAGCGCCGGCAGGCTCTCGATGTCCTCGCGGTGAATCTCGATCAGCTTCAGCCGGTCGGCCGGCTTGCGCGTGACGTTGATGCTGGCATGGGCGGCCTTCACCAGCGATGATTTGCCCATGCCGCGCGCGCCCCACAACAAGGCGTTGTTGGCCGGCAGGCCGTTGGCAAAGCGCTCGGTGTTCTCGATCAGGATGTCGCGCATCCGGTCGATGCCCTTGAGCAGGTCGATCTCGACACGGCTGACGCGCGGCACCGTCGAGAGCCGGCCGTTCGGATGCCAGACGAAGGCGTCGGCCGCGTTGAGGTCAAGCGCGGGCGTGGCACCCGCATGGGTTGCCGCCAGATGCGTGGCAATGGCTTCCAGCGCACGGGCAATCCGGTCAGCCGTATCGTCGGAGGCGGGGCGGGCAGGACGTTTTGCCGCGATCTCTGGTGGCTTTTGCGCTGCAGGCCGGGTGCCTTTGGCGAGCGGTCCGAGGGCGTTTTTGGCGGGGCTACGGGACGGGGCTTTGGCTGGTTTTTTCGACATGCTGCAAGTTCCTGATGGGGCAGCCATATCGGGCCTCGCCGGCTGCCGCAAGCGGGGCGAAATGAAGGGGCGGGGCGCCTTGCTATTGGGACTGCTGCCGCTATATTCCGCGCGAAATTCGCAAGAGGCCGGCCCGCGCCGAGACATGCGTGGTTCGCCGGCTATTCCCGTCTCACCGGGCGCTGCCCACGAGGATCGACCACATGCTGATCACCCCTGCCTATGCCCAGGCCGCCGGCGCTGGCGACACCAACAGCATGCTGATGTCGCTGCTGCCGTTCGCGCTGATCTTCGTGATCATGTATTTCCTGATCCTTCGGCCGCAGCAGAAGAAGGTCAAAGAGCATGCCGACCTGGTCAAGAACGTCCGCCGCGGCGACACCATCGTGACCCAGGGCGGCCTGGTCGGCAAGGTGACCAAGGTCGTCGACGACGACCAGGTCGAGTTCGAGATCGCCGACGGCATCCGCGTGCGCCAGATGCGCCAGATGATCACCGGCGTCCGCACCAAGGGCGAGCCCGCGAAGGCAGACGCAAAGGACGACAAGAAGGACGAAAAGGCCGCGAGCTGATTGCGGCCCGGCCAGAATCAACTCCGGCCTTCGCTCTTTAGTGATGTTCTGATTTTTCGGGCCGGCTACGGCCCTTACGGACAACCTCCATGTTGTATTTCACGCGGTGGAAGGCGCTGGGCATCATTCTCACGGCGCTCGTCGTGTGCCTGTGCGCAGTGCCCAACTTCTTCTCCGAGGCGACGGTCAAGACCTGGCCGACCTGGGCGCAGCGCCGGCTGGTGCTCGGCCTCGACCTGCAGGGTGGCTCCTATCTGCTGCTCGAGGTCGACTCCAACTACATCAAGAAGGAGCGGCTCGATGCCGTGCGCGACGATGTTCGCCGCACGCTGCGCGATGCCAAGATCGGCTACACCGGATTGGTGAGCCGGGGTGATGGGGTCGAGGTCCGGATCACCAAGGAAGGCGACACGGGAACTGCGATCTCCAAGCTGCGCGATCTCTCGCAGCCGCTCGGTGGGCTGCTCGGTTCCAGCGGCCAGCGCAGCCTTGAGGTCAGCGATGCCGGCGGCGGACTGGTCCGGCTGACGATCCCGCCGGCGGCCATCACGGAACGCATCCGCCAGACCATCGAGCAGTCGATGCAGATCGTCGAGCGCCGCGTCAACGAGCTCGGCACCGTCGAGCCGGTGATCCAGCGCCAGGGCAACGACCGCATCCTGGTGCAGGTGCCGGGCTTGCAGGATCCGACGCAGCTCAAGAACCTGCTCGGGCGCACGGCCAAGATGGAATTCCGCATGGTCGACACCTCGGTGCCGGCGGATCAGGCGATGCAGGGGCGGGTGCCGCCGGATTCCGAGGTGCTGCAGAGCGCGTCGCCGCCCAACCAGCCCTATGTCGTCAAGAAGCAGGTGCTGGTCTCCGGCGGAGATCTCTCCGACGCGCAGACCGGCTTCGACCAGCGCACCAACGAGCCGATCGTCACCTTCCGCTTCAACTCGGCCGGCGCGCGCAAGTTCGCGCAGGCCACGACCGAGAATGTCGGGCAGCCGTTCGCCATCGTCCTCGACAACAAGGTGATCTCGGCGCCGGTCATCCGCGAGCCGATCACCGGCGGCTCGGGCCAGATCTCGGGCAATTTCACCGTGCAGTCTGCCAACGAGCTCGCGATCCTGCTGCGCGCCGGTGCGCTGCCGGCGCCGCTCACGGTCATCGAGGAGCGCACCGTCGGTCCGGGTCTCGGCGCCGATTCGATCGCCAAGGGCGAACTCGCCTCCTATGTCGGCTCGATCCTGGTCATCGTGTTCATGCTGGTGACCTACCGGCTGTTCGGCGTGTTCGCCAACATCGCGGTGGTCGTGAACGTCGCCATGATCTTCGGTGTGCTGTCGCTGCTCAACGCCACGTTGACCTTGCCGGGCATCGCCGGCATCGTGCTGACGGTCGGCATCGCCGTGGACTCCAACGTGCTGATCTATGAGCGCATCCGCGAGGAGCTGCGTGGCGGCCGCAACGCGATCTCGGCGATCGACGCCGGCTTCAAGCGCGCGCTGGCGACCATTCTCGACTCCAACATCACCACCTTCATCGCCGCCGCCGTGCTGTTCTACATCGGCACCGGCCCGGTGCGCGGCTTCGCCGTGACGCTGGGCATCGGCATCCTCACCACGGTCTTCACCGCCTTCACGCTCACCCGCCTGATCGTGGCGGGGTGGGTGCGGTGGAAGCGGCCGCAAAGCGTGCCAATCTAGGAGCTACTGTGACACACTGGGTTCTCATCGGGCTTGGCATCCTGATCGTGGTGCTGACGGTGGTCAGCGCGCTCGGCCTGCTACCGTCGCTGCGCATCGTGCCCGACGACACGCATTTCGATTTCACGCAGTTCCGCCGCATCAGCTTCCCGATCTCGGCGGCACTGTCGATCCTGGCGATCGTGCTGTTCTTCACCCACGGACTGAACCTCGGCATCGACTTCCGCGGTGGCACCTTGCTCGAGGTGCGGGCCAAGTCGGGCACCGCCGACATCGCCGGGATGCGTGCGAAGCTGTCGACGCTCGGCCTCGGCGAAGTGCAGCTGCAGCAGTTCGGTGCTGATACCGATGCATCGGTTCTGATCCGTATCGCCGAGCAGCCTGGCGGTGATGCCGCGCAGCAGGAGGCCGCCAACAAGGTGAAGGCGGCGATCGGTGATTCCGTCGAATATCGCCGCGTCGAGGTCGTGGGTCCGCGCGTCTCGGGCGAGTTCCTCGCCGTCGGCTTGCTTGGCCTGATGCTCGCGATCGTCTCGATCCTGATCTATCTCTGGTTCAGGTTTGAGTGGCAGTTCGCGCTCGGCGCCATGATCGCCAACGTCCACGACATCGTGCTGACTATCGGCTTCATGTCGATCAGCCAGGTCGACTTCGACCTCACCAGCATCGCGGCGCTGCTGACCATTCTCGGCTACTCGCTGAACGACACCGTCGTCATCTACGACCGTATCCGCGAGATGCTGCGGCGCTACAAGAAGATGCCGATGCCGCAGCTGCTCAACGAATCGATCAACTCGACCTTGTCGCGCTCGATCGTCACGCACGTCACGGTGACCCTGGCGCTGCTGGCGCTGCTCTTGTTCGGCGGCCCGGCGATCCACAGCTTCACCGCGGTGATGATGTTCGGCGTCGTGCTGGTCGGCACCTACACCTCGATCTTCATCGCGTCGCCGATCCTCATCTATCTCGGCGTGCATTCGGTCCGAGCCGAAGCGCAGGAGGAGAAGCCGGCGGCGAAGAAGAAGATGCCGTGATTCGAAGGAACCTTGCCTTCGGATCAGATCCGGAGGCAGCAAGCTGGTCTCGGACATGACCACTCCGAACGACACTCCGCACTTCCCGCGATCGGCGCCGATCGACGGCTATGGCAAAGGCGGCTTTGCCTTTGCCGGCATGTCGCACCGCGGCTCGCTGTTGTGCCTGCCCGACTCGATCTGGGCCTGGGATGTCACTCAGCCCGGCCAGATCGACCGATATTCGCTGCAGCGCGTTTTCGACGCGGCGAACAGAATCGACACGCTCATCATCGGCACCGGAAACGAAGTCTGGATCCCGCCCGCACCGCTGCGCGCGGCCCTGCGCGGCGTGAACGTCGTTCTCGATGCGATGCAGACCGGCCCCGCGATTCGCACCTACAACGTCATGATCGGCGAGCGGCGCCGGGTTGCGGCAGCGCTCATCGCCGTCCCATGAGCGAGACGAGCGCCAACAGCGACGCCGCGTTCTGTGCAGGCCTTGTCCGCGAGCACGATTTCGACCGCTACGCCTCGACGCTGTTCATGCCGCCCGAGCCCCGGCGTGCGCTGTTGTCGCTGTACGCATTCAACGTCGAAGTCAGCCGCATACGAGATCTGGTGTCGCAGCCGCTGCCGGGCGAAGTCCGGCTGCAGTGGTGGCACGACACGCTGACGGGTCACGAACATGGCGGCGCCGAGGGAAATCCCGTTGCGGCCGAATTGCTGCTCACCGTGCAGCGCTTCGCGCTTCCGGTCGAGCGGCTGACGCGCCTGGTCGATGAGCACCAGTTCGATCTCTATAACGATCCGATGCCGACGATGGCGGCGCTGGACGGCTATCTCGGCGACACGCGCGGCGCGCTGTTCGCGCTGGCCGCGCAGATCATTGCGCCGCCGTTTGCGGACGCCGATCATCTCGCGCACCATGCCGGCATCGCGCAAGGGTTGCTCCAGGTGATCGCGTCGCTGCCGCGCGATGCCGCCCACCGGCAGCTCTACGTTCCGCTCGATCTTCTCGCGCGGCATGCCGTCGGCCAGGAGGAGATGTTCTCCGGCAAGGCATCACCGGCGATCCAGGAGGTGATCATGGACCTGCGCGGGCAGGCCCGGCAGCATGTCGATCACACCCTCGAACTGGCGCGTCAGGCGCCGCCGGCCGTGCGGCCGGTTCTGCTGCCGCTCGCGCTGGTCCGGCGCGACCTCGCGCGGGCCGGGCCCCGCGACGATCCGTTTCAGCCGCGCCCCCGCTCGCGCCTCGCGACGCTGTGGACGCTGTGGCGGGCCGCGGGGACGGCGAGTTTTCGCGCGCGCTGACGCCGTCGCCGGCTCAAGCCGAGGGCATCGTGTTCCAGAGTGGCGGGCTGTGCAGGAGTCTCGGCATGTCCGGCGACTCGTGCCGGTGGATCGTGCAGCGGGTGTCCCAGACGACGAGATCACCGGGCCGGCAGGTGTGGGTCCAACTGAACTCGGGCCGTTCGGCAAGCTGCCAGAGATCGTCGAGCAGCGCGTCTGATTCGTCCTGCTCGAGGCCGACGACGTAGGAATGGCGACGCTGCCCCAGCGCGAGCATTGAGCGGCCGGTATCGATATGATTGCCGACCAGCGGGTGCACCGGGCCTGCGATGACGGTGCGACGGCCATCATCGGCGGTGTCGGTCGAGAGATGACGAACCTTCAGATGAGCGACGCGGCTGCGCAGCGCCGGCGAGAGCGCATCATAAGCGGCGTAGAGGCTGCAGAATGACAGTCTGTCGCCCAGCAAGCCGCCGGGAGAGGTGTAAAATAGATCCGCGTGACCGAAGCGGCGGCTGAAAGCCGCGATGTCACGTTCACCAAGACGCTGGCCGCGCACGAGCAGGACCTGGTGCTTGAGCAGCGCGCGCATGAACGAGGCGAACGCCCAATCATCGAAGGATCCGAGATCGACGTTGCAGACCTCGGCACCGAGCGTCTTTCCCGTCGGGATGACCTGGATGAGGCTGCTTTCGGCGCTTCGAGCAACGTTGCTTCTGAGACTCACTTGCGTCATCTCCCAAGTTTCACCAGCGCCTGCAAATCAACCATCGTAATTTGTCGCGGGTGTTTCGGCTCGGAGGCAATTCGCGGAAGGATCGCGGCACGATCTGCCGATTGTCGGCACACTCTGCCGCTCTGAGTCGGAAATTGGACGCTTCAAGGCGACGCACGAGGAAATATCCAGCAACCTGCAACTCATTCGCAGGCAATCTGGTGCTTGATCGTGCGGATGTCGCGCGCAAGCGAATCAGTGCGGGCGATTCGTTCCCTTGATCTGGGTCCGATGCATGATTCGCCGCGCATGATCATCGAACGGATCGCGCCGATGCATGGTGCAGCGATTGTCCCAGATGACGAGATCGCCGACCTTCCAGACATGCTCCCAGGCGAATTCCGGACGGGCTACATACGCCCACAATTCGTCGAGCAGTGCCTCCGATTCCGCCAGTTCGAGCCCGACCAGATAGGCGTTGCGCCGGCGGCCGAGATAAAGCATCTGCCGACCGGAATCGGGATGCGTGCAGACCAGCGGATGGATCGCGCCCGGCGAGGTGCGCGGATCATCGGTCGGCGTCACGCCCTGACGTACGAAGCCGCCGCTGTTGTAGGTGCCGTCGTGCTTGATCTTGAGATCCGCGATACGGCGCTTCAGTTCAAGCGGAAGCGCGTCGTACACGGCATACATGCTGCAGAACGAGGTGTTGCCGCCGACGGGCGGAATTTCCAGCGCGTAGAGCGCGCTCGCGATCGGCGGCGTGTCGAGATACGACATGTCCGTGTGCCACACCGCTTCGCCGGCGCCGAGGCTGCCGATCGCCTCGCCATTCACCTTCACGTTCGAGACGATATAGATTTCGGGCAGACCGTCGACGAAGCGGCGCCCGTTCTCCTGCACCGGCGCCCAGTCGAGATCACCGAAGCGGCGGCTGAAGGCGATCAGGTCCTGGTCCGTCAGAGCCTGGCCGCGCACCAGCAAAACGGAGTGCGTGTGAAAGGCGCGGAGCAGGGCGTCGAAGCCCGCATCGTCGAGATGCCTGAGATCGACATGTCGAATCTCCGCCCCGAGTTGCCGGCCAGTCGGGATGATCTCGATGCTCGACGACCGAGAGGTTGTCGCCGCGCGGGTCTCGACGTTCATTGCCAAATCCTCCCAAACGACATTGCAACCACAGGATACAATGGCCGGGCCGCGAAGTCTCGTCCGCTCAGGCCGAAGGCAGCTTCAGGTCGGCCTCGAAATTGAACCGGTCGCGCAGGTTCTTACGCGAGTCCAGGATGTCCTTGAGGAAGGCGCGATCACTGTCGCTCGTGAGCATCGGCTCGATCAGGTCGATCTGGTTCATCGCGACCAGCTGCAACAGCTCGGTGCGTGGCCTGCCGCTGGCGTCGCGCGGCAGGGCATGCACGACCTGGATGTGCTCCGGCGGCTTCGGGCCCTTGGCTGAAGCAAGCTCGTTCTGCAGCTGGGTTTCAAGCGTCGGCTGCTCCCCCTCGACGAAGGCATACAGCCCGACGCCGGTTCGGCGGTCGGCGAAGGCGACGATCGCGGCATCGCGCACGGCCGGGTTCTTCCGGATCATATCCATCAGCACCGGCGCATCGTTGACGAGGCGCCGTCCACCCCCCTCGCGGTCGGTGAAATTGAAGATGCCGCGCGTGATCGCGCGATACACCTTCTTGCCGGTCATCAGCCAGATGCGCGCGAACAGCGATTTGCGTGCCAGGATCTTGCGCTCCTTCGGCGTCAGCGCCTCGGGCGCGTAACTCCGCTTGTGCTTGAGCAGGTGACGCAAATCCTCATAGGCCGCGATCCGGAACAGGCGGCTGCGGCTGTCGAAGCAGGCGGCCAGCTGAAAGTCCGTCACGTAGCTATGGCCGTCGTGACCGACCAGCCAGTTCTGCTCCTTGGCGAGATCGTTGTGCGTGATTCCGGCGCGATGCAGCCGGCGCATCATCCGCTTGGCCGAGCGGAAATAGGCGACGTTGCCGTGCGGCTTGGCCAGATGCAGCGCCACGCCATTGATGAAGCCGCGGACCAGCGCGCGATCGCCCGCCCACAGCAGATCGGGGCCGGCGTTGAGCCCCCTGGCGCGCGTCAGCGCCTTGCGCTCGCGCGCGAACAAATGCCGCGCCAGCACGAACGACCACCACGGCACCTCGTCGAGCCGGCGCAGCACCGCATCGACTTCGCCGGCCTCGCTCTTGAAGCGGCCGCGCTCGACGGTCGAGAACACGTCGCGCTTGAGCAGCACGCCTTCGCTCCAACGTGCCGCCAGCACGGCGGAATCAGTCTTCGGCAAACTCATGGGGCTCTCACGCAGCGGCCGCGACGCGCAGGTGCTCGGCGATCCAGCGGTCGAGATCAGCCAGCGCGCGGGCGCTCATCGCCTGCTTCTTCGCCACCGTCTTCTCGTTGCCCTTCAGCCGCGTGCCGTCCGGCTTGCGGGTCGGGGCCGTCGCCAGCGGCGGGAACAGGCCGAAATTGATATTCATGGGCTGGAACGAGCGCGTCCCGCCGTCGATCGTCTCGATGTGGCCACCGGTGATGTGGCCGAGCAGGGCGCCGAGCGCGGTGGTCGGCGGCGGCGGCAGCAGATTGGCGCCGCGCACCTCGGCGGCGGCGTAGAGGCCTGCGATCAGGCCGATGCTCGCCGACTCCACATAGCCCTCGCATCCCGTCATCTGGCCGGCAAAGCGAAGCCGAGGTTGCGCGCGCAGACGGAGCTGCGCATCGAGCAGCTTCGGCGAGTTGAGGAAGGTGTTGCGATGCAGCCCGCCGAGCCGCGCGAATTCGGCGTTCTCTAGACCGGGGATCGTGCGGAAGATCTGCTGCTGCGGGCCGTATTTCAGCTTCGTCTGGAACCCGACCATGTTGTAGAGCGTGCCGAGCTTGTTGTCCTGGCGCAGTTGCACGATCGCGTAGGGTTTGACGGTCGGATTGTGCGGATTGGTCAGGCCGACCGGCTTCATCGGACCATGGCGCAACGTCTCGTGGCCGCGCTCGGCCATCACTTCGACCGGCAGGCAGCCGTCGAAATAGGGCGTGTTGCTCTCCCACTCCTTGAAGTCGGTCTTCTCGCCGGCGAGCAGCGCCGCAACGAAGGCGTCGTACTGCTCCTTCGTCATCGGACAGTTGATGTAGTCGGCACCAGTGCCGCCCGGACCGACCTTGTCGTAGCGCGACTGGAACCAGGCTTTGGACATGTCGATCGTGTCCTTGTGCACGATCGGCGCGATGGCGTCGAAGAAGGCGAGCGCCGTCTCGTCGGTCAGGTCACGGACGGCCTCGGCCAGCGGCTGCGAGGTGAGCGGACCGGTGGCGATGATCACGTTCTCCCAGTCCGCCGGCGGCAGGCCGGTGATCTCGCCGCGGCGCAGCTCGATGCGCGGATGGCCTTCCAGCGCGCTTGCGACGGCGGCCGAGAAGCCGTCACGGTCGACGGCCAAGGCACCGCCGGCCGGGACCTGGTTGGCGTCGGCGGCCCGCATGATCAGCGAGCCAAGCCGACGCATCTCGGCATGCAGGAGGCCGACCGCGTTATTGGCCGCGTCGTCGGAGCGGAACGAGTTGGAGCACACGAGCTCGGCCGGCGTCGCGGTCCGGTGCGCCTCGGTCATGTGGTCCGGCCGCATCTCGTGCAGCACGACGTCGACTCCAGCCTCGGCGAGCTGCCAGGCGGCTTCCGAGCCGGCGAGGCCGGCACCGACAATGTGGACGGTCTTCGAAGGTGATTTGGAGCCTGTCATGCGCGGGACAGGTAGCGCTTTTCCCGAGCGCTGCAAATGCGCCAGTGAGGCTCGGCGCGAGAAAGCGGGCGCGTGTGTCGCGGTGTGCGAACCGCCCGAAAACGGCAACGCCCGCAGCGAGGCGGGCGATGTCCGGTAGAGATCGGAAGAGGGCTGATCAGCCGTTGTAGTGACCGGCGGCAACGCGCGGGATGTCCGAGCGATCGAGACCGATGTCGGCGAGTTCGCGATCGCTGAGCTGCGACAGCTCGGCAACGTTGCGCTGATACTCACGGAACGCCTGAACCATGCGGATGAGCGAGAGCAACATGAGAAATCTCCTTTAGTTCGCGATTCAGTTCTTCGTTGGAACTTCATCGTTGAAATGAACATAGAAGGGAATGTTGCGATGCGGAAGCGTGAATGTTGCGATGCAGCTAACCCCTCGGCGCATAGCTTGAGTAACGCTTGGGTAAGAATCGGGCAGGGCGCCCAGCCGCTAAGCGAATTGCAAAAAACCACGTATTCATGCGGTTTTTCAATCGCTCGTTCGGATTGCCGGATCGCGTAATGCCAACTCCGATGCTGGACAAGTTTTGGAGGTGCCCGCCCGGCCCGTACCTCGCGAAATGCATGGGTTGATAGAATGAATATAAATTCATTATTTTGGCTTTACCTCTCGAATGGTAGGGCTCGCCATCACGGATCGCTCGCGGCGATTTCATTTCGTGCCATCTTGCGGAAGGTGCGACAAAGTGTCGCGGTGTCCGGCAATGATGCCGATGCCGCCGCACCAGCGAGGAAGAACAATGAACAAACTGTTTGGGGCCGCGCTCATCACTGCGGCAATCGTGGCGTTCGGTCCGGCTCAGGCCGCGCGGATGCATGGCGCCGGCTGCAGCGGGGCCAACCTGGAAAAGACCGAGACGGCGATCGAGGCCATGGCCGACGGCGACGCCCGATACACGGCGCAAAAAGAGATCGCGGCGGCGCAGGACGCGCTTCTGAGCGGCAAGATGGGTGCCTGCAGCATGCACCTGACCAGGGCGATGCAGGCCGGGATGAGCAAGTAGCGGGCGTATCACAGCATCATCGAACGAACGGCCGGTCGCGATGCCGCGATCGGCCTCACTCTCCCTCCTACGGCGCCCGCGCCAGCTGGGTCGCGAACGTCGCGATCGTCCGCGCATAGACCTCGCTCTTGTTCCACTGCTGGATGACCGCAAAATTCGGGCCGCCGGGCTCCCAGTCCTTGCCCTTCTGCCAGCCATAGCCCTTCAAATAGTTCGCGGTGGAGGCGAGAACGTCGGGCGCGCTGCGGATCAGGTCGCGCCGGCCATTGCCGTCGAAATCCACGGCATATTTGATCCAGGACGACGGCATGAATTGGGTCTGCCCGATCTCGCCGGCCCAGGCGCCGTGCATCTCGGCCGGTTGAAGGTCGCCGCGGTCGACGATGCGCAGCGCATCCAGCAACTCGCCGCGGAACTGCTCGGCGCGGCGGCAGTCATGGGCCAGCGTCGCGAGCGCGCGGATGGTCGGGAACTTGCCGACGTTGACGCCGAAATCGGTCTCGAGACCCCAGATCGCGACCAGCACCTCGCCGGGCACGCCGTAGCTCTGCTCGATCCGCGACAGCACCGAGCCGTATTGCTTCAGCATGTTGGAGCCGCGGGTCAGGCGCGGCGGCACCATGCGCCCGGAGAACTCCTCGAAGGTCTGGCTGAACACCTTCTGACCGCGGTCGCGGTTCAGCACGCTCTGGTCGGGCGTCACGCCCGTCAGCGCCGCATTGATCGTGTTCTGCGAGATGCCTTTGGCCGCCGCTTCGGTCTTGAACTCGGCGAGCCAGCCGTCGAAATTGCCGTTGCCGCAGGGTACCGCGGCATGCGCTGGCGCTGACAGGGGGGTGAGGGCAGCGAGACAGGCAAGAGCGGAAACGGCGAGAACGCGAGCAATCATCGAAACACCTGGACGGCAATGGATTCAAAAGGCGTTGCTGGGCGTGCTCCATGTCGGGCGTAACCGCGGCAGCAGCAAGGCCTTTCGATCACATTGGCGTCGGATTTCGTGAGCGCCGCCACACTCTGCGGCCACTCGACGCGACCGCCGGCCTGGAGGCCGGCGGCAGTGAAGATTCATCGCGGCGTCCTCACATCTGGTCACGCGAGCGCCACGGGAACAGGTTCGCCGGGAAATCCGCCGCGGGCTTGGAGCTGCGGGGGGCCGGCGGCACGATCCGGGCGGCGTCGGGATGGATCGCGATGGCCTCACGGTAGAGATGCCAGGTGGCGTGGCCGAGCACCGGGATCACGACGGCGAGGCCGAGGAAGAACGGGATCGTGCCGGCCACCAGGAGCACTGCGACGATGAGGCCCCAGGCCGCAACCGGAACTGGATTCTTGGCCGCCACGCGCAGCGAGGTGACCACCGCTTCGAGCGCGCCGGCGTGACGGTCGAGCATCAATGGGAAGGACACGATGCTGAGGCACAGCGCCAGCAGCGCGAACAGGAAGCCTGCGCCACAGCCGACCGCGATCAGCCACCAGCCTTGCGGTGTGGTGAAGACCCGCTGCAGGAAATCGCTCACACCGGTCGCGCCGCCATAGCCGAACACTGCGACGTAGATCGCCTGCGCCGTCGCGACCCAGGTGACGAACAGCGCGAGGAGCAGCGTGCCCAGTCCGAGCATCGAGCCGAACGACGGCGACCGCAGCACCTCCAGGGCGTCCCAGGCACTGGTGTCCTCGCCGCGGTCACGGCGGCTGCTGAGCTCATAGAGACCGAGCGCGGCGAACGGGCCGAGCAGGGCGAAGCCCGCCGCCAGCGGAAACAACAGCGGCACCACCGCATAGCCGAACACTGCGCGCGCCAGCACCAGGCCGAGAACGGGATAGATCGCACATAGCATCACGGCGTGACTCGGCACCGCCTTGAAGTCATCCCAGCCGAGCCGGAGCGCGCGCATCAGGCTCGACATGTCGATCGTACGAATCGTCAGCTCAGCCGCGACCTCGTCTGCCGCCCGCACGTGGGAGGCAGCATTGCTGTGGTAGGTGGCCATCGTCGTGTGCTCCCTCAACTTGCGTAGGGCGCTTCCCAACCACGCAGGCGGGCTGCGCTTCTCGTTGGAACAAGTTCGCGGATGGCCAGACGCGACGAACCTCGGGGCGGCCATTCGCGAACGGAAGTCACCAGGATAGTGCCAAAACAGGCTGCGCCTACTCACGCCTCGGTGAGGGCTGTGAATGTCGCAGTGCATTAGACTGGAACGCTCACGCAGAAGCTGGAGCATGGTCCAATAAAGTCGTTCCGCCGTCATTCCGCCTTGGGTAAGCTTCACATTGGTCGCCGTGTTCGCGTTTGGCAGGCCACGGCGGTGGCGGGGCGGCTCCGACGGGCGTCTCCGCAACGGAAGGCCGCCGGCCGAGTTCTTCTTACGATCACCATCCATTGGGAGCCATTGATGAGCGTTTTCGGAAAGATCATGGGCGCGATTTTCGGCCATCCTGCCGAGGCGACACCGGCCGGCGGCAGCACGCCCGCCGCTGGTGGTACCGCGCCGGCAGGCGGCGCGGCCGCGTCCCCGACGGCGGCCCCGGCTGCTGCGCCGCAAAATGTCGATGTGGCTGCGATCGTCGACAAGGCGGCGGCTGCCAAGCACGAGAAGCTGGAGTGGCGGACCTCGATCGTCGACCTGATGAAGGCGCTCGACATCGATTCCAGTCTCGCCGCGCGCAAGGAGCTCGCCAAGGAGCTCGGCTACAGCGGCGACACCAACGATTCCGCCAGCATGAACGTGTGGCTGCACAAGCAGGTGATGAGCAAGCTCGCGGCCAATGGCGGCAAGCTGCCGCCGGAGATCAAGCACTGAGCTTGCGCCGCTCACGGCAAGGCCAAGAAAGCGAAAGGCCCGCCATCGTGCGGGCCTTTGTCGTCTTGGATCGCGTCTGGCGTGAGGCTGCGCCAGCGCCTCAGACGTGTGCGTAGCCGGCGCGTTCCCAGGCCTCGGCGTGGAGCTGGTCGCGCTCGAAGCCGATGTCGCGCAGCGTGCGCTCGTCGAGCTGGTCGAGATAGGCGAGCTGCGTGCGGTAGTGAACGTAGCGCTTGAGAACGTCGAAAATGGCTGTGATGAACATGTGCCTCTCCCCCTTGGTCTGGTTGCTCGTTCGGCGGGGGATTGCTGATCCATCCAGGTAGCCATTGCGTTAAGGCGCGCGGTCCAATCGTTTCGCTCGGTAGTTCTACGGCCGTCAGGCCATGATGTCCCGGTTCTCCGGGTGGTCGCGGAGGTAATCGGCAACGAAGCTGCAGCCCGCGATGACCTTGCCGCGGTCGGCGCGGATCAGCGCGAGGGCGCCTTCCACGAGCTGCGAGCCGATGCCGCGGCCGCGCAGCGGTAGCGGGGTCTCGGTATGGGTGATGATCACTCCCTGCGGCGTGGCCCGGTAGTTGGCAAATGCGACGTTGCCCTCGATGTCGAGCTCGAAGCGGCTGCCGGCCTTGTTGTCACGGACATCAGTCATGCATCTCTACTTTCGCTTGGGCTTCTCGGTGAGTTTGAGGAACTCCACCAGCATCGCGCGGATCGACCACGGCTTGCCATCGACGGCGCCCCGGATGTCGTCGATCTTCCATTGGCCGGCCTCGCGCACGAGGTCGTAACGGATGACGTCATCGGCCTGTTCCTTGCGCTCGGTCCGGTGGCCGCGAATGCTGACCGCGACGGTTGCCTTGTCGCCGTCCTGCATTTCCGGCGTCACCTTGAACGAGGCGACATCGGGATCCTGCGAATTCGTGACGGGATCGAAATCTATCGCCCCGACCTCGCCCTTGGGCGTGCGGGCGTCCATCTTCGCCCATTGGGCGGCCAGCGACTTCGACAGATATTTCGCGCGCGCCGCCTTGTCCTCGATGACGAAGGTGCCGCCATCCTCGCCCTTGCCCTTGGCGACGCGGGTGTAGATCGCGGTCATGATGCCGACGGGCTCGTTGGAAGAAGGTGCCTGCGCGTGCAGCGGAGAAGCGGCGAGCACGCCAGCGAGGCCGAGAAGCAGGAAGCGACGGTCGATCATGGTTGTCCTCAAATCCGATTCGGCGCGCGGTGATACGAAGAAATGCGCGGCCGGCCACGATTTGTCGCGCGGCATCTGCATCCGTTCGAAACACGCCACCGCATGGGTGCGATGGGGAGGCCGGCCTTGCGAGGGCGAGCAGGACCGGGATAAACAGGCCCGAAGGTATCGGGCGGCTGAGATCGCCTGAAGGATCGATGAGGGGACGCTTCCATGGGTCTGTTCGTCAGTTGCAGCGGCGCGAGAGGTTGTCGATGACACCGGCACCCCTGCGGATGTCCCGCCGCGTGATGAACCTCGCGCATATCGTCACGCAAAACGGCCGCCGGCTCGGCGACCGCGTCGGCTTCGTCTGGGGCGAGAGGTCGTGGACCTGGCGCGAAATCGACGCGATGGTTTCGGCGCTCGCGGCGGCGCTGGCCGAGCAGGGGATCGCCAAGGGCGATCGCATTCTGGTGCACTCCAAGAACTGCGAGGAGATGTTCGTCTCGATGTTCGCCGCGTTCCGGCTCGGCGCGGTCTGGGTGCCCACCAATTTCCGACTGATGCCGGACGAGGTCGCCTACCTCGCGACCGCCTCGGGCGCGAAGGCGTTTCTCTGCCACGGCGACTTTCCGGATCATGCCGCCGCAGTGACGACCGCTGACTTCACGTGGCGCATCGGTGAAGGCGGCAGCTTCGGCACGGGGATCGTGGCCGACGCCATGAAGGCGCATGTCGGCGCGCACGTCGCGAACGCGGCCGTCGAGCATGACGATCCCTGCTGGTTCTTCTTCACCTCCGGCACGACCGGCCGCTCCAAGGCGGCGGTGCTGACGCATGGCCAGATGGCGTTCGTCATCACCAATCATCTCGCGGATCTGACGCCTGATACAACCGAGCACGACGCGTCTCTCGTCGTGGCGCCGCTGTCGCACGGCGCCGGCGTGCACCAGCTGATGCAGAGCGCGCGCGGTGCCAGGACCGTGCTGCTGCCGAGCGAGAAGTTCGACATCACCGAGGCCTTCCGTCTGATCCAGAGGCATCGCGTCAGCAACCTGTTCACGGTCCCGACCATCCTGAAGATGATGGTCGAGCATCCCGCAGTCGACCAGTTCGATCACTCCTCGCTGCGCCATGTGATCTATGCCGGCGCGCCGATGTATCGCGAGGACCAGAAGCGCGCGCTGGCGCGGCTCGGCAAGGTGATCGTTCAGTATTTCGGCCTCGGCGAGGTCACCGGCAACATCACGGTGTTGCCGGCCGCGGCGCATGAGGAAGAGGATGGACCGGAAGTGCGGATCGGCACCTGCGGCTATGAGCGCACGGGCATGCAGGTCTCGATCCAGGACGATCAGGGGCGTGAGCTGAAGCCGGGCGAGACCGGCGAGATCTGCGTCATCGGTCCGGCGGTGTTCGCGGGCTACTACGACAATCCGGAGGCCAATGCGAAGGCGTTTCGCGACGGCTGGTTCCGCACCGGCGATCTGGGCCACATGGACGAACACGGCTTCGTCTACATCACCGGCCGCGCGTCGGACATGTACATCTCCGGCGGCTCCAACATCTATCCGCGCGAGGTCGAGGAAAAGATCCTGACGCATCCCGATATCGGCGAGGTCGCCGTGCTCGGCGTGCCCGATCCGGTCTGGGGCGAGGTCGGGGTCGCCGTCTGCGTCGCGCGCGAAGGTGCCGTCGCGCCGAGCGAAAGCGCGATCGCCGGCTATCTCGCGACCAAGCTGCCGCGCTACAAGATGCCGAAGCGGTTCTTCTTCTGGGACGCGTTGCCCAAATCGGGCTATGGCAAGATTCCGAAGCGTCTGGTGCGCGACGAGCTCGAGGCGCGCGGCCTGCTCGATCTCACCAGGCAGGGCTGAGGCGCAATGCGATCCATCATCCAGCCCGGTACGCCCGTCGCCGACCGCATCCAGTGGGTCGCGGCGCGCGGCCGCGCTTTTTCGTTCAAGCTGGAGCAGGGCCTGCCGCTGCTCGAAGCTGCGCGCCGCGGCTTGGCGGCCCAGGGCTTTGCCGGCGGCGTGCTTGACATCAAAGGCGGTGCGCTCGGCCCGTTCGCCTATGTCATGCCGGCGCTGTCGAAGACGGCGGATCATGCCGCATTCTACAGCGAGACCTATCGGCCCGCCGGTGTGACGCGCCTGTCGACCGCGACGATGACGCTCGGCGTGCGCGACGGGGCGCCGTTCTTCCATTGCCACGCGCTGTGGACGGAACAGGGCGGCCGCGCCGGGGGAGGGCATATCCTGCCGGAGGAGACCATCGTCGCCGAGCCGTTCGAGGTCGACGCTTTCGGGCTCGATGGTGCGATCTTCACGGCAGAGCCGGACGTCGAGACCGGCTTCAAGCTGTTCGGGCCGGTCGCGGCCGCGCCAAGCGGCGCCATGACGGATCGCCGCGCCTTCGCGCTGCGGCTGCGGCCGAACCAGGATGTCGCCGGCTGCCTCGAGGCATTCTGCCGCGCGCAGGGGATCAGCGAGGCCCGCGTCCACGGCGGCGTGGGCTCGACCATCGGGGCGCGCTTCGAGGACGGCGGCGTCGTCGAGCCGTTCGCGACGGAGCTGACGATCACCGCCGGCACGATCGCGCCCGGCGACGACGGCCTTGAAGCCACTGTTGAGGTCGCGCTGGTCGACTACACCGGTGCACGCGCGCAGGGCCGCCTCGTCCGCGGCGACAATCCGGTGCTGATGACGATGGAGCTGGTGCTGGAGGTCTTGGCGTAGCGTCGGTGCGGCGGTGGCCGATGCGGCCGCGATGTGCGAGATTGCCGGTGATGTCACCGAGGTCGTGAAGGCGTCATGGCGAGGAAGCAACGCGAGATCAGGCTGCCGGCACCGTATCTGAAGCGGCTGTGGCTCGATCCTGCCAAGATCGCCGATCGCGCCGCCTATCCGTTCTGCCTGCCGTTCCTGCAGGACGAGTTCGAGCTCAGCTTCACGAGTGCGATCACGATCATCGTCGGCGAGAACGGCACCGGCAAATCGACCCTGCTCGAAGGCATCGCCGCGCTGGCCGGCTATGACGAGGCGGGCGGCGGCAAGGGTTACATGCCGGTCGACCACGGGCGTGCGATCGAACGTATGGGGGGCGCGCTGAGTGCTGCCTTGCGCGCAAGCTGGCTGCCCAAGATCACGCAAGGCTGGTTCTTCCGCGCCGAGAGTTTCTTTTCGGTGGCGCGCTATCTCGACCAGGCCGCACTGGACGATCCGCTCGGCGGGCCGCCGCCGGACTTCCTGTCCCACTCCCATGGCGAGGGCTTCCTGCGCTTCTTCGAGGAGCGCTGCCAGCGCCAGGGCATCTACATCTTCGACGAGCCGGAATCGGCGCTGTCGCCGGCGCGCCAGATCGAGTTCCTGAAGCTGATGCGGCGGATGGACGACTCCGGCCATTGCCAGGTCCTGATGGCGACGCATTCGCCGGTGCTGATGGCCTATCCGGGCGCGACTCTGCTGCGGTTGACCAAATACGGGTTGGAGCCCGTCCGCGTGCAGGACACTGATCATTTCAAGGCCATGCGTGAGTTCTGCAATGATCCGGACCGGTTCGTACAGGGCGTGTTTGCGGAGTGACGGCTCCGGACGGCTCTGGATTGCTCGCCGTGACTGACCATGTGACACCGATCTCGCGATGCCCCGGCACCCGAGCTTTGACATTCATGCCGCCCTCCCAGGTGAGAGGGCGCAGGGAAGGCCGGGTGCAGGCCGCACCCATGGCCCGCCTGCGAAAAAAATGCAGGCGGCAGGAACCACAGGATTGGCCGAGCAACCGGCCTTCCCTGCGCGACGGTTTACGACTTATACGCGCTCTCCTCGGTGCACCGGGCTTTCTGGCCACCGTCATCGGCGCGACGCCCTGAAAGGCATCGACACCCATTTGACCTCAGCGTCGGGAGGTCAGGACCACACGATTTCGCCGTCCGTCCCGCGACCCGTCGTCTTGCGCATCAGCACCGGGCCCGTGACGTCCATCGCATCCCGCCCTCCACGCCCGTGACGACCGCGAAGCGCCCCTCTCGTGAGGACGGGACGCATGCAGGAAAACAGAAATTCCGTAAAAACGAAAGAAGAATATTTTTCGCGCAGGACTGGACAAGGCTGATGCCGCTGATCCCCCGCGGAAATTTAGGTTTTGCGCGCATGGCTGTTTTGGTGTCAAAACGGCCACGTCGTGGCTCGGCCGTGTGCGCGGCGTGCCCGTCGGCCGACTCGGAACGTGACGGGAGCGAAGGAAGAGGGGGCTGCATGCCGGAGCAGATCGGTCGCCACGACAAGCTCGAACGGGCGCTGCTGGCCCTGGATGATCGCGCCATGGTGCTGGAGGAGCTCGACGGCTTCATCGCCGGCCTGCTCGTGCTCCCTGAGCCGATTCCTCCCGGCGAATGGTTCGCGGCAGCCTTCGGGCTCGGCAAGGGGCATCGCTCCGTCTTCACCAGCATCGACCATGCCAATGAGGTGCTCGGGCTGGTCATGGACTATCACCGGGAGATCGCGCTGACGCTCGCGCGGCATCCGGAGCAGTACCAGCCGCGTTTTCCCATCGACGCCTTCAACGGCGACGTCGTCTGGGAGCTGTGGATCGACGGTTTTGCGGCGGCCGTGGACCTTCGCCATGAAAGGTTCAAGGCCTATCGGCAGGTCGACGGGGAGGTGGGCGAGGCGGCGCTGCGTCTGATGGTGGCGATCGAGCTGGCGCTCGACGACGATCGTGCCGAGAACGCCAAGCTCGACCGCGAGGCGCCGGCTGATATCCGCGAGGCGGTGCTGACGCTGTATCAATACCGGCAGAGCGGGCCGCCGGTGCCCAGGTCGACCAACTTTGCCCGGCAGCCCAATCCGTTCGCCTCGTTCGGCAAGCCCGGCCGCAACGACCCCTGTCCTTGCGGTTCCGGCAAGAAATACAAGCGCTGCTGCGGCGCGAATTGAGGCGGCCACGACACGGTCTTTTTTGTTGCAACAATCCAGTGCGGTGCAAAGATAGGCCTGTCCGCGCCGGATGCGGACCAATGAAAGTGACCGAGGAAACGAGATGAGGATGGTGTTCGGCAAGGCGCTGACCGCAAGGACGGCGCTCGCGATCGCGACGACGGCCCTGACAATCACGACCCTGACGATGGCGGAAGCGCATGGGCCCACCCGGCGCAAGGTGCAGGAGCACGTGGAGATCAACGCCGCGCCCGCCAAGGTGTGGGCCGTGATCGGCAACTTCCAGGACATGAGCTGGCTCGGCATCGTCGACAAGACCGCGGGCGACAAGGGCAACGAGATCGGCGCAACGCGCAAGCTGACCCTGAAGGGCGGCGCGACCGTCGACGAGGAGCTCTACAAATACGACGCCGAGAAGATGAGCTATTCGTATCGCATCACCGCCGTCGACGTGAAGGTGCTGCCGGTGACGAACTACTCGTCGACCATCGCGGTGACGCCGAGCGCTGACGGCAAGGGCAGCGTGGTCGAATGGACCGGCGCGTTCTACCGCGGCTTCCCCAACAACGACCCGCCGCCGGAGCTGAACGACGAGGCCGCGGTCAACGCGGTCAGCGGGCTCTACAAGGGCGGGCTCGAGGGCCTGAAGAAGAAGGTGGAGGGCGGTAGCTGAAGGGGCGGATTGGTAGTTAGGGATCGATGATGTCGCCCAGCCGGCACTGCGCTCCCTCTCCCCGTTCTTACGGGGAGAGGGTTGGGGTGAGGGGCAGACGCACGGGAAGTGCTCGTGGAGAGACCTGTACCCCCTCACCCGGATTGCATCTGGCGATGCAATCCGACCTCTCCCCGCAAGCGGGGAGAGGTAAGCACCGAGTCCGCTACTCTGCCACCAGTCCTCTCTCTCATTTTGGCCGAGCCCTTCTGTTCGCAGTTGTACTCGCCCTTGGCACCGCAGCTCACGCCGAGGAAGCCTTCGTCACCAATCAGCTCAGCGACGATCTGACGATCGTCGATCTCGCGACCTCGAAGCCGGTGGCGACGATTCCGATCGGCGGCAAGCCGGCCGGAGTTGCCGTCGCCGCCGACGGCCGCTTCGCCTATATCGCGAGTCCGGACGACAAGACCGTCAGCGTCGTCGATGCTGCCGAGCGAAAAGTCGTCGGCCGCATCGAGGTCGGTGGCGGGCCGCTCGGCATAGCGGTGACGCCGGACGGTTCGACGGTCTACGTCGCCGACTGGTACAGCGCCGCGATCCGCGTGATCGATGCGAAGACCCGTAGCGTGAGCGGCAGCATCACGGTCGGCGCCTCGCCTTCGGGGCTTGCGGTGACCCCCGACGGCAAGCTGCTGCTCTCCGCCGACCGCGACGACGACATGGTCTCGGTGATCGACACGGCGACGCGCCAGCGGCTCGCGACCATCAAGGTCGGCGCGCGGCCGTTCGGTGTGACCATCGACGCCGAGGGCAAGCGCGCCTACACGGCAAATGTCGCCTCCAACGACGTCTCGGTGATCGACCTCGCCGGGCGCCGCGAGATCGGCCGGGTCAAGACCGGCTTGCGGCCCTATGCGGTGGCGCTGGCGCAGGGCAGGGGCTTCGCCACCGACCAGTATGACGGCACGGTCAGCGTGTTCGACCTGGCGAGCCTGCAGCCGCTCAAGCGCATCAGTGTCGGCGACTATCCGGAGGGCATCGAGGCGACCGCCGACGGCCAGCGCGTCATCGTCGCCAATTGGGAGAGCAACATCCTGAGCGTCATCGACGTGGCCGCGCTGAAGGTCACGGGAGAGATCAAGGTCGGCGACGGTCCGCGCGCCTTCGGCGCGTTCCTGCGGCGGTGAGGCGCTGGGCACGGACTGTAGCCCGGATGAGCGCAGCGATATCCGGGTTCTTCTGCGACGCCGGCGATGACCCCGGATGTCGCTGCGCTCATCCGGGCTTTGACGAGGCGCTCGCAAAGACGCGGGCAGGTATCGAGGTTCGTCATTGTCCCTGCATCCCGGCGCCGATGCAGGCTACGGATCTCGTCCGGCATGCACGACCAGCCGCTCCACGATCTCCTCCACCCGCGTGAACAGCATCTCCGGTCGCTGGTCGCGCAGCGCCTGCTCCGCGGCATAGCCCCATGTCACCGCGCCGAAGGCAATGCCGGCGGCGCGCGCCGCCTCGATGTCGCGGGTCTCGTCGCCGATCGCGATGGCCCGGGCCGGGTCGACGCGCAGCCGCTTCAGCACGCGGCGGAACTTGCGTGCCTTGCCGAACACCGAGGCCGAGCAATCGAAATCGGCGAACAGACCGGCGCGCAATCCGAGCTTCTGCCGCGCGTTGGCCTCGCTGTCCGACGAGACCAATGCGAGCGTCGTGCCGTTCGCGGCAAGCGTGTCGAGCATGATGTCGACGCCTGCAAACAGCGGAATGCTTGCGGCATGCGCCGTCTTCAGGCGGCGCACGTGGCGCGCGATGAAGGGCAGCTTCCAGCGCGGCACCTGAAGGAAATCGAGGATCTCGCGGGTCGAGGCATGGCGCAGCCCGTCGATGTCCTCGTCCTTCACCTGGCGAAAGCCGAAGCGCGCGGCGACCGCATTCACGTGGACCCGAAACCACGGGAAGCTGTCGGCGAGGGTGCCGTCGAGATCGAAGATGACGAGAGAATATGGCATCGCGCGGGGTGAGCGTGGCGAGGGGCTGATGATCGTCGAGGCGTGTCGTGCTGCGACAGCCCTGCGCCATAGCAATGGGAGGGGCGGGGCGCAATGAGACGCGACCATTGCGTCTCGCAGCGCCATGGCGACGTTCGATGATCAGGGGTTGAACATGTTGTGATGTGCACCTGGAGATGACGCGGTCTATGATCGCGGTGCGCCGGCGGATCAGGGTCTGCCTGCCCGATTTGATCGAAATTGTTTTCATCATTCAAGCCAGAGAGATTTCACATGGCCCTCAACAAGGTTGCTGCAGCCTATCTGTCCTACTTCGCCTATATCGACGATGCGCTCGATGCGGTTCAGCCGAGCGATTTCGTGACGATGCTGAAGTCCGTCCCGTCGGGCGCGGCGAACGGTCCGTGGTCGCTCGTCTGGGGCCCGGCGGTCAACAACGGCGTGCTCGCCTATGTCGCGCAAGGCAGCGACGGCAGCTATGCGCTGGCGTTCCGCGGCACCGATGTCGACGGCTCGGTCGCCGGCGCCTTCGAGAACGTGCTCGCCGATGCCGACGCGGTTTTCCAGGTGCCGTGGCTGTATCCGCAGCAGGCCGGCGCGCCGCTCCAGATCAGCGCCGGAATCAACGACGCGCTGGCGCTGGTCATCGCGCTCACCGATCCCACGACGGACCTGTCGCTGCTGGACTATCTGCGCGGCCTCGCGGCCAAGCAGAACCTGCAACTGATGGTGACCGGGCACAGCCTCGGCGGCGCGCTCGCCGTGGCGGCGACGGCATGGCTGCAGGATCAGCTGCCGAAGCTGAACTCGTCGCTGAAGTTCACGCTGTGGCCGCACACCTTCGCGGCTCCGACGATGTGGAACGCGGGATTCGCGGCGACCTTCGCGAAGAGCTACACCTATTACGCGGCGGTCAACAGCAACGACATCGTGCCGATGGGCTGGGCCAACCTGAACGGGATTCTCGGCACCTATCCGCCGCCGGCGCCTGTCCTGAAGGACACCAACTACTACTCGATCTACAAACCGCTCGAGTGGCTCAGCGCATCGATCCCGACCTATACCGCGATTGCGCCGAGCAATCCGGACCTGTTCACGATCACGCCGATCGTCGAGGCGAACGACTCCTGGACCGCGGAAGCCGGCTACATGCATTCCATGCAGCTGCAGTATTTCCCGCATGCGACCGGCACGAAGGCGCCGCCCCTGCCGGGAGTGACCAAGACCGGCGTGGCGCGGCCGCGGGCGGTCGCCGTCGCGGCCTGAGCGTCGCAGGGGAGCTTTTGCGGGGCTGGGTTCGCTCAGTCCTGCAAGGGGGCTCGGTGCGGCGGCCAATCAACCTTTCATCACGATTTTTGTGAGTGTGCGCTGCAGGAACGCCTTGCGCGGTGCGGTGGTTGACCCCGCACAGAAGCAAGGAGAGAGACATGCAACGCACGATCAAGATGGCCGCGCTGGCCGGAGCCACGCTGGTGATCGGCACCGCCGCAGCGTCCGCGCAGGGCTATGCCCGTTTCGGCGACTCCATGGCCTGGGTGCCGCCGGCGCAGACCACCGATTCCGAGCCGGTGTATGGCGCAGCGCCGGCGCCGGCCTACGCGCCCGGTCCGGTGGCCGGCCCAGTGGCCTGGGGCGGCGGCTACAATGGCACCAACCATCCGACCCCGGGCTCGACCCAGGGCGATGTCGGTCCGTCCGGCAACAACAACGGCACGCTGACCGGCGTCTATCGTCAGTGGTAATCGCTGTCAGATAAGTCAGCGTCCAGTCGACAAGCCCGCCGCCCGGACACGAGCGGCGGGCTTGTCTTCCGCAAGGAGCTACCGAGAGACAGCCGCGTTGGATTATTCAATCGCGGCAATGTGAGCGAAGCGTTGTGTCGCAGCATTGTCGTGACCTGCCGCGGAACCGGCAGGGTCCTTACGTTGTTTGCTCCGCGATAATTAGGAACGAAGGAGCAAGTTCATGACGCGCATGTTTGGTTTGGCGGCCTTGACCGCGGTCACGCTGGTTGCCGGCACCGCCGCCGCTTCAGCCGGCGAGTACGGCCCGGGTGGCTACGGCTATGGCGGCCAGGTCACCAGCACCTACGCCTACCGCGATTCCTTCGCCTGGGCGCCGGGTCCGGTCTATGAGGAAGGCTACGTCGCGGTCGCGCCGGGCCTGTATGACGGCCCGGGCTGGGGCGCCGGCTACAACGGCACCAACCATCCGACCCCGAGCTCGACCCAGGGCGATGTCGGCCCAAGCGGCAACAACAACGGCACGCGCAGCGGGTATTATCGCTGGTGAGTTGAGTTGGTAGAGCAACGATGAAGCCCGTCGCGCTTGGCTGAGCGGCGGGCTTTGTCGTTGCGTTACAGGGGGGAGACGATAGGCTGGGTAAGCCTTGTAACCTCGAAGTCCAGCGGACCCGCGCATGAAAGTCATTCCGCCGTTTCAGCTCGTCCCTGAACCGTTGGATGACGTCGCGCGCGAAATGCCACCTTTCAAATTGGCGCCAAAGCCGATCGGACGCAGGCACCGGCTCGGTGGAAGCCCCGATTTCATCCAGGGTGATGAATGGCCGACCTGCAAGACCTGCCGGGTCAAGATGACGTTCTACGGTCAACTCGATTCGATCAATGACGAGATATGTATCGCGGATTGCGGGATGATCTACGTCTTCCTGTGCTTCGATTGCTACGCGTCGGAGTCGTTCGTTCAATCGAACTGATGTACGATCTAGGGTCCGTGCAAGCAGCGACCTCTCGCATGGCGCACGAGCCCGTCGTCCCGACCGTCATCGCGAGGAGCGGAGCGACGAAGCGATCCAGAGTCTCGCGCCCGGCTCTGGATTGCTTCGCTTCGCTCGCAATGACGGCGCGACGGAACTACTCCGCCGCCTCGCTCGCGGCGCCGCGGCTGCGCTTCTTCGGCTTGGCCGACTTCTCCAGCACCGGCTTCAGGAATTGCCCGGTGTAGCTGCGCGGGGCCTTGACGATGTCCTCGGGCGGGCCCCAGGCGACGATCTCGCCGCCGCCGTCGCCGCCCTCGGGGCCGAGGTCGATGACCCAGTCGGCGGTCTTGATGACCTCGAGATTGTGCTCGATGACGACCACCGTGTTGCCCTGGGCGACCAGCTCGTGCAGCACTTCCAGCAGCTTCTTGACGTCGTGGAAGTGCAGGCCGGTGGTCGGCTCGTCCAGGATGTAGAGCGTGCGGCCGGTGGCGCGCTTTGACAATTCCTTGGCGAGCTTCACGCGCTGCGCCTCGCCGCCGGACAGCGTGGTGGCCTGCTGGCCGACATGGATGTAGTCGAGGCCGACGCGGCGCAGGGTCTCGAAGGTGTCGCGCACGCGCGGCACCGCCTTGAAGAATTCGGCGGCCTCCTCGACGGTCATGTCGAGCACGTCGGCGATCGACTTGCCCTTGAACAGCACGTCGAGCGTCTCGCGGTTGTAGCGCTTGCCCTTGCAGACGTCGCAGGTGACGTAGACGTCCGGCAAAAAGTGCATCTCGATCTTGATGACGCCGTCGCCCTGGCAGGCCTCGCAGCGGCCGCCCTTGACGTTGAAGGAGAACCGGCCGGGCTCGTAGCCGCGCGCCTTCGATTCCGGCAGGCCGGCGAACCATTCGCGGATCGGCGTGAACGCGCCGGTATAGGTCGCGGGGTTGGAGCGCGGGGTGCGGCCGATCGGCGACTGGTCGATGTCGATGATCTTGTCGATGTGCTCCAGGCCCTCGATGCGGTCGTGCGGCGCCGCCGCCTCGTTGGCGCCGTTGAGCTTGCGCGCGATCGCCTTGTACAGCGTGTCGATCAGCAGCGTCGACTTGCCGCCGCCGGACACGCCGGTGATCGCCGTGAACAGGCCGAGCGGAATCTCGGCGGAGACGTTCTTGAGATTGTTGCCGCGGGCGTTGACGACCTTGATGGTGCGGCGATGGTTCGGTGGCCGCCGCTCGGGTACCTCGACCTCGAGCTCGCCGGTGAGATATTTGCCGGTCAGCGACGCCGGATTGCGCATGATCTCGGCCGGCGTGCCCTCGGCGACGATGTTGCCGCCATGGGTGCCGGCGCCGGGGCCGATGTCGAGCACGTAGTCGGCGAGGCGAATGGCATCCTCGTCATGCTCGACCACGATCACGGTGTTGCCGAGGTCGCGCAGCCGCTTCAGCGTGTCGAGCAGGCGGGCATTGTCGCGCTGGTGCAGGCCGATCGACGGCTCGTCCAGCACGTAGAGCACACCCGTCAGCCCCGAGCCGATCTGCGAGGCCAGGCGGATGCGCTGGCTCTCGCCGCCGGACAAGGTGCCGGAGGAGCGCGCCAGGGTCAGGTAGTTCAAGCCGACATCGAGCAGGAAGGTCAGGCGGTCGCGGATCTCCTTGAGGATGCGGGTGGCGATCTCGGTCTGCTGCGCGTTCAGGGCCTTCGGCACCTCGGCAAACCATTCGCCGGCAGCCTTGACGGAGAGATCGCTGATTTCGCCGATGTGCTTGCCGCCGACCTTGACGCACAGCGCCTCGGGCTTCAGCCGGAAGCCTTTGCAGCCGGCGCAGGGCACGTCGTTGAAGTACTTGCCGAGCTCCTCGCGCGCCCATTCGCTCTCGGTCTCGCGGAAGCGGCGCTCGATGTTGGTGATGACGCCCTCGAACGGCTTCTTGGTATCGTAGGCGCGAACGCCGTCCTCATAGGTGAACTTGATCTCGTCGTCGCCGGAGCCGTGCAGCAGCGCGTTCTGCGTCTTCTTCGGCAGATCCTTCCACTTGGTGTCGAGCGTGAACTTGTAGAACTTGCCGAGCGCGGTCAGCGTCTGCAGGTAGTAGGGCGATGACGACTTGGCCCAGGGCGCGATCGCGCCCTTGCGCAGCGTGACGTCCTTGTCGGGGATCACGAGGTCGGCATCGACGTGCTGCTCGACGCCGAGGCCGCCGCATTCGGGGCACGCGCCATAGGGGTTGTTGAACGAGAACAGCCGCGGCTCGATCTCGGGGATGGTGAAGCCGGACACCGGGCAGGCGAACTTCTCGGAGAACAGGATGCGCTCGGGCCCGCTCTTGTCGTGGATCTTGGCCACCTTCTTCTTCTCGTCATGGCCGGGCTTGACCCGGCCATCCATCTCCTTCGAAGAGGATGGATCACCGGGTCTCGCGCCTTCGGCGCGGCCCGGTGATGACGAGGAAGGGGCTGCATCCGCGAACTCGATCACGGCCAAGCCCTCGGCGAGCTTCAGCGCGGTCTCGAAGCTCTCCGCCAGGCGCTGGCCGATATCGGGGCGCACGACGATACGGTCGACGACGACATCGATGTCGTGCGGGAACTTCTTGTCGAGCGTGGGCGCCTCGGCCAGCTCATGGAAGGTGCCGTCGATCTTGACGCGCTGAAAGCCCTTCTTGAGATATTCCGCGAGCTCCTTCTTGTACTCGCCCTTGCGGCCGCGCACGACCGGCGCCAGCAGATAGAGGCGGGTGCCTTCGGGCAGCGCCAGCACGCGGTCGACCATCTGCGACACGGTCTGGCTCTCGATCGGCAGGCCGGTGGCCGGCGAGTAGGGCACGCCGACGCGCGCCCACAGCAGGCGCATGTAGTCGTAGATCTCGGTGACGGTGCCCACCGTCGAGCGCGGATTCTTCGAGGTCGTCTTCTGCTCGATCGAGATCGCCGGCGACAGGCCGTCGATCTGGTCGACATCCGGCTTCTGCATCATCTCCAGGAACTGGCGTGCATAGGCCGACAGCGATTCGACGTAGCGGCGCTGGCCCTCGGCATAGATGGTGTCGAAGGCGAGCGAGGATTTGCCGGAGCCGGACAGCCCGGTGAACACCACCAGCCTGTCGCGCGGGATCTCGACGTCGATGTTTTTCAGATTGTGCTCGCGGGCGCCGCGGATGGTGATGGCCCGCAGGCTCGACTGGTTGGCTTGCGCGCGCTGCTTGGCCTTGAGCACTTCATCCATGGCGATCGTCCCACGGCGCAGAGTCGCGCCATCGTTGCAGGCGCGTTCTGCCGGGAGCCGGCCATCGGACGCCAGAGGGAAAAGGTATGGTCGGAACGTAGGAAGAACGTGGCCGGATTTCCAGTGCCGTCAGCGAATCATCAACAATGCGCTCAGGGAATGGCAGCGAATGGCAGGAGGCTGCGGTTCCGTCCGGCCCTGCGCGCGATCCCGCAAAGAAAAAGCCTCCGCTCTGGCAGAGCGGAGGCTGTGTGCGTTGGCCCGGAGGCGACGTTCTTAGAAGTGGTAGTTGATGCCGACCTGACCGGAATGCACGTTGAGGGTGCCGGTCGCGAGCGTGCCGAGGCCGGTGAAGGTGTAGCTCTCGCCACCGAAGCTCTTGTAGAGGTACTCGCCCTTCAGCGACCAGTTCGGGGCGAACATGTACTCGACGCCTGCGCCGACGGTCCAGCCCGAGTGGATCTTGCTGTCCGAAACGGCGACGCCGGGAGCCGTCAGCGAGATGCGGTTGTCGGCCCAGGCGTAACCGCCGGTGGCGTACAGCAGGGTCGGGCCGAAGGCGTAACCGATGCGGCCACGGACGGTGCCCCAGTCACGGATCTTCGATTCGGCGGTCACGCCAAGCGCGCCGACGGAGGCATTGATGTCAGCCCAGGCAGCATCGGCCTCGAGGCCGAACACGACAGCACCCTGCTGCCAGTTGTAGCCGACGGTGCCACCGGCGAAGCCGCCCTTCATGGCCGCAAAGTCAGCATCCTCATTGGCGTAGCCACCCATCGCACCGATGTAGAAACCGGTCCAGGTCTGCACCGGCGCGAGAACCGGGGCCTTGGTGTAGGTCGGGCGTGCGGCGAGATCAGCGGCGGCAGCGGGAGCGGCCAGGGCGGCCAGGGCCACGGTCGCGAGCAAGATCTTCTTCATTCCAGTCTCCAGTTTATTCCTCGAAGTCCGCATCGCACCGATAAGCTTACGCACGAAACAGACTCACCCGTTCAAGTTGACGAGGTTCCTATAGCCCGGTTCCGTACGGATTACCGTCACCCTGAAGACACACTCGCGGCCAAACCGCGTTTTTACGGCCCAGTTCCAGAAAGCCTATGTTACTCAATTGCTTGGTTCCGTGTGTGGCGAGCCGGCACGGTGGTATCGGTGCAACAAAAAAGGCCGGCTTTCGCCGGCCTTTCTCGGAACCTGTCGGTTGCAGGTATCAGTATTTGGCAATGACCGGGCCGCCGAAATGGTAGCTGAGGCCGACCTTGACGGTGTGGACGGTGTCCTTCCACTCGGAGCGGTTGGTCGCGAAAGCGCTGTACTGGATCGCGCTCTTGCCGAAGTCGAGATAGTTGTACTCGAGCTTGGCCGACCAGTTCGGGGCGAACATGTATTCCGCGCCGGCCCCGACCGTGTAGCCCCAGCGGGTGGTGGTCTGGCTGAAGACGTTGCCCGGCACGCCGTCGTAGCGGTGCTGCAGTTGGCCCACGGCGGCACCGCCGCTCACGAAGAACAGAGCGGGACCTGCGGCGTAGCCGAGGCGGCCCTTGATGTCGCCGAAGCTGGTCAGCTTGGTGAAGAAGGTGTCGCCCACGCCGGCATTGACCACTGCGGAGCGGCCGTTGATGTCGGCCCAGTGATAGTCGCCTTCGAGGCCGAACACGACGTTGTCGACCTGCCAATTGTAGCCGAGCACGCCGCCGACGAAGCCGCCATTGGTGTTGTAGTTCTGGGTGCCCAGGAAGCCCGGCGCATTGAAGCGGCCAAGGAAGGTTTCCTTGCTGGTGCCCCAGCCGCCGCCGCCCTGGATGCCGGCGTAGAGGCCCGACCAGCTCAGGATCTGCGCGACCATGGGCGGCGCCTTGGTGTAGGGCCGTGCCGCCATGTCGGCCGCCGACGCGGACGTGGCGGCCGCGACGCCGGCGAGGGCCGTCGTGATCACAAGCAACTTCTTCATCAAATTCTCCCCCGGGAGGTTGGAATGACAAGCGATGGGCAAGTCATACACAGGGCATCCCGGAGACGCTGTAACGCGCCCGCCACAGAAACAAAAAAGCGTTATAAATCATATATTTAGCACAAAAACGCCGCGACGCTGCCGGGCTGTTGACACGAAAAAGGCCGGCGTGGAGGCCGGCCTTTCCGAATGCGTGCGAGTGGCGGCTTTTTTCAGTAGCGGGTGCCCATCGGCGCTCCGAATCGATAGTTCACTCGGACGGTCGCCATGTCGATGTCCTGCTTAATGGTGTCGACGCGCGACAGCACGGTGGCGGTGGCCGGGAAGCTGATGTCGCGCGAGCCCATGAACAGGTGGTCGTACTCTACGGCGACCGACCAGTTCGGCGCGAAGCCGAACTCGACGCCGGTGCCGACGGTGCCGCCCCAGCGGGTCTCGCTGGCGGAATCCAGCAGCGTGCCGACCGGGAAGGGCGCAGCCGCATTCGCCGTGCCGGTGTATTTGTTGTGGGTGACGGCCGCGCCGCCCTTCACGTACCAGAGCACGTTGCCCCAGGCATAGCCGACCTGGCCGGTGAACAGGCCGATCGCATCGGTCTTGGTGGTGTTGGTGATGCCTGCAGCCAACGCAGCCGTGCTCGCGTTCGACGACTTCAGGTCGGTCCAGTCGCCCTGGGCCTCGACGCCGAACACCCAGCTCGCCGCCTGCCAGCGATAGCCGACCTGGCCGCCGATGAGTCCGCTCGAGGCATTGTGGCAGCCTTCGGACTGGGCCGGCACGACCGGCACGCCGCCGACGCGATTGAGCGTCCAGCAGTTGTGGCTCCAGTCGGCGCCGCCATTGACGCCGAGGTAGAACCCGGCCCAGCTCGGCAGCGGCGTGACATAGGCCGGCGGCGGCGCCTTGCTGTAAGGGCGCGTCGCGAAGTCGGCCGCGGAGGCCGGCGCCAGTCCCAGCGCCGCGGCTCCAGCGGTCAAGATCAAGGTCGTCTTCTGCATTCGTCTCTCCCCAGTCCCATAACTGTCCTCGCACCGGATCCCTCCGATCCGGGCCCACGCGAAGGTGGCCTGTGGCTGGTTGTAGGAGAGACTGCTTTCTAAACTCGTGATCGGCAGCAGGCGTGCGGCGGGATGTGTCGAACGTGCTTAAGCGCGGGTAAAGATCGCGGCCGTCGCGCCGATCGTGGAGCTGTCCCGAGGGCACGCATGGTGAGCGCCTGGCGCGTCAGGCCTCGAGTGCCAGTCTTCGAGCGCGCCAGTCTTCGAGTGCCTGTCCTCGAGGGTCAGTGCTTGGAGACGACGGGACCGCCCCAGCGATAGTTGACGCGGACCGTCGCCATGTCGACGTCCTGGCCGACCGCATCGGTCCGGCCCGCGGCTCCGCCGGGAACACCGGAGAAGCCCAGGGTGCGGTTGCCCATGAACAGGTGCTCGTATTCGGCTGCGACCGACCAGTTCTTGGCGAAGCCGACCTCGACACCGGTGCCGACCGCAGCCCCCCAGCGCGTGGCGCTGGACTGGTCGAGAGCCGCGCCCGTTGCCGTGGCGAGACCGTTGTACTTCTCGCTTGCGACCGCGGCGCCGCCCTTTACGTACCAGAGCACGTTGTTCCAGGAATAGCCGACCTGGCCCGTGAACACGCCGATGCCGTTGATCTTGGTCTGGTTGGTCACGGCCGGGGCGAACTGGCTGGTGTTGCTGCCCTTGAGGTTGGCCCAGTTGCCCTGACCTTCGACGCCGAATACCCAGCCGCCAGCCTGCCAGCGATAGCCGATCTGGCCGCCCGCCAGCGCGCCGGTCGCATCGTGGCAACCCTCGGCGTTGGTCGCAGCGACGCCGGCAAAAGTGACCTTGTTGGTCCAGCAGGTGCGGGAGGATGCGCCGCCGGCGTTCAGGCCGACATAGAAACCACTCCAATCATAGATCGTCGCGATCATCGCAGGCGCTTTGGTGAAGGTGCGCGCGGGCAGATCGGCAGCGATGGCCGGCGCAATCCCCAGCGCCAGCGAAGTTGTCGCCCCCAGCAACAGCCTTCTCATCGCATTCCCCAAACCAAGTCCGACGCCCGCACGCACGCTCTCACCAACGCCCACCCGCCGGACCTTGATAGCCCCTTCCGCCGTAAAAAGCCGTCACCCAAAGGACACAACGGCTCGGCAAGTACCGGTTCTGGCACGCAAAAAAAGGCCGGCGCGAGGCCGGCCTTTCGACATATTCGCTTTTGGCGTGCGATCAGTAGCGCGACATGCCCGGACCACCGAAGTGGTAGGAGATGCCGGCCTTGACGGTATGGACGGTGTCGCTCCACTCCGAGCGGTTGGTCGCGACCGGGGAGTACTGGATCGAGCTCTTGCCGAAATCGAGATAGTTGTACTCGACCTTGGCCGACCAGTTCGGAGCGAACATGTACTCGGCACCGGCGCCGATCGTCCAACCCCAGCGCCAGTCGTTCTGCACGAACACGTTGCCGGGAACGCCATCGTAGCGGTGCTGCAGATCGCCGACCGTGGCACCGCCGCTGACGAAGAGCAGTGCCGGACCCGTGGCCCAGCCGAGCCGGCCCTTGATGTCGCCGAAGCCGCGCAGCTTGGTGAAGTAGGTGTCACCGACGCCGGCGTTGATCACGGCCGAGCGGCCGTCGATGTCCGCCCAGTGATAGTCGCCCTCGAGGCCGAACACGATGTTGTCGACCTGCCAATTGTAGCCGATCACGCCGCCGGCGAAGCCGCCGGTGATGTCGTAACGCTGCGTGCCGGCAAAGATCGCCGTATTCGGCGCACCGAAGAAGGTCTCATCGCTGCGGCCCCAGCCGCCACCGCCCTGCAGACCGAGATAGAAGCCGGCCCAGGTCGGAAGCGGAGCGGGCGCCATCACCGGGGCCTTCGTGTACGGGCGGGCGGCGAGATCGGCGGCTCCCGCCGGCGTCAGCGCCCCCAAAACCATCAAGCTGACAGCTCCAAGAAAAATTCTTTTCATCCCAAGTCTCCCGCTTTGGGCGTCTCCAAAATGGTCCCCGGAGACGCACGTCTGTGAAGTTGGTGCGACCACGCTTGCGGCCCCAATCCGTCCTCAAATATACGCGATTCAACCCTGGATACCGTCTCCCAAAAGCCACAGGCGGGGAGGAAGTGGGGCGATGTAAGCTGATGAAAGTTAATCGCTTTTTCGTGATTGACGGAACTTTTTCGCGGTTCCATTGGGTTCCATCGGGTTCCTTGGAACTCGACGCACGGTTGTAGACACAGGCGCGCGAACAAAACTGGAACAATGGCCGTCCGCCTGCTATATGTGGATAAACAATGGACGAGGCGGGTGGACCGCGCGGCAACCGTATAGGGTCCGCCGCGAGAGGAAGGGTTAGCCACCGGACGCCGTGAGGCCGGTGTGGACGGCCGGTCCGATGATCGAGAACCGCGGGAGAGTGGTGATGGCGGGTAGTGTGAACAAGGTGATTCTGGTCGGCAATCTCGGCAAGGACCCCGAGATCCGGCGTACGCAGGATGGGCGGCCGATCGCCAATCTGAGCATTGCGACGTCGGAAACGTGGCGCGACAAGGCGACCGGCGAGCGCAAGGAAAAGACCGAATGGCACCGTGTGGTGATCTTCAATGAAGGTCTCTGCAAGGTCGCCGAGCAGTATCTGAAGAAGGGCGCCAAGGTTTACATCGAGGGCGCGCTGCAGACCCGCAAATGGACCGACCAGAGCGGCGTCGAGAAGTACTCGACCGAGGTCGTCCTGCAGGGCTTCAACTCGACCCTGACGATGCTCGATGGCCGTGGTGGCGGGGGCGGCAGCTTCTCCGATGACATGGGTGGCGGCGATTTCGGCAGCAGCGGTCCGTCGATGGCGCCGCCGCGCCGCGCGGTTGCTTCGGCCGGCGGTGGCGGACGCAACAGCGACATGGACGACGACATTCCGTTCTGAGCCGCCTGCGTCCTCGGTCGATACAAGGTGGCTTCCGTCCGTGTCGGGACGGGAGCCGGGGCGATCACCTCGGGTCTCGCATTGCAGGCGATCGCGCGCGTCTGACGTTTCGTTCGCTTGAGCTGTGCGTAACCTGACCACCGGGGTGTTGCATGAGCTTCGCACCGCTGCTCGCCGCCGAGCCCGCCGTCCTGCTGCACGCTGTCGCCGCGATGACGGCGTTCGCACTGGGGCTGGTCCAGTTCGCAGCCCCGAAAGGGACCTTGCCGCATCGAACGCTCGGCTGGATCTGGGTCGCTCTCATGGCCGCCGTTGCGGCCAGCTCGTTCTGGATTCACACCATCCGGCTGGTCGGTCCCTTCAGCCCGATTCACCTGCTGTCGCTCTATACGCTGGCCGTGCTGCCCGTTGCGGTGTGGGCTGCGCACCGCCATCGGGTGGGGCCCCATCGCCGGGCCATGATCACGCTGTTCTCCGGCGCCCTCGTGATTGCCGGACTGTTCACGCTCATGCCTGGACGGATCATGCACAAGGTGGTCTTCGGCCCATAGCCAAACAGGGTTCCCGGAGCCTGCCATGGGCGGCCGCGGCAACCGGTTAAGTCCCTGGAAAGGCGAGCAGAAAAAGCGCGCTCCGAACCCCCTTGGGGGTGGCTAGCGGCAGCGCCATGCGCTATATGATTCCAAGCGATTTTCGCGTGTCAAAACCGACCGGTATCCCCTTTGTCCGATAAAGAAGATGAGAAGCCCGGCGAGCCGGGCGGACCTTCCGACATTCGTCCCGTTTCCATCCTCGACGAGATGAAACGCTCCTACCTCGATTACGCGATGAGCGTGATCGTGTCGCGAGCGCTGCCCGATGCGCGCGACGGCCTCAAGCCCGTGCACCGGCGCATCCTGTATTCGATGTACGAGCAGGGGCACACGCCCGACAAGAAGTATGTCAAGTCCGCCCGCGTGGTCGGCGACGTCATCGGTAAATACCATCCGCATGGCGATCAGTCGATCTACGACGCCATGGTGCGCATGGCGCAGGACTTCTCGATGCGCGTGCCGCTGATCGACGGCCAGGGCAATTTCGGCTCCGTCGACGGCGATCCCCCCGCGGCCTATCGATACACCGAAGCGAAGCTCGCCAAGTCGGCGATTCCGCTGCTCGACGACATCGACAAGGACACCGTCGACTTCCAGGCCAACTACGACAATTCCGACCAGGAACCGTCGGTTCTTCCGGCCAAATATCCGAACCTGCTGGTCAATGGCGCCGGCGGCATCGCGGTCGGCATGGCCACCAACATCCCGCCGCACAATCTCGGCGAGGTGATCGATGCCTGCATCGCGCTGATCGACAATCCCGCGCTCACGATCGACGACCTCATCAACATCATTCCGGGGCCGGATTTCCCGACCGGTGGCATCATCCTCGGCCGCGCCGGCGTCCGCTCGGCCTATCATCTGGGCCGCGGCTCGATCATGATGCGCGGCAAGGTGACGATCGACACGATCCGCAAGGATCGCGAGGCGATCATCATCTCCGAGATTCCCTACCAGGTGAACAAGGCGACGATGGTCGAGCGCATCGCCGAACTGGTGCGCGAAAAGAAGATCGAAGGCGTCGCCGACCTGCGCGACGAAAGCGACCGCGACGGCTACCGCGTCGTCGTCGAGCTGAAGCGCGACGCCGTGCCGGACGTCGTGCTCAACCAGCTCTACAAGTTCACGCCGCTGCAGACGAGCTTCGCCGCCAACATGCTGGCGCTCGACGGCGGCCGCCCGCAGACGATGACGTTGAAGGACCTGCTGACGATCTTCGTCGCGTTCCGCGAGCGTGTCGTCACGCGCAGGACCAAGTTCCTGCTCAACAAGGCGCGCGACCGCGCTCATATCCTGGTCGGCCTTGCCGTGGCCGTCGCCAACATCGACGAGGTCATCCGGGTCATCAGGACGTCGCCCGATCCTGCGACCGCGCGCGAGGCGTTGATGTCGCGCGACTGGCCGGCGCGCGACGTCGAGGCCGTCATCACGCTGATCGACGATCCGCGCCACCGTCTTTCCGAGGACGGCACCATCCGGCTGTCGTTCGAGCAGGCCAAGGCGATTCTCGACCTGCGCCTGCAGCGCCTGACCGCGCTCGGCCGTGAGGAGATTTCCGACGAGCTCGACAAGCTCAAGGTCGAGATCAACGACTATCTCGACATCCTGCGCTCGCGGGCGCGGGTACAGGGGATCATCAAGGACGAGCTCGCCGCTGTTAAGGCGGAGTTCGGCACGCCGCGCCGCACCGTGATCGCCGAGCAGGAAGGCGAGGTCGAGGACGAGGACCTGATCCAGCGCGAGGACATGGTCGTGACCGTGTCGCATGCCGGCTACACCAAGCGCGTGCCGCTGTCGGCGTATCGGGCGCAGCGCCGCGGCGGCAAGGGCCGCTCGGGCATGCAGACCCGCGAGGAGGATTTCGTCAGCCGGCTGTTCGTGGCCTCCACGCACACGCCGGTGCTGTTCTTCTCGTCGCGCGGCCAGGTCTACAAGGAGAAGGTCTGGCGGCTGCCGATCGCGGCGCCCAACGGGCGTGGCAAGGCGCTGATCAACATCCTGCCGCTGGAGCAGGGCGAGCGCATCACCACCATCATGCCGCTGCCGGAGGATGAATCCTCCTGGGCCAATCTCGACGTGATGTTCGCGACCACCGGCGGCAACGTCCGCCGCAACAAGCTGTCGGATTTCGTCGACGTGCGCCGCTCCGGCATCATCGCGATGAAGCTCGACGAGGGCGAAGAGATCGTCAACGTGCAGATCTGCACCGAGCGCGACGACGTCCTGCTCACGGCGTCGGGCGGGCAGTGCATCCGCTTCCCCGTCACCGACGTGCGCGTCTTCACCGGTCGGACCTCGATGGGCGTGCGCGGCATCGCGCTCGCCGGCGGCGACAAGGTGATCTCGCTGTCGATCCTGCGCCATGTCGAGACGACCTCGGACGAGCGTACGGCGTACTTGAAGATGCGCCGGGCGATGTCGGGCGATGCTGCCACCGAGGAGCCGGTCGAGGCCGAGGGCGAGGAGGCGGCCGCTGGCGCGATCCAGCTGTCGCAGGAACGCTATGTCGAGATGTCGGCGCAGGAGCAGGTGGTGCTGACCGTCTCGGTCAACGGCTACGGCAAGCGCACCTCGTCCTACGAGTACCGCACCACCGGCCGCGGCGGCAAAGGCATCGTCGCGATGTCGGTCAACAACCGCAACGGCAAGCTCGTCGCCTCATTCCCGGTCGAGGATGGCGATCAGATCATGCTGGTGACGGACAAGGGGCAGTTGATCCGTTGCCCCGTCGACGGCATCCGCATCGCGGGACGCTCGACGCAGGGCGTCATCGTGTTCGACACCGCCGATGATGAGCACGTCGTTTCGGTGGAGCATATCGGCGAGGAGGCCGAGAACGGCAACGGGAACGCTGACCAGGCGAATGGCGAATAGGGCGTAGCGAATAGCGGACGACGCAGGTCTTTCGCTGTTCGCCTCACTGCGTCCGCTCGACCGAGACCATCCTGGCCTCGCGGATGGTTCCCCGGGTTCCGGCGCTGCGCAGGCAGCCCGCCTCGAAGTTGGGCCAGGCCTGCTGCGAGCAGTCGCGGCCGATCAGGCGGATGTCCAGGCGGTCCGCCTTGGCCAGCGGACGCGGCACGCTGGCTTCGACCTGGGGAGCGAAGCCGGGCAGGAGGGTGATGCCGGCAGCCACCAAGCCGGCTGCTGCGACTGCAGATAGCGCTTTGATCATGACGGTCCCCTGTCTGGGCCGTTCGGCCCGTGTTCGTTAACGATTTGATAACCAGATCGGGTTTCGAGACGTCTTCGCGGGACGGGCGAATTGGTTTCGTCTCGGCGCGAGCGTGTTTCATGTCGGATGTTCCGACGAAACAATCGCGGTAGCCGACCACGGTTCCGGCCCACCGGCGTCGCACCTCGTTCCATCGCAATGCAGTCTCTCGGCCGCTCTTTGCCCATCACAGCCACGCCAGCGCGCCTGACGGCGGCTTGCCGGCCTGTTCCGGGCGGTATAGGACGAGCGCATGCAACGCATTGCGCTCTATCCGGGCTCGTTCGATCCCGTCACCAACGGCCATCTCGATGTGGTCCGGCAGGCCGTCCACCTCTGCGACCGCCTGATCGTCGCGGTCGGCGTGCATCACGGCAAGAAGCCGCTGTTCTCGACCGAGGAGCGGCTGGCGATGGCGCATGAGATCTTCGGCCCCGTGGCAGCCGCGGCGGGCTGCAGCTTCGAGGCTTCGACCTACGACAATCTGACGGTCACGGCCGCGCAAAAGGCCGGTGCGATCATGATGATCCGGGGCCTGCGCGACGGCACCGATTTCGACTACGAGATGCAGTTGGCCGGCATGAACCAGACCATGGCACCGCAGGTCCAGACGGTGTTCGTTCCAGCCTCGGTGGGTGTCCGTCCGATCGCAGCCACGCTGGTTCGCCAGATCGCCGCCATGGGCGGCGAGATCTCGCATTTCGTGCCGCCGTCGGTGGTCGAAAGTCTCAAGGCCAAGTTCAAGTGATCCTTCAGGCACCGGCCGGTTCCGGCGGTGCCTTCCTCTCCACATCGTCTCATGTCATCGGAGTTGCCATGATCCGCGCGCTCGCTTTCGTCTTCGCTCTCGTCTTCGCATTGCCGGCGCTGGCCCAGTCGCTGCCTGCCGGCCTCGACAAGCAGAATGCCCTGGTCATCGACACCACCAAGGGCCGCATCATCATCAAGCTGCGCACCGATCTGGCGCCACAGCATGCCGAGCGGCTGAAGACGCTGGCGCGCGAAGGCTTCTACAACAACGTGCCGTTCCACCGCGTCATGGACGGCTTCATGGCGCAGACCGGTGACGGCCAGAACTTCAATGGCACCGGCGGCTCGAAGTACCCGAACCTGAAGCAGGAGTTTTCGTCAACGCCGTTCAAGCGCGGCACCGTCGGCATGGCGCGCCGGGGCGATAGCGTCGATTCCGCCAACTCGCAGTTCTTCATCTGCTTCGGCGATGCCTCCTTCCTCAACGGCCAATACACCGTGATTGGCGAGGTCGTGCAGGGCATGGACGTCGTCGACAAGCTCAAGAAGGCGCCTCCGGGCTCCTCGGGCGGTGCCGTCACCGATCCGGACAAGATGGTGAAGGTTCAGGTCGCCTCGGACATCAAGTAGAGGCAGAGCAGGGGGACACCCGGGTCTCGCGCCCGGTTCCCTCGGGCCTTAAGGAACCTTTTGCCACGTCGCGGCGGCATGCCGATTCTGCCGGCCCGCCACATCGACAGGGCCGGTGGCTTCAGCTTTAAACGCATTGGGTCTATTCTGGACCAGCATCGCGGGCCTCGTCGTGCTCGGATTGCCGTCAGGAGGGGTGACGGCCGCACATGGGAAGGCGCCGCGACATTTCAGACCCAGGATTTGCTTTGTCCTGACCCCCGTCAATTCTACCAAAACCGAGAGACCAGCATGGCTGTGACCGAAAATACCTTGATCCTCGAGACCACCCAGGGCCCCGTCACCATCGAGATGCGTCCCGATCTCGCGCCCGGCCATGTCGCGCGCATCAAGGAGCTCGTCCGCGAGGGCTTCTACGACGGCATCGTCTTCCACCGCGTCATCGACGGCTTCATGGCGCAGACCGGCTGCCCGCAGGGCACCGGCACCGGCGGCTCCGGCAAGAAGCTGAAGGCCGAGTTCAACGCCGAGCCGCATGTTCGCGGCACCGCCTCGATGGCGCGTGCGGCCAATCCAGATTCAGGCGACAGCCAGTTCTTCATCTGCTTCGACGACGCCCGCTTCCTGGACAAACAGTACACGGTCTGGGGCAAGGTCACCGAGGGCATGGAGAATGTCGACAAGATCAAGCGCGGCGAGCCGGTGCAGAACCCGGACAAGATCGTGAAGGCCTACATGGCCGCCGACGCGGCGTAACCAACGACCCTCTCCATGAACACGCCTCTCGGCGTGTTCATGGTCGGTGTGCAGTACCGCCCTCGGCTTTTGACCCTCATGGTGAGGAGCGTGCGCAGCACGCGTCTCGAACCATGAGGCCACAGTCGGGCCTCATCCTTCGAGACGCGCTGACGCGCTCCTCAGGATGAGGTTTTCGACGGTCGTTCCAGAACGACGATGCGCACAGACCTCTTCGACTTTCAGTTGCCCCCCGAAAACATCGCGCTGCGGCCGGCGAGCCCGCGCGAATCCGCGCGCATGCTGGTGGTGCAGGGCGATGGCGTGCTGCGCGACCGCACGGTCGCCGACCTGCCGGACTGGCTGGAGCCGGGCGATCAGCTCGTCGTCAACGACACCAAGGTCATCGCCGCTCAGCTCTCAGGACGCCGCATCAGCCGCGAGACCGAGGCGAAGATCGAGGCGACCCTGATCAAGCGGCTCGACGGCTCGCGCTGGCAGGCGCTGGTGCGGCCCGCCAAGAAGCTCGCGCCAGGCGATACGATCCGTTTCGGCAACGAGGGCAAGGTCTGCCTGCTCGGCCATCTCGACGCCACCGTCGAAGCCAAGGGCGAGGAGGGCGAGCTGACGCTGTCCTTTGTGTTTCATGGGCCCGCGCTCGACCAGGCGATCGCCGATCTCGGCCGGCCGCCGCTGCCGCCCTACATCGCCGGCAGGCGGCCCGCAGACGAGCAGGACGCGACCGATTATCAGACCATGTTCGCGGCCAAGGAGGGCGCGGTGGCGGCCCCCACCGCCGGACTGCATTTCACGCCGACGCTGGAACGGCGGCTGCGCGAGCGCGGCGTCGGGCTGCAGCGCGTCACCCTGCATGTCGGCGCCGGCACCTTCCTGCCCGTGAAGGTCGATGACACCGAAGGCCACCGCATGCATGCGGAGTGGGGCAGTCTGACGCCTGAGACCGCCGCTGCGCTGAACCAGGCCCGCGCCCAAGGCGGCCGCATCGTCGCGGTCGGAACGACGTCGCTGCGGCTGCTCGAGAGCGCGGCGCAGCCCGACGGCACGATCGCACCATTCGAGGCGGAGACGTCGATCTTCATCACGCCCGGTTATCGCTTTCGCGCGGTCGACATCCTGATGACCAACTTCCATCTGCCGCGCTCGACCCTGTTCATGCTGGTCTCGGCCTTCGCCGGGCTCGAGACGATGCAGGCGGCTTACGCGCATGCGATTCAAAGCGGCTACCGGTTCTATTCCTACGGCGATGCGTGTCTGCTGTTCCGCCAGCCGGACGAGCGGGTCGTCGAGCCGTAGAGCGCAGAAACGTAGGGTGGGCAAAGCGGCGCCGAAGGCGATGCGTGCCCACCGTCTATCACCCGCTTTCGCGGGTGATGACAGTGTTGGTGAGGAGGGTGCGTGGCCGCCTCACGCCATGGCCTGCTCCGGCAAGAGCTCGGCGATCTGCACCGCATTCAGCGCAGCGCCCTTGAGCAGCTGATCGGCGGCGACGAACATCGCGATCGAGTGACCTGACGGATCGGACAGATCCGTCCTGATGCGGCCCACCAGCACGTCGTCCTGGCCGGAGGCGTCGACCGGCATCGGGAAGTAGTTCTTCGCGCGGTCGTCGACCACGCGCACGCCGGGCGCGGTCGCCAGGATGCGGCGGACGTCGTCCTCGGTGATCGGCTTCTCGCATTCGAAGGTGATCGCCTCGCAATGCGCGCGCAGCACCGGCACGCGGACGCAGGTGACGCCGACGGCGATCCCTTCATCCTCGAAGATCTTGCGGGTCTCGTTGATAACCTTGGTCTCTTCGTCGTTGTAGCCGGTGTCGGGATCGATGGCGGTGTTGTGGCTGAACAGGTTGAAGGCGAACGGGTGCGGCATCACCTTGGGCGCATAGACCTGGCCGTTGAGGCTCGCGCGGGTCGACTGCACCAGCTCGTCCATCGCCGCCGCACCGGCGCCGCTGGCGGCCTGGTAGGTCGAGATGATCATGCGCTTGATGCGGTTCTTCTGGTGGATCGGCCACAGCGGCACCAGCGCCGTGATGGCCGCGCAGTTCGGGTTGGCAATGATACCCTTGTGGTCGCGGATGCGGCGGGCGTTGATCTCCGGGATGACCAGCGGAACGTTCGGGTCCATCCGGAAGGCCGAGGAGTTGTCGACCACCACGGCACCGGAGCGGACCGCAATCGGCGCAAACTTCTTGGAGATGCCGCTGCCGGCCGAGAACAGCGCGATGTCGACGCCTTCGAACGAGCGCTCGTTGAGCTCCTCGATCACGATCGTCTGGCCACGGAAGGTGAGGGTCTGCCCGGCCGAGCGGGCGCTTGCCAGCGCCTTGAGCTTGCCGACGCGGACATTACGGCGGTCCAGGGTGGCGATGAACTCGGCGCCGACGGCGCCGGTGACGCCGACGATGGCAATGGTGGGATCGTGAGGCACGTCTTCAAGTCTCCGGTTGGAATCTGGGCATAAAAAAAGCCCCGGACCTTCATCAGGCGGGGCTTCGGTTCGAAGATGGTCGCAATCGAGTTCGACTACGCGCGCACGCCTCCCGAGGCCCGCAAGGGCTTGGTGGTTTTCGTCGTGCGTTTGGTCGAGGTCGACATGGCGCCGGACCATAGGGGCGGCCGGAACCGCCGTCAACGGCCGAAAGGCACCAAAACAGCGCCATCGCGGTTGAATCGGGGGCGGTCCTGACGCAATAAGCCGGCCATGAGCTCCTCGGTCAGCGACCTTCCCAACCATTTCGAACTGCTCGGCACAGACGGCGCGGCCCGTACCGGCCGGCTGACGACTCCGCACGGCGTGGTGCGCACCCCGGCCTTCATGCCGGTCGGCACCGCCGGCGCCATGAAGGGCATCCACTGGCGCGACGTCCGCGAGGCCGGCGCCGACATCGTGCTGGGCAACACCTATCACCTGATGCTGCGGCCAACGGCAGAGCGCATCGCCGCCCTTGGCGGCCTGCAGCGCTTCACCGGCTGGGGCGGTCCGATGCTGACCGATTCCGGCGGCTTCCAGGTGATGTCGCTGTCGGGCTTGCGCAAGGTGACCGAGCAGGCGGTGACGTTCCGCTCGCACATCGACGGCGCGAAGATCGAGCTGTCACCGGAGCGCGCCATCGAGGTGCAGCGCCTGCTCAACTCCGACATCGCGATGCAGCTCGACGAATGCGTGCGGCTGCCGGCCGAGCGCGACGATATCGAGCGCGCGATGCGGCTGTCGCTGCGCTGGGCCGAACGCTGCCGCCGCGCCTTCGAGAAGGCGCCGGCAGGCTACATGCTGTTCGGCATCGTGCAGGGCGGCGATGTGCCCGCATTGCGCGTCGCCAGCGCGCAGGCGCTGGTCGAGATCGGATTCCACGGCTATGCGATCGGCGGCCTGGCCGTCGGCGAGCCGCAGGCGGTCATGCTCGAGATGATCGAGGCGACCGCGCCGGCGCTGCCGGCCGACCGTCCGCGCTACCTGATGGGCGTCGGCACGCCTGACGATCTCCTGGAGTCGGTCCGGCGCGGCATCGACATGTTCGACTGCGTGCTGCCGACCCGCAACGGCCGCCACGGCGTCGCCTACACGCGCTTCGGGCCGGTGAACCTGCGCAACGCGCGTCATGCCGACGATGACAGGCCGCTGGATGAGGAGAGCCCGTGGCCGGCGGCGCGCAGCTATGCCCGCGCCTATCTGCATCATCTGATCAAGGCGGGCGAGGCGCTCGGCGCGACGCTGCTGTCGGAAATCAACATTGCCTATTTCCAGCAATTGATGGCCGGGATGCGCGAGGCGATTGCACAGGGGCGGTTCACGGAATTCTACGAGCGCACCAAGGCCGATTGGGCGCGCGGCGACATCGCCTCGCGCGCCGGCTGACGGCCGCTTCAGGTGAAGGCCGTCAGCTTGTTGTGAGCCCGGCCCCGTGCGCCGGCCCTCATGAAATTGTGCTGATCATGCACTGCCGACCGGCTCGATGGCCGACGGCTGCGTTATCCTCAGCCATCGAACGGCCGTGACATCACGTCGCGGAACTCTCTCGCCCTGGGGCCGTTCAGTTGCAGACGAAGCGGCTTTTCACGGAGTGCTTGGTGACGAAGCCATAGCCGCAGGTGTCGCAGGTCCAGAGATAGCTGATCGCATTGTCAGCCAAATATGCCGACGCCTCCGCGGCAATCATGGAGTCGGCGCAGACCGGGCATGTCGGCAGATCGCAGCCGCGGGGATTCGGGCGGGCGGTTGCGGTCGACACGAGATCAGCGAGTGCTGACATATTGACCTCCTGGACGATCTCTTTGTTGGCGATCTCTGCTTGAACGACGTCAATTTCGAAAAGGTCGATTTCGAACAAGTCGCGTTCGAACGGGTCTATTTCCGACGAGTCCAACTTTCGCGGATATCAAATCCGTCACACAAAGAGTTTTGTCTGGGTGGTCTGTTCTTATATCTATTCTACAACGGCGCTTTCGTTTGGCACGAACGCCCCGATTGTATCACTCCGAAGATGACATCTTGCTGATGTCCGCCCGGGTTGCAGTCGACCTGCACCGTGAATCTTCATCCGGCTGAAATCAAGCATACACCGAGTTTATTGACCTTGTCGCAACACAAATGCGTTGGTTTTTCGCAATTTAGCCACGACTTGTTGTGCGCCGCGATCGTCCTAAGATCGCGCAAACGTGCTTGCGCAGCGCAACAGGCTCGCTGAAGATGGTCAGAAGCGTTGTCGACGTCGCGCGGGGCGCGCAGAGGAGTGATTTCATGGAGTCGTCAGCACAGCGTCCAGGACGCGGGCGCGTATTTGATTCAATTGTCGACGCGTTCGGCAATACGCCGATTGTGCGGTTGCGAAAGCTGCCGGAGCAACATGGAGTCAAGGCGACCATCCTCGCCAAGCTGGAATACTTCAATCCCGCCGCGAGCGTGAAGGATCGGATCGGCGTCGGCATGATCCTGGCGATGGAGCAGGCCGGCGTGATCAAGCCCGACACCGTGCTGATCGAGCCGACCTCGGGCAATACCGGCATCGCGCTGGCCTTCGTCGCGGCGGCGCGTGGCTACAAGCTCAAACTGGTGATGCCGGAATCGATGTCGGTGGAGCGGCGCAAGATGCTCGCCTTTCTCGGTGCTGAGATCGTGCTGACGCCGGCGTCGCAGGGCATGAAAGGCGCCATCGCCACCGCCGAGGAGCTGTTGCAGACGACGCCGAACTCGGTGATGCCCCAGCAGTTCAAGAACCTCGCAAACCCGGACATCCATCGCCGCACCACGGCCGAGGAGATCTGGAACGACACGGCGGGCAATATCGACGTGTTCGTCGCCGGCGTCGGCACCGGCGGCACCATCACCGGCGTCGGCCAGGTGCTGAAGTCGCGCAAGCCCGGTCTCAAGGTCGTCGCGGTCGAGCCGGAGGAGAGCCCGGTGCTGTCGGGTGGGCAGCACTCGCCGCACAAGATCCAGGGCATCGGCGCCGGCTTCGTGCCGGACATTCTCGACCGCTCGGTGATCGACGAGATCGTCAAGATCAACAGCACCACCGCCATCGAGACCTCGCGCGCGCTGGCCCGCACCGAGGGCATTCCCGGCGGGATCTCCTCGGGCGCGGCGATTGCAGCCGCGATCGAGATCGGCAAGCGGCCGGAGAGCGCGGGCAAGACGATCCTGGCGATCGTGCCGTCGTTCTCGGAGCGCTATCTGTCCACCGCGCTGTTCGAGGGGATCTGATCATGGCCGACCAGCCGCGGCGTCCGCGCACGCTCGCTGACGCCCGTACCGAGGCCGAGGCCGCGTTCAAGAAGGTGACCACCAAGCCGGTGGAGGCGCCGCCGAAGAAGGCGGCGGTTCCTGGTGTGCGCGAGCAGGTGACGTTGCGGATCGACCAGGACGTTCTCGAGCACTTTCAGTCTCAAGGGCCGGGCTGGCAGGACCGCATCAACGCGGCGCTGCGCAAGGCGGCAGGGCTCTGAGGGGCGGCTGCATTCTAACGAACAAGCCCGGAGCTCGTGCTCCGGGCTTTTTTACCGGGGGAAGACGAAGTCGCTTACCGGCGCAGCGCGCTGCCGAGCACACCGCCCATCATGCCACCGATGAAGGCGGCGCCGGCGGCGTTGCCCGAATTGTCCTGCGGCGGCGGATTGCGATAGACCGGCGCACCCTGAGGCGGCGGGCCGCCGGCAGCCACGTTGCCGGCCGGCTTGGCACGGCGCGGCCTGGCCTCGTCGCCGACTGCGGCGGTCGCCGGCGCGGGCTGCGGCTCTGCCAGCAGCGCCTTGTGCTGCAGCTTGGTCAGGAATCCAGTCGATGGATAGCCTCGGGCCGCCTGCCAGCGCTTCATGACACCGCGGGTCTGGTCGTCGAACACGCCGGTCATCCTGGTGTCGAAGCCAAGACCGGTCAGCCGCCGCTGCACGTCGCGGCGCTTGGTCTTGTCGAGGCCGATCTGATCCTCGCTGACCTGAGTGCCTTCCTCGGTGTAGGTGGCGGGATCGACGCCCTTGGCGACGTTGCGAGTGGCGGTGTTGATGGCGCCGCTCTCGATCGCGGCGATGCGCGCCATCGCCAGCGACTTGAATTGCCCGTTCGGGTAGGTCGAGAGATAGGCGTTCAGCTCTTCCGGCTTGTTGGAGTCCTTCACCGAGCGCCAGAATTCGAGCTCGGCTTCGCCTGCGGTCACGGTGGCCGTCGCGACGGCCGGCGTCGTCCCGGCCGTGGCGGCCGTTGCAGCAGGGGCCGCCGCCGGGTTGAGGTAGACGGCGCCGATCAGGTTGGTATGCCCCCAGGGCAATTGGCCCTTGCTGGTCTCCTCATTGACCTGGGCGCGCACGGCGGTCATGGCCTGCTGGATCTCGATGCCGGGCTGGGCGATGTGCGAGATCAGCGCGCGGGTGAACGGGCTGTTGGCGCCGGCCTCGCCGTCGAGGGCGGTCTGGCCCGGGCCGGTGGCGAACGCGATCAGCGTACCCTCGCCGGACTTCATCTCGGCCAGGCCGGTCTGCACCGACACGCTGCGGGTCGGCGAGTTCGACTTGATCTTGGCGGCGAACGGATTGTCGCGGCAGGCATCGAGGAAGACGAGCTTGACCTTGGCGTCGCCCATCGTCTGGTCGAGCGTCACGTCGATGTTGATGGCCGAGCCCAGCTTGACGTCCATCTCCGATTTCAGGTCCGCGTCGACCGGCAGCAGGTAGTTGGTGCCGGCGATCGCAATGCCGTGTCCGGCGTAATAGAACACCGCGATATCGGCGCCCTGCGCCTTGCGACCGAAATCGAGCAGCTTCTCGGTCATCTTGTCGCGGGTGAGATTGGTGCCCTCGACGACGTCGAAGCCGACGTTGCGCAGGGTGGCCGCCATGGCCTTGGCATCGACCGGCGGGTTCGGCAGTTGGGCCACGCTCTTATAGGCGCCGTTTCCAACGACAAAGGCGACCCGGCGGTCGGCCTTGGCGGCTTCAGCGGTCAGCACCACGCAGAGCAGGGACAGGGCGACGGTGAGATAGCGCATCAGGAGATCCCCCAACGATCAAGCGAAGCGTTCACTGCAGCATTTGTCGCGGATCGGCGCCAAAAGTCTTGTTCCCGGTCAAAAAATCACGCTTCCGCCATAAACCAGTTCGCGGGTGTTGCGCCAGATCCACGACGATCGCGTGTAGCGCGGCGGTTCCGTGATCCGGGTCACGCCGCTTGAGGGGATGCTCGGCGCCTCAGGTCCCTGCCGAACTGCCCATCGGCACCGGCCGAGGCTGCGGCGGACGCAGGTTCAGCAGGTTTCCGGCGAGAATCAACGCCGCGCCGACCACGGTCAATCCGTCGAGACGCTCCGCATAGACCAGCCAGCCGACGGTGGCGGTCAGCGGAACGCGGAGAAAATCCATGGGCACCACGATGGTGGCGTCGGCGTAGAGCAGCGCCCGCGCCATGCAGAAATGCGAGAAGGTGCCGCAGAGGGCGACGAGCAGGATCCAGCCCCAGGCGGTGGCCGATGGCGGCGTCCAGAATACGAGCGAAGGGATGAGGCCGGCGACGGATTGCACCACCAGCATCCAGAAGATGATCGACACGGTGGGCTCGGTGCGCGTCAGCAGCTTGACCAGTGCGATCGAGATACCGAAGCCGACCGCGGCGGCCAGCGCGATGAGCTGTCCCGGATTGATCGCCCCGGTATCCGGGCGGACGATCACGACCACGCCGACGAGGCCGAGCCCGATCGCCGCCAGCTTGAACAGGGTGATGCGCTCGCCGAGGAAGGCCGCGGCCAGCAGCGCCGTCCAGATCGGCATCGTGAACTCGATCGCCACCACCTGGCCGATCGGGATCAAGGTGAGCGCGAAGAACCAGCCGAGCTGCGCGCCGTAATGGACGAGGTTGCGCGCCGCGTGCTGCTTGAGCCGCGAGGTGCGCAAGGTGGCAAAGCCTCCGCTGAGGGCGATGACCGGCGAGAGCATCACCAGGCCGATCAGGCAGCGCAGCTCCATCAGCTCGAACACGTTGAGCTCGCGCATCGCTTCGCGTCCGGCCACCGCCATCACCAGCATCAGGCTGAGCCAGCCCGTCATCCACAGTGCGGCAATCAGTTTCGAAGCGGGACGATTCATGCGGTGGCGGGGAGAGCGAGGACGGCGGCGAAGGCGGGCTGTATCACCTCGCGCGCAGAGCAATGCAAACGAAATCAACGGTGCAGCGCACCAACGCCGCTGCAGGCTTTGCTCGCGACGGACGCGCGTCATCGAGAAAAACGTGGAGTGTGGCTGTGTTTCGTCCTAAAGCGACCGCCGCGATACAGCCCGCGAACAGCACAACACAGTCTAAGGCAGCCAGAGACAAGACATGACCGAACGCGCCGCTTCAGCCGACTTCGTGACCGCCTTTGCCACTGGCTGGCCGGAGCGGGAGCCTCATCTCATGGTGCTGTCGCTGACCACCCATAAAGGTGTGCAGGACTTCGCCATGACGCGGGAGCAGGCGCTGCTGGTCGCCAAGACCATCAAGCGCACCGCCGCGCAGCTTGCTCCGCCGCCGTCCGCAGGTGCGGTCCCCGGCGCCAGGCGCGGCAGTTGATCGGGATCACCGCGACAGTGAAATGTTGGCTGCGCGGAACTGGCTGTCGGCCCGGATCGACACGGACTGCCTCTTGCCGCGGGTGGCGAGCGCGATGTTGGCGTTGAAGCCGGCGGTGGTCGCGAGCAGCTGGAAGTTGCCGCCGCCGCCACGGCCCTGCAGCACGCCATTGATGCCGCGGCTGGTCTCACTCCAGGTTCCCGAGATGGCCGAGCCCTCAGCGATCACCTCGGCCTGCAGCCCGAACTTGTAGGCATCGCTGGCGCAGGTCAGGACGAGCGTCATCCGCGGTCCCGAGACGCCGTAATTGGCCCGGCACCGGATGCGCTCGGTTGAGCCGTCCTCGAGGGCAACCGTGCCGCTGCCGCCCCATGTTCCGGCCATGCCCGTGAAGGGACCAGGGTCGGCATGCCCCGGCGAGGCGGTCACGCCCGCCGTCAAAACAACGGCGGTGGCCGCGACCCGCCGCACCATCTTCAGGAGCGTGTGCGCGCCGTTACAGGCGCGAAGCCTGCCAGCGGCCGCTGCAGGGGATGCCTGCCGAGGCGCCGTTCCACTTGCCCGAGCCAGAATTGCCGTTGAGCTGCCCATTCGCATATGCGCCATTGATGGAGACCTTGACGAGGCCTTCGCGTCCAATCGAACCCGACACATTGGCGCCAGCCGCAGAAATCTTACCGTCTGCGACGATCAAGGTCGAGCTGGCCGTGGGCTCGCAGCTGCCACTGTTGGTGACGATCGTCACCTGCCACTGCCCGTCATAGGGCGACTGGGCGAATGCGGGGGCGGCCGAGCTGCCCACCAGGATCGACGCGGCGAAAGCCATTCCAATGCGGTCGAGACGCATGAATCGTTGTCCCTCAAATGTCGTTGATCACGACCTTATTTGGAAGAATTGTGACGAAAATTTGCCGCAGCGCCACAACGGATTTTTATCGAGCAATTTCAGTCCATTAACGATTAATGCGGAACCCGGCTTGGAGGCATTCGGGCGGCATTGTGCGCAAACTGCGCCTTCGCCCACGGCATGAGCGGGCGAACGCCCACATCTTTCCGCTGACCGCCCATGCTGCCGTTCGCAGGGCACCGCGAGGGCGCCAGCGGGGAGGATGTCCACAACTTATCAGGGCGATGCGATCAGATGCTCAGTGCGGGGTGAGGCTGGGCGCCTTGGTCGCGAACGGCTCGTCCTGCGGCTTGGCCGGAATCGCGCCGGTCGCCTTGGCCGATTCGACGACATCGCCGAGCAGCTTGAGCCCGAGCGGTGCGAGAGCGCGCTCCCACAGCTCGCGCGCGGTCTCTCCCTTCTTGACGAAGCACCATTCCTGGGCGGCGATGGCGCCCGCATCCATGCGGTCGGCGAGGTGATAGATGGTGCCGCCGGCGATCGGATCGCCTTCCTTGATGGTCCACTCCACCGCAGCGATGCCCCGGTGACGCGGCAGCAGCGACGGATGGTAGCCGATGCCGCCGAGCCGGGCGGCTGCGACCGCCTCGTGAGTGACGCGGGCGTGGCTATGCGCCGTGACGATCAGGTCCGTGCCGGGGGCGATCTCGCCGGCGGGCACGACCTTCGGATTGGCCTGGACCACGACCTCGATCCCGGCCGCCCGCGCCGCGGCTGCAAGCCGGTCCTCGCCATCATGAACGACGACCCGCGCGATCTCGATTCCTCTCTCGCGCAGCATGTTCAGTGTGGCGACACCGAAATGGCGGGAGCCGACGAGAGTGATGCGCATGGCCAGGGATCTTCCACGGTTGGGGGCTGGATCCGGTCGGAGGCTCTGACCGGGCGAAACGGGTCAAACCAAGCCTTGGCCTCCAGGTCAAGCGCCTGCTGGGCCGTCGTCACAGTCTGGCTTCGTCCGGCCGCCGGAGGCGCTGTGGGACCCAAACGGGAAAGGGGAAGGCCGCTCCGAGCCGGAGTTGGCGGGGCCCCTCACGCCTATTGGCGCGCCGATCGCCATGGTCGCCATCAACCTGGCCGCCATCAAGATGCAGGCCGAGACGACCGTGGCGGATGACACGCCCTCGTCGGTACCGGCGGCGGCCTCAGATGAACCGGGACGTCAGGACAGGTGCCGGAAATTCGCCTATAGGTTGTGTATAGACCGGTGCTGCATCACGCATATTGCTCGACACAGCTCAACTAAAGGCGCCGAGCTATCAACTGTACTGATGAGGACAACCGAAGATGCCGCTCCTGTCGGCTCAACGGGCGCGATCTGGTCGGTCTTCGAACGCAATTTCCTGGACCCATGGCTGAAGATGTCATCGAACTTCTGGTTGTGTTATCAGTTGGCGCGTCTGCGTAGTAAAACTGACGCTTCTGCGTATGACGAATATAATTTCTTAAAGGCCCAGGAGCACAATGCTCGAGCCGCTCCGCCGCGCGGCCGGATAGCCGGGTGCCGCGCCTGTCACCGATCCCTGGGCAACAGCACCCGGTTATTTGCCGGCGGTCATGTGGTTTCCGGCGGCGGAAGGTCGATGCCGAGCGCCGCGCACAGCGGCCCAAGATGTTTCTCGTAGCGGCGCCAGCTTCCGATCGAGCGGCGGTAGATCGGCTCGCGCACCTGCATCAGGCTCGCCGTGCGCACCATGCGCTCGGTGCGATGGAAGTCGAGGCAGGCATCCTCCCAGTCGAGCCCGCAATGGGCGAGCACGCGGCGCGACACGCCGTCGAGGTCGTCGACCAGATCCTCGTATTGAACGTCCATCAGGATGCCGGGCGGTAGCACCTTGTGCCAGTGTTCCATCACGCCCTCATAACCCCGGTAGTAGTGGCCGAGTTCGGTCAGGTCGTAGGCGAATGGCTGTGAGCCTGTGAACAGCAGCGAGTAGCAGGAAATGCAATTGTCGAGCGGGTCGCGCCGCGCGTTGATGATCCTGGCGCGCGGGAACGCCGCATGGATCATCCCGACGAACAGGAAGTTCAGCGGCATCTTGTCGACGATGCGCTCGGCTTCGGGCGCCAGCGTCCGAACGCGGGCGGTGTACTCCTGACCGATCTTCGTCATTTCCTCGGGTGGCAGCAGCGTGATCAGATCGGGATACGCCGGAACGACCTTCTGGCGGTTGGCGCATTCGCCGACGAGATCCTTGAAGGTCTCGAGCTCGCCCGCGCCGAAGACCTTGGAATGGCTGGCCAGCACCTGCTCCATCAGGGTGGTTCCGGAGCGCGGCATGCCGACGATGAAGATCGGGGCCCAGGAATCGTCGCCGTGCCCTGCAACCATGCGAAAGAACTCGGGCGTGAAGCGCGTCGCGACGTTTTTCATCATGCCGAGCCGCTGCTCGGAGTCGTAGTCGAAGGTCTTGCGCTTGAGGGTGTTGGCCTTGTGCAGATGCGAGAAGGCCAGGTCGTAGTCCTTCAGGTCGGACAACGCCTTGCCAAACGCGAAATGGGCTGCGATCTGCTTCTCCTGGTCGAGCTGGTCGACGCGTTCGATCAGCTGCCGTAGACTCGGAAGCCGGCTGTCGTCCGGCTTGAACTTCGACATGTTCGCGAGATTGAGGTGGATCGGCGCGTCGTCCGGCGCCAGCTCCAGGGCCTTCTGGAACGCCGCCGTTGCCTCCTCGAAACGGCCGAGCGCCTGGTAGGCGACGCCGAGATTGTTGTAGGAGCCGAAACGCTCCGGCTTGATCTTGATGGCCAGCAGGTTCTGCTCGATCGATTCCTCGAGCCGGTTGAGCTCGAGGAAGGCGTTGCCGAGATTGCCATAGGCGTCGGCATAGTCGGGCCGGCTCGCGATCGCCCGCTTGTAGTGCTCGATGGCGCGCTCGCGATGGCCCTGGCGCAGCAGCACGTTGGCGATGTTGTTGTGGGTCTCGGCATGCTCCGGGCTGAAGTCGAGGACCTTGAGGTAGTGTTTCGCTGCCTCGATGTCTTTTCCTGTCGTGTAGAGCAGGTTGCCGAGTGCGAAATGCGCATCGAGGTGCTGCGGCTTGTTGTCGATCGCCCGCCGGAGCAGGGCCATCGCCTCGTCGATCAGCCCCTGGTTCTGGCGAACCATGGCGAAGGCGTAGAGGATGCCGGGGTGGCTCGGCGCCAGCGCAAGTGCCGTCTCGTAATGCTGTACGGCCGTCTCATAGTGGCCGGCGGAGGCCTCGACGGCTCCGATGCTGCCATGGGCCTCGGCGGATTTGTCGTTCACCGCGACCGCGCGCACGAAGAAGTCCTTGGCCTCGTCGAGCCGGTTGGCGGTGGTGCAGATCATGCCGAGTCCGACCAGCGCGTCGAACTGGTTCGGCTGCCCCGCCAGGATCAGGTTGTAGATCGTCTCGGCATCCTTGGAGTCGCCACGGCCTTGCAGCCTCTTTGCCACGGCAGCGGCGCCTTCGACCAACGTCTGCAACGATCCGGCCTGCTGCGAAGCGAAGGAAAGCGATGCTGTCGTCGGCGTCACCACGGGCGGGGCCACGTTCACGGGCTGGGGCGGCTTGGCGCCCGCGATCGCCTCGGCAATGGTCGGCCGCACGGCTTCGCTGCCGAGCGCATCGAGCAGCGGCTTCAGCCGGTCGCCATACATCCGCCAGCGGCCGACCGATCCGGAGAACAGCGGCTTGCGGACCTGGACCAGGCTGGCCGTGTTCACCGGACGCTCGTTCTCGTGGAACGACAGGCAGGCGTCATCCCAGTCGAGCCCGCAATGCGCCACGATCTTGCGCGCATGCGCATCGAAGTCACGCACCACGTCCTCATACGCCACCTCCAGCATGACGCCGTCCGGCAGCACCTTGCGCCAATGACCCATCAGGGCATCGTAGGCGCGGTAGTAGCGGCCGAGCTCGGCGAGGTCGTAGGCGAAGGGCTGCGGCTCGGCGAACAGCTGCGTGTAGCAAGACAGGCAGGTGTCGATCGGATTGCGCCGGACGTGAATGATGCGCGCATTCGGTAGCGCGAGATGGATCAGCCCGGCGAACAGGAAGTTCGACGGCATCTTGTCGACGATGCGCTTGGTGTCCGCCGGCAGGTCGGTGAACCGCTCGAGATAGGCGCGCGCGAGGGCCTCAATGTCGGCGTCGGACAGCTTGGCGAGCATCTCCGGATAGTCGCCGCGGGCACGGTCGGTGAACAGTCCCGCGGCGGCCGCGAAATAGTTGACCTCGCCGGCGCCGTGCACGGCGGAATGGCTGGCGAGGAGCTGCTCGACCAGGCTGGTGCCGGACCGGGGCATGCCGATGACGAACACCGGCGCCTGCGATGGATCGCCATGGCCGGCGCGCGCCTGCAGCATGTCCTTGGAGAACACCGCGCGGATGCGCTCGATCTGGCGCAGCGTCTGGTTCTCGTCATAGTTGATGCGGCGGCGCTCGAGAGCATTGCCGGCGTTGAGGTGGACCAGCGATCGTTCGCCGTCCTTGATGTCGGCATAAGCCCGCCCGAGGGTGAAGTGCAGGGCGATGCGCGCATCCTCGGTGAGCGTCTCCGAGTTCGCGGCCAGATCCTGCAGGGGCGCCCAGCGCGCGTCGTCGACCGCGAACGGCTTGACCACGCCGTAGTTGAGGTGCGTGCCGATACTGCGCGGGTTGACAGCCAGGGCGGATTCATACGCGAGCGCCGCCTCGTCGAGCCGTCCCAGGATCATCAGCACGCCGGCGAGATGGTTCATCGTCGTCGCGTCGCGGGGATCGTGGGCGAGGGCCGTTCGATAGCTTGCGACGGCGTCCTCGTAGCGCTTGACGTCGCGCAGCGCATCGCCGCGGTTGCGGTGGGCGACGGCATAGTCGGGGCGCCGGCGCACCGCCTCGTCGTAATGCGCGAGCGCCAAGTCGTGCTTGCCGCGCGATTGCAGGGCATTGGCGAGATTGTTATGGGCCTCCGGGAAGTCCGGCCGTTCGGCGATGGCGCGCTCATAATGGAAGATGGCGGCAGGGACGCTCTTCATCTCCAGGTGCAGATTGCCGAGATTGTAGTGCGCCTCGGCGAGATGCGGGCTCAGGGCAAGGGCCTGCTGATAGGTGCGGATCGCGGCATCGAGCTCGCCGGCGGCCTGCTGGCAGCCGCCGATGTTGAGCAGCACGACCGGCGCATTGGGCTGGATCGCGAGCGCGCGCGTGTAGTGGGCAATGGCTTCCGAATGCCGCCCGAGCATGCGGCAGGCGTCGCCGAGGCTGGCGGCGGCTGCGGCGAAATCGGGCCGCGCGTCGAGCGCGGCCTCGTGGTGCGCGAGCGCGCGCTCGTACTGGTCGAGGCGCTGCAAGGCAAAGCCGAGCGCCTGGTGTGCATCGGCGCTGCCTGCGTCCGCGGCCAGCACCAGCTCCAGATGCCGAACCGCCCCGGCGGGATCGCCAAGGCTGGTGAGCACGCTGCCGAGCAGCAGCCGGGCCTCGGCCGAGCGTTCGTCGAGCGCGACGGCACGCTGCAGATGCGTGCTCGCTCTGGCGAGGTCGCCGAGACCTGCGAAGGTCTTGCCGAGCGACAGCTGCAGATCCGCGGCGTCGCCGGCTTCCTCTGCGGCCTGGTCGAGCAGGGCGCGTGCCTCATGCGTGTCGCCGAGCTGCAGGCGGACCATGGCGAGGCTGCACAAAGTGCGGAAATGACGGGGCTGAAGCGAAAGAACTTTCCGGTAGGCCTGCTCGGCGATGCGCAAGGCTTGATCGCTGAGCGCGGCCGCCGACGGCTGTCCGCCGTCGGACGCTGCGGGGACGAGGCGGGGGCGGAAGGCGACGGCGAGCTCGTTCATGATGACAACTTGCTGAATGTTCGACGAATGCCGTTGTCGAGGCGGATTGAAGCGAAACGGAGGCTTAGACGAGGCCGATCGCAAGCGGTCGGCTAGAACCCTTCGAGCAGTGCATGGAATTTGTCCGGCCACGTGCGGCGTCGATGGCCGGTGCTGCCACAACGCAACGAGCCGGCGTAGACCCAAGGGTCTGCGCCGGCCAATGTTGGTCAGGTTGCCGAGGGCGTCAGCCCCACATGTGATGCATCGCGTGGTGGTGGGACATGTCCGGACCGCTCGATGCGGCTGCAGCGGTTGCGGCTGGCGCCGCCGCGGCCGCCGCCGTGTGGTGGCTGCTGTGATGGCTGTGGTGGCCGCCGCAGTGATGGGTCGTGGTGGTGTTGTTGTTGCCGCCGGTGGTTCCTCCGCCGGCCGTTCCACCGCCCGTCGTGCCGCCTCCGGTCGTCCCGCCACCCGTGGTGCCTCCGCCGGCAGTGCCGCCTCCGGTGGTGCCGCCACCTGTCGTGCCACCTCCGCCCATGCCGCCGCCGGGCGTGGTCGTGCTCGCCGGGGTGCCGCCAGTGCCGTTGGCGATGTTCGGCGTGGCGCCCGCCGGCATACCGGTGCCCTGGGCAATGCCATTGACCGCCGTCGCCGTCACGAAGCTCGTCGCGGATGTGACGTAGGCCGATCCGCCGATCGCGATGTTGTTGCCCGCGATGTCTCCGGCATTGCCGATGTAGTTCGCGGCGGCAGCCTTCAACATCGCCTGATCGGTCGCCAGGGCTGCACCGGTGTCACCGTTCATGATGCCCATCAGGGCCTTCGTGGCCATGGTGGTGTCGGACTGCAGAGCGCCGGCGGCGAGCTCGTCGTCGAAGCGTCCCTTGAACACCGCGCCCTGCGCCGCATCGAATGCCGCACCGAAGTTCTGGTAGTTGGTGATCTGGTCGATCAGGGCCTGCGACGCCGTCCCCGTTCCATTGGCGACCGCAACCAGCTTCGCACCCAGCGTGTTGCCCTCGGCGAGGAAGTTGGCCCAGAAATTGGTCTGCGCCTGATTGTCCTGGAACTTCGTGACCGTGCCGGTCAGGCCGCCGGGCATCTCCGAGAAGCCGCCGCCGTGTCCCGGCATGCCGGTGCCGCCCGCCGCGGCGTTGAGGGCCGCGTCGTTCTGGAACACGTCGATCATGTCGACGATGTTGTCGGCGGAGCCGCGCAGCGCCGTCGGGCTGGCCATCGTTTCGGCGACGTTGTAGTTGTTGATTTGAAGGTTTGCCTGGCTGAGCAGCGTCATCAGATGCAGCGTCGTCGTCTGGGCATCGACAGCGGTTTGACCTGCTTCAATCGCAGCGAGCTTCGCGGGATCGTTCAGGATCGCTTGGAGGCCCTGCGCCACGGCCGTGAAGTCGGCTTGGACCTGGTTGATATTGTTGGCGCTCATGCCGCCCAGCGAAAGGTCAGCGACGGCATTGAACACCGTTCCGATGGCGGTCAGGTCGCCCGCGGCCGCTGCAGCGAGATTGGTGGCGCTGTCGTTGCCGGCGGGAAGGCTCTGGAACGCCACATCCATGGCACCCGTGTTGGCCAGGAAGGGAACGTTGTTGAGCGCGGCCGAGAGATGCGCGTCACCCTGGATCTGCGCCAGGATCTGCATCTGCACGTTGTGGATGGTCTGGTCGGCTTCGGCGAGGGTCGCCGGATTGGTTGTGTTCGGCGCCGCGTTGATCAGCGTCGTGATCTCGTTCGAGACCTGGGTGAGCACCGCGGTGTCGGTCGCGTTGAGCGTAAAGGCCTTGCCGCCGATCGTGACGTCTCCGGGATTGGCCAGCATCGCGTTGATGTCGTTCTGCACGGCATGCAGGTCGGTGGTGTAGCTGCCGAGGAACGGGTTCGAGTTGCCGCTGTTCTGCGGCGTCGACCACAGGCCGGTCGAGATGCGAACGGCGTCGTTGAAAACGACGCCGGCCTGCACGAGGTCGGTCGACAGGTTGAGCGCCGAGGCGCGAACCAGCAGATTGGACGTGCCATTCGCCAGCGCCGTCGGGTTGAAGGTATTGGCTGCCATTGATCATCTCCCCAAGTTTCAACCCGGCGTCTGCTGCTTGGCGGTTCGGCAGCACGCGGGCGTTGATCGGGCTGAGACATCTCGTTCACCTCCTCGCGGAGCGGGCGAAATGTCGCAGCCTCAGAGCACCTGGGAATTATTTGCTCCAATGGGGCCAAAAGAAGCGCCGCGGAGTCCTCAAATATGATGTTGTTCGGGCAAACGACGATTGTCGCAGCCGGGTCACGGCCGCGCTCGGAAGCGTACTAACTCCTTGAATTCCGTCGTGGCATCCTTGCAACATCACCGCTCAGCGAAGCTTCGATGCACGGTCCAGACAAGAAGTTGCCCCGATCTTGCGGCTGGTCGCCGATCTCTCCTTAGAAAAGTTCCAGCGTAACGAGGCTTCACAGTGCGGAACGGAACATGCATCTTTGCTGATCTTCAGAGGCTTCCTTTCTTCAACGCGTGTCGTCTCGCCCGGCTCATCGTCCTTCTCATTTCCCCCGGGAGCACTGCGTGAGTTGACCTCATCTGCTTGCTCCCGGGTATCCGATCCGCAGCAGCTGCTGCGGCTGCCTCATCAACCCCACATGTGATGCATCGCGTGGAGATGCGACATGTCGGGACCGGCAGCCGCGGCCTGGTTCGTATGCGCGCCCTGGCTGTGATCGTGATGATGATGATCGCTGTGATGCGCGGCGTTGCTGCCGTTGTTGGCCGTCGTACCCGTCGATGTGCCGCCAGCCGCCGCTCCGCCGGTCGACGTGCCTCCGTTCGCCGCGGTGCCACCGGCTGCCGCGCCACCGCCGGCGGTGGTTCCTGCCGCAGCTGTGCCGCCAGTGCCGTTGGCCAGGTTCGGTGTCGCGGTGACCGGAATGGTGCCGTGCGCGGTGCCCTTGATGGAGGTTGCCGTCGAGACCGTCGTGGCCGTCCCGACATAGGTGCCGCCATTGACGGGAATGTTGTTGCCTGAGACGTCCATGGCGTCCGCCGCGAAGCCTTGGCCTGCCGCGGCGATCATCGCCTTGTCTGCCGCAAGTGCTGCGCCGGTGTCGCCGTTGAGGATGCCCTGCAGGCCCTTGACGGCATGGGCCGTGTCAGCTTCGAGCGTGCCGCTGAGCAGTTCGTTGTCGAACCGCCCCTGGAATACGGCCCCCTGCGCGGCGTCGAAATTGGCGCCGAACTGCTGGTAGTTCTGGATCTGCGTGATCAGGGCCGCGCTCGCCTGCGCACCGCCGGTCGAGATTTTCTGCAAGGTGGCGTTGATGGTGTTGGCCTCGGCCAGGAATGCAGCCCAGAAATTCGTCTGTGCCTGGTTGTCCTGGAATTTGGTGACCGTGCCGGTCAGTCCACCCGGATCTTCGGCGAAGCCGCCGGAATGGCCGGCATTGCCGTTGCCGCCCGCTGCCATGTTGAGGTTGGTGTCACCCTGGACGATGTCGATGATGTCGAGCAGATTGTCGGCCGTGCCGCGCAGCGCCGCCTGATTTCCCGTGGTCGCCGCCGCGTCGTATTTGTTGAGCTGCAGGTTGATCTGACCGAGCGCGGTCTGCAGGTGGATCGTGGTCAGCGCCGCCGCGTTGGCGGTCTCGCCGGCCTCGATCTGCGCGAGCTGGGTCTTGTTGTTGAGGATGGCCGTCAGGCCCTGCGAGACCGCAGTCAGATCGGTGTTGATCTCCTGCAGGTGCGCCGCGTCGATGCCGCCGGAGGCGAGCTCGACCACCTTGTTGAAGACGAGGCCGACGTCCTTGAGGCTGGCGCCAGCGGTCGCCGCAGCAAGGCTCGCCGGATCGTCCGCGCCGGCGGGCGAGGTCTGGAAGGCGATGTCCTGGCCGCCTGTGTTGGCGAGGAAGGGCACATTGTTCAGCGCGTTCGCCAGATGGGCGTCGTTGTGGATCTCGCCCAGGATCTCCTGCTGGAGCGCATGAATGGTCTGGCTGGCGGCAGCCTGGGTGGTGGCGTTCGCGAACTGCCCCGCCGCCTGCAGCAGCGTCCCCAACTGACCCTCGACGTTGGTGAGGACTGCCGTGTCAGTGGCGTTCAGTGCGAAGGTGTGTCCGCCGAGCGTGACCTGACCTGGATTGGCCAGCATGGCGGCGATATCGGTCTGCACCGCCGTGATGTCGGCCTGATAGCTGCTCAGGAACGTCGGCGAGTTGCCGCTGTTGGCGAGGCTGAACAGGCCGAGCGAAGCGCGGACCGCATCGTTGAAGACGACGCCGGCCTGCACCAGATCGGTCGAATGCTGAATAGCAGTGGCGCGAGTCAGCAGGTTCGACGTGCCGTTGGCGAGCGCGGTCGGACTGAAGTTGACTGGCGTGGCACCACCGCCGCTGCTCGGCGGCGTCGAAGTGGTGCCGCCGGTGCCGTTGGCGATGTTCGGGGTCGCCGTCACCGGGATCGTGCCGTGGGCGAGGCCGTGCACCGAGGTCGCCGTCGAGACCGTGGTGGCCGTGCCGACATAGGTCGCGCCGCCAATCGCGATGTTGTTGCCGGAGACGTCCATGGCGTCAGCGGCGAAGCCCTGTCCGGCGGCGTTGATCGCCGCCTTGTCCGCCGCGAGAGCCGCGCCGGTGTCGCCGTTCAGGATGCCCTGCAAGCCTTTCACGGCGGCCGCCGAGTCGGCTTCCAGCGTGCCGCTGAGCAGCTCGTTGTCGAAGCGGCCACGGAAGACATTGCCCTGGGCGGCGTCGAAATTGGCGCCGAACTGCTGGTAGTTCTGGATCTGCGTGATCAATGCCGCGCTGGCTTGCGCGCCGCCCGTCGAGATCTTCTGCAGGGTTGCGTTGATGGTGTTCGCTTCGGCCAGGAACGCGGCCCAGAAATTGGTCTGCGCCTGATTGTCCTGGAACTTGGTGACCGTGCCGGTCAATCCGCCGGGATCCTCCGCGAAGCCTCCGGCATGGCCCGGCATGCCGTTGCCGCCGGCTGCCATGTTCAGGTTGGCGTCGCCCTGGATGATGTCGATGCTGTCGAGCAGGTTGTCGGCCGTGCCGCGCAACGCAGCCTGATTGCCGGTCGTTTCCGCCTTGGCATACTGGTTGAGCTCGAGGTTGACCTGTCCGAGCACCGTCTGCAGATGGATGGTCGTGAGCGCGGCCGCGTTCGCCGTTTCGCCGTTCTCGATCTGTGCGAGCTGGGTCTTGTTGTTGAGAATGTTGGTCAGACCTTGCGAGATCGCGGTGAGGTCGGTCGTGACCTCCTGAAGATTGCCGGTGTGGATGCCGCCGGAGGCGAGGTCGACGACCTTGTTGAAGACGAGGCCGACATCCTTCAGCGTGTTGCCTGCGGTCGCTGCGGCCAGGGTCGCCGCATCATCGGCACCGGCCGGCGTGTTCTGGAAGCCGACGTCCTGGCCGCCGGTGTTGGCGAGGAAGTTGACCTTGTTGAGCGCGCCGGACAGATGCGCGTCGCCGTTGATCTCCTGCAGGATCTCCTGCTGGACCGCGTGCAGCGTCTGATCCGCGGCTGTGATCGTCGCAGCATTCGTGGTCTGCGGTGCGGCCGTGAGCAGCGTCGAGATCTGCGCTTGCACGTTGGTGAGAACGGCGGTGTCGGTCGCGTTCAGCGTGAAGGCCTGGCCGCCCAGGGTCACCTGGCCGGGATTTGCGAGCATCGCCGCGATGTCGTTCTGCACGGCGTGGAGATCGGTCGTGTAGCTGCCGAGGAACGGGTTCGAGTTGCCGCTGCCGGCCTGCGAGAACAGGCCGAGCGAGGCGCGCACCGCATCGTTGAACACCACGCCGGCTTGGACGAGGTCGGTCGACATGTTGAGCGCTGAGGCGCGCACCAGCAGGTTCGACGTTCCGTTGGCCAGCGCCGTCGGGTTGAAGGTGTTATTCGCCATAGATCATCTCTCCCCAAGTTCATCCGACGCCCGGCAGGGCCCCGTACCGAAACTGGCCGGACGATGCGGAAGCGCATCGGCCCTGCGTCGGACGTGATGCGCCGCGCCTCACGCCCGTGCGCCGCTGTGTCGCGCGTTCTTCTGACGCGCGCTACTTTGTCGCACCTCGCTATATGCTCGGAGCAATCGGGCCAAAAAAGGCGTGGGGGAGTCCGCAAATATGTTGTTCTCGGGACATCGCGGATCTGTGACAGATGCGCCGCGATCGCGTGCCAAGTGATTGATTTCTGGCAGCAAGCAGCAAATGCGCGGTGCGGCGACCGGGCGCGAATTGCATCTTGTCGTCAAGATGCTGCCTGCATCTCGCCGGTGAGTGGCCGGTCTCCAGCGATCAGACGCAGGGTTGGTCTGATGCTGTCAAGGCTGCCCGGCGACGCGGGCGCGCGGCATTGTCTCAGCGCCATCGCTGGAAAAACGCCACGATGGATTGTCTATCGGGGAAGTTAGAGGCAAAGGCGCCTGGGCGTGTCGGCCGACCTCGCCGTGCGCCGTTCAGGACGGCGGCGCGGCCTGGCGCTGCGCCAGGAGCGCAGTCCTGATCTTCTGCAGCAGTGTGGTGTAGAGCTGATTCCAGGCCGGGTCATTCTGCCCGTTCGCGTCGAGCCCTTGCTTGGTCAGGCCCAGGCTGATCCGGTAGACGGCGAGGGCGCCGTCGATGTTGCCGAGCGGAAGGAAGGCATCGCCCAGACTCTGATAGGAATTTGCAAGCGCCTGCTGCAGCGACGGGTCGTTGGCGATCGTGTTGGCGAGATGGGTGATCAGCGCGGTGTTGGCGCGACGCTGCTCGAAGGCTTCGGCATGGCGGCCCTGGGCGGTGAGCACATCCGCCAGCAGAGCGTGGCACCAGGCGAGGTCGCGCTGAAAGCTGAGATTGCCGCGATGGGCCGCGGTCAGCTTCCGGATGATGGCGAGGCTGGCGGAATAGGCGGCATGCGCAGCCTCGAGGTTTCGCTGAACGAACAACACGGCGCCGATGCGGTTCAAGGCGACCGAGAGGTTGCGTTGAAACCCGGCGTCGTCCGGATTGGCTGCGGTCAGGTACCTGACGATGGCGATGCTCTGCTTGTAGTTCTGCAACGCGTCCATGAGATCGCTGGCGGTGGCTGCGCGATCGCCTTCCGCGATCCCGGCGGCAGCCTGATCCAGCAGCCTGCCAGCGGCGACCGTGACGCCGACCGCAAGGCCCCCGCGGGCGACATCGCCGCGCGGGCGTTCCAGCAGCGCGGCGAGCGCGACCGGCTCGTCGCTCTCCACGGATTCCGGCGCAGACTCTGCTCTCGAGGCTCGATCCCGATCAAAGGGCGCAGGCGGCGCCTGCTGCTGAGAGGCGCGCGGTTGCGGACGCAATCCCCGTCCGAAGCCGGGAATTCGGCGCAACATGCCCTCGACCTGCGCGGCCGTGATCAGGCGCGTGCATTCGAACTGCCGGGACGTGCCCTGCCATCGCGGGCACCACAGAAAGTCCTCATGGTCGAAGCGATGACGGGCATCATTCCAGCAACTGTTGCAGGCGTGATGGTTGATGACCCGATAGGGGGTCGCAAACTCGTTGGTCGGGTGGGTGAAGCCGCTGATCAGCACGACCGGAGTGCCGACCGCCCAGGCCAGCCATGACAGCCCCGAGGAAAGGCCGATGAAGAACGCGGCGTGCTTGAGCCAGCGGGCGCGCTCGGGCAGCGGCCGGTCGCCGGTCTGATCCTCGGCTTCGGCAGGAATCTGCGTTCGGAAAGCGCCGTGGCTGCGCTCCGCGGTCTGATCGACGCAGATCACGCGATAGCCGGTCGCGCGCAGGAAGGCCACGACGCTCTGCCAGCCCTCCGGATTGTTCCAGTGCTTGCATGCGGTCGTCGCCTGCACGGCGATGCAGACATAGGGGTCCTCGATGGGACGGCTCTCTTCGCTCAACGCGACGCGTGGCGGCTGCTCGGCCGGATCGACGCCGAGAATATGAGCTGCTGTCCGATGCAGACCGACCTGCCGGAAATCACAGGGATGATGCACGAACTCGGCATCGTCGAAGAACAGCGCGACCGAGTAGGTCGCGTAGTATCGCTCCGCCTGGACCGTGTCGTGGCTGAGGAACGTGATGTCTGGGTAGGCGGCGCGGAACAGCGGGATCAGCGGCTCGCCCATCGCACAGCTCAGGCGGCATCGATGCAGGTCCTTGAACTTCACCACATAGCTCATCCAGCCGATGATGTCGCCGATCGTGCCGACCGGGAATTGGATCAGGACGTCGCGGTCGGTGGCGTCATAGTCGTGGCACAGCAGCAGCTCGGGCCCTGACCACACTTCCAGCCTGAACGGGACGAAGTAGCGCTTGCTGCTGTTGACGTGCCCAGAACGCAGGTCGATGTCGAACAGGACGTTGGCGGTCTCGAGATCGCTCAACCGGACGCGCCAGGCGTGTCCGGTGTCGGGCAGCATGACACGACAGCCGTCGTTGAAATCGAAGCGCAGCCCTTGGGGACCCTCCTGGGTCGGCACGGTCGCTGGCGGTGGCAGTCGCGGCTTGCGTGCCTGATCAGACGCCTCGGTGCGGGCGCCGGGCTGGGCGGACGGTAACGCACTCGTCGGCACCATCGCCGGGTCCGAGGTGCGGGGAAAATTTGCAACGTTCATGTTGAGGTGCCGACGCGGTCTGCGTTCATTCGTGAGCGATGGCGCCGACCGCGGCTGTTCGGTCTTGTTACTCCACGAAGGCGCGGCGCCACTGATCGAGAACCGGCTTCATCAGATAGCTGAGCATCGTCCGGCTGCCGGTTTGAACGTAGACTTCGGCCTGCATGCCGGGCATCAGGTTGACGTTGCCGAGCCGCTTGCGCTCCTCGTCGGATAGCGTGATCCTGACCGTGTAGAAGGTAGAGCCGGTTCGTGGGTCATTGGTGATATCAGGCGACACGAACGAGACCTGGCCGCTCAATTTCGGCGTGGTGCGCTGGTTGAAGGCGTTGAAGTGGACCATCGCATCCTGCCCGGTGTGGACGTGATCGATGTCCTTGGGCTGGACGTGCCCTTCGACCTGCAGTTCGTCCGAATCGGGGACCAGCTCCATGACGGTCTCACCCGGCTTGATGACGCCGCCGATGGTGTGGATCGCGAGCTGGTGGATGGTGCCGGAGTTCGGCGCGCGCATCTCGATGCGATCGAGCTGGTCGCGCGCGGCGACGCCCTTCTCGACCAGATCGCCTTCCTTGGCCTGTGACTCGCTGAGATCCTTGACCACCTCGCTGCGGAAATCCTGATCGATCTTGACGGTCTGGAGCTCGGCTTCGCTGATCTTGGACCTCGTCTCCGCCACGCTGGACACCAATTGGCCGCGTTCACCGTCGATTCGAGCGGCTTCCCGCTGCAGCGTAGTCAGTCGCGTCAGCGGAACGAGCCGCTTGTCATAGAGCTCCTGCACGCCGGCCAGCTCGCCCTTGATCAACTCGATCTGCTTGTTCTTGGATTCGAGCTGGGACTCCATGCCGCTGATCTCGTTGTTCAGCTGGACGATGCGGCCCTGCAGCAGCTCCTTCTGGCTCTTGCGGGTCGTGGCACGGGCCTTGAACAGCGCGTTCTCCGACGCGATCACGGTGCGGACATTCGGATCGTCCTGACGTGAGGTCAGAGTGGACGGATAGTCCGGCTGATCGAGACCGTCACGCTCGGCCGAGAGCCGTGCAATCTTGGCGCGCTGCTCGTTCAATTGCTTGGTGATCGCCTGGAGCTGGGCTTGGCTCTGCGTGGCGTCGAGCCGCACGAGCAGATCGCCCGCCGCGACGCGCTTGCCGTTGTCGACCTTGATTTCCGCGACAATGCCGCCGGTCGGATGCTGAATGGCCTTCACGTTGGATTGCACCACGAGATTGCCGGGGACCACGATCGCGCCGGCTAGCGGCACGAGGGTCAGCCAGCCGCCGCCGAGAACGGCGGCGACAAGCAGCACCCGCAAGCCGAGACGCAGCTCGTTCTCGAACATGCGGCTGACGCGCGGCACCAGCGATTCGTCCGAGCCGTCGTCGAGATCAGCCGCCGTTCCTTGCGTCGCAATGAAGGTCATGCCGGTGGTCAAGGCCGTGCCGGCGGTGCCGACCAGGCGGCCGACCCGGGTTTGCGGAACGACGGGCGCATGCGCCAGGCGGGCAGGGAGGTTCTGCTGTCCCATCGGTCGCGGCGCACCGACGCCGAAATTGCCGTCGCGCCGCGCATCCTGCAGGTCGAGCACGGGCGCCGAATTGCCGCCCGCCACGCGTGCAGGCGGATGGCGCGGCGGCGGCGATAGCTCCGGCTCGTAGCCACGCATCGGTGCGGGCTGCTGCCAGTCCATCTCGCGGATGCCTTCACCGCGGCGTGCCCGGGGCGCCTGGGCACCGAGACCGAACAGCGACAGCGACGCACCGAGGGCGCGGCCCATGGTGCTGCCCTTTTTCTTGCGCGGCTTCGGCCTGCCCTGCGACGGCGGCGGACGCCGGCGCTTCTTGCCGCCGTCACGTGCACCGCGGCGTTGTCGCGGGTCCTCGTCGGAGCCGTCGTCGAATGCGCCCTGCAGCCGCTGCAGCTCGAGGATCAATGCGTCGCCCTGCGGACCGACCGCGCGAGTCTTCGGTCGTACATAGTCGTCGTCGTCGAACGGCCTGAAGTCGTTGATGTGTTTCATTGATCAAGCGCTTTCTGCTGGGGCGGCGCGACGAAGCGAGCGGGCGTTCGGATTTGGCGCCGCTGCGGGAGCAGCAACCCTGGGCGGAGCGGGGGCATGCGCGACGGCAGGTCCCGCGGCCTTGTTGGCCCCGGCGACTCGGGCAAAGATCTCCTGGCAGGGACCGAATGCGATCGCCTTGCCCTCGTACAGCACCAGCGCCATGTTGAGCGCATTCAGCGCGCTGGGACGGTGCGAAATCACGATCACGATGCTCTGGTTCTGCTGCCGCATGATCTGAATGGCGCGGCTGAGCGCGTTCTCCCCGTCGGTGTCCAGATTGGCATTCGGCTCGTCGAGGACGATGAGGAAGGGATCGCCATACACCGCGCGGGCCAGACCGACGCGCTGCCGCTGACCGGCCGACAGCGACATGCCGCCTTGGCCGATTCGCGTCGAATAGCCCTCCGGCAGCCGCAGGATGATGTCGTGCACGCCGGCGATCTGCGCCGCCTTCAGAATCGCATCCGAGCTCGCATTCTCGTCGAAGCGGCAGATGTTGTCGGCGATGCTGCCATCGAACAGCGCGACGTCCTGCGGCAGGTAGCCAATGTGGCGGCCGAGATCCTCGTTGCTCCATTGGTCGAGCGCTGCGCCGTCGAGGCGGACGGATCCATGCTGTGCAGGCCAGATGCCAACCAGCGCCTTCGAGAGCGAGGTCTTCCCAGAGGCACTCGCGCCGAGCAGTGCCAGGCCCGTGCCTGCCTTGATCGAAAACGATACGTTCTGAACGATCGGCCGGTCGGTGCCCGGCGCGGTGACCGTCAGTTCCTGCACGGTCAGCTCGCGGAACGGGCGGGGCAACGCGACCGGCGGCGCTTCCGGCCTCGCCGTGGCCTTGCAGATATCACGCAAACGCGCGATGCCCTGGCGCGCGGCGACGAGCTGTTTCCAGCTGCCAAGTGCGATCTCGATCGGGGCGAGCGCGCGGCCCATCAGGATCGACGAGGCCATCATCACGCCGCCGGAGGCCTGTTCGGAGACGACGAGCGCCGCGCCGATGCCGAGCATGCCCGACTGCAGGATGAAGCGCAGCACTTTCGCGGCGGCCCCGAGATTGGCGTAGACGTCGCTGGCGCGAATGTTGTCCTTCAGATAGCGCTCGTTGACGGCGTTCCAGCGTGCCGAGAAGCGATCGAGCATTCCGAGCGCGCGAATCACCTCGGCATTGCGCTGGGTGGCATCGGCGAGAACCTGCCGCGCGGCGCTCGTATCGCTGGCGGATTTGCTCGCCTGACGCGACAACCGGTCGGTCACCAGCGTCATCGAGATGATTCCGGCCGTGCCGATGACGGCGGTGATTCCGATCAGCGGATGAAACAGGAACATGCCGATCAGGAAGATTGGTATCCACGGCATGTCGAGGAACGCGGTCGGTCCCATGCTCGACATGAAGGCGCGGAGCTGGTCGAGATCGCGCAGCGGCTGCTGCATCAGCATCGGCTTGGTGCCGCGCAGGGGCAGGGTCGCTAGAGCATGGTGGATCGCGTCCTGCAGGCTCGCGTCGAACACGGTGGCCACCCGGCACAGCATGCGGGTGCGCAACGCGTCGAAATAGCCCTGGATCAGATAGACGGCCAGAATCATCACCGACAGGCCGACGAGCGTGGCGAGATTTTTGCTCGGAACGACGCGATCATTGACCTGCATCATATAAACCGAGCCCGAGAGCATCAGGATGTTGATGACGCCGCTGAACACGCCGATGCCGGCCATGCGCTTCACAGCCTGGCGCAACCCGCGCGTCACCGGATCGTCGCTTCCCGAGAGAAGGTCGTTGAGGGCAGCCGCGGCTTTCGTTCTCGGGCGCTCTTGAGCCAGACTCATCCAGGCGCGTCTCCCAAAACACAGTGCTTCACTCCGCGCTATTGACAGTCGATACCGACGATTTTCCGGCAACAATTGGACATGTGGGCAATTCCGTCGCAGCGTCGCGGGCACACGACCGGCGCGAGACGCAATGCGCCGGGTCGGCTCTGAAAAGGTGTGGCGTCGTTCGGAGCGATCGGGTCTGTGCGAAATCTGTCCGCGATCGTCGATGGTTGCAGCGTGATAACAGCCATCGGCACGCGACGCGTGTCACACATTCGTCCGTCTATCACCTTGGTTCCGTACTCATTGGTCGCGGTCCGGGCCGAATGACGCCACGAAGCCGAATAAATCTTCCTGCGGTGCAACGCACAGGCGTTGTCATCTCGATCATGCGGTATTCGATGATGGTGCGGAGAACGATCATGATGGCGGCGGCAACACGAGGACATGCGGCCCCGCGCACCAATCCAGGACGTGCAATCAGCTCGGCCAGGCATGGCGGCCGACGATGTGTTCTATCATCGAACGTGCGGCCGCTGTGGAACCAGTGACCCCGTCAAGCATCGGGCGCACGAGATCAACATCAGCTCCAGGGAGGACGAAGCAGATCAGTCCGCGTGCAATCCGAGCAACTCGTCACCGGCTCGGGCCACGGCAGTTGATCAACCATAGGCGTGATCCAACCGGTCACGCTCAAGCGTAGCGGGGCAACGAACGGGTGAAGAACGGCGCCGTAACGCCGAAGTCGGACGAAGTTGCTCACTTAGTAAAGCGTATCCGGGGGACGACAAAGTTGCTGAACGACATCACCATCGAGACGCGTGATGCGGGAATGGATTCGGGTCGAGGGGCGGCCCGCAGGAGTGAATACTTCATCATCCTGCGCCGGATCGGTCCGCTGAGACGAAATACGGTCGCCAGGTCGGCGGTAAATCGCGCCGATCGCGTGCGCGCAGCTCTGGAGGCGCACGCATGAAGATCCGCAAGACCGACTATGGAACGATCATCCTGCACTGGACCCTGGTTGGGGCCACTGTGATCGCGTTCTTGACGGGGCTTCGCATGGCGACCGAAGCGCCTGGACACGCGTGGATCGCCAACAATCTCGACTGGCTGCTGCCCCGGCACCGGACCTGGACCTGGCACATGCCGGCTGGGGTCGTGCTCGCGAGCGTCGCCGTCGCCTACATGATCTATATCTCGAAGTCGGGGCTCGGTCGCCGCGTCACCATCGACAAGATGCGCTTCAAGGGCCTGCTCGGCCGCCGGCCGGCGCGGCTGGGCTCGATCAGTGTGATGCTGCACTGGGTGCTTTTCATCTCCATGGCGATCCTGATCGTCACCGGAGGCATGCTCTTCTTCGGCGTGGCCTCCGGCTACGTCACCATGATGATCCACTGGTACGCGACCTGGGTGATCCCGGCCTTCGTGGTGCTGCACGTCCTGGTTCATTTCAGCATCGGCGGAAAGATGCAGCTCTATCGCGTGTTCCGGCCGGCGCCCTTGCCGCCGCCGCCGCCGAAGCTCGATCCCGTCGAACTGCTCACGATGCTGGTCGAGCAGTCCGAAAAGCTGGAGGAGGCGGAGGCGCCTCCGAAGCGGCCTGCGCCGGCCGCGCGGCCTGCAGCGCGTGAGCCGATGCCGGCGCCGCGGCGCATGGAGGAGCCGCTGCGGGCACGTTCGGAGCCGCGGGTGCCGCCAGGCCGCATGCGTCCGCCGCCGGCACCTGCCAAGGGCAACTCCCGTCGCCGCAATCCGAGCTTCCAGTCCAACCCGTTCATGGTCGCGATCGCCGCAGCCATCGTGATCGGCTCGGCGATGTTCGCCGCCGACTACTACGCCGAGGACACCGTCACGGTGTACCGAATCGCGACATCGGATGCGCCGACGCTTGACGGCGATTCGTCGGATCGTGTCTGGCGCAACATCCAGCCGCACATGGTGACGACCAACCAGGGCGACAATTTCGACGGTACCGGCGAATCGCGCGTCTGGATCAAGGCCGCGCATGACGGCACGTGGGTGTATTTCCTCGTCATCTGGGAGGACCCGACGCGGTCGCTGAAGCAGTTGCCGCTGATCAAGAAGGCCGACGGCTGGCATCTCCTGCAGAACGGATTCGACAAGGGCGACGAGAACGACTTCAACGAGGACAAGTTCTCGCTGTTGTTCACGACGCTGCCGATCACCCTGGCCGCGGACCGAACCTTTCACATGAGTTCGCAGCCGATGCCGGACAAGCCGCCGACGCTGTCGGGTCGCGGCATCCACTACACGCCGGCGCCGAATCTCTATGCCGACGCCTGGCTGTGGAAGGCGACGAGCGGCGGCCCGACCGGATGGATGGATGATGATCATTTCGGTCCGCCTGCAGAACCCACGCCGGATCAGGTCAAGGGACTCACGCCCTACAAGGGCGGGTTCGCACCGGATCCGGGGACCGCGAACTATTCCGACAATTTCGTGATCGACAGGGAGGCCGCAAGACTGGGGAATCGGGGCGTGAGACCGAAGCGCCTTCCGAAGGACGTCGCCGCGATGACCGCGGCGATGGGCGAGATCAATCTCGATCCGAACATCGGCGAGAGCGAAGGCGCACGCTGGTTCATGACCGAGGCCGAATCGGTGCCGTATTCGGCCGAGGCGGATGCCCAGACGCCGATCGGGACCGTCGTGCCCGGTGTGCTCGTCAGCGGCGAGTTCACCGGCGATCGCGCGGACATCCGTTGCGCAGCGCGTTGGGCCGCGGGCCACTGGACGCTCGAAATTGCCCGCAAAATGGACACGAAAAGCAAGTACGACGTCCCGATCAAGAACGGTGTCTTCATGCGAGTCGCTGCGTTCGACCACACCCAGATCCGACATACGAGGCAGATCCGGCCGATGCGACTTGAGGTGCAGTGATGGGTAAGATTTGCAAAATCCAGTACAACAGGGAAACGTTCTACGCGAATGTGGGCGATATCCTGCTCGACGGCGCCATCAACAGTGGCGTGGATCTGCCCCATGACTGCCGTAGCGGAATCTGCGGCTCCTGCAAGGTAACGGTCGTCGACGGCAAGCTGTTCGGCGGGATGGAAGGCGACATGGCGCATGCGTGCCAGGCGCGTGTCGTGTCCGACCTCAAGATCATCACCGAGCCCGTGCCGGATACGGTGACGATGAATTGCGAGGTGGGCGATCTCGTGCGGCTCGCGCCCGACGTCGTCGGCGTCACCCTCGAGATGCCGAAGCCGCTGCGATTCTTCCCCGGGCAATACGCCAAGGTCCAGTACCGCGGTTTTCCGACGCGCTGCTACAGCCCGACCTATCCGATGGTCGGCGCGCCCGACAGCCATTTGCTGTATCTGCACATCCGCATCCTGAAGGATGGCCTGGTGTCGTCGGCGCTCGGCCGCGACATCCAGGTCGGCCATCGCGTCAAGCTGACGGCGCCGCTGGGCACCGCGTTCTTCCGACAGAAGCATCGCGGCCGGATCATCCTGGTGGCGAGCGGCACCGGCTTCGCGCCGATGTGGGCGATCGCTGTCGCCGCCATCACCGAGAATCCGAAGCGCGAGATCGTCTTCATCGTCGTGTCGCGCACCTTGCAGTCGTTCTACATGCATCAGGCGTTGTGCCGCCTGGCGCGCTTCCCGAACGTGAAGATCATTCCGATCGTGTCGGAGCCGCAGAACGTCTCGCCCGCGATTCGCAGCGGCCGGCCGACCGAACACATGCCGGAGCTCACGCCCAACGACGTCGTCTATACCTGCGGCGCGCCGGCCATGACTGAGGCGGTCGCGAAGATGTCACGCGCGGCCGGCGCGAAGTGTCATTGCGATCCGTTCGTGTCGTCGGCGCAACCGTCGGAGACCCGCGGCGGACTCATGGATCGTCTCGCCGGATGGCTCGACAGCCAGCGCGGCCGGCCGGCGATGTTCCAGCCGGCCGAATGACATCGAGGCAGCCACGGCCCGTGGCCGCCTCGCGAAAGTCTAGCCGGCCACGAAGCTGAGCAGGGTGCCCGTCGCTGACGCCGGCGGAACAACGAGGCTCGCGCCGCTGCGCACCGCCGCCGCGCCAAGCGCCTTTTCCGTCGTTGCGAGATCATGTGAAGCCAGCACCAGGCCGGCGCCGCCGCGCTCCGGCAGGCCGGCGAGCGACACGCCGGGATAACGCGCTGCGAGCTGCTCCCGGGTCAAGAACACGAAATCGGCGCGATCGCCGCCCGAGGTCACGGTCACGGCGCCGTCGGCCTCGGCTCGCCCGTCGCGATCGATCAGGCGCGACAGATGGGCTGCGTCCTTGGTCGGATCCGGCGTCACGATCAGGGCCTGCTTCAGCTGCTTGGCGGCGTTGGCATGGCGCATCAATTCAGGAATCCAGACTGTTTCGCGCGTCTTGTGCTGGCATGCGAAGATGCGCAGGCCGCCCGGAGCCTCCGCGACCGGCCATTGAAACACCCGGAATTTCGCTGCCGAGATGGAGCCGTCGGGCAGGGGCACCGGCCGTTCGAAATCGATCGGGCCAATCGGCTCAAAACCCTTGGCGCGGATTTCCTCGGCGCCGGCCGCCGAGTCGATCGCGGTGAAGGCGATGCGCTCGATGCCTTCGCCGCGCTGGGCGAGGAAATTGCGGGTCGGAACGTTGTGGTCGGTCTCGGCGAGGATGCCGAGCAGCTCGATGTAATCAGGATCGAGCATGATGGTGTAATTGCCGGACCCCATCTTGGCGCTGTGCGTGCCGCGCGGAGACAGCGTGAAGCCCAGCCGCCTCCAGGTCTCCGCCGCGGCGTCGAGATCCTTCACCACGACGACCGCGTGATCGATACCGATGACATTCTTGAGGGCCACGCGTTTGTCTCCTTGCAGCGAAGTTGGCATATTGGCGGCCGAACTATGCCCAATCGACCCATGCGCCGCAACCGGCGCGGATGGGCGCTCGGCGCAAGGCAAGACCGTCTTCCTGGAGGGCGGTTGATCAGCAGGGATGAGCTGTTCACGATGAGCATGACGATGGAAAACGTTCAATGGCCGCCGTCCTTGTGGGCTGCGCAGACCCCGTCTGGACCTGACCTGTCCGAGCTTCAGGGCAGTGTGCAGGCCGATGTCGTGATCATCGGCGGCGGCTTCACCGGATTGTCGACGGCGCTGCATCTGCGCGAGGCCGGTGTCGATGTCGCGATCGTCGAAGCCATGGAGCCGGGCTGGGGCGCCTCGGGTCGGAACAACGGCCAGGTGATCCCGACACTGTCGCGCCCGGATCCCGAGGATCTCATCGCCCGTCACGGCGCCGCCGGCGAGCGCTTCGTTGCGATGCTGCGCGACAGTGCCTCAGCGCTGTTCGAGACCGTCAGGCGCTACGGCATCGACGCCGAGCATGAGCAGGCCGGCTGGGTCCAGCCGGTGCATACGCCCGGCCGCATCAAGATCGCCGAGCGCAGGTTCAAGCAGTGGTCGAAGTTCGGCGCGGAAGTCGAGCTGCTGTCACGCGACCAGACGCGCGACATGCTCGGCTCGGATGCATGGCATGGGGGCTTCTGGAACAGGACCGGCGGTCACATCAATCCGCTGGCGCTCGCGCGCGGGCTGGCGCGAACCGTGCTGAGCCTGGGGGGCCGCATCTATGCGCGCTCGCCGGCGATCGATTTCGAGCGGCGCGGGAATCGTTGGATCGTCCGCACCGCGCAAGGCGAGGTGTCGGCGCGCGCGCTGGTGCTGGCGAGCAATGCCTATAGCGGCGAGTTCTCCAAGGCTCTCGCACCCGAGATCGCGCATGAGGTGATGCCGGTGCTGTCCTGGCAGATGGCGACGCAGCCGCTGTCGGACAATGTGCGGAAGACCATCATCCCGGCGCGGCAGGCGATGTCCGATACTCATGGTGAGCTCTATTTCGCCCGCTACGATGCGCGCAACCGCCTGGTGACGGGCGGCGCCGTGATCGGTCCCGGCAACAAGTCCGAGCGGCTGAAGGCGAGGGTCGCCGAGCGCCTGCAGCGCCTGTGGCCGCAGATCGGCGAGGTCCGGTTCGACTATGTCTGGAATGGCTATGTCGGCATGACCACGGACTACATGCCGCGAATTCACCGCCTCGGTCCCGATGCCTATGGCTGGACCGGTTGCAACGGCCGGGCAGTCGCACTGACGATCCCCCTCGGTGCGGAGCTTGCGAAGGCGGTGCGCGGCGTGCCCGCGAACGAGCTGGCCTTGCCGTTCACGGAGCCGGTCACCATTCCGGCGCACGCCCTGCTGCGTCCATTCGCGCCACTGATGCTGCTCCTGTACCGGTACCGCGACGCGCGCGAGATCGGCTAAGACGTGGGATGTTGGGTCCGGGCGAAGTCGCCGCCCGGAATGGCCTCCAGCAGCGCCTGCGTATAGGCATGCTGCGGGTTGCCGAACACGTCGTGCGTGGGCCCATGCTCGACGACGACGCCGTCCTTCATGACCGCGACCAGATCGCAGATCTGGGCTGCGACCCGCAGGTCGTGCGTGATGAAGATGATCGACAGGTCGAGCCGTTCGCGCAGGCTGGTCAGCAGCTTCAACACCTGCGCCTGAACGGAGACGTCGAGCGCGGACACCGGCTCGTCCGCGACCAGCACCTTGGGCTTCAGCGCCAGCGCGCGCGCAAGCCCGATGCGCTGGCGCTGACCTCCGGAGAACTCATGCGGAAAGCGGTCGGCGGCGGACGGGTCGAGCCCCACCAGGCTGAACAGCTCGCGCGCCTCGGTCAGCGCCTGCGCTCGCGCGGTGCCGTGCACGATCGGTCCCTGCGCCACCAGCTCGACCGCCTTGCGCCGCGGATTCAACGAGGCGAACGGGTCCTGAAACACCATCTGCATCTGCTGGGTTCTGTTTCTGACCTCGCTGCGCGAGAGGCGTGCCCAGTCCTCGCCGTCGAGCAGGATCGTTCCTGTGTCGGGATCGATCAGGCGAATGATGCAGCGGGCGAGGGTGGATTTGCCGGAGCCGGACTCGCCGACGATGCCGAGCGTTGCCCCCTTCGGCAGTGAAAGCGAAACGTCCCTGATTGCATGGGTAGTGCGCTCGCCGCGGCCGAGGAAGCCGCCGGTGCGATAGGTCTTCGAGATACCGGAGATGGCGAGGATCATCTGGTCCGATAATCTGCGTGCCGGAGGGGCCGCCACGGGTGGCACCGCAGCGATCAGTTGCCTGGTGTAGTCATGCTGCGGCCGTTGCAGGACATCCGCCGCCGCGCCCTGTTCGACGACGCTGCCATGCTGCATCACGACGACGCGGTCGGCGATCTCGGCGACGACCCCGAAGTCATGCGTGATGAACAGCACCGCCGTCCTGCGCCGCTGCTGCAGCTCTCGGATGAGCTTGAGGATCTGGGCCTGCGTCGTGACGTCGAGCGCCGTCGTCGGCTCGTCGGCGATCAGCAGCTTCGGATCAAGCGCCAAGGCCATGGCGATCATGGCGCGCTGGCGCTGGCCGCCGGACAGCTCGTGCGGATAGGCCTTCGCCGCGCGCGGCGGATCGGGAATGTTGACGTCGGACAGGAGCGACAGCACGCGCGATTTGATCTCGGCTTTCGACAGATCGGTATGGATGTCCAGCACCTCGCCGATCTGGTCGCCGATCGTGCGCAACGGATTGAGCGCGGTCATCGGCTCCTGGAACACCATCGCGACCTCGGCGCCACGCATGCTGCGCATCTCTGCCGCCGTGGCGGTGCAGAGATCGCGCCCGGCAAACAGGATGCGTCCGCCGTCGGTGCCCACACCGTCGGGCAGCAGCCGCATGATGGCATTGGCCATCATCGACTTGCCGGAGCCGGATTCTCCGACGATGCAGACGATTTCGTTCTCGGCGACCGAAAGCGAGACCTCGGAGATCGCATGCGTGCGGTCGGCGCCCTTCGGCAAACGCACGCTGAGGCGGTCGACGGTCAGAATGGGCTGTGCGGGACTCATCGCTGTTTCAGCCGGGGATTCAGTGCGTCATTGAGCCCCTGGCCGACCAGCGACACCGCGAGCACAGTGACGAGAATGGCGACGCCCGGGATCGCGGAGACGTACCACTGCACGCGCAGCACGTCGCGCCCGAGCCCGATCAGGTTGCCCCAGGAGGCGACATTGGCGTCGGACAGCCGTAGGAAGGCGAGCGCGCTCTCCAAGAGGATCGCGACCGCCATCACGACACCGGCATAGACGATCACCGGCGGCAGCGCGTTCGGCAGGATCTCGCGCAGGATCAGCTGGGTGTCGCGCATGCCGAGGGTGCGGCCGGCCTGGACGAATTCGCGGCTGCGCAGCGACAGGAACTCCGCCCGTGTCAGCCGGGCCGGTGCCGGCCAGGAGACGATGCCGACGGCAATCGTCACCGTCGTCAAAGTCGAGCCGAACACCGCGACCAGGACCAGCAGCAGGACGAAGTTCGGCAGCGTCTGGAAGGCTTCGGTGATGCGCATCAGGATGTTGTCGACCCAGCCGCCGTAGTAGCCCGCGAGCGCACCGACCAACACGCCGATCGCCACGGCAATGAGCGTGGCGACGCCGCCGATCAGGAGCGAGATGCGGGCGCCGTAGAAGATCTGGGCGGCGATGTCGCGGCCGGAATTGTCGGTGCCGAGCAGGAAGCGCGGATTGGCGAGCGGCCAGATCAGGGGCCGGCCGGCGAGCGCGAGCGGATCGCGTGGATAGAAATAGCCGGCGCTGAGCGCCATGCCGATGACGATCAGCAGGAGCACGAGGCCCAGGACGGCAGCGGGACTGCGGAAATAGCGTTTGACCGCGTCCATGCGCTAGCTCTCCGCCGTGATGCGCGGATCGAGCCGCGCGTAAAGCAGATCGGTCACGAAGTTGACGGCGATCACGAGCAGCGCCGAGACGAAGACGATGCCGAGCAGGGTGTTGAGGTCGCGCTGGACGACCGACTCATAAGCGAGACGTCCGAGGCCGGGCAGCGAGAACACCGTCTCGACCACCACGGAGCCGCCGAGCATCGTGCCGGCCTGGAGTCCGATCAGCGTCACCATCGGCAGCAGCGCGTTGCGCAGCACGTGGCGGGTGACGATGCGGGTCTCGTCGAGGCCCTTGGCGCGCGCGGTGCGGACGAAATCGAGGTTCAGGACCTCGAGCATGGAGGCGCGCATGATGCGGAGATAGATGGCGAGGAAGATCAGGCCGAGTGTCAAGGACGGCAACACCAAGTGTCGTGCGATATCGAGCACGCGCCAGACGCCGGTCGTGACCGCGCCGATATCCTCGAAGCCGCCGGCGGGCAGCCACTGCAGGTAGATCGAGAACACGACGATGGCCATCAGTCCGAACCAGAACGACGGGGTGGCATAGAAGATCAGGCCCACCGTGGAGATCAGCGTATCCGGCCAGCGGTTGACGCCGCGCGCGGCGATCACCCCGAAAACAAGACCGAAGAAGAAGGCAAAGGACAGCGCCGATGTCATCAGCAGCAGCGTCGGTGGCAGCCGCTCCAGGATCACGGCAGCGACGGGCTTGCCGTAGATCGCGGAGAACCCGAGATCGAGACGCACCAGCCGCCACAGATAATTGGCGAGCTGCATCGGGACCGACAGGTCCAGTCCATAGAAGCGACGCAACTCGCGAGCGGTGGCGGCATCGCCGCCGCCCATCTGCGCCATCATCGCGTCGACCGTATCGCCGGGCGCGAGTTGCAGCAGCAGGAAGACGCCGATCAGGATCAGGAACAGGGTGGGGATCGAGGCGGCGAGCCGCCGCCCCGCAAGGCTCAAGATGCGCATGGCCTCATCCTGACGGATTCCGGCTCAGGCGGAAAGCCACAGATCGTGCCAGCTCGACGATCCCCAGCGCGGCGTGTTCGAGTGGTTGCGCGCCTTGGCCGTGATCACGGTGACGAAGATCTGCTCGATCGGCATCCACACCGGCAGCTCGGTATTGGCCTCGCGCACGAAATCGGCATAGAGCGCCTTGCGCTTGGCCGGATCGACCTCGGTCGCCGCGTCATCGATGATCTTGTCGATCTTGGGATCGTCCCAACCCCACTGATTGGTCCACGGCGCGCCCTTGGGCTGGCCGGAGCGATACCAGACCGTGGTCGAAACCGCGGGGTCGTTGCGGTACTGGTGCCAGCCGGTCGCGAGATCGAAGGCGTGCTCGTCATAGACCTGCTTGAGAAAGCCGCCGCCATCGTTGCGCACGATCTCGATCGCGATGCCGACCTCGCCAAGCGACTGCTGAAGGAAGGTCGACCACAGCGAGATGTCCTCACCCCACGGCGCAGGCAGCAGCCGCAGCGAGAAGCGGGTTCCGCCGGCGCCGGGCTTGTAGCCGGCTTCGTCCAGGAGCGCCGCCGCCTTGGCCTTGTCGTAGGGATATTGCGGCGTATTGGCGCCGGGGTAGAAGTCGGTCGAGGTCGACGGGATCGGACCGGTGCCCAGCTTGGCGAAATCGCCGAGGAAGTTCTCGATGAAGAAGGGAACGTTGATCGCATGCGCGATGGCACGGCGGACCTTCACGTCCGCCAGCTCCTTGCGGCGGACGTTGAACTCGAGCGTGTTGGTGCGCGCGTTGCCCTCATTGCCCTTGGTGGACACGATGAAACGCTTGTCCTTGCCGAGCCGCGCCATGTCGGAGATCGTCAGGCCCGAGAACGGGCTGTAGTGCAGCTCGCCAGCCTCCATCTGCGCCGCCGCCGCGGCACGGTCGGTAATCACCTTCCACACGATGCGGTCGAGATAGGGTGCGTTCGGCCGCCAGTAGTCGGCATTGCGCTCGGCGATGATATACTGGCCGCGCTCGTACTTCACGAATTTGAACGGACCAGTGCCGATGGGGGCGAGGTTGGCGGGGTTCTGCCTGATGTCGCCGCTCTCGTAGATGTGCTTGGCCGAGACGTAGCCGAGATCGGGCAGGGCGCGCAGCAGCAGGTTGAGCGGCATCGGCCGCTCGTAGCGGAAGATCGCGGTTTGCGGATCTGGCGTGTCGACCGCAGTCAGGAACAACTGCAGGGTCGATCCGTAGTTGAGGATCTTCTTCCACATGTTCATCGCGGTGAAGGCAACGTCCTCCGACGTGAACGGCTTGCCGTCATGCCAGGTGATGCCCTTGCGCAGCTTGAAAGTGACGGTCTTGCCGTCCGGCGTCGCCTCCCAGCTCTCGGCCAGCACGCCGACCGGCTGGCCATTGGCGTCGAGGTCGACGAGGTTCTCCTGGATCTTGCCGCCGATGATGTAGACACCGGTCGAAGCCTGGAGGCTCGGATTGAGCTGGCGCTGCTCGGCGCCGTAGTGAACGTTGAACACGCCACCCTTGCGCGGCGTCTCCTGGGCGAAGGCGCGGAATGGATTGACCACGTTCGCTGCGATGGCAGCGGAGGTCAGGAGGGCGGTCCGGCGGCTGATCTCGAAACGGCTCGAATTCATCAAGGTCTCCCGAAGGCCAAGCGGGACGCTGGCCGATGGTGCAATCGGGGCGAAGATTACGCGGATCGCGGGTCCAAGTCATTTGCGAATTGCCATGCAGTTCTGCGGCATTCTCGTGCGGCCCATGCAGCCGGCGGCACCGTGGCATACATTGCTCGTATACGAACGAATGAGAGAAGACCTTCGTCGACAAGGCCCTGAATGTGGTGGGGATTGCCGGCGGCGATTGAGCGACCGGAAGCAACTTTGACGTGGCGCCGCAGAGAGCACGCTATCTTAAGTCGGCGTCCCGCGTCTGCATTCGATCGGTAGCCGCAGCACGAATGCGACACCGGTCTCGCTCGGCCGCAGCGAGATCTCGCCGCCATGGTTTGCCATGATGGCGCGCACGATCGCCAGCCCCATGCCGGTACCGCCGCTGTCGCGCCGGGTCGTGAAGAAGGCGTCGAAGATGCGGTCGCGGTTGTCAGGCGAGATCGGATCGCCGTCATTGCTGGCGATGACGATCAGCATCTCCTTGCTCTCCTCGGCCTCGAGGCGGATGCGCAGGGCGCCATGCCGGACGGCGTTGTCGACGAGATGCGTGAGCACGATGAGCACGGTTTCGTTCGGCAATGTCGTGCTACGTTCGACCGGCCCTGATGTCTCGATGACAACCGACGGGAAACGCGATCGCAGCGTGCCGACGGCCTCGGCGATGCTACCGGCCTCGACCGCCGACACCGTCTCCGCCCGTGCCAGCTCGCGCAAGCGCTGGGCCAGTGCCGCGAGGCGGTCGGCGTCGCCAAGGATGTTGGTGAGGAACGTCTCCTGCTCGGCGCGCGTCAAGGTCTCAGAAGGGCTGGCCAGAGAGTCGAGCAGCAGCTCGGCTGCGCCCTTGATCGAGGTGAGCGGTGATTTGAGTTCGTGGGTCAGATGCGCGGAAAAGCTCCTGATGTAGTTGGAGCGTTGCGCCAGTTGCTCGGCCATGGCGAAGAAGTGCTCGGCGAGCTCCGCGAAGTCGCGGGTGCCGTAATGGGCGAGCGGACGGAAGCCTGCGGGATCGTTGCGTCCGATCCGGCCGGCGCGATCGACCAGCTCGCGCATCGGGCGCGTGATCGTGCGCGCCACGATGAGGCCGACCAGCAGCGTCGTGAGGACAATGGTGGAGCCGGCCGCGATGAACTTGCCGCGCTCCTGATAGAGATGCTCGAAGATGTTGCGCGGCGTGCGCGAGGTATAGATGACCCCGGCGACGTGATCGTCGACGATCACGGGCATCGCCGAGAACACATGGACGCCGACGCCGCGGCTGATCGAATAGATCGGTGGCGGGGCCTTGTCGGGAATGCGGATGCGGAGCGCGGCGCTGTAGCGTCCCTTCAGGGCGGCGGCCACCTCGTCGATATGGGCGAGGGATTTGCCCATCTCGTCGCGGCCGGCGATCACGACGCCCTGGGGATCGAGTACGCGATACCCGGCCAAGGTGACCTTCTGCGTCTCCCTGACGATCGGCAGCAGGCGCGCGCCGATCGCGACGTAGGCCGGATCCGCTGGATGGACCGCATCGCGTGCGTCGGGCCGGCGGACGAACAGATCGTTGGCCAGGAGATCGAGCAGGGGGCGAATCGGCGTCACCTCGTCGGAGGCATCCGGACGTGACTCGGGCGGGATCTCGGCGCCGAGCGGCACGCCGGCGGCAAGGCGCGCGGAAACCTCCTCGGCAAAGACCGCCGCCAGCACGCGGCTCTGCGCGATCAGCTCCGCCTGGGTCTGGCGGATCAGCTGGTTGTCATAGATGCGAAAGAAGAACAGCCCGACCAGCGGCAAGGTGCCGACCAGCGCCAGAACGCCGAAGACGATCTGTCCCAGCGACGGCCGCCATTTTGCCTTGGGCTTGGGCGCGATCATGGGGCGCCGCAGCGGCCGAGCCGGAAGCCGACGCCATGCACCGTCTCGATGGCGTCCTCGCAATGCGCGGCTGCCAGCTTGGCCCTGATGTTGCGGATGTGGCTGTCGATGGTGCGGTCGGAAACCTGGATGTTGAGCTGATAGGCGGCGCTCATGATCTGCTCGCGGCTGAACACGACGGCAGGGCGCGTCATCAGCGTGCGCAGGATGCTGAATTCCAGGGCGGTAAGTGTCAGCGGCGCGTCGCCGAAGCGCGCCAGATGCTGCTGCGGGTCGAGACGAAGCCTGCCATGCGCCAGCTCCTCCGGTTCGGGCGCACGATCCGCCCCACCGGATGAGACCCTGCGGAGAATGACGTTGACGCGGGCGACGAGCTCGCGCGGACTGAACGGCTTGGTCACGTAGTCGTCGCCGCCGATCTCGAGCCCGAGAATACGGTCGATCTCCTCGTCGCGCGCCGACAGGAACAGGATCGGCACCTGCGAGGTCCGGCGAATCCGCCGGCAGACCTCGAGGCCGTCGTACTCCGGCATGCCGACGTCGAGCACGATCAGGTCCGGACGGTCTTCGGCGAACCTGGCCAGCGCGGCGCGGCCGTCGGCGGCTTCCTTCACCGCCATGCCGGCCTTGCTCAAGGCCACGCGCAGGACCTCGCGGATATGCGGGTCGTCGTCGACGATGAGGATTCGGGGAGACACGTGCTTTCCTCCGCGGCGAGGCATCAGCTTGGTTTCTGCGACACGGGATGTGTATCGAGATAGCGCTGCAGGCGCCAGCCGCGAAAACTCCAGGATCGCCAGGACGCCATGCTGCTTTGCTGTTGCGCGAGGAGCCGATCGCGGTCGCTCGCCAGTCCCCGGTCCGTCGGTCGCAACAGCATCGCCCGCTCGATGGCCGGCAGCGCCTCTGGCCCGAGCCAGACGAGATAGGAGCCGTCGATGAGAGGGCCGCTCTGCCCCGCCTCACGACTATGGGAGACATTGAAGTCTGCGATCGGCCGGTCGAAATTGATCAGTGCACAGCCGTAAATGGTCGCCGAGAGCACCAGGATGTTCATGCGGACGAGCCACGCGTTGGACTTGGCGAGAGCGATCCTGAGCACGATGAGGATCAGGCCGATCGCAACCAGGATCATCCATATCAAGGCCGCGATCCGCCAATAGGTCAGAGCATAAGTCTCGATATACATGTGAAGCCGTTGGATCGAGGATACGACCAGTATCACGTTCTGTGCCACCCAGAGATAGACCAGCGGCCGGACCAATCGCGACTCGTTTGCCGTGGTCTCGGAGCGGACGGCGACGATGACGAAGGCCGCCGCGAGCAGCGCTGTGACGATCAAGGGATAGGCGCCCCGGTGCGCATAGGCCGCATAGGTCATGCCGTCCGGAAGCGCGGCATGTCCCCACAGATAGGCGCCGTCGAGCGCCGTCTGGAGAGCAAACAGGATGTTGAACAGGATCAGCGCCCGAAGCACCGTTTCAGGGCCGAGCACGGTCGCCAGGATTGACGGCTGATCGGGTTCGCTTTCGATCGGCGGGCTCCAAGTCTTGGTCCGCTCGCGCCAGCGAAGATTGATGAACGGCCAGACCATGGACAACGTGACGAGCCAGAAGATCGCGCGCCCCATCGTGAGTTGGGAAGCGACCTGCTCGGGACTGAGAACGGCGAACCAGCGCTCAATGACCGGATTGGCTGCCGCGAACAGAGCCAGGAACACGCAACCGAGTGCCAGCGGGATGCTCCAGACAAGGAGAGTTCGCATGACCATGTTCGTGCGTAGCGTCACGATCGCATCCGGTATCAGCCGAAACGGTCCGATGAGCAGCAATTGCCGTGCGGCGGTCAGCGGAAGCCGGAAGCCGCGCGCGGATCGGTTGGTCGCCAGCGCGACGGCCGACAGCGTCGTGAGCAGCAGGACAGGAAAAGAAAGCAGGTTCAGTTCCTCGATGGCGGGAGCCAGGCCGGCACCGAAGAGAACTGCGGCTCCGACCAGACGGCCTCGAGTGGTCTTGGCAAGGTTGGCAAGAACGCTGGCCGCGGCAAGCGCGGCGAAGAACAGCGGAAACGCCAGGCCGATCGGCCGGCCGTCGTAGAGCAACGGGTCGGCGAGGCCGACGAGGCCTGTAGCGAGGGCGAATTTGAGCCACATGGAATCGGGCGCGACGGGTGCAGCCGTCGGCTCGGCAAGGGTGGTCATGGAGGAATCCTTGGTTTGGGTCATCGCTCGGGCCGGAAGGCACAAGCCGATGAGCCCAGCATGACGCCTGCCTATGCAGCGGCTCACGAGGGGATCTGCAGCATTTCAGGATTTGTTTGCAGATTTGGTGCAGACGCGATTCTGCTGCTGGCGCGGGCGAAACGTGATTGTTACGCAATGGCCGTCTTTCCCCTGGGATGATCGGCTGCACACATGCTTGGACGTATCAGGACCGCGGTTCTCTGGATCCTTGCTCTGCTCTTCATTTTAGTCACGCTGAACAGCAACGAGCCCTATCTGGTTCGGCTGCGGGGCAGCGGCCATGTGGCCCTGCTCCTCATCGGGCTTGCTGTCCCGCTGCTGCTGATGCTCGGCGGCCGGTGGCGGCAGGGGGCCGCCGGACGCGCGCTCGTGCTGGCATGGTGCGTTCCGCTGATCATGCTGACGTCGACGCAGTTCATGTTTGCCTGGCGCAAGTACGAGACGTTCCGCACGCCCCCCGACGTGGCGCGTCTGCTCGGCCGGCATTTCATCGTCGGCTACACGGCCGTGGGCGACGCAGCCGCGTTGGCGCGGCAGGGGTTGATCGCGGGCGTCTATATTACTCACCACAACGTCCGTGGCCGGACCGAGCCGCAACTCCGTACCGAGATCGCGCGGTTGCAGGACGCGCGCCGGAGTGCCGGGCTGCCGTCCCTGCTGGTCGCGGCGGATCAGGAGGGAGGCGCCGTCGCGCACCTGTCTCCGACACTGCCGAACATGCCCGGCCTCGCCACGCTGGCCGATCTGCCGGCCTCGCGGCGAGCGCAGGATGCGTTCGCGATGGGGCGCGCCCAAGGTGAGGCGCTCGCGGCTGCCGGCATCACCTTCAACCTGGCGCCTGTCGTCGACCTTCGCCCGAGCTGGACACGCAACCGACTGGACTTTCACACCTTGATCGGCCGCCGCGCGATCTCCAACGATCCCGCGGTGGTTGGCGACATTGCGCTCGGCTACGTCCGTGGCCTGGAAGCTAGCGGTGTCCGCGCGGCCATCAAGCATTTCCCTGGTCTGGGTCGCGTCGCAGCCGATACGCATCATTTCTCGGCACAGCTCGGCACACCGGCAGATGTCCTGGAACGGTCGGATTGGCGGCCATTTCGACAGGTGCTGCAGGGCTCGCACGCGGCGATGATGGTCGGTCACGTGACGGTCGATGCGGTCGATCCGGAGCGGCCTGCCTCACATTCCAAAGCCGTGCTCGAGGGACTCATTCGCGGCCGCTGGAACTATCAGGGTGTGATTGTGACGGATGATCTCGTGATGGGGGCGATCTACGGCCGCGATCTCTGCAAAGCTGTCGTGGAGGCTCTGAACGGCGGTGCCGACCTGTTGCTGGTGGCCTATGACGGCACCCAGTTTCATCGCGTGCTGGCCTGCGCCAAGGAGGCTCTGGCGCAAGGACGCATCGACCTCGATGCCCTCAGCCGAAGCGATGAGCGGCTGAAGCGCTGGGCGCCGGCGGTTGACAGATCAGAGCCGTCGAATGTGTCCACGGTTCTGCAAGAGACTGGAGCCGAGCATCAGAAAATCGTCGACTGAAGGGCAGGACAGCGCGAGTCCTCAGCGCGGGCCGTTGCCGGTCCAGTTGCGCCAGGCGACGTTCGAGAGGCTTCTCAGGTCGGTCGCCAGCGGGCGTCGTACTTGTTTGTCGTGCTGGGCAATGAGGTGCTCGGACTCGCGTATCTTGAGCTGGAGTTCCGCGACCTGCCGCTTGGTGTGTTCGAGCGCCTTCGCATCGGCGCTCTCGCCCACCGTGAACCGCGCCGTCTCAATCTGCTTCAAGGCAGCACGATTCTTTTTGAGCTGGGCGCGATGCCAGGCAACCTTGCTGTCACTGTCCGCAACCATGGTGGACTCCCGCGAAATGCCGCGAAGACTAAACGACCGATTTCTGATTCGCGACAGCCTAGGCCCGGCATCGGCAACATCGGAATACCGATCTGCCGAATCATCGTCTCGATGACTTGAACTTGGCCAGCTCAATCCAACCTCGCGGCGCGTCTCATCTCATCGATCAGTTCGGACGCTTCAGCCTTCGTCATCTCCGCTTGCGTGGGGGCAGGGCGACCGGCCTGCTCGCTGAGCGTCTTCAAGCAGGACGCGTGGGCATCGGTCATCGGATCGGCTCCGGAACCCCAGTCCTCGGGTTCTTTCTGCAGCCGTTCAGCCATGGGGCTCTGCCGTTCTTGGCGGGCTCAATGCGCCAGCTTGCAGAATGTTCCCATTTTGTTCTATGGTGTAATGATCATCGTCTGAGGGGGGCTCCATGCGCGATCTCGATCTGGTTCGAGCCGAAATCGACCGTCTGCGCCTTCAGGTCGGGCGGCAGCGTCGCGAAATCGTGCAACTGCGGCGGGGCGGCGTGCCGGCGGCGGCGGCCGAAGCGCTGTTGCAGCGGATGTTGGGAACGCTTGAGGGACTGCGGCAACAACGCGAGCAGCTCAAGCTGGAAGAGGCGAGCAGGCTGCCTCCCAGGCAGAGAGGGGCCCGGCACGCATGACATTCCGGCGACAAGGTCGAGCGATCCGCTGCTCGTCGGTATTCAGCTCGCCGAGACGGCCATGGCGGGTCCGCGCCCGGTTATGAGGAGGTCCGCGTCCTTGGCTTGGGCAGCGAGGGCAAAGGTGGGTCGGCGGTCCCGTGCCGCTCGCCAACCTGGGGCGTGTGAGCTTCGGGCAATACGATGTCCGGCGGTACGGCCGTCAGCTCTTCCGGAGTGGCCTCGCATGATTTGATCTCGAAATTGTTGTCCAGAATTTTCTCGCCATGCGTGCCGAACGTGATGAGATCGGCCTGTTCCGCGGCCTCCCAGACCTCGCGCTCGGTGGGAAACGGGCGGGTCATCTGTTCGTCATTCTCAAACAATGCGTAGGGCACGAGCGCCTCCAGATTGCGATCCGCCGACGCAGCGATGCCGTGCCGCCCGACGCCGCCCATCCATTTCAAGGCAGGGACGTCCAACAAACTGCGGCACGTGCGGGCTGGTTCCACCCCCCGGGAGAGCGTCAAGCGATTGACCAGTTGTGACGGTCCTCGCGCTTTCCAGGTGGAACATGCCCGCCAGCGGGAGGTTGCCCGCGGTGCGAATGGCCAGGAGAGTTCAATGGATATCAAGGGAAAGAAGATCGCGATCCTCGCAACCAACGGGTTCGAGCAATCCGAGCTCGAAGTGCCCCGCGATCGCCTCAAGCAGGCGGGCGCGACCGTCGAGATCGTCTCGCTCGCGCCGGGCGAGATCAAGGGATGGAATGAGAAGGACTGGGGACGGCCCGTCAAGGTCGACAAGACGTTGGATCACGCTTCTGCTGCGGACTACGACGCCGTCGTGCTACCGGGCGGCCAGATCAATCCGGATCTGTTGCGGCTCGAGCCGAAGGCGCTACGGTTCATCAAGGAGATCTTCGAAGCCAAGAAGATCGTCGCGGCGGTCTGTCATGCGCCGTGGCTCCTGATCGAGACCGGCATCGCCAAGGGGCGCAAAATGACGTCGTACAAATCGATCAAGACGGACGTTGCCAATGCCGGCGCGCAGTGGCAGGACGCGGAGGTCGTCGTCGATCAAGGCGTGATCACCTCGCGCAATCCCGGCGATCTGGAAGCCTTCAGCGCCAAGATCATCGAGGAGGTCAGGGAAGGCCGCCATCTCAAGCGCAGCGCGGCTTGAAGCTGAGATCGGAAGCCGGGAGAAATCCCGGCCACCTCAGGAGGGACAGGCCCAGCGCCCGAGGGGTCGAACGCTGGGCCGCAGTCCACACGGAGTGCCTCCAGCGAGATGGGGGAACGCCGCCAGAGGCACGGACATGACTCGCGGCGGGCTGGGTCGTTCCTAATTCCTATGTTCGGCCCTTCGCCCGCGTGACTTCGATGATAGCCTCGCAAGGTTCAGTGAGGAATCGGAACTTCGCTGCTCATCCCGGGTTTGCCGCTTTTGGCCAGGCCGCGGAGATGCGTCGTGAGCGAGAAGGCAAAAATCCAGGACTACAAATCTCCGGCTGGCGGTTGGGGGTCGGTGCACGCGGTCGCGAGCATCCTCACGCAGGAGGAGGTGACGCTGCTCGGCAGCGAGATCCTGCTGAAACAGAACAAGCCGGGCGGCTTCATGTGCGTCAGCTGCTCCTGGGCCAAGCCGGCAAAGCCGCACCCGTTCGAATTTTGCGAGAATGGCGCCAAGGCGACCGCGTGGGAAATCACCGGCAAGACCGTCGGACCGGAGTTCTTTGCTCGGCACAGTCTGACAGAGTTGCGAGGCTGGTCGGATCATCAGCTCGAAGAGCAGGGGCGTCTCGCTCATCCCATGCGCTACGACGCTGCGGCGGATCGCTATGTTGCCGTGAGCTGGGACGAGGCCTTCCGCGACATCGGGGCGGAGTTGAACAGGCTCGATCCACGGTCGGTCGTGATGTACACGTCGGGCCGGGCCTCGCTCGAGACGAGCTACATGTATCAGCTGTTCGGCCGGATGTACGGCACCAACAATTTTCCCGACAGCTCCAACATGTGCCACGAGTCGACGTCGGTAGCGCTGCCTGAGGTGATCGGCGTGCCCGTCGGCACGGTGCTGCTGGAGGATTTCGACAAAGCGGATTGCATATTTTTCTTCGGCCAGAACACGACGACGAACTCGCCGCGCATGCTGCATCCGTTGCAGCGGGCGGCGCAACGCGGCGTACCCATCATCACCTTCAACCCGCTGCGTGAGCGAGGGCTGGAGCGCTTCACCGATCCGCAGAACCCGATTCAGATGGTGCTGACCGGCGGGACGCGGATCAGCACGCAATATCATCAATTGCGCGTCGGCGGAGATGGGGCGACGCTGCTCGGATTGTGCAAGGCGGTCATCGAGGCGGATGACGCGGCGGTCGCCACGAAGAGCCCGCGTGTGCTGGATGTCGCCTTCATCGAGCAGCACACGTCCGGCTTCGAGGCCTTTGCGACCTTCTGCCGGCAGGCGTCGTGGAGCGATATCGAGCGGTCTTCCGGCCTCGAGCGCGCCGCTATTCTGGAGGCAGCCAAGGTCTACGCGAACTCGCACGCTGTGATCGCCAATTACGGCATGGGAATTACGCAGCATCGGCATGGCGTCGAGACGGCCAAGATGATCGTGAATCTCCTGCTGTTGCGCGGCAATATCGGCAAGCCCGGGGCCGGCATCTCGCCTGTCCGCGGCCATTCCAACGTGCAGGGTCAGCGCACCGTGGGAATCTCCGAGAAGACCAAGCTGGTGCCACTCGACAAACTGGCCGATCTCTATTCCTTCGAGCCGCCGCGATGGGACGGTCTCAGCACGGTGGATGCCTGCCAGGGCATCATCAAGGGCGACGTGAAGGGCTTCATCAGTCTCGGCGGCAACTTCCTGCGCGCCGTCCCGGAACGTTCGCTGATGGAGCCGGCGTGGTCGAAGCTGCGGCTGTCTGTGCAGATCGCAACCAAGCTCAATCGCAGCCACATCGTCGCAGGCGAGGTGACCTATCTGCTGCCGTGCCTCGGCCGCATCGAAATCGACCGACAGGCCAGCGGAGATCAGGCGGCCTCGATGGAGGACTCCACCACCTGCATTCACGGCTCGCGCGGGCAGCGCCAACCCGTCGCCGAGACCCTGTTGTCCGAACCAGCCATTGTCGCCGGTCTCGCCAAGGCCACCCTGAAGCCAAATCCGCACGTCGACTGGGATGCCTGGGTGGGCGACTACGCGCGCGTCAGAGACGCGATCGAGCGGACCTATCCCGAGCAGTTCAAAGACTTCAACAAGCGCCTGTTTGAGCCCGGCGGCTTTCCGCGGCCGCTTGGCGCCCGCGAACGCAAATGGAAGACGCCGACCGGCAAGGCGAACTTCACCGTGCCCAAGGCGGCGCTCAATCCTCCGGAGGAAGGCAATGGCGTGTATCAGCTGATGACCTTGCGCGCCGACGGCCAGTTCAACACCACCATCTACAACGAGGACGACCGTTTTCGCGGCGTCACCGGTGGCCGTCAGATCGTCTTCATGAACGCGAGCGACATGGCTGATCTGGGCATCAAGCAGGGCGAACCGGTTCGGCTCTCGACCGAGGCCGATGACGGCGTGGAGCGCTCGCTGGGCGGGCTCCAGGCAGTGGCGTTCGACATTCCGCGCTACAGCGTTGCGGCCTACTACCCCGAATGCAACGGATTGATTCCGCTATGGCACTATGCGGAGGGCAGCAAGGTGCCCGCCGCCAAGTCGATCCCGGTCCGGATCTCGCGCGACATGGCCTGAGCTACCCGGGGCGGTCAGCCCGCAGCCCGTTGTCGTGCGTCGTCCGGAGCCGCCGTTGCGCAAGGGCTCGTGATCTCCGGCGGGGTCGCGCCGGGGCGGAGCGGGACGACCAGCCGGCACACCAATCCCTCTGGACGCCAGTCGAAGGAGGCGCGCCCACCGAGCTGGCTTTCCACACTGGCCATCAGGCTGCGCGTGCCGAAGCCGCGCGAGGTCGGTGCGCGCACCAAGGGACCGCCGGTTTCAATCCAGATCAGATCCAGGCGCTCATCCTGGATGGTCCATTTGACCGAGAGATGTCCGGAGCGGACCGACAGCGCGCCGTATTTGGCCGAGTTTGTCACCAGCTCGTGCAGCGCCAACGCCAGCGTCTGTGCGGTCGCAGGCTCGAGTTGCAGCTCGGCACCGTCAAAGGCGACCTGGCCGCCCGGTGCATAGGGTGCAAGTTCTTCGGCCACCAACCTGCTTATCTTCGCACCTTCCCAGCTTGATAGCGAGAGGATGGTGTGAACGCGGGCCAGTGCGCTGATGCGCCCCTCTACCGCGTTGACATAGGTCTTCACGCTGTCCGCCTTGGTGAGCCGCACGATCGACTGGGCCAAGGTCAGCGCATTCTTGGCACGATGATCCACCTCGCGGGTCAGCAGGTTCTGTCGTTCCTCGGCGCGCTTGCGCTCGGTGATGTCGATCGTGACCCCGCTGACGCGGATCACGCGGCCAGTCCTGTCGGTGGTCGCCGCGGCCGTTCCAACGCACCACCGCTCTTCGCCATCGGGCCGGTTGATCCGGAACTCAGCCTCATACGAAGCCGTGCCACGGCTGAATTCCGCGACCACCTGGCGGGCGCGCTCGGCATCCTCCCGGTGCAGCAGCGCCATGATGTTCACGGTGTTCAGCTCGAAGTTCTGCGGCGTGACGCCGAAGATGCGGTACTGGCCCTCATCCCACATCCAGTCGCCATTGACACCGTCCCAGTCCCATGAGCCCATCCGGCCGGCCGCGATCGCCATGCTCCGACGCTGCTCGCTCTCGACGAGCTTTGCTGTTGATCGCTCAAGCTCGGCCGTGCGGGCCCGTACCCGGTCCTCCAGCTCAAGGTTCAGATGTTCCAGCTCGCGTGTCTTGCGATAGAGCTCGGCAAAGACCTTGATTTTGGCGCGCAGCACCTCCGGCACGACGGGAACCGGCACGTAGTCGACGGCGCCCATCTCATAGCCACGCAGGCGATCGAAGTCGCTTACCTGGATGGCGGAGATGAAGATGATCGCAATCTTCTGGAACCTCGGATGCTCACGGATCATTTGCGCCAGCTCGAAACCGTCGAGCTCAGGCATGCAGACGTCGACGAGGATCACGGCGATCTCGTTCTTCAACAGAATTTCGAGCGCCTCGCGACCAGAGGTGGCGACTACGAGGTTTTCGCCGAGTTCCTTCAGGATGACCTCGTAGGCCAGCAGCTTCGCGGGCTGATCGTCGACCAGGAGGATGTTGACCTTCGCATGTTCCATCATGATGAGCCGTTCAGCGGTGCAGCCACATGCGAATCGCAAGAAGCAGCTGCTCGGTGTTGACGGGTTTTGCCAGATAATCGGAGGCGCCAGCCTCGAGACACTTTTCGCGGTCTCCCTTCATGGCTTTCGCGGTCAACGCGATGATGGGGAGCCGGACGAAGGCGGGGTTTTGCCTGATGACGCCGATTGTCTGATAACCATCCATCTGCGGCATCATGATGTCCATGAGGACGATCGCGATTGCAGGATTGCTCTGCACCAGGTCGATCGCTTCGCTGCCGGTGGTCGCCGTCAGCACTTTCATGCCGCGGCGTTCCAGCACGCTGGAGAGAGCAAAGATGTTGCGGGCGTCGTCGTCGACCAGCAGCACCGTCTTGCCGATCAGATCCTCGTCGGAACTGTTCAGCTTCTCGAGCATGCGCTGCTTCTCGAGCGGCAGTTCCGTAATCACGCGGTGCAGGAACAACGACGTCTCGTCGAGCAGCCGCTCCGGCGATTCGACGCCCTTGACGACGATGCTCCGCGCCATCGTATGCAGTTCCGCATCCTCCTCGGCCGACAATTCCCGCCCGGTGAAGACGACCACCGGAACGCTCGACAAGAATTCGTCGGAGCGCAATTGATCGAGGACGTCGAACCCGCTCATGTCGGGCAGCCGCAGATCGAGAACCACGCAATCGCACGGGGCGCTACGCAGCGTATCGAGCGCCGCAGCTCCCGTATCCGCCGCGATGATCTCGATGTCGTCGTGATCCAACAGCTGGCGGATGCTGAGCTGCTCGGCCGCGTTGTCCTCGACGATCAGCAGCCGCTTGCGTCGCGGCTTGGCGTATTCCTTGATCTGCGACAGGGCCGCGCTGACGCCTTCTGTTGTCGTGGGCTTGCTGACAAAGGAGAAGGCGCCACGCGCCAAAGCGTGCTGGCGATCTTCGTCGAGCGTGATGATCTGCACCGGGATGTGCCGTGTCAGCGGATTATGCTTGAGCTGGCTCAGAACGGTCCAGCCGAGCATATCCGGCAGGAAGACGTCCAGAGAGATCGCGGCTGGTTGATACTGCTTGGCGAGATCCAGCGCTTCGGCGCCGCGGCCGGCGATCAGGACCTTGAAGCCCTTATCGCGCGCGAGGTCGATCAGGACGCGCGCGTAGTGTGGATCGTCCTCGACCACGAGCAGGATCGTATCGCCGGGTTCGAGATCGAGACGATCGTCCGGCGGCGGCTCGATCCCGCGCTCCGGCGCGGCCGCTTGCTGCAGGGCTGGAGGTTGAACGTAGGGAACGGGCGATGCGGGACTGACGCGCGGCGTCGTTGCGGGACCTGAATATTTGAGCGGCAGATAGAGCGTGAAGGTGCTGCCTTTGCCGGGGGCGCTCTTGAGATGGATCTCGCCGCCCAGGAGGTTGGCGAGCTCGCGGCTGATCGCGAGCCCGAGACCGGTGCCGCCATATTTGCGGCTCGTGCCGGCATCCGCCTGCTGGAACGCCTCGAAGATCAGCTTCTGCTTGTCTTGCGGAATGCCGATGCCGGTGTCCGAGACCTCGAACGCGATCACGGCCGGCGCAGTGTTGAGCACCGGATGTTCTGCGCTCCATCCGCCGAGCGCCGCAGACACCTTCAAGCGCACCCCTCCTTCGGCGGTGAACTTGAAGGCGTTCGAAAGCAGGTTCTTCAGCACCTGCTGCAAGCGCTTGGAATCCGTGACGATGCTGCGGGCCAGGTTCGGGTCGACGTCGATGTTGAAGGCGAGCAGGCGGTTTTCTGCCTCGTGGCGGAACGGACGTCCCACGGTATCCAGGAGGTTGGTGGTGAGGATCTCCTCGGCATCGACCGTCACGGTGCCGGACTCGATCTTGGAGAGATCGAGGATGTCGCTGATCAGATTGAGCAGATCGGTGCCGGCGCCATGGATGGTGCGGGCGAACTCGACCTGCTTGAGAGTGAGATTGCCGTCCGGATTCTCGGTCAGCTGCTGGCCGAGGATCAGGATGCTGTTGAGCGGCGTGCGCAGCTCGTGCGACATGTTGGCGAGGAACTCGGACTTGTACTTGGATGTCAGCGCGAGTTCGGTCGCCTTTTCCTCGAGCGCGCGGCGGGCCTGCTCGATCTCCTGGTTCTTGCGCTCGACCTCGACGTTGCGCTCGGCGAGCTGTTGCGCCTTCTGCTCGAGCTGTTCGTTGGTCTGCTGCAGCTCGCGCTGCTGGGTCTGAAGCTCCGCGGCGAGCTGCTGCGACTGCTTCAACAGTCCCTCGGTCTGCATCGTGGCTTCGATCGAATTGAGCACGATGCCGATGGAGTCGGTGAGCTGCTCGAGGAACGTCATCTGCGACGTCGTGAATGGGCTGAGCGACGCCAGCTCGATCACCGCCTTGACCTGGTTCTCGAACAACACCGGCAGCACCACGAGGTTCTTCGGGACGGCGCGGAGCAGGGCGGAGCCCACGGGGATGACGTCGGCTGGGATCTCCGAGACCAGCCGCTGGCGTTTGTCGATCGCGCATTGCCCGATGAGGCCCTCGCCGAACTGGACATGCGTCCGGTGAGGATAGATGCCGTCATCGGCGTATGAGGCGAGCAGGCGCAGCTGTGGCGCGGACTCAGTCTCGACCTGATAGATCACACCGCGATGGGCGTTCACCAGCGGCGTCAGCTCGGTCAGCAGCAGGCGGCCGACGGTGGTCAGGTCGCGCTGGCCCTGCAGCATGTTGGTGAACTTGGCGAGGTTCGTCTTGAGCCAATCCTGCTCGGTGTTGAGGTCGGTGGTGAGCCTCAGATTGGTGATCATCGTATTGATGTTGTCTTTGAGCTCGGCCACCTCGCCGCGGGCATCGACCTGGATGGAGCGGGTGAGATCGCCCTTGGTCACGGCCGTCGCGACCTCGGCGATAGCGCGCACCTGGGACGTCAGATTGGCCGCGAGCAGGTTGACGTTGCCGGTCAGGTCCTTCCACGTGCCGGCCGCGCCGGGCACGTTGGCCTGACCGCCGAGCCTGCCCTCGACGCCGACCTCGCGGGCCACGCTCGTCACCTGGTCGGCGAAGGTCGCCAGCGTCTCCGTCATGTTGTTGATGGTGTCGGCGAGCGCTGCGACCTCGCCCTTCGATTTGACCGTGAGATTCTGCTTGAGATCGCCGTTGGCGACGGCGGTCACGACCTTGACGATGCCGCGGACCTGCTCGGTCAGGTTCGCGGCCATGAAGTTCACGGTATCGGTGAGGTCTTTCCAGGTGCCGGCAACGCCCGGCACCTGCGCCTGTCCGCCGAGCTTGCCTTCGGTGCCGACCTCGCGCGCCACGCGCGTCACCTCGCCGGCGAAGGCGTTGAGCTGATCGACCATGGTGTTGATGGTGTTCTTCAGCTCCAGGATTTCGCCCTTCACGTCGACGGTGATCTTGCGCGACAGGTCGCCGCGCGCCACCGCGGTGGTGACCTCTGCGATGTTGCGGACCTGCGTGGTCAGGTTGGCCGCAAGCAGGTTGACGTTGTCGGTCAAATCCTTCCAGGTGCCGCCGACCCCGGGCACAACGGCCTGGCCGCCCAGCCGGCCCTCGGTGCCGACCTCGCGCGCGACGCGCGTCACTTCGGCCGCGAACGAGCGCAACTGCTCCACCATCGTGTTCAGGGTGTCCTTGAGCAGCAGGATTTCGCCGCGCACGTCGACCGTGATCTTCTTCGATAGGTCGCCGCCGGCGATGGCGGTCGCGACCTCGGCGATGTTGCGGACCTGCGCGGTCAGGTTCGAGGCCATGAAGTTGACGCTGTCGGTGAGGTCCTTCCAGGTACCAGCGACTTCGGGCACCTCGGCCTGGCCGCCGAGCTTGCCTTCGGTGCCGACCTCACGGGCGACGCGCGTCACTTCGGACGCGAAGGCGTTGAGCTGGTCCACCATCGTGTTGATGGTGTTTTTCAGCTCGAGGATTTCGCCCTTCACGTCCACGGTGATCTTGCGGGAGAGGTCACCGCGCGCCACGGCCGTGGTCACCTCGGCGATGTTGCGGACCTGGGCCGTCAGATTGCCGGCCATCGAGTTGACGCTGTCGGTGAGATCCTTCCAGGTGCCGGCGACGCCGGGGACGTTGGCCTGGCCGCCGAGCCGGCCCTCGGTGCCGACCTCGCGCGCCACGCGCGTCACCTCGCCCGCGAAGCGGTTGAGCTGATCCACCATCGTGTTCAGCGTCTCCTTGAGGCTCAGGATCTCGCCGCGGACGTCCACCGTGATCTTGCGCGACAGGTCGCCGCCGGCGATGGCGGTTGCGACCTCGGCGATGTTGCGCACTTGGGCGGTCAGATTGCCGGCCATCGAGTTGACGCTGTCGGTGAGGTCCTTCCAGGTGCCGGCGACGCCGGGCACCTCGGCCTGGCCGCCGAGCTTGCCGTCGGTGCCGACCTCGCGCGCCACGCGGGTGACTTCGCCAGCAAAGGCGTTGAGCTGGTCGACCATCGTGTTCAGCGTCTCCTTCAGTTGAAGGATCTCGCCGGAGACGTTGACCGTGATCTTCTTCGACAGGTCGCCCTTGGCGACGGCGGTGGCAACCTCCGCGATGTTGCGGACCTGGCCGGTCAGGTTCGAGGCCATCGAGTTGACGCTGTCGGTGAGGTCTTTCCAGGTGCCGGCGACTCCACGCACCATGGCCTGGCCGCCGAGCTTGCCCTCGGTGCCGACCTCGCGCGCCACGCGCGTCACCTCGCCGGCGAAGGCGTTGAGCTGGTCGACCATCGTGTTGATGGTGTCCTTCAGCTCCAGGATCTCGCCCCGCACATCGACGGTGATCTTCTTGGACAGGTCGCCATTGGCGACGGCGGTCGTCACCTCCGCGATGTTGCGGACCTGCGCCGTCAGGTTCGACGCCATCGAGTTGACGCTCTCGGTGAGATCCTTCCAGGTGCCGGCAACGCCGAGCACGTTGGCCTGGCCGCCGAGCCGACCGTCGGTGCCGACCTCGCGCGCGACGCGCGTGACCTCGCCGGCGAACGCGTTGAGCTGGTCGACCATCGTGTTCAGCGTCTCCTTCAACTGAAGTATCTCGCCGGAGACGTTGACCGTGATCTTCTTTGATAGATCGCCGCTGGCGATGGCGGTCGCGACGTCGGCGATGTTGCGCACCTGGGCCGTCAGGTTCGACGCCATGAAGTTCACGTTGTCGGTGAGATCCTTCCAGGTGCCGGCAACGCCCGGCACCTGCGCCTGGCCGCCGAGCTTGCCCTCGGTGCCGACCTCGCGCGCCACGCGCGTCACTTCGGAGGCGAAGGCGTTGAGCTGGTCGACCATCGTGTTGATGGTGTCCTTCAGCTCCAAGATCTCGCCGCGCACGTCGACCGTGATCTTGCGTGACAGGTCGCCGCGGGCGACCGCAGTGGTGACGTTGGCAATGTTGCGGACCTGAGCGGTGAGGTTGCCGCACATCGCGTTGACGGAGTCGGTGAGGTCCTTCCAGGTGCCGGCAACGCCGGGAACGATCGCCTGGCCGCCGAGCTTGCCGTCGGTGCCGACCTCGCGCGCCACGCGCGTCACCTCAGAGGCGAACGAGCGCAACTGATCGACCATCGTGTTGATGGCTTCCTTCAGCTGCAGGATCTCGCCGCGCACGTCGACGGTGATCTTCTTCGACAGGTCGCCATTGGCCACCGCGATCGTCACCTCCGCGATGTTGCGGACCTGGCCGGTGAGGTTGTTGGCCATCGAGTTGACGCTCTCGGTCAGGTCCTTCCAGACGCCCGTGACCTCGGGAACCTGGGCCTGGCCGCCGAGCTTGCCCTCGGTGCCGACCTCGCGCGCCACGCGCGTCACCTCGGAGGTGAAGACGCTGAGCTGCTTGATCATCGTGTTGACGATGGTCGCCGACTGCAGGAACTCGCCGCCCAGAGGCCGCCCATCGACGTCCAGCTTCACGGTCTGCAGGAGGTCGCCTTGGGCCACGGCGGCGACCGCGCGCGTCACCTCGCGGGTGGGCCATAGAAGATCGTCGATCAACGTGTTGATCGAGCTCTCCATGTCCGCCCAGGAGCCGCTGGCAATGCCGAATCGCACGCGCTGGCGCGTCTTTCCCTCCCGTCCCACGACCTGGCCGACGCGTTCGAGCTGCTGCGCCATCCGCTCGTTGGCTGCAATGATCTCGTTGAACGTGTCGGCGATCTTGCCGTCAATGCCGAGATAGTCGCCGCTCATGCGCACGGAGAAATCTCCGGAACGCATCGCCTGGAGGACACGGAGCAGATCCTGGCTGGCATCGGCCGCCTCGGCTCCGTTGCCTTGGCGACCAAACCCTTGGCGCAGGGGCATCGGACCGGCAGCAGAATCGACATCGCTCATCAAGTTCCCCCGTGGCAGACCGCCTGCCAGCAAGAATCCGAGATTCGTATAGCCGGCGGCATACAAGCCGCCGCAACTATCCAAATCAAGCCGGGACGCCGATTTCTCAGGCTTATGGAACCGGCTTCTGCTGGCACAAGCACCTCAACTCCCCTCCAGCAATAGGGTTCCAAAGGATTTAACTGCCAACGAGGACGGCCATTTCCATGGAACAACGAAGAGACGCCGTCGGAGAACCGCGGGTCGAGATCGGTAGCTCAGTCGCCGCGATGGCCTCCGAAGGCACGATGGGGAATGGTGCGGGAGACAGGAGGAGGTCGGATGGCGCTGCAATGCGCGCCATGTTCCATCGAGCGCAGGGCGAATATTAATATCATGTAACAGAGTTGCACCGCTCCGCCGCGTCTACCAACTCATTGGGATGAAACAATCAGATCTTTTCAGAGAGAACGCAGACAACTGTCTTCAGCTCGCGGAGCGCGCCGACGGAGAGCCGGCGTTCCGGCGCTATCAACGGATGGCCCAGGGCTGGAACGCCCTCGCCCTCCAGCAGGATTGGCTCGATGGCGAGATTGCGCCGCTCGGAGAGCCCTGGACTGCGCTGCCCAAGTAACAAATCCGAATGGAGGAGCGTCCCATGACACCCCGCACCGTTCTCATTGCACTGCTGACGGCCTTCGGCCTGGCATCGGCCGTCGCCGCGTTCACGACGATCCGCCAGGTGCATACGGAAGCGTATTCGCTGCCGCAGCCCATCACCCGCATCTGAACCAGCGGCAGCATCAAAGCTGCCGATCCGCCAGAGGATCCATAGACCTGTCCATCGGCGTAGGTCGCGTTTGCAGCCGCCAATTGTACATGGATCGATCCGAGCTCCGCCGGCTCGCCGGTACGGCCCAGCGGGGTCTGGCCGCCGCGCGTCCAGCGTCTCCATTTCAGCTCCGCCGGAGACCTGAAGCGGGGTCCAGGTTGGCCGGGAGCGACGGCGTTACGAGTACCCTTCGGCCCGGCTGCTTGGCCAACGACTTTACGTAGTTCGTTGGCTGATCCCGGCTTGACGTGAGGGCAGGCGGCCTTGATGATCCAGAACGGGGCATGAATGTTGGCCTTCATGGTTGCATCGAAATCTTCGGAAGAGACGTCCCGGATCGACTGACGCGTCTGCTGCCGCGACGATGTCGAGTCCGCCGAGCGCTTCGATGGCCTGTTGCACCAGCCGCCGGCAGAACTCCTCGTCGCGCAGGTCGCCAGTGATGGCGACGGCCTTCCGCCCTCCCGCCCGGATCAAGGCGATGACCTCCTGCGCATCCGGCTCTTCGGTTGGGTCGTCGCTCGGCGCGTTTCGGCGAGGGCGTCAGTGCGTCCCATGCAGCAGTCGCTCCCCGGTGATCAGCGCCTTGCGCCGGCGAGGGCCTCCGAACTGCGCTGAGCCGGGTGACGCGGTCGATTCTGCGACGTGTTAGCTCAAGGAGGGAACGAACAGGCGTAGCCGGCGTCGTTACGGCGCGAACCGCGGCCGCGTCGGCGCTACCCAGCTCGGCGCGCTTGGATCACCGACAGAAGGAGCTATCCGATGACGCAGCCAAGCCAAGGCATTGTCAGGACTGAACGCGGCGAGGACCAGCCCGCCGACAAGGAGCGTGCGCAGCGGGTGCATAAGACTACATCGCCGGATGCGCCCTCGCGCGAGGCGACGCGGCATCCTTCGCAGGATCGCAAGCAACACAGCGGAGACTTGGATTCGGACTGAGCGTCCGGCGGGACTTGGGAACAGCCGGTGACGGTCGAACGTTGCCGATCCATTGGCATGGGAGGATCACATGACATCGATGCTCGATGAACGCGAATATGGCAACCTGATTGGAAGCGACAAGGTCGAAGGCACGGCCGTCTATGGCGCCGACGACACCAAGATCGGCACCATCGAACGCGTGATGATCGACAAGCTGAGCGGGCGGGTCTCGTATGCCGTCCTGGGCTTCGGCGGCTTCCTCGGGCTTGGCAATGACCACTACCCGTTGCCCTGGCAATCCCTGAAGTACGACACGCGACTCGGCGGCTACGTTACCGGCGTGACCGAGAATCAGCTGCGAGGTGCGCCGAAATATTCCGACGAGCGTGAGTGGGACTGGGGCGATGCCGGAGCAGGGCGCAAGGTCGACGACTATTACGGCGTCCAACTCGCTTAGGACCGCCGAACCCGTTCATTGCGCTGTCCAGGCCGTTGACGAACCTCGCACGTCGCGGCCATGTCAGCGCTCCCCGATGAAATCTCAGGCGGCCGGCGGCTGAGCGCTGTTTTCGGCCGCCGATCCAGCCATCATGCTGCGGCGGCTCGACAGCCAGATCGGAATCTCGCGGTAGCAGGTGCCTTTTTCATTCATCTCTGCGACCGTCCACCGGCTCGGATGCCGTTCCTTGCCGACGAAGACCCAGTCGTCGGCGGCAGGTGGCGGCTCATTCGGCCTCGTCCTCAGCCATGCCGAACGGGCTCCTTTCGGCAAGCGATCCTGCTTCATCTGATAGAGATCATATACTGGTGAACGCATGACGCTACTCGTCCTCAAGCAACCGCAATTCTCAACACCCTCAGCGTGTCGCGTCGTCGCGGCGGAATTGTGGGAGCGACGCGGCCAGGCTGTGCAAAAGCACGATCAAGCCTGTGATGGACGGTCTCTTCCATATTCTTCGCATGACACGCGTATCGCTGCGAAAAAGGCGACGCGCGGGGCCGTTCAATAACCCCGCGAGCCGGGACCGGCGCCGATTGCGTCCGGCAATGAAGAGTACCAGCCCGCGACCGGCGGACTGATCAAATCAGAAGAAAGCGTAGCTGAGATCGAGACCGTAGGTGGCGTGGAGAATGAAGCCAAACGCCGTGGCGCCGCAGAGCATCAGGATCGTGCGCAGCTTCTCGGAGTCGATACGAGTCTCTTCGAGATGGGTCGGGAGAGCCTTGATGAGTGTTGTCATTGTGGGACCTCTGTACGCGAAACGAAGACGGAGAGTGAGTTATGAAAAGTATATCTGAGGTTGTTAGATCCCGTTCTGGGGACGTGGTTTTTGTAGAGTCCCAGAAGAGTTCTAATTGTGAAAGAGGAACCCAGCATCGTGCAGTTTTTGGGGCAAAGTTGCGGAAAGTAAATGATCAGTAAATTAAATCTGAGGTTGATATTAGTTGCGTACAGTATTGTTGCACGTCTTGGCTGCTGAAAGAAGTTGCCAAGTTGCGGCGACGCGGCGCCGCACGTTTTTAAGCTTAATTCCATCGGGGAAGCGGTTTGAGTGTTCTCAGCCTGTGCGGCCCGCTGGCCGATGAGCAGTGTCCGAGCCACGACGCCAATGCGGTTGCAAAAGCAACTCGAAGTATAGAGGCGGCTCACCTCGACCTCGGCCAATTTGTGACGCGGCGTTAACGGCTATGGCAATGTCGCCACTCGCTCGCCGGCTTCTTTAGCATGACTGGTATCATGTGAGTGGTGACGACGGAAGCCGTTCGCTGAAATCTCGCAGGTGGGTGTGCTCATCAAACAACAGCCGCATAATCATCGAGCAGGGATCGCACGGGCGTCTCGTGTCGAGCCCAGTTGAGGCGCCAGCGTGATGGGCAGTTCATGGATGATGGAGGAAGCGCGCGTGGCATGCCCGCCCTCCGGTGACGGCCTGGACGGATGCTGCGCGTTCTCGCTGCCCTGTCGAGCTTCCGATCACCGGTCCCATCTCAGTACCGGGATGTCCCGACCGGCCGCCAATCCTCCTGATGCGGATCGGATGACGCCGCCGGCGAATGGGCGCCGGGCCGCGCCCGCGATCCTCCAGCATCCCGCGTGATGGGCCCCTGAGGTGGGTGCGGCAATTCGGATACACCTGCCATCAACGGTATTTCCGTGTGTTTCTGCACGTTGCAATTCATTTGGCGGTATGTCAGCAGGTAACTTGTTAGGGCGAACGGCCCGCCCGGGCTGCCAGCATGACGCGTGCAAAGGTTTTAGAGTACCGTTCGGACATCGATTGGCTGCGCGCCGTCGCCGTGATTTCGGTCATTGGATTTCATTACGAGTTGCCAGGCTTTGGCGGGGGGTTTGTCGGGGTCGATATCTTCTTCGTCATCTCCGGCTATGTGATCTCCCGTCTCATCTGGACCGGCATTCAATCCAATTCCTTTTCGTTCATCGCCTTCTACGAACGAAGGGCGCGGCGCCTGCTTCCGGCGCTCTATCTGATGATCGTCGTCACCGGGCTGGTCGCGTGGTTCTTGGCGCCTCCTGGCGACTACCGGATGTTCTTCGGAAGCGCGATCTCCACGGTTCTGTTTTCGTCAAACGTCTTCTTCTGGTCGCAGACCGGCTATTTCGATCTGCCAACGATCGGGAAGATTCTGATCCACACCTGGTCATTGTCGGTGGAGGAGCAGTTCTATTTCCTGTTTCCGGTCGTGACATGGCTCTGGAGCCGGCTGTTTCCCGACCCAACGTCGAAGCCGTCACTCGGGCTGGTCATCCTCGGAACGGTCGCGCTGTGTGTGCTCGACGAGCTTTGGATCAAGCAATCGCCCTCGACCGCCTTCTACATCGCCCCGCTGCGGGCCTGGGAGTTCTTGATCGGAAGCATTGCGTTTTTCCTGCATCGATGGTCACCGGTCAGAGGCGAGACGCGCCTGGCCTTCGCGGCCTTGGGCTTGGTCTCCATGCTGCTCGCCGTGGTCACCTTCCGCGCAGAGACCCGCTTCCCGGGATTGCACGCGCTGATCCCCTGTGTCGGTGCTGCGGTCTACATCGTCGCGTTCAATCAGGAGGAGGGCAGACCCAGGCTGCCATTCAGCGAGATCGGAGCATTCCTCGGTCGTCTGTCCTATTCGCTCTATCTTTGGCACTGGCCGGTTTTCGTCCTCGGCAGGGCCGCGCTGCCGCTGGATGTTGCGACCTCAGCCGCCGCTACGGCTGGACTCCTACTGTGCTCGCTGCTGCTGGCCTATTTCTCCTATGTCATCGTCGAGCGGCCGGCGCGCGCGCGAACCGTGTGGGTCGGCGTGCGTGGCTCACCGGTGATCGCGGGCGTTGCCGCCGTCCTGGTTGCGGTCGGAATTCACGGCGTCGCGCATGACGGCTACGCCGATCGCTTCCCGCAATCACAGGCGCGAATGCTCCGGTACGATTCCCGGACGATGGAGCCGTTCTATCGGGCGCATAGCTGCTTCTTGCAGCCCGATGAGCCGGCATCGGCCTACGATTTCGAGGCGTGCCTGAAGCCGGCTGCAAACAAGCGCAACATTCTGCTCGCCGGCGACAGCCTTGCCGCGCATTATGCCTGGGCGTTGCGCAGCTACCTATCGTCCGATGCCTACCATCTTCTGCAGCTCACGTCAGGGGGCTGCCCGCCGTTTGTCGAGCTCAAGCTGCGCAGCTCGCGCAACTGTAACGACGTCAATCAGCTGCTACGCGATCAGATCAGGGCGCACCGCTTTGACGCCATCATTCTTTCCGGCAATTGGCGCGCCTATCTCGAAACTTATGGCCAGCCCCCCGCACGGCGCGTCGACGGTTATTTGAACGCGCTGCTGGCGGTCGCTCAGGAAACGGGAGTTCCAGTTCTGCTCCTCGGTCCCTCGATCGAGTTTCCAGCTCCCTTGGCGTCGACGTTGTTCAACCATGAGCAGACGCACGTCCCGATCGGCAATGCGCTGATGCCGAAAGATGCGTCGTTCGAGGCGGACGATCGTCTGCGAGAGATCGCCCGCGCGTATCCGCTCGTTCAATACGTTTCCATTCTCGGCACGATTTGCAGCAAGAGGCGTTGTCCGCTGACGATCGACGCGGAAACACCGATCGTTTGGGATACCATCCATTTCACCCCGGAAGGCTCGAGGTTCGTCGTCTCGCAACTCGCTCCGCAACTGGATGCATTCTTGCAGAGACTGGAGCAGCCCTCCGGGGCCGGGACGAACGAGATCCTGGCGGGTGACGGCCCGACGGCAACCCGGAACCCCGCTCCGTCCCGGATTCAATGATGGGAAGCGACCGAGCACGGGACCTGCGGGAGCCATGAACTTCGGCGAGTGTCGTGCGTTCCCCTGCCGTTGATGTCGGACGTTGCCTTCGCGCGGCCGTGAAAGTGGTCCAACGTCATCGGTTTCTCAAGCCGTTCGGGACGACACACATGAATCCGATCATCAAGGCGATGGCAGTGCTTGCGTGCGCCGCCTGCTGGAGCACCGCCGCGACAGCCCAATCGGTGCGCTGGAACACCTACAGGATCCCGGAGACCGGCACCTCGGTCGACATTCCGGTCTCGATCTTCAGGGACACGGCGGGCCAACCCGAGGGCTACGGCCAACGCTTCCAGACTGCCGACGGCCGCGCCAATCTGACCGTGCAGTCGATATCCAACAACGCGCAGGACTCACCTGCGCGGTTCCTCGCCAGGAAGAACCCGCCGCCGAACATCCAATACAAGCGCGTCACCTCGCGCTTCTTCGCGGTGTCGAGCTATAAGGGCGACTACGTCTGGTACAATCGCTGCAACTTCGTTGGGGGCTATGTGCACTGCGTGCTGATCAACTATCCCCGGGCCTGGGAACGCGATTGGGACGGCATCGTCACCCGTATCAGCCTGTCGCTGAACCGGAGCTGAGCGGGGCGCCTTTAACGAAGTCTTCGGCTGGCGGCTTTGATCCACCTCAATGATGCCGTCGGGCTCCTCTGAATAAGCTTCGGCTTCATTTCAGCCGCCGCTTACAGACGAGCCAGCCCTACATGGCCGCAGCGTCCTTCACTGTACGGGCCCAAAGCGCCAGCGCGATCGCCACCATCAGGTGCCGCAGCGCGCAGGACGCGCTGCTTACGGCCAACGCCTATCTGCGTCTCGGCGCCGCCTGCGTCAGCATTGAAACGCCGGGCGGACAAAGCATGAGCCCGGATCGGCTCGATGCGTTGCTCAACGAGGCCGGTGGGCGCATCGGCTTGTGAAGCCGGACGGTCCAGCGGCCACCAATTTTCCCTGACGTGATCGTGGCGCCTGCGGAGTGGGCTTCTGAGAGCCTGTCCAGGTCACGACGAGGACGCCTCCATGCGGTCGTCGGGCAGCGCCGTCGGCCACGAGACGTCCGAGATGTAGGGGCCGTACAAAACGTCCTGGCGCCGCTGGTAGATGATCGTGAGGGCGACAACGGCAATGAAACAGATTGCGGTCAAAATGGCCAATTCAAACATGATGCAACTCCATCGCCCCAGACGTGGCGGATGAAGGGCGCCGGCGTCAAATGGAAGCCGGCGTTAAGCTGAAGAGGAAAGCTTAATGCGCGCGGGTCATCCTGCGTCGCAGGCTGCAGGCGAACATCTAAAGCAGAACCGCTGGCCCGCGCGGCGGAATCGCGGATCGCGAGTCCTGCCGTTTGGCGCGTACTACTCAGCGACGGTCGATTGATCGGTATCGAGCTCCGGAAACATCGCCCGGCAGCTCAGGCAATAGGACTCGAAAATGAAGCTCAGCAACGTGGACATCGGTAACCCCCATCAGTCGACGTGATGCTCGGCAACATGCCGGGGGTTTGTTTCAAGACGACTTCGTGCGCCCAGCGAAGTGGTTTCGATCGGAGCCAGGAAAGCTTCGCGGTCATAGGACATGGGCGCGCGCACGCTCCTGAAGATGAAGTTGTTGCAATAGTCCTTCCGCTTCCAGAACCATTCGCCATCGGCGCGCTGATGGATTTCCGGGTCGAAGGCAGACAACGGAAGCAATCTCCCGCGGCTCAGGAATTGGCCCTGATAGCCGAGACCCCGCAGGAACAAGAATGTCTCCTTCACCCTGTCGAGCGTCGCCAGGCGGCGGTCGCACTCGACCACGATCAACGGCCGGCATCGGCGCAAGGTGCGCTCGGCGCCGCGCAGCACGTCGAGTTCGGCGCCCTCGACGTCGATCTTGATCGCAGAGACGTTTCCGATGTCAGGGAGATAGTCGTCCAGCGACGTCGTCTGCACCTGGATCGCCCTCGAGGTCTCGGCGGGCCGGAGCAGCGAGGCCCCGGGCTGATGCCCCTCGGGAACGAACAGGGTTTTCCTGCTGGAGCACGAATAGACGGCGCGCGGTTCGACCACGACATTGTCGAGCGAGAACCGGGAACAGAGCCGCGCCAATCGCTCGGCAAGATCCGGCTGGGGCTCGAAGGCGACGACCCGCCCCGGCGCCGACCACCGTGCCAGCCAGTAGAGAAAACTGCCCTTGTTGGCGCCGATGTCGCAAACGATGTCGCCGCGCCGGATGTGACGCCGCAACTCGGACAGCTCCGTCTTGTGGTCGCGGAATCGGGACCGCAGGATTCTGACCAGAAACCGGGATGCCTCATGCTTCGCCAACCGAGCCTCCCAACGCCATGGCCACGCGCCCGGCAAACGAAGGCAAGCCTAGTGGCGCACGCCCTGTCGCTCACGGCGATGCTTCGAAATGAACGAGCGGCGGGGCGCCACGATGGCGCTGGCGTGGCGATTGGCGATCCCAGCAGAAGGGTTAGAACGGGGATGAATCAATAGCTTGCGGCGACTAACGGCGATAACAGCCACTATTGATTTTAAGGAACTTTCTTGGGGCAGTGACTAACCAATCCCGCACGGAATAGCTGTCCCATTTTCCTGCAGAACGCGCGTCCGGGGCGCGGCATCGATAGAAGCATCTGCATCTATCGATAGAAATGTGGCCGGCCACCATCGAAAGAACTACATGACAAAAAAAGCCTCCGGCGGTGAAGCCGGAGGCTCATTGAACATCAACTGGAAGTTGGACCGGCTTGGCGGCTGGGAGTCCAACTCAGCGTAGTCGAAGTGCATAGAGATAATAGGCGGGCGCATGGACGTTCGCAATCCCTCAGAACGCCACCGTATCAAGAAAGTTCGCATCAAGCTGCTCGACTTGAACGCGATGCTCTCCGCGGTCATCATCCGATCGGGAAAATCAGTGATCGTGAGTTTGAGCGGGCGCTTGCTCAGCTGATCGCGCAGGAACGTCTGACAGGTGCGCAGCGATTGAACTCAGGATGGTGGAGCGCTCTTCGATGAGTCGCCGCCGTCACAAGGTTGACGCGCTGTTCAAGCGCGCAGTTCCCGAACGCTCGTCAATGCCACGCATGCATTGGCGATGGAGGCGTCGGTTGAACGATATCGACGTCATCTTGGCTGCACGGTGCGGAGCGCTGCTCCCACCCGATGATGCCGGTCTGGAGTATGTCACGATCATCGTCAATCATATGATCAGGCTCCAACCAAACGGAGCCAGTGTCGCGCGAGCGAACGCGCGGCTGTGGGCCCCCTGGGTGACTGTGTTGCAACTGGATCTGCTGATCGCAGAGGCGTTGAATACTCTGGACAAGCCTCCAATCTCCGCGGCGCAGCTTGGCAAAGCGCTTCGTCTCACACTCGATGAGCAGGTGAGACATGGAATCACCACGATCAAGGCATTCACGGTTACGCAGGAAGCTGATCGGAGTCGACAGGCGAAACGGAGACGCAAGGCTGGCGCCAGCTCGAAACGCGGCAGGCCCCGAAAAGTAGAAGCAAGCAGGCCCGTTGGCAGACCCCGAGGCCGGCCAAAGTCGGAAGGCATGCCGGCGTGGCAAGCGGCTGGCTACAGGAGCCGGAGCACGTACCAACGCGCGAAGGCGCGCGGCCTCAAGCCCGCTCAGGTTGACACAAAAAATGAGATGAAAAATCGTCACGCCGCGTCCGATATAAGTAGAACGAAGCGTGACGAATTTCGGAGCGAATTTGTGTGTCATTCGGACTGGATACCCGCGCCGCTTGGCAGGCGCGTGATCGCAGGCACCGGATGATCGGAGGGCGGGACACCCGAGGCGCACCAAGCGCCGGAGGGAGGTCCCGACTGGGCATTGTGAGGCCGCGCGGACGCTTAGGCGCCGCGCGCTCTGGGACAAATGTCCCGAATGTCCCATTTGTCCCGAATGTCCCAGACGAAATGTCCCACTGTCTGGTAAGCTGTGCTTTATGCCGCTGGCCGCGAGGGGCAAAAGATGGAACAAACTATTGAGGGATTCTTGGCGACGCAGGGGGTGGCGGCAGCGATCGTTACGTCCACGTTGGCTTTCATCGCCGCAATCGTAAACATCGCCCTCTCGGCCTATTTGGGTCGCAAAGCCGGCTCTCGCGCGGTTGCAGCGTTCAGGCAGCAGTGGATCGATACGCTTCGAAAAACGCTCGCCGAGTACCATTCGATCCTTATGTCCGTGGAACGGCCGTTGTCAGTAGCTGACGATAGAGCACTTTCAAATTTGGGCACTCAAATCGAATTGATGCTGAATTCAGATGAAGAGGCATCTCAAAAACTCGAACAAATAATGGATCAGATCTACAATGCGCACTCGCTCCATGAACGTGTCGTTCTCGACCCAGCATTCATCGCTGCGGCTCGACGCGTACTCAAGGACGAGTGGAAGCGTGTTAAGAGCGAGCTGAAGTAAGGCGAGACTCAACTTGGGTAACGATCGCTCGCGTGAGCGGGTGGGGAAATTGGAATACTGAATTTAATTCGGCTCACCGTGCTGTGTTCGAAGCTCTTCGAACCGTCAGCATTCAGCTCGGCAACACTGAAAACCTTGATGCTCCCCTTGCCAGCTCCGGCAGTTTTGTCTGTCGTTGTGACGGCAACATCGAACTCGACAAGTTGAACATACTCTTTCCAGTCTATTCTCTCGTTGTCGCCTCGCCACACGGGACTGATCCTGCCGATCGTCTTGCGTTCGTCCGCGCGGTGGATAGCCTCAGCAATGCCTTCCTGAATAGCCAAAAGCGTCTCTGCTACGAAGTCACGAAGTTCCATTGAGAGCCTCCATCGATCAAAATTCAGGAGTTGCCCCGTTCAGGCCGCGATTGCCTCGATCACATCGCCAACGATCTTCTCGATCACATCGGTGTTGAAGTTCTCAGGCCGCATGACGGATGGCACCTTGAACTTGATCGTTTTCGAGTACGTGGTGATAATATTTCCATCCATGTCCACGAAAAGTGTTGCACAAGGCGCTTCCCCGCGCGAGCCGTCTTCGGCGGCGTCGGTTGAGATCGAGAGCGAATATCCGTTGTCTCTTGAAACAGCAGATACCTTCTGTCGTGCGTCGATTATTGCCGCGTTAGCGTCCTCGGTCACTCGAACAAATGCGAGGCGGATGTCGTCCATCATTATTCTCGAGGCTTTGGCAACCCGCGCCTGTTGAGCGGCCGCGTCTGCCATCTCAGCGTCACGCATCTTGTGGACTTGCTCATTGTTCGAGTTCAGACGGCGAACTGCATCGGAAACTCGCTGCTTAAATGCGTCTGTCATCGGAATGCCTTCCTGCTGTTTTATCCTAATCGTCGCGAACTTTCTCCGCTGCCTCTGCCGGCGCCCAGCCGAAGCAGGAGTCAGTCCATTCTATCAGCCGCGCATCTGTGATGCCGGGTAACCGCTTGAGATAATCAATTGCCCCTGCGGCATCACATCGGAAGGTTGGCATGGCAAGATCTTCAGTTGTGACTACGCCTAACATCACTTGTCGATCAATTCGAACAACCGGGATTTCACGTTGCATAAGGGGCCTCGCTCGTTGCGAACCCTATCGTGAGTGATTTGCCAATGGAACGCTTCGGATTTGCTGACCGCACTTAGCGTTATCCACAGATGCCGTGTGGGTGCGTTGCGGGGGTGTCCGTAGCTGCTTGACTCGCGCACAGGCCAACGACGGCCTGATTCGGAGAAAAGCGATGATCGACACGATGCAATGTCCGGACTGCAACGGTACCGGCCAGGAAGTCACGATGAGGCCTGTCCGGCTTGGGGTGCCGCTGCCGCCCTACAAGCCTTGCCCGCGGTGCCAAGGGGCTGGTGAGGTGCCGTATCCCAAACCGGTCCGGGTCTGGCGGAAGCGGCGGAGTCTTAGGCGGGTGCAGTAGGCTATGCCGCGACGGAGGGCGGCGGCTCATGAGTCCGCCGCTCTCACGCATATGCGTCCGCGATTATTTTCTACGACGACGCGAACCTGCCGACAGGAGCAGCACTAGGGCGATGGCCAAGACCCGCGAAGGCCAATCGTGAGCGGCCGCAAGGATCGCGGCAATGCCGTACAGATGGGTAGCGCGCATAGGACGGATTCCCTGATCGCGATTTTGCGCGATCCATTCAGGTGGGACCGTCCCTGCGCCGACGATGTCGACGCGGGTGCCCAGCGCGGGCACCAGGATGATCGTTACGGAAGCCGTCCGCCGCTCGAGTCGGAGTATAGCTCAACGGGGTTCCGGTCTCAACGAAACCGGCAGTCCCGCAGGATCGCACACCTGTGAATTGAGCCGGGGCCGCATCTGTACTAATTTTCTGAGAAATCAGTACAAACCGAGGCTAATGCCATGGAAACGCAGGGAAAACGGCAGCGAAAACCAGCGATCGGTTACACGCGCACGAGCAGCGCGGCGAATGTCGGGGAGGGGAGGGACTCGGTCATCCGTCAGCGCAAGGCGATCCAGGCCTATGCGAACAAGGCCGGCCTTCAGATCGTGGCCTGGTTCGACGATCCTGCTGTTGCCGGTGCCGATGCCATCGATGAGCGTCCGGGCTTTGCCGCGGCGCTGGAGCAGATCGCCGGCAACGGTGTCCGAACGATCATCGTCGAGACCGCAAACCGGTTTGCTCGTGATCTCATCGTGCAGGAAACCGGGTTCCGTCGCTTGCATGCCGACGGCATCACCCTGATCGCGGCTGACAAGCCGGACTCCTTCGTCGACGACACGCCAACGGCCGTTCTGGTGCGCCAGATCCTTGGCGCCGTCGCACAGTTCGATAAGGCTATGACCGTGGCGAAGCTGCGAGGCGCACGGGAGAGGAAGCGCCGCACGACCGGCAGGAAGGTCGAGGGCCGCAAGAGCCTCTCAGAGAGCCGCCCTGAGGCCGTAGCGATGGCACGTGAATTGGGTCAGCGCCGTCCGCGGCTGTCGTTGCGCGAAATCTCTGCCGAGCTGGCAGAGCAGGGTCATACGACCCCCAAGGGAAAGCCCTACAGCGCCTCTGCGATCGCTTCGATGCTTGCTGCATAAACTATTCAGGGGTCGACCGCCCGGAACTTGCTAGGTCGGCGCCTTATCGAACCGGAAAGTGAATGGAGGAGGGTCGAGGGGATCAGGAGCGGCCGCATAGACCTTGTTGAGAAGCTGGGCGAGAGCTTCCTGCCGTCCTTTGATATCGCTGATGTCGAAGATGGTCTCGCCCAGCGGCGCGCCGTCAGAATCCCGAATTGCTCGAACTGTGACTAACGCCATCTTTAGGTTCCTTTGCTGTATAACTCGCGTTATGATTGTGTAGCATCGTTATGATGAAGCGACAACGGATTGAGGTCTACCGATGGGATGGAATGACCGCTTACCTGACCTCGAGGGTGAGGCGATCGCTGTGGCCGTAGAAGCAAACGCAGTGAAACCCTGCGACTTGCACGAGGATGTCTTGATCAATCAATGCGATCCCGAGGCCGATCGAGCCGCCTACGCAATGGGGACCAATCGGTGGAAAAAGGGCGATTTGGGCTGTGAGCAATCTGACTTCATGGAAGCAATCAAAGACGTCATTGACCAATCGGCAGACGAATGCCCGCGCTGCGCAAAAATTCGGGAAGATTAGTTTCGACCTAATCGATTCTGCCTTGTCAAATACGGATGCAAAGCTATGACCAACCCTCCGATTCCAGTCATAAATAAGCTCTGCCGAGGCGCCAGTGCGGAAGCGATATAGGAAGCGTTTCTGTGACTGACGTGTTCGAAGCGATAAAGACGATCGGTGGACTGTCAGGAATCTTCACAGCGATATTCTTGATCTACGATCGAGCCACGAAGCACTATCCGGTGGCATTCATCGAAGCGCGGCCCGTCATGGAGGGAAGCGCAAATATAGAGTCATTCCTTGTTCTGAAGAATGTGAGCGAACGGCCGATCCTCATATCATGGACCGATGGTCAAAGCGACAAACTGATCGTCGCACGTGATCGAACGGCTGAGGGCCTGTTTCGGTATCTTCACGCTAGCGAAACAACCATCTCACTGCCGCCTCAAGGCGAAGCAATACTTCCACTGTTGAGGCCTAGCACATTCCCGGAAATCGATCCCGAAAACATGATGGAGATCGAAATGCGCTGGCAATTCGCTCAACCTATACTATGGCGCAGACCAAGGATGCTCCGAATCTCAATCAGGAAGAGAGACTTCGAATCTCTGATCGAAGGATACCTCGGCGACACCTAAGGTGACCGAATATCCGTTGAAATCTGACGTATCTGCTGCGGCATCCGCCTCCGCCAATTCATCCGCCTCGATTTCGACCTTCAACATCATCACCGATGAGCAGATTGCGATCGTGCAGCCGGTCCGAGATCAGCAGGCTCAATCCTGACGAGTCATGGCAATTCGGCTTTTTGCTGATCAGAACTCACCGAACAACCTTCACTCGCGGTTCACTTGGGTCGCCGACATTTCGAGTCACGGCGACCTAATTAGTGGCCGTCACGGCATGTTGTGCGGCGCAGGGAGACTGCGGTGCCGGGGTATTGCGGATGTAGCAAAGCAGAGACAATAGGGTACAAATGGAAGGGATTGGCACGTTTTTGCCGATCTATTGAGCGAAGTGCATGTTGATCGGGTGTATCCTGCATGAACTTTGTGTTGCGGGGGAGTCTAGTGATCAGTCATCCTCCCGCCATGCAGGGCGCTTTGCTCATGCATCCACCACAACGGAGTGGCTAATGGAAGGAACTGTCGGACTAAACATCGGCCCAATCGACATCACCGGCACCGGTCTTCCCGGTACCGGCGCTGCCGTGGTGATCGTCATCGCGATCATCGTCTACCTGATCAAGGCAAGACCCAGCATCAGTTTGATCTGATGTTGGCCTGGCGCTGGCGGCTCCACCCGCCAGCGCCTCGGTCATTGTGCATGACCGCTGCGTCATCGCAAGGCCGATGAAATACAGACCGCGGAAGCGATGCAACCCGGCAACACAGCTGCCGGTGATGCTGTCATGCGTTCACGCCCGCGTGCTTCAGCGCAAACTACTTCACGAGCGTCGCAAAGCAAGTGCGAGTGGCTCGTCGCGAGCCATGCTTGAGGCGCAGCGTTAGGTCGTGACGATCTTGAACGGTGCCTTCCAGTCGAGCGAAGCCGTTGAGACCGATGCCACCGCCTCCGCCCTGATCAAGCGTTGAGGTGCATGCTCTGGCGCCGGCTCGTCCGGCAAATAGGCGTCCGATACGGGACAGAGTTCGATCCGAGCATCGCAGTCCCTTCCCTCGTGGCGGTGCAGCATCGAGCCGCAGATTACGAGGCCTCAGCCGCGGTTGCAGCGCCTGCGAAGAGCCTTGATCCGTAGTGCATTCGATCATCTCCAAACTGGCCCAGGGCGAGCATACCACGCGTCCGTTGGTGCCGCCTCTCTCGGACATGCCCCGATTACCAGGGCCGCTCTCAGCGGCTCGCACCAAATTGGTACGCGAATTCAGATACTTGCGGAAGGGCTGGTCAAATATTACATGGGAACAAAGACGGAACAAAATGGAATGCATCGTGATAGCAATGACAGTATCAAGCCGCCATCGCCTAACGAATGCCGAACGCGCCCGCGGCCGCCGCCGGATGAAGGAAATCACCTTGGAAACGGAAGCAGCGCGCCAGCACGTCGAGGCTGATTTGCTCGCGTCCTTGGGCCGTGCACCGACACCGCTCGATCGGATTGCGGCTGAGCAGATCAGCGCCGCGGTGGTGCGCGGGAGGCGTTTGCGTGCGAGCGGCCGTGATGACACCGGTCAGCGGCAACAAATCGCGCAGCTGATGCGGGCGAGCGGCTTCAAGCCAGCGCCACCGGCGTCAACGGCCAACAAACCGAAGCCGACCAGCATCCATGATCTCGATTGGTCGGATATCGAGGATGCGGAGCAAGGCGCGTCATGAGGCTTCCCGCCAATATCGTTGAGGCGTTGGAGCATTCTGCGTTCTTCAAGCCGATGTTCGCCGGTCAATCTTGGAACAACTGGCGGACAGTCCTCCGCGGCGCGTTCGCGCTGCCGATGAGTGAGTCTGAGCGCGAGTTCTTCCGCTCTGTGACTGGCCGCGAACCGCCATCCAACCGGGTGAAAGAACTCGACATCATCGCTGGTCGGCGATCGGGTAAGGACTCGGTTGCCAGCGCGCTGGCATGCTTCGCGGCAGTGATGTTTCAGTCCGCTGGCAAAGTCCGGCCCGGTGAACGTCCGGTGGTGATGCTGATCGCTGCGGACAAGGCGCAATCGCGCGCGCTGCTGGGCTATGTCCGAGGTTACTTCACGGAGATCCCGCGCCTCAAGGCGATGGTCCAACGGGATATAGCCGATGGCCTGGAGCTTTCCAACGGCGTCGACATCATGGTGGTGACGTGCGACTTCCGCACGCTGCGCGGTCGCACTGTCCTCCTGGCAATCTTCAACGAAGTGGCGTTCTGGAGTTCCGAGAACTCGGCAAACCCTGACGTCGAGGTGCACCGCGCCGTGCTGCCGGCGATGGCGACGCTTGGCGATCAAGCCATGCTTGTCATGATCTCGTCGGCTTATCGTCGGTCTGGTCTGCTCTACGATCGCTGGGCAAAATTCCACGGCAAGAATGATCCGAACACGCTGGTCGTGCATGCGGCAACTGCCGATCTGAACCCGTCGATCAGCAAGTCAGTGATCGAAAACGCGCTTGCCGATGATCCGGAGGCTGCAAAGGCTGAGTGGCTCAGCTTGTGGCGGGACGATCTGGCGTCCTATCTGACTCGTGCCGAACTCGAGGCCATCGTCGACAAGGGCATCTCGGTCCGATTGCCCATCAGCGGCGTCAGGTACTCGGCTTTTGTGGATGCCTCGTCAGGCGCCGGTAAGGATTCGTTCTGCTGCGCCGTCGGACATCGAGGCGAAGCCGATACCTGCATCATCGATTCGGTCATCGAAATCAGGCCGCCGTTCAACCTGCCGGATGCAGTGGCGCAGATCGCTGCGACACTGCGGAGCTATGGCATCACAACTGTCACCGCCGACCGTTGGGGCCTTGGCTTTGTCGAAGCTGAGTTCACGCGCCACGGCATCGCGTTGACCTACAGCGAGAGAACGTCTTCCGAGATCTTCCGGCAATGCTTGCCGGTCATCAAGAGCGGGCGCGCAAGGCTTGTCGATAACGAAAGAGTCGTTGCTCAGTTCTCGAATCTGGAGCGCCGCATCCTTCCAGCGGGTGGCGAACGCATCGGTCATCCGGAGCGGGGAGGGCACCACGATGATTGTGCAGTGGTCGTCGCTGGTTGTCTGATGACGCTGTCAGAGCCGCTGACCGGTGCTGCCGGTTGGATTGAGTTCTACCGCAGGCAAGCCGAGCGGGCTTGGGATGGTGATATCCCGGCGGCAGGAACAGAGTTCGACGATGTCCGGCCGGGCGCTGAGCATGGCTGGAGTTTCCACAGCCAAGCCGAGTGGAAAACGCTCGTTGTGCCGTGTGGCGCAATCGCGAATGAGGGCCGCATCTATGTAGGCGCACACAGTGCGATGAGGACATTCCAGCGCCAGTGCGGTCAGACCACCGTCGACGTCTTGCGTCGTGAGGTATCTGAGCTGCTGTCCCGTCCTGCTTGGCGCGACGCAAACGAGGAGCTGGCGCGAGAGCTCGGGCTCGGGAAGGTGCAATAAATGAACAGTGCAATGAAGTTCGGAGGAGCCGGAACGATGATCCTGATGGCCAAGACCGTCTTGGAATCGAAGCTTGAAACGGCGTGGTCACGCTTCAATGAGTGCCGTGCTGTGATCAACGCCGAGTCCACGGTGGCCAAGGGGGCGCCGACTCCGCGTCATCCGACCACAAGCGCGGCGATCCGTGCGCTCGCCTGCATCAAACTCAATGATTCTACCCGCGTTGCGTCGTGCGAGTTGGTTGCTGAACTGTTGGCGCTGGACGCCGTTTTGACGAGAGGTGAGGCGTTCGATGCTGCATTGGACGAATTGAACCGTAGCCTTGCGGATGCGAGGCGCGACGGGATCGCTGATCTCGTCAGGTGGGCAGGGTTGTAGTTTTGAGGGGTTATAATGCGCTTTGAGTACGACCGTAACGAGAGCTTGTCGAAGCGGGTCAGCGAGATCGCGAGGCTCAAGGCTCTGCGTGCCTTCGCGGAGGGCAATTCTGATTATTCAGAAGCCGAGGCTAAGAGCTTCGAGCAGGACATCAGAGCACTTCGGAAGGCGATCATCAGCGAGCTGTCGACTGATGAGCTGAAAGCATTAACGGCGCAAAGCTTGGCCGCGGAGGACTGCCAGAAGGTCATCCCGAAGCACGCGCCGGTGTCGACCGAGATCACGGACCCGTTGATCAAGGGAACGCTGGCAAAGATGTCGAGAGATGCAGTTGCGCAGCGATCATTCTTCACCGTGAAAAAAGGATTCGGCTCTGAGGAGGATCAGCCAATCGCGTTGGTCTTCCCAAGAAAACCAGACGAATCGATGGCCTCGCTGTCGGACGCAATGTGGAATGAGAAGGAAAGGAAGATCAGACGATGAAGATCGATGAGGTTGAACAGCTGCTCGAAAAACTGCGTGACGCGGAGCGGGCAGACATCGACGCTCGTGTGGCAAAGGCGCAGCGGGAGCGTCAGGCTGCTGCATCTGCAACGGAAGCTGAGCGTGCAGAACGCAGACGGCATTGGTGGGAGCAACAGAAGATGAGCCGGTTGAAATGTTACGTGCCCGCCGGCAGAACGGTGAGTCATGTCGTGTTTGGTGGGGCGCGCTCTTGGACGGACTTTGAGGGCAACTACAACCGTGGCGAAGAGTGTATTCCAGTCGAAACCGATGTATCCGGGCGGCCCGTGGTTTATCTGCGATCGATCGGTGATTTCACCACGCTCGTGAATAACGGGACAGACGGCTTAGCTTGGGAGATGGCCAATCCGGATCTGATGCGGGAACGCGCCGAGATCGGTCCGCGTAACCATCCATCGATTCCCGAGGCTCCGAGCCGGCCGTACTAGAAACAGAAGGAACGAAGATGATCAGTGAACAGAGGTTTATTGTGCTTCGCAGTGTCGATCCGTCGCGCGTCACCGCATTTCAAGCGACGGAAGATCTCGAGGAGACGTGCCTCTATGTCAACAAGAAGGCCGCCGCGTTCAACGCGGCACAAGTTGAAAAGGGGCTTCAATACCATGCGGTCCACATGTGGCATGACGGCACGTCAATGTTCAGTAGTAACAATGAACTCGTGAAGCTAGGAGATTGGCTTGTCTTCAGTGATGGTATACTCGTCGGGATCTATTCGCCGAACGCGTTCACCGAGACGTTCGGTGTCGGACCGATCACGATCGCTGCCTAGAGTGAACACCGCCGCGTTGGCCGAGCGATGCGATCGCAATTGTGCGTGCACGCTCGGAGGACCCGAATAGCGGACTTCTGACTTAAAGGATGAAATAGCGCAATGACCCAAACGAGACTCATGTGCATTGAAAGCACACCCGGCGGTGCCAATGCTGGGATCGTCATTCCCGGCTCCTCACCGACACGTGCATATCATGCGACGGCTGGCAGCGTGATCGACGTGCCCGGCGATGTCACGTCCTGTGATGTGCAAGCCCTCCTTTCTGCACACGATCCCCTTCCGGCTGGAACGCAGTACTTCATCTTGCTTGGGCAGTCAGGCGCGACAGGAGCGCGGCCGACCTATCCGTCGATCGGACAGCATTTCATCGATACGACGGTTGGCGTTCCGCTCTGGTGGGACGGAGCTGCCTGGCGCGATTGCTCCGGCTTTTCCCATTGAACCACCGGGGTAGGCTCGTTTTCCATCGTCCGAGTCTGCTCCGTCGGCTGATCGGCACCCGACGATCAGACCTGCGGCGAGCGCGGATTGTCCTTTATCTGCGCTCGCCAACAGTTGCGCTCCGGCCCATCCGACCGCGAGCAGCGAAGCGTCACGCGAGATCGCAGCCCGGATGTACGGCGCGGCTTCGCGTGCTCGTTTTGCGAAGGAGTTGTGAAAATGGCTGAAGTTTACAAGGTTGGTGTTTCGTTGGTCCTGCAGAACGGAGTCTCTTCCGTTCTTGCGGTCATCACCCGTGATCTTCTGGGATTGCGGGCACCGATCAGTGCAATCACGAAGGGGTTTGAGGGCTGGAAGCCGGCGATCTTGCTGGCGACTGGTGCGTTGGCCGGTGGCGAGATGCTGCGTGGGCTCGTCTCCATCGCGAAGGCCGGCGGTGACGTGAATCACCAGCTGGAGCTGATGAAGGCTGCAGGCATGAGCGTTGGCGAAATCAACGATGCCAATGCCAAGGCCATGCAAACCTCTACCAGCGTCATCACCACCACCTACGCTGAGAACCTGAAACATCTGCGCGAGCTGCGGTATGCATTCGGCAATCCGGATGTCGCGATGGGAAATCTCGATCAGATTTCGCGGGCCAACGCCGTGTTGAACACGGTGAAAGGCGGTGGCAAGGATGAGGTCTGGGAGCTGGTGAAGTCTCTTGAAGGCAAGGGGCTGACCTATAACCCTGCTGAGTTCTCCAGCTATGTCGACACGATGACGAAGGTCATCGAAGCGACTGGCGGGCGCGTCACGCCGCAGATGTTCATGTCGACCTTCAAGTATGGTCGCACGGCCACGCTTGGCTGGGATGAGGCCTTTGTCGGCGGTGCGCTGCCACGTCTGATGCAGAGCATGGCCAGTAGCGGTGCCGGAGGCGGTAACGGTTCTGGCGGTCCGGGCAATGCACTGATGTCTGCCTTCGCCAAGATCGTGCAGGGACAGATGCCGAAGACCGCGGCGGAGGAATTCGCCAAGATGGGGCTCGGCACCGCCACCCAGATTGAAGGCTCGAGCCAATCGCAGACGGAGATCAAAGGTAAGGATCTGTTTCTTCGCAATCCGTATGAGTGGGTGCAGCAGGTCTTGATGCCCGCGCTAGCGGCAAAGGGCGTCACTTCTGAGCAGGACGTGATCGCTACGATCGCCAAGATGATGCCGGTGCGCACCGCCTCGCAGGTCATCACCGAGATGGCGCTGCAGGGTCGCTACCACGAGGGCGAGAACTCGCCGTTCGAAAAGGACATCGGCCTGCAGAAGGGTGCGATGGCGTTGGCTCCATCCTTTGCCGAACTGAGCAGGCGCGACTACCCGACCATCTTGCGCGAGTTCGATCAGCAATGGACGAACCTGTTGCAGACGCTCGGTGGCCCCTTGATGGCCCCGAACGGTCCGGTGATCGCGGCCCTATCGGGTGTGACCGGCGCAATGGCCGGTCTCAACCATGCGCTTGCCGGAGTGCAGCCGGAGACGATCACGACAGCAATGAAAGCCATCGGCGCTCTTGCGGTGGGTTTGGTCGCTTTGGTCGCCGTCCCGATCGCTGGCTTCATCGCATCGTTGATCACGTTGCCAGGATTGCTGATCGCTGGTGCGGCAGGGCTCGCCGTTTTCGTGGCGGCGGAGTGGAGCACCGTTGTCTCCGATTTTGAGAAGGTGGGAAAGGCGATCTCCAGTCTTGCGGCGGTCTCCTGGCATGGTGTTGTCGAAATGTTCGACGGGATCAAGAATGCGATCGCGTCCTTCCTCAGCACCATCACCGGTCTCTACGACAAGGTGAAGGGGCTGTTCGGCGGCGTCTCGGCGCCCAAGACCAAGGCCGACCAGGACTTCCTCAACGGCATCAACCACGCCGCGCCGATGCGGTTCATGCCGAGCATCGATCGCAATGTGACGATCCACAATGCCATGGCGCTGAATATCGATGGTCAGACACTCGCTCAGGCCATCTCCGACCAGCTTGAGCGAATGTACGGTTACCCGACTGGAGCGCCGACACCCGATGGTTCGGGGCGGTACTTCGCCGGAGATCATAACTACGCGGACATCTGAAATGGCGACAACCAGCACAGGTGGCATCTTCGTCGGCGATCGCCGCGTCGGAACCGTTGTCACCAAGGCCTTGATCGGCAGAGAGGTCGAAGTTGCCGATCTCGGTGATGATACCTTGTCAATCGATCTTTCATCGTCTTCACCGCTTGATGGCGATCGTGGCCTACCGGGCCGCAAAGACGCGCCTGGCCAAGCAGACCGGCATGATGAGGTCTCGCCGGCCAAACCGCACCACCGACTGTCCGCGCCGCACCGCGGGGCCTCTCTGCGCGACATGGTCGATCGTGGCCGGGGCCATCCCGGCGCATCGATCGCCGATCGCGCCCGACACGGCGCGCACCATCCGGCCACCGCGGCGCAAGCGGTGCCGAGCGCTCCGGTATCAGGCACGCTTCGCGATCAGCGGTCGAGGTTCGCTAACGAGCTGGAGGCAGATCCACAGCTGCGGATTAAGTTGAAGCGGATCATGGCGAATGAGCAGGGGACGAATGCAGCTGGCACGCAAGCCATCGCGGAGTCAGCGATGAACCGCGCCATTGTCCGGGGAACATCGCTCGGTGCCCAACTCACTTGGCACCAGGGCGGTCGTGGATACTATGCTGAGGGTTCGATGGGACGCGGTGCGGTCGAGAATCCTCACACCAACGCGATGCTTGAGCGTGGCATCTCCGGGGCGCTCGCCGGCTCGAATCTCGCCCAAGGTGCCACAGACAACGCCAGCGGCGGTCTTGCTGCGCGCGAGCAGGCGTCTGGAGCCTTCGTGACACGCGCCAAGATCAACGGAGAAACGTTTTCGAGGCCTGGTACTGCAGAGTCGGCGCTCGCTTCGCGATGGCAGTACTGGCATTCAGGAATCGAAGCATCTGAGGCTGCTGCAACCTCGAAAGCGTTTGCGGATGTCGAGCGGGCCGCGAAAGCCGCTCAACGGAGGGAGGCGGACTTCCGGGCCGCAAGCCTGACGGAACAAAGGCCCGAGTCGAGGCCGCTCCCCGATGAGAAAGGAACTACAAAATGAGCCACCACAAACTCGAATTGCATCCAGTGTCTGCCGATGCTGATCCAGATGTCGCGCGCGAGATCATCGCAAAGTATCACCGTCACAACGGAAAGGTGCTGGAAAGCGATTTGCCGATGCTCGGCCGCGAATTGCTTGATGCCGGCTGGCGTAACGCCGGCATCAGCTACGCAAACTAATCGCACCAAATTGGTTCGATAAACCGCACCAAAAGTCGCGATGTTGGCGATTGCGCGAGATCGCGGGGAGTGGTTCGCTTACCGAAAGACGATCGGAGAGTCATCCGGTCGATCGGTGACACACTTCCTCAAATGGAGCGAAAAATGACCGCCAACACCGACAACGAATTGCTCGCGATGGCTGCTCGGCACGATGCCCTGTGGGGCCGCTGCGGCGGCGCTACAGAGGCGATCGACGGCGCGGCACTTGACGCGCTGTGCACCTTAGAGCGGCATCTGGTGGCCACCCCAGCGTTCTCTCAGGCCGGTCTAGCTGCAAAGCGCCGAGTCGTTGAGCGAGCTGCGTTCGATGATGGTGATGGCATCATCGCCGCGATCCTCGCGCTCGATGCCGAACGCGTCGGCGCCGAAAGGTAGCGGTTCCGTGCTCGCCAATAAATCCGGCGACTGACCATCGCTGCACGACCGTCCGCAAAACTGGCCCGCTGCTCTCGAAGCGCGGGCCATTTTGCGTTTCAGAAGGTGTCGGAATCTCGATGAAGCGGCTGATCTGTCATTCCGGGTTCGAGCGGCCACACTGGGCGATGCCGGGTTTGGGCGGAGGTTCCGCGCGGGCACCCGTAAGAACGGGAACCTTTTAATTGGCAACTCAGGTGCGCCTCCCCATAAGAGGCCAAAATCACGTTAAGGGACAACATCATGTCGAAAGGCGTTCACAACTTCCGGCAATCTGATGTGACGAAGGCAATCAAGGCCGCGGTTAAGTCCGGTGCGAATTGTCATGTCGAGATCGTCAAGGGTAAGATCGTCATCATTCCGGGCAAGACCGATGTTCCGGAGAAAGCGGCACCATCCAGCGAGTGGGACTGAGCCATGGCTGAGGTCGAGCTTGAGTACGTCAACAGCTTTATCGATTCGCGTGGCAAGCGCCGATATGTTTTTCGCCGGAGAGGGCACAAGCGCGTCACGATCAAGGGACATCCAGGCTCAGCCGAGTTCATGGCGAACTACCATGCTCTTCTGGAGAAGAGTGGGGGTAACTCGCCGATCGAAATCGGAGCCAGCCGCACCAAGGCCGGGACGGTCAATGCTGTAGCGGTTGCGCTGTTCAAGAGTGACGCGTTCCTCAAGGGTCTTGCCAAGGATACGCAGCGACCATGGCGCCGTATCATCGATCACTTCCGCGAATTCAAGACGCCGAGCGGTCGTGTTTACGGCGACAACAGTATCGCCAGCATCCAGACCAAGAGCATCACCGATTTTCTGGAAGGCAAGACCGCCAATGCGCAGAAGAACAGCCTCAAGGCGATCCGCTTTCTGATCCGATTTGCGATCTCCAAGGGCCATCTTGTGCATGATCCAAGCGAGGGTATCGAGACTGTCAAGGCCGATGGACCGAGGAGCCACGGCCATATGACTTGGCTCGAGCCTCAGGTAGCTCAGTTTCGCAAGCGTCATGCTCTCGGGACCATGGCGCGTCTGGCTCTTGAACTTCTGCTCAATATCGCGGCTCGTCGGTACGACGCGCACTTGATCGGTCAGCAGCATATCCGCGAGGGCAAGCTGCTTTGGCGACCGCACAAGACGATCCGCACGACCGGCAAAATCTTGAAGATCAGGATCATGCCGGAATTGCAGGCGGCTCTCGATGCCGTGCCGAGTGAGGCGAGAGCCGATGGCGTTTTGACGTTCCTCGTCAACGATTATGGTCGGCCGTTCGCCTCCGCGGCCGCCTTCGGCAACAAGTTCGCAGATTGGTGCCGCGCGGCCGATCTGGAACCCGTTCTGTGCGATGACGGGCGCGTTCGAAACTATCGCGCGCATGGTCTCCGCAAGGCCGCCTTGACCGCATTGGCGCACGCAGGGGCGACCGGAGTCGAACTGATGGCCGTTTCTGGTCATAGCTCACTCGATCAAGTGCAGGTCTACATCGACGAAGTTGAACAGGAGTCTGCGGCGGAGGCCGCGATGATGAAGCTCGCGAAAGTATCTGAGATCAAAACCGCAACGTCGAGTGACTAACCGCCGGACAGTCGGCGACTAACGCCGCCGCAATACGCTGAAATCAAACGAGAATTTTCAAGGACTGGCGATCCCAGCAGGACTCGAACCTGCAACCCGCGGAGTAGAAATCCGCTACTCTATCCAGTTGAGCTATGGGACCGTCGTCGCGAGACGAGCATCGCCGGGTGACCATCCCAAGATGAACGTCCGGAGGATGAGCGTCATGGGATGGGTGCCGGAGGGCGACGTCCGGCCAGCGCGCTTTCCATAGCACGGGTCATATGAAAAATCTTCCGTTTCGCCAAGAGCGGCCGAACCCGACGGAGGCCCGGGGAGACCAAGCGGAGGCGGAGGTGGGTCTATCGCCCCATTTGCGCGTCAGCGGCGTCGGATCAGCGGCCGCCGCGGCTTGTCTGTATGCCATGTCCCGTGAATTGCCCGTCGATGAACAGATTTTCCTGTCGCATGTGCATGCCGATGATCGCGCCTGCGACGGGCCGCTCAGCGGTCCACTGCAACCTTTGCCATCAGTCCGTCACCATTTCGCGTCCATTCTCGCCACGAATCGGCCAAACCCGGACATCCCTCAGCTTGTCCCGAACAGCCGCCGAAATCGCCGTCCAAGGAGCTGCCCCATGATCGGTCTGGTCCGCGCCGCCGCCCTCTGCGCCATCATGGTGCTGGGTCTCGCCTCCGCCCACGCCGCCGACAAGGCGTTCAAGCGCGAGGACCTGGCGGATGCCGCGATCAAGCTGGAGGCGCAGATCAAGGGCGAGGCGGGGGCGGTGAACAAGCCGCTGGCAACCTTGCGCACGGACGCCGACGCGGCGCTGCGGCGGAACGACCTGCGCACCGGCCTGCAGATCCTCGGGCAGATCGCGACCGCGGCGCCGGACGATTCCGGCAACTGGCTGCGGCTGGCGCGCACCGTGCTGAACCAGATCAAGCCGATCAACACCTCCGAGCAGACCTTCCTGCTGGAGCGCGCCTCAACGGCCGCCTACATCGCCTATCAGCGCGCCGGCAATGCCGGGGAGGAAGCCGACGCGCTCGCGGTGCTCGGCAAGACCATGGCCGAGCGCAAGCTGTGGCGTCCGGCGCTGGATACGCTGCGGATGTCGCTCGAGCTGCGCGAGGTGGCTGATGTCCGCGGCCAGTATGAGCGGATGCGCGACGAGCACGGCTTCAGGCTGCTCGACTACACCGTCGATTCGGACTCGGCCAGCCCGCGCGCCTGCTTCCAGTTCTCCGAGGATCTCGCCAAGCGCACCGACTTCTCGCCCTTCGTGGCGCAGGCCGGCAACGACAAGCCGGCGCTGACATCGGAAGACAAGCAGCTCTGCGTCGAGGGCCTCAAACATGGCGAGCGCTATAACATCAATCTGCGCGCCGGACTGCCGTCGGGCGTCAAGGAGAGCCTGCCGAAATCGGCCGAGTTCAATATCTATGTCCGCGACCGCAAGCCGTTCGTGCGCTTCACCGGCAAGGCCTATGTGCTGCCGCGCACCGGGCAGAAGGGCATTCCGCTGGTGAGCGTCAACACGCCAGCCGTCAACATCAATGTGTTCCGGATCGGCGACCGCAACCTGATCAATACCGTCATCGACAGCGACTTCCAGCGGCCGCTGTCGAGCTACCAGCTCAGCGATCTCGGCGACCAGCGCGGCATGAAGGTGTGGAGCGGCGAGCTGTCGACCGCGATGACCCTGAACCAGGACGTGACGACCGCTTTCCCGGTCGACCAGGCGATCAGCGACATGCAGCCGGGCGTCTATGTGATGACGGCGGCGCCGAAGGGCCCGACCAGCGGCAATGACGAGGACAGTGGCGGCCAGCTCGCGACGCAATGGCTCATCGTGTCCGATCTCGGCGTCGCCGCGTTCTCCGGCAATGACGGCATCCACGTGTTCGTCAACTCGCTGGCGTCGACCGATCCGGTCGCGCGCGCCGAGGTGCGGCTGGTGGCACGCAACAACGAGATCCTGGCGACGCGCAAGACCGACGACGCCGGCCACGTGCTGTTCGAGACGGGCCTGGCGCGTGGCGAGGGGGGGCTGTCGCCGGCGATGCTGACCGTATCGGGCGAGAAGACCGACTATGCCTTCCTCAGCCTGAAGACGTCCGCCTTCGACCTGTCCGATCGCGGCGTCGCCGGGCGCGAGGCGCCCACGGGGCCAGACGCTTTCGTCTATTCCGAGCGCGGCGTCTACCGCTCCAACGAGACGGTCTACCTCACCGCGCTGCTGCGCGACGGCAAGGGCAACGCCATGACCGGCACGCCGCTGACGCTCGTCGTCGAGCGTCCCGATGGCGTCGAGTTCCGCCGCGCCGTGCTGCCGGATCAGGGCGCCGGCGGCCGTTCGTTCAGCGTGGCGCTGAACTCGGCAGTGCCGACCGGGACCTATCGCGTCCGCGCCTTCACCGATCCGAAGGGGACGGCGGTCGGCGAGACCACGTTCATGGTCGAGGACTACGTCCCCGAGCGGCTGGAATTCGACTTGTCCTCCAAGGACAAGCAGATCAAGGCTGAGACTCCGGTGGAGGTGAAGGTCGACGGCCATTTCCTCTATGGTGCGCCGGCCTCCGGCCTGCAGCTTGAAGGCGACCTGCTGGTGACCACGGCCTCGGAGCGGCCGGGCTTCCCCGGCTATCAGTTCGGCGTCGCCGACGAGGAGAGCGCCTCCAACGAGCGCACGCCGATCGAGGGGCTGCCCGAGACCGACGACAAGGGCGCGGCGACCTTCCCGGTCAGCCTGCCGAAGCCGCCGTCGTCGAGCCGGCCGCAGGAGGCGCAGATCTTCGTGCGCATGGCCGAGACCGGCGGCCGCGCCGTCGAGCGCAAGCTGGTGCTCCCCGTGGCGCCCAAGGCGGCGCAGATCGGCATCAAGCCGTCGTTTTCCGGCAAGAGTGTCGGCGAGGGCGACAAGGCCGAGTTCGAAATCGTGTTCGTCTCGCCCGAGGGGAAGACGCTAGCGCGCAATGGCCTGCGCTATGAGCTCCTGAAGATCGAGTCTCGCTATCAATGGTACCGGCAGAACTCCTATTGGGAGTATGAGCCGGTGAAGTCGACCAAACGCGTCGGTGACGGCGACGTCGCAATCGCCGCCAACAAGCCGGCGCGGCTGAGCTTCCAGCCGGAGGCCGGACGCTATCGGCTCGACATCAAGTCGGCCGAGGCCGACGGTCCAGTGACGTCGCTGCAGTTCGACGTCGGCTGGTACACCGAGGGCAGCGCCGATACGCCTGACCTCCTGGAGACCTCGCTCGACAAGCCGCAGTACCAGTCGGGCGACACCATGGTGGTGACGGTGAATGCGCGCACCGCTGGCAAGCTCACGGTCAACGTGCTTGGCGACCGGCTGCTGACGACGCAGACCACCGAGGTCAAGGAAGGCACCAACCAGGTCAAGCTCGCGGTCGGCAGGGACTGGGGCGCGGGCGCCTATGTCGTGACGACCTTGCGCCGTCCGCTCGATGCTGCCGCGCAGCGCATGCCGGGCCGCGCGCTCGGCGTTGCCTGGTTCGGCATCGACAAGTCGGCGCGCACGTTGAATGTCGCGCTGACACCTCCGGCACTGGTGCGGCCGGGCTCGGCGTTGAAGATCCCGGTCAAGATCGGCGGCCTCAATCCCGGCGAGGACGCCAAGATCGTCATCGCGGCGGTCGATGTCGGCATTCTCAACCTCACCAACTATAAGCCGCCGGCGCCGGACGAGTATTATCTCGGCCAGCGCCAGCTCTCTGCCGAGATCCGCGATCTCTATGGCCAGCTGATCGACGGCATGCAGGGCACGCGCGGCCAGATCCGGTCCGGCGGTGACTCCGGCGGCGCCGAGCTGCAGGGCTCGCCGCCGACGCAGAAACCGCTGGCGCTGTATTCGGGCATCGTCACCGTCGGACCGGACGGCACGGCTGAGGTCAGCTTCGACATTCCGGAGTTCGCGGGCACGGCGCGCGTGATGGCGGTGGCGTGGAGCGCGACCAAGGTCGGCCGTGCCAACATCGATGTCACCGTGCGCGATCCCGTGGTGTTGACCGCGACCTTGCCGCGCTTCCTGCTGTCGGGCGACCGCGGCACGCTGTCATTCGACGTCGACAATGTCGAGGGCGCGCCCGGAGACTATGTCGTGGCCGTGAAGGCGAGCGGTCCGGTGAAGGTCTCCGGAAATGCCAATGTGACGTTGAAGCTTGCGGCCAAGCAGCGGGGCTCATCGACCCTGCCGCTGGACGCCTCGGGCACCGGCACGGCGCAGCTCGACGTCGACATCAAGGGGCCGAACGGGCTGAGCCTCGCGCGGCATTATCAGCTCGATGTCAAGCCGGCGACACAGGTGCTGGCGCGGCGCTCGATCCGGACGCTGGCCAAGGGCGAGAGCCTGACGCTGACGTCGGACATGTTCTCCGACCTCGTGGCGGGCACCGGCACGGTGTCGCTGTCGGCGGGACTGTCGACCGCGCTCGACGCGGCGACGATCCTCAAGGCGCTCGACCGCTACCCGCACGGCTGCTCGGAGCAGATCACCAGCCGAGCGATGCCGCTGCTCTATGTCAATGAGCTCGCGGCCGGCGCGCATCTGGCGATGGACACCGAGGTCGATCAGCGCATCCGCGACTCGATCGATCGCTTGCTGGCGCGGCAGGGCTCGAACGGCTCGTTCGGCCTCTGGTCGGCCGGCGGCGATGATCCCTGGCTCGACGCCTACGTGACGGACTTCCTGACCCGCGCCCGCGAAAAGGGCTTTGCGGTGCCCGACGTGCTGTTCAAGAGCGCGCTGGATCGCGTCAGGAACTCGGTGGTCAATGCCGAGGAGCCGGAGAAGACAGGAGGCCGCGATCTTGCCTATGGCCTCTACGTCCTGGCGCGCAACGGCGCGGCGCCGATCGGCGACCTGCGCTATCTCGCCGACACCAAGCTCGGCAATCTGGCAACTCCAATTGCCAAGGCGCAACTCGCCGCCGCGCTCGCGCTGGTCGGCGATCGCGCCCGCGCCGAGCGGGTCTACGGTGCCGCAGCCGACAGCCTCGCGCCGAAGCCGGTGCTGGTGTTCGGCCGCACCGACTACGGCTCCGACCTGCGCGATGCCGCGGCGCTGGTGTCGCTGGCGGGCGAGGGCAATGCGCCGCGCGCGACGCTGACGCAGGCGGTGGCCCGCGTCGAGGCCGCGCGCGGGCTGACGCCCTACACCTCGACGCAGGAAAATGCGTGGATGGTGCTGGCGGCGCGGGCGCTCGCCAAGGAGACCTTGACGCTCGACGTGAACGGCCAGGCGGTGAAGCAGGCGCTGTACCGTAGCTACAAGGCGGCTGAGCTCTCAGGCCAGCCGCTGAAGATCACCAATACCGGCGATGCGCCGGTGCAGGCGGTGGTCTCGGTGTCCGGCTCGCCGCTGACGCCGGAGCCCGCGGCGTCCAACGGCTTCAAGATCGAGCGCGGCTACTACACGCTCGACGGCAAGCCGGCGGATATCAGAACCGCGAAGCAGAACGACCGTTTCGCTGTCGTGCTGAAGGTCACCGAGGCCAAGCCGGAATATGGGCACATCATGGTGTCGGACTATCTGCCGGCGGGGCTGGAGATCGACAATCCGCATCTGGTGTCGTCGGGAGACAGCGGAACGCTCGACTGGATCGAGGACGGCCAGGAACCGGTCAATACCGAGTTCCGCGACGACCGCTTCACCGCCGCGCTCGACCGCGCCGCGGATTCCAAGTCCGTGTTCACGGTCGCTTACGTCGTGCGCGCGGTGTCGCCCGGCAAATACGTGCTGCCGCAGGCCTATGTCGAGGACATGTACAATCCGTCGCGCTATGGTCGGACCGGGACGGGGTCCGTGGAGGTCCGCGCGGCGAAATGAGCGAGGCTGGAACGAGCGGTGATGGGCGCAGGACGGAGCCACATACTCCGTCATGCCCGGGCTTGTCCCACGGCTGTCCGGTTCAGACAGACTGGACATGGTGCATGGCGTGGATTCTTCTGCG
>NZ_JBNPTK010000018.1:0-143307 GCF_051167615.1 Bradyrhizobium sp. HKCCYLS3013
GCTCAGATCCAGCGACGGGCGGTTGGTCAGAACCGCCCGTTCGCACATTCTGGCAGGTTTCGAACACACAAGAGCGCAGAGTAAGCGTGAAAACCATCGCGCAGGGAAGGCCGGGTCGGTCCGGCTGTACCTGTGGTTCCTGCCCCGTGCATTCTTTCCGCACGGGGGCCACGGGCCTCAGCCGAGGCTCGGCCTTCCCTGCGCCCTCGCTTCGGAAGAGGGCGGAATTGATCGCAACGCTCGGACGCGAAAGCGGGCGCGAGGATGAATCATCGTGCCAAAAATTCGGTTGTCGTCCGCGCGAAAGCGGGGAGCCATCCTTGCCGACGCCGATGCGAGACACGCTGGCGCGACGCGATGATGCGCCAACGGCCGCCGGTGGCTATGGATCCCGGCGTTCGCCGGGGTGACACCGAACGGGAGGTGGTAGATGCGGGCTCGCGGATGGCGTTCAATGTGTCAGCCATGTCCCCGAACGCCCGTGAGCCATCTGTCCAACGGTCGCCCGCGGCGCATGACGGAGAGAGGTTCATGGCGACCACCCCAGAAACCAAAAAGGCCGGGCGGGGCCCGGCCTTGATGATCAGATGACGCGGCCACCCTCAGTAGGGGATCGGAATCCGGGTCGGGTAGCCACCCAGATCGGACGGCGCCATCAGCGGCTGGCGGTCGATCGGGCGGTTCAGGTTCTCGCGGGCGAACGACGGATAGCCGACGGCCGGTGGGAAGGCGTAATCCGAGAACTTGCGGTCGCCGGGGAGAACCTCGGTGCCGCCGTCGAGGAAGGAGCGGCGGGTGATGTAGATGCGGGTGCGCGGGCCGGACTGGTAGGAGTAGTTCGGATTGCCGCTGCTATAGGTGGTCGTGACGCGACGCTTCGCGGGGGCGGCATCGGCCGAGGTGACGGCAAGAGACGTGACGGCAAGACCGGTCGCGGCGATCACCGCCAAGGCCTTGACCCGGGTCGCAGCAGAAAATTCAATCATCACGTCCTCTTCCTCGCGCCAAAAGGGGCGGGCGCTCGCCATGCGCATGATTTGGCCCGCACAATATCTGGGTCGGCTGTGGCATCACAAGGTCATTCCCGCGGGCGCACCGAAGATAAATTCCCGCTGTGGCGGGAAAGTTGCATCAAAATCCGTCACTTGGCTGCCGATGCGGACGCCCGAATGGGGCGTGGTCACGCCCAGCAACATACGGACGCAGGCGGACATTCACAGTGCGCCGCGCAGCCTCGGATTGGCGGTCGACGTCACCCAATCGGCGCTGCCGGTGGCGACGGCGGGTTCGTCGCAGCCGCCGCGCCGCTGATCGGACCCCGTGAACAGCTGGCTCAGGGCCCGGTGCCGGTCGGGCGCCAGCAGGGTCAGCCGGTTGAGCATGCAGCCGACCATGGCGCGGCGCGCCGGCATCGTCACGCCCTGGCACGACCAGCCGGAGATCCGCAAGCTCGGCTCGGCGATGGTCTTGAGAAAGCCGAGGCAGGCACCGGCGCCCTCGGGAGCCCCCGCCCGCCGCACCAGGCTCACCGGCCCGAACCGGCTGTCGATCACGCCGGCGGTCTCGAGCTCGGACGCGGAATTGCGCCCCATCCGGATCGCCAGATCGGCCCGGGGATCACGCCTTGCATCGCGCTCCGGTCCGAGCCGGTAGACCTCGAGCTCGGCAGCGGGGCGATCGACGGGTTCGCCCCAGCGCAACACGTCCTTGCGGCCGCCGTCGGGATGGATGAGGACGGTGTAGGTGGCGGTCCTGTCGGGCTGGTCGGTGAGACGGAGCGAGAACGCCGGCACTGCGGCGTCGGCCAAGGTCCAGCCGGCGCGTCCGGGCGTGTCATCGCCGCGGTCGAGCTGGTTCCAGCCGGCCACGCCGAGCATGGCGATCAGCGCCAGAGCCCCCACATAGGCGAACAGGCGCGCAAAGGTGCCGCAGACCTCGTCCGCGAAGCTCCTGAGCCCTTGCAGGACGGACCCGGATCGGGGCGCTGCGGCTGTTCTGGCCGAATTGGACTGCATCGAATGCGAGACGTCGTGGTAACGTTGTGTCAGGGACGTTTCTCGCATAGAAGCGCTGCCGCTTCGGTTTCCGCTTGTACGCGCGGCCGGCCTTATTTCTTCGGAGAGTGAACGATGGGTTACAAAGTCGCAGTGGTCGGCGCGACCGGCAATGTCGGACGGGAAATGCTCAATATCCTCGACGAGCGCCAATTCCCGGCGGACGAGGTCGTGGCGCTGGCCTCACGCCGCAGCGTCGGCGTCGAGGTGTCCTATGGCGACCGCACCCTGAAGTGCAAGGCGCTCGAGCACTACGATTTTGCCGATGTCGACATCTGCCTGATGTCCGCCGGTGGCTCGGTATCGAAGGAGTGGTCGCCCAAGATCGGCGCCGCCGGCGCGGTGGTGATCGACAACTCGTCGGCTTGGCGCATGGATCCCGACGTGCCGCTGATCGTGCCGGAGGTGAATGCCGACGCCGCAGCCGGCTTCAACAAGAAGAACATCATCGCCAATCCGAACTGCTCGACCGCCCAGCTCGTGGTCGCGTTGAAGCCGCTGCATGACAAGGCGAAGATCACGCGCGTCGTGGTGTCGACCTATCAGTCGGTGTCCGGCGCCGGCAAGGATGCGATGGACGAATTGTTCTCGCAGACCAAGGCCGTCTACACCAACGACGAGCTGATCAACAACAAGTTCCCCAAGCGCATCGCCTTCAACGTCATTCCGCAGATCGACGTCTTCATGGAAGACGGCTTCACCAAGGAAGAGTGGAAGATGATGGCGGAGACCAAGAAGATCCTGGATCCGAAGATCAAGCTGACCGCGACCTGCGTGCGCGTGCCGGTGTTCGTCGGCCACTCCGAAGCCGTCAACGTCGAGTTCGAGAATCCGATCACGGCGGACGAGGCCCGCAACATCCTGCGCAACGCGCCGGGCTGTCTCGTGATCGACAAGCACGAGCCGGGCGGCTACGTGACGCCGTACGAGGCGGCCGGCGAGGACGCGACTTACATCAGCCGCATCCGCGAGGACGGCACGGTCGAGAACGGCCTCGCCTTCTGGTGCGTGTCCGACAATCTGCGCAAGGGCGCGGCGCTGAACGCGATCCAGATCGCGGAAGTGCTGATCAACCGCAAGCTGATCACCGCCAAGAAGAAGGCGGCGTGAGAGGCTGACGGTGCGCCCCCTCTCCCCGCAAGCGTCCGGCCATCGCATACGACAATCGAAGTGTTGCGATCATCTGTCTCCAAGTCGTCACGGCCGGGCTTGTCCCGGCCATCCACGCGGTTAGGCGCACTGAGAACGACGTGGATGCCCGGGACAAGCCCGGGCATGACGGAATAACTAATCAGAAGGGTCATTCGCTGGGACAGTCCCAGTGGGACGACCGAGCGCTTTCTGGGTGGGGATTGTAATTGGCAGAGAGCAGCAAGACCGAGCCGGCGGAAGCATCCGTGACGGCGAAGCACGCGCCAGGTCCGCTCGAGCGCGGGCTCGAAGGCTTCCTGTTCAAGAGCCGCTGGCTGATGGCGCCGTTCTATGTCGGCCTCGTCGTCAGCCTCGCGGTGCTGTTGTTCAAGTTCGTCCTGCTGCTGTGGGAGAACATCGTCCATCTGCCCTACGCCAAGGAGAGCGACATCATTCTCGGCGTGCTCAGCCTGATCGACGTCTGCCTGACCGGCAACCTGGTGCTGATCGTGGTGTTCTCCGGCTATGAGAACTTCGTCTCGCGCATCGATCCGGGCGGCCATCCGGACTGGCCGGAATGGATGACCAAGGTCGACTTCGCCGCACTGAAGCAGAAGCTGCTCGCCTCGATCGTCGCGATCTCGGCGATCCAGCTGTTGAAGGCGTTCATGAATCTCGACGCCGGCTACGACTCGACCAAGCTCGCCTGGCTGGTCGGCGTGCATATGACCTTCGTGGTGTCGACCCTGATGCTGGCGCTGTCGGACCGCTGGTCGGGCGACCATTGATGGGCGGCGAATAGCGAGGCGCGCATGGCGAATAGGGCAGGTGAGCTACTCGCTGTTCCCCCTTCGCTATTGGCCAGCGCGCGCGCTCTTGAATTCCTTGGTCGCCCTGTCCAGCACGAACAGCGATCCCTCGGCGACGCCGAAATAGGCGCCATGGAGCTGAAGGTCTCCCGCCTCGACGCGGCTGCGCACGAACGGGAAGGTCATCAGGTTCTCGAGGCTGCGGAACACCGCGGCCTTCTCGATCCGGGTGACGAAGTCCTGCATGCTCTCATGCGAGCGCTGCTCGACGACCTCGCCGGGCTTGATGAACATCGACATCCAGCGGCCGATGAAGTCGCCGGGCGACAGCGGCGCGGCCTTGTCGACGAAGGCGCGGATGCCGCCACATTGGGCATGGCCCAGGATGACGATGTGCTTCACCTTCAGCACGGTGACGGCATATTCCAGCGCCGCCGAGACGCCATGCGCGTTGGCGTCCGGCTGATAGATCGGCACCAGGTTGGCGATGTTGCGCAGCACGAACAGTTCGCCGGGGCCGACGTCGAAGATCACTTCGGGCGAGACGCGCGAGTCGCAGCAGCCGATCACCATCACTTCGGGCGACTGGCCGCGCTCCGAGAGCTCGAGGTAACGGCTCTGTTCGGTCGGCAGGCGTTGGGTGGTGAAGGCGCGGTAGCCTTCGAGCAGGCGTTGCGGAAACGAGATCATGGATCCTGCCTAAACACATGCGGCTTCCGGGAACAAGCCTTTCGGGCCGGCTCCCGAAATGGTATCGCGGGCCGCGCCGATAAACCAAGGGAAACGCCGCAATGATCCGCCCGCGCCGCAGTCTTTTGTTCATGCCCGGCTCCAATGCGCGCGCGCTGGAGAAGGGGCGGAACCTGCCGGCCGACGGGCTGATCCTCGATCTCGAGGATTCGGTGGCGCCGGACGCCAAGGCCGCCGCCCGCGACCAGATCGCCAAAGCGGTGGCGGCCGACGGCTACGGCAAGCGGGAACTGCTGATCCGGATCAACAGCCTGGATACGGCGTGGTGGAGCGACGACGTCGCCATGGCCGGGCAGGCGGCGACCGACGGCATCCTGGTTCCCAAGGTGTCGAGCGTCGAGGACCTCCGCCTGGTCACGGATCGTCTGGCCGAGGTCGGGGCCGATCCGGCGCTGAAGGTGTGGGCGATGATCGAGACGGCGCGTGCCGTGCTCGATGCCGATCTGCTCGCGGCCACCGTGCACGAGGACGGCTCGCGACTCGCCGGCTTCGTGTTCGGGCCCAACGACATTTCGCGCGAGACCCGCATCCGCATGCTGCCGGGCCGCTCCACGATGCTGCCGATGATCAGCCACTGCATCCTGGCGACGCGCGCCCATGGGCTGGAGATTCTGGACGGGCCTTACAGCGATTTCGCCAACACCGACGGCTTCGCGCAGGAATGCATCCAGGCCCGCGATCTCGGCTTCGACGGCAAGACGCTGATCCATCCCGGCCAGATCGACGCCTGCAACGCGATCTTCACCCCGCCGGCCGACGAGGTTGCTGCGGCACGCAAGATCATCGCCGCGTTCGAGCTGCCGGAGAATGCCTCGCGCGGCGCGATCCAGATCGAGGGCCGCATGGTCGAGCGGCTGCATGCCGAGATGGCGCGGCGCACGATCGCGATCACCGATGCGATCGCGGCGGTGGCGAAGTGAGGCGTCAGATGCGGCGGAGGCTGAGGATGTAGTTGACGAGGTCGCCGCGCTGCTCGGCCGTCAGGATGACGTTCGGCATCGTCGGATGGCTGCTCTGCAGGAACACCTTGAGCGACAGCTCGGTCGTCGACGGCATGTTGGCGACCGCCACGAAATCGGGGGCGGTCGTGGTCTGGGCTCTCGCTCCGCTGGCGTCGATGGCGTGGCAGGTGCTGCACCAGGCCTCCGCCAGCTTGCGCCCCGCCTGCACGCTGTCGGCGGCCGGCGTTACGCCGCCGGCATTGTGCAGCCGGATCAGCAGCATCGCGCCGAGCGCGAGCAGGATCGCGGCGCCGACATGGAGCCAGGTGTTGCGGTGCAGATTCGGCAGGCTCATCGCATTGCTCCGCTGGATGGGAGGGAGACGGCGATCAGTGCTTGACCGCGGCGCTGCCCAGGCGGTCGATGGTCGGGGCGTTGAGGCAGTACTCCTCGTAGTGCTCGGCGCTCGTGCCGGCGGCGAGATCGCGATGGCAGCGCGGCTTGTCCTTGCACATGGCGCAGACGCGCTCCATGTCGCGCAGCACCAGCGGCTCGGCGCGCCCCAGCGCGGCCTCGTCGATGCCGAGCGCCTTCAGCATCTGCGGCAGCTCGTCGGCGGCGTGCTCGCCTTGGCGGACCAGCTCGTCGAGATCGGCCGGCGTGACCTGCAGGTCCATCGCGATGCGCTCGAAATCGTCGCGGTCGAGCTGCCGGAGCTCGCTCAGCTCACGCCGGTGCCGGAGCCATTGCGCGAACGTATCGATCAGGAACTGAACCCGCGGATAGGGCTTGGCGTCTACGGTCATGACACGTCTCCGATGATTGACCGCAATCAATCACCGGGTGGACGTGCGGACGTTGCGGTAGATCAAGCAGCAAATCGGCCCTGCGCCGGCCGCAAAGCTGCCCGGCGACGGTCAGCGCGAGGCAAATCGTTCGGCCGCCCACGCATACAGGCTGCCGGGGATCGGCGCCTCGCCGCCGCGACCCTTCGGCGAGATGTGCAGGCCGATGATCTGGGGATCAGCGATCAACCCGGAGAAGTCGGACGGATCGAAGAACGCCTTCGGCTCGGCATGCACCGCGTAGAAGCTGCGCTTCGGCAGCGCATGGCGTAGCGAGCCATGGCGGCGGGCCAGCGCCGTCAGCGCGGCCGGGCCGAAGATGGCGACGCGGATGTCCGACAGGCGGTCGGAGCCGCCGCGCAGGCGGCGCAGCGCAAAGGTGAGGCGGTGACGCAGCGACAGCCAGTTCGGCGTCAGCTCGTCCTGCGCCATCAGCGCGGTGAATTCGGCGACGATCGGATCCTCCGGCGGCAGGTAGAGCACGGAATTGCCGAGCTGCCGCGGCCGCTCCCAGGCGAAGTAGGGCAGAGCCGGATCAATCTCGACCGGCCTGAGCAGCAGCACGTCGGCATCGAGCCAGAGGCCGGCGCGTTGTGCCATCAGCCGCATCCGGAAGAAGTCGCTGAACTGCAAGGTGGTCCAATCGCGCCAGCTGCCGTCGGGCTGCGGCGGCCTGAGACGTTCGGAGAATGCGTAAGGAAGGATCGCCTCGGCCTCGGCATTGCCGACCCCGTCGGGCAGGCCGGGCAGCGGATCGAAGCTGTAGACCGTGACCTTGTGGCCGGCCGCGAGCTGCGACCGCAGGCAGGTCTGGCGCAGCCGGTCGAGCGGCCCCCGCCAGAAGGTCACGACCTCGGGCACTACACGCGTCAACGGCGGACCTGCTGGGCTGCTCTCGAAACAAGGCCCCGGACGAGGTCCGGGGCCCGTGAACTCTCGGCTGTCAGGCGGGGCTCAGGCCCAGGCGCGCTCGGCCAGCTTGGCCTCATAGCTGTCGATCGAGGCCTTCTTTTCCAGCGTCAGGCCGATGTCGTCGAGCCCGTTGAGCAGGCAATGCTTGCGGAACGGATCGATGTCGAACTTGACGGTGCCACCGTCGGGACCGCGGATCTCCTGCTTGGCGAGGTCGACCGTCAGGGTCGCGTTGGCGCCGCGCTCGGCGTCGTCGAACAGCTTGTCGAGATCGGCCTGCGACACGCGGATCGGCAGAATGCCGTTCTTGAAGCAGTTGTTGTAGAAGATGTCGCCGAACGAGGTCGAGATCACGCAGCGGATGCCGAAATCGAGCAGCGCCCAGGGGGCGTGCTCACGGCTCGAGCCGCAGCCGAAATTGTCGCCGGCGACCAGGATCTTGGCGTTGCGGTACGCCGGCTGGTTGAGCACGAAATCCGGGTTCTCGCTGCCGTCGTCCTTGTAGCGCTGCTCCGAGAACAGGCCCTTGCCGAGGCCGGTGCGCTTGATGGTCTTCAGGTACTGCTTGGGGATGATCATGTCGGTGTCGACATTGATGATCTTCAGCGGCGCGGCGACGCCTTCCAGCGTGGTGAACTTGTCCATCGGGGCACCTTCGAGAATACGGGCAGGCCGCTGTTTAGCCCGAACGGCAGGACGGATAAAGTCAAAATCCCGGTGCTATCGGCGGGATCGTCAGTCGACGGACGCCTCGATCGCCTCCATGTCGTCGTCGGACATTCCGAAATGATGGCCGATCTCGTGGATCAGGACATGGCGGACGATGTGGCCGAGGCTCTCGTCGTGCTCGGCCCAGTAGTCGAGGATCGGTCGGCGATAGAGCCAGATCATGTTGGGCAGGCGCGGCAGGTCGTCATTGCTGCGAAACGGCAGTCCCGTGCCCTGAAACAGGCCGAGCAGGTCGAACTCGCTTTCGGCCTGCATCTCGTCGAGCACCTCCTCGGTCGGAAAGTCGTCGACCCGGATGACGACGCCCTCGCACATCCTGCGAAAATGCTCGGGCAGACGCTCGAACATCTCGTGCGCCATGACTTCCATGTCGGCGAGCGAGGGGGCTTTCAGATCTGTCCACATTGCCGCCTTCTAGCCCGGCTTTGATCATCTTGCATCTTGGTTCTATGACATGTGTGGCGGAGCTGGTTGACGCAGGGGATGAAACCGGCGACCGTGACGCGCGAACTGGGGGGTGGGGGACAGATGAGGCAGATGTCGATGGTGCTGGCCGGAGCGGCGCTGGCTGCGGCGGTCGTGGTCTCGATCTCGGCGGCAGCGCAAGCGGAGCAGGCCGCCGGCGCGCGCGGCGCCGTGCAGAGTGAGGTGAGCACCGATCTCTCCGCGCAGCGCCGGCAACGACGAATCCAGATCTATCCGCGCTACGAGGGTCATTGGCAGCCCGACGTGGTGCCGCGCTTCAATCCGGGGCCGAACGCAGTTCGGGTATGCGATGCCACCTATGTTCCGGAGCATCGGCCGAGCGGCACCGTGATCGTCCCGCATATGAGTTGCATCTGGCGACGCGGCTGACTCCTGGGTCCCCCGCACTGATCGGCTCGGCAGGCGCGCACATGATCTGGTCGCGATCGATCGCGACGTTGCCCTGATGTTACCGTCCGGACACAGTGCCGATATGTCGCGCACTGCGGCGGAACCACGCGCGACATTCGGCATTCTGCTCCTGCGCAGGTCTTCATGTCCCATTCACGTCGCTCGTTCGAGACTGATCTGCGTCGCGCTGCTGCGGCCGCCATTCAGGCAACTGACAAGGCGGAATGTACGGAGCCGGACGTGATGTCAGGCGATCGAGGGAGAAGTTCATGACTGTGATGAAACTGTTGGGCATCGCGGCGGTTGGCGCCGTTCTCGTGATGGCTGCCCCCGCCGAACGCGCGCAGGCGCTGTCGCTGATCAATCTGGGCGCCGCGACCGCGGTGCAGCAGGGCACGGCGCAGGAGACCACTCAGGCGCATTGGCACGGCCGCCGGCATTGGCATCCCCGGCGCCACTATTATCCTCGGCATTACTACCATCCGCGTCATCACTGGCGGCCGCATCACTACGGACATCGCCATCACGGCCGCTGGTAAGTCGCGCTTTCCGTCCGATCGAGACAATGACCGAAATCATGCAGGCCCGCTTTGCGGGCCTGCATGTTGATGGGGGCTGGCAACGAGATTCGCCGTGAAACCATCAGTCGACAGAACCTGGTTCGGGATCGGCATTGTCACGGTGGCGATGCTGCTCGCAAGTTCCGCCGCCACCTCTCCTGTCGCCGCAGCTCCCGCCGTTACGCAGGCGCGTCAGACCGTCACGGATGCTGGCCCGCGCCGGCAGGGTCGCCGATCGAAGCCTGTGGTGGCGACGGCAGAGGTGCCGCATTATCTCGACCGTCCCACGGACTACACGCCAGCCTATCCGCCGGGACCCTTGGTTCTGTTCACGCCGTTCTACGATTGAGGCCGTGTCCGCAAGGCGCGTTGCGTTTCCTGCGTGTGGTTAGTTGCGAAGTCCCCGCACGAGCAGCACGTGAGCCGTTGTGCCGTCATCCGTGATCCTGAGTTGCAGGACGACGTAGAGGCTCCCGTGCATCTCCTTCGCCGCGACGCCACGCCGCAGATGCGCGTGCAACGTGCATCATTCATGCCGCATTCACGTCGCTATCTCTACGTTCATGATGGGGGTGCGCGAATCCACCGATCGGACGACCAGCATCGGCGCTGCATGGGTCCATCGTTGCACAGCATTCAGGGAGAAGGGACCATGATGAGGATGAAGGACCAGCGTGCTGGTCTTGCTCGTCGCCTCAGTCTTGCGGCGGCCACACTGTTTGTCTTGGCGGGCGCGTCCGGACGGCCTGCGCTTGCGATGTCGCCGGTGAGTCTCGGTGCCGGCTCCGCCACGCAGACACCTTCGGACGTGTTGGCCGTTCAGGTCCGAGGCCCCGGTGGCGGTGGCGGCGGGCATCCCGGCGGTGGTGGATTCCACGGTGGGGGCGGTGGCGGCTTCCACGGCGGTCCGGCGTTCCACGGCGGAGGCGGTGGCCCGGCGTTCCATGGCGGCGGCGCCATGTTCAGGGGCGGCGGCAGTCCCGCGTTTCATGGGGGAGGACATGCCTTCGGCGGTGGTGGCCCGCGTCCGGCCTTCCACGGTGGTGGCCCGGCATTCCACGGCGGATTCGGTCCGCGGCCGGTGTTCCATGGCGGCGGCTATCATTATCGCCCGCACTACGCCTACCGGCCGTACTTCCACCATCACCGCCGTCATTTCTACGGCTACCGCAGCTACTACACGCCGATTTATACGACGGGCTACTACTATCCCTACCGTCGCTGCCGCGTCGTCTGGACCCATTACGGGCCACGCCGCATCTGCCACTACCGGCATTGGCGGGGTCATCATTGGCGCCATCATCACCGATGGCATCATCGGCACCGCCACCATTGGCGCTACTACTGATCGTGCTTGAAGTTCGTCAAAACAGGAAGGGCGCCCAACGGCGCCCTTCTCTCATTTCAGGGGGATGGAGTGAGGCGCGACAATCAGAGCCAGTCCTTGAACTGCCAGTTCTTCACGCTCAGCTTCCACGGCACCAGCGTCTCGATGCGCCATTTGGCAAAGCGGCCGGGCGGCCAGTTCGACAACCGCCGCTCCTCCTTCGGAGCCTCCGGCTGGGCGATGATCTTGGCGGGCGGTGTCTTGCGGCGCTGGCGCGTCGCATCGCGGATGAGGTCGACGTATTCCGGCTTGTCGGCCATGTCAGGCTCCTCGGCACGTTCCTCTGCAGACGCGGCGCGTCCGGTGGTAGGATTTTGCGCCCGCGGTCCTAAGAAAGTATTGCCGAACTGCCAAGACTTCACTGAAGATTCGTACCGATCATCACGTCGTGCGCCGGAGCGCATCGTCAGGAGCAACCGACCTCACGATCACTGCGAATGTCAGGACTTTGCTTTCTTCGAGGCCAGTTGCATCCGGCTGGTCAGATCGGCTTTCTCCATCAGCTGCTTCTTGGCTTCCAATTGAGTCCTGCTCGCGAGCGCTGCCTTCTCGCTGAGTTGGCGCTTGGCTTCCAACTGATGTTTCGCAACGGCTTCGGCTTTGCTCGCAAGCTGCTTCTTGGCCTCAAGTTGCATTGATGCGGGATCAGACATTGTCGTGCTCCTTCGCAAGTCCGGGGATATGAATTTTTACGAAGTCGACTTGTTCATCCGTAAGCCCATCGAAAAGACGTTCGGCGGTCAGGTCTTCGGCCGTGAGTTGGCAATCCTTGGTAAGGCTGGGGTCCTTGCCTTGTGCAGCAAGGTCGACTTGATGTTCAAAGCCAGCCTGGCAGAGCTTGGAAAGCGCGCAGGTGATGCAATCGCTGCGATCCCGTCGCGCGCTCAAATAGCTCTTCTCTGCGATGCAGAACTCGTCGAAGTCAGGGCCGTCGTAAGGATTTTGAGGATCGACATTGAATGGATGAATCATACGATTCTCCCGCTCGACGGCGCCTAACCGATCAAATCATAAGAGACCTGTCTTCGAATTGCAACCTTGAAGAGTGCAGTCAGTAAACCGCTCGCACTGCAGCAGGTCGATGATCAGTTCGAAATAAATGGCCGGACATCCCGACGTTTCCGGCGCAAAGTTGAAGGCGTCGGCAGGCATAACAAAGGCGACGTTCGTTGACACGAACGTCGCCTTTTGAAGTCGAGCAACGCAGAAAGCGATGACCGGGCGGCTTGATCAGCGCCAGTCGCGCACGTCGACGAAGTGTCCGGCGATCGCAGCCGCCGCGGCCATCGCGGGTGACACCAGGTGGGTGCGGCCCTTGAAGCCCTGGCGGCCTTCGAAGTTGCGGTTCGAGGTCGAGGCGCAGCGCTCCTCCGGCGCCAGCTTGTCGGGGTTCATGGCAAGACACATCGAGCAGCCCGGCTCGCGCCATTCGAAGCCCGCCTTGATGAAGATCTTGTCGAGACCCTCGGCCTCGGCCTGCTCCTTGACGATGCCCGAGCCCGGGACGACCATCGCGTTGACGTGGCCGCTGACGGTCTTGCCTTCGGCGATCTTGGCTGCGGCGCGGAGATCCTCGATGCGGCCGTTGGTGCAGGAGCCGATGAAAACGCGGTCGAGCTTGATGTCGGTGATCTTCGTGCCCGCGGTCAGGCCCATGTACTTCAGCGCGCGATGCTTGGAGATGCGCTTGGCCTCGTCTGCGATCTTGTCCGGATCGGGCACCACGCCGGTCACCGAGATCACGTCCTCGGGCGAGGTGCCCCAGGTCACGATCGGCGGCAGCTTGGCGGCGTCGAGCCGGAGCTCGTGGTCGAAATGCGCGCCGTCGTCGGAGCGCAGGGTCTCCCAGTAGCGCATCGCTGCGTCCCAGGCGGCGCCCTGCGGCGCCTTGGGACGGCCGCGCAGGAAGTCGAACGCCTTCTGGTCGGGCGCGACCAGACCGGCGCGCGCGCCGCCCTCGATCGACATGTTGCAGACGGTCATGCGGCCTTCCATCGACAGCGCGCGGATCGCCTCGCCAGCGTATTCCAGCACGTAGCCGGTACCTCCCGCGGTGCCGATCTCGCCGATGATGGCGAGGATGATGTCCTTGCCCGTCACGCCGTCCGGCAGCACGCCGTCGACCGTGACGCGCATGTTCTTCGCCTTCTTCTGGATCAGCGTCTGTGTCGCCAGCACGTGCTCGACCTCGGAGGTGCCGATGCCGTGCGCCAGCGCGCCGAACGCGCCATGCGTCGAGGTGTGGCTGTCACCGCAGACGATCGTGGTGCCGGGCAGCGTAAAACCCTGCTCGGGGCCGATGACGTGGACGATGCCCTGGCGGCGGTCGAATTCGTTGTAATATTCGATGCCGAATTCCTTGGCGTTCTCCGCCAGCGCCTTGATCTGCTCGATGCTCTCCGGATCCGGATTCGGCTTGGAACGGTCGGTGGTCGGCACGTTGTGATCAACCACGGCCAGCGTCTTCTCCGGCGCATGCACCTTGCGCCCGGTGGCGCGCAGGCCTTCGAACGCTTGCGGCGACGTCACCTCGTGCACCAGGTGGCGGTCGATGTAGAGCAGGCAGGTACCGTCCTCGGCTTCGTGCACCAGATGGTCGTTCCAGATCTTGTCGTACAGGGTGGTCGGCTTCGACATGAGCGAATGCTCCCGGGAATTTAAGGTTTGAGACACGACGCGTGACGGGCACGCGCGAACAATCAGGAAGAGGCGCTGCGGCTTACAGCGCGCGCCTAAGCTCGGACGTCGCAGACGTCGCGAACCTTCCGAAGAACCGCCCGGGCAGCCGGCTATGATCGTCGATGACGACGCGGCGGCAGGCCATGCTGTTGCGATCTAGAACCATTTCAGGGCGATATATAGCACGCGGGCAAGGGAGTGCGAGATGCGTTTGCGCCCGCCGTCATTGCGAGCGAAGCGAAGCAATCCAGGGCTGAGCGAGGACTCTGGATTGCTTCGTCGCTCCGCTCCTCGCAATGACGGTGCCCAAAACAAAAAAGCGCGGGACCAGCCCGCGCTTTTCGTCAATCCAATCGAAGCAACGATTACTCGTTCACCGCGGCCTGCTGGCGGTCCTGCTTCTCGACGATGCGGGCCGACTTGCCGCGCAGCTGGCGCAGGTAATACAGCTTGGCGCGACGCACCTTGCCGCGGCGCACGACCTTGATCGAGTCGATCATCGGGGAGAGGATCGGGAACACACGCTCCACGCCCTCGCCGTAGGAGATCTTGCGGACGGTGAAGCTCTCGTTGATGCCGCCGCCGGACCGGCCGATGCAGACGCCTTCATAGGCCTGCACGCGGGTGCGCTCGCCTTCGACCACCTTCACGTTGACGATCACGGTGTCGCCCGGGCCGAACTCCGGAATGGTCTTGTTGGCGGACAGCTTGTCGAACTGCTCTTTTTCGAGCTGCTGAATCAGGTTCACGGGTAAATCTCCATCGGCGGCGCGCCCAGCCGGGTCACGCGGGGGCTGCGCTTGTTCCTGCCGTCACTTGCGGAATTGGGCGCTCCTATAAGCCAAAGCGCGAGGCTTGTCACCCGTCTGTCGTGCTTTTTGGCGCTTTTTGGCTGGTCCTGCTTTGTTCCAGGGTCTGGCGCACCTGCCATTCGGCCCACAGATCCGGCCGCCGCGCTTGCGTGAGCGCCTCGGCCTGCGCGCGCCGCCACGCCGCGACCTTGGCGTGATCGCCCGAGGTGAGCACATCCGGAATGGGACGGCCCTCGAACAGCTGCGGGCGCGTGTATTGCGGGTACTCCAGTAGGCCGTCGGAGAAGCTCTCGTCAGTGCCGGATTCGAGCTTGCCCATCACACCGGGCAGCAGTCGCACGCAGGCGTCGATCAGCACCAGCGCGGCGATCTCGCCGCCCGACAGCACATAATCTCCGATCGAGACCTCGATCAGCTCGCGCGCGTCGATGACGCGCTGGTCGATGCCTTCGAAACGGCCGCAAACGATCAGCGGGCCGGGACCGTCGGCAAGCTCGCGGACGAAGGCCTGGGTCAAGGGCCGACCGCGCGGGCTCATCAGCAGCTTCGGCCGTTCGGGTGCGACGGCGGCGGCATCGATCGCGGCGGCCAGCACGTCCGCGCGCAGCACCATTCCCGGGCCGCCTCCAGCCGGCGTATCATCGACACTCCGGTGCTTGTCGGTCGCCGAGGCCCGGATGTCGCGCGCCTCCAGCGCCCAAATGCCGCCAGCCAAGGCTCGGCCGGCCAGGCTCACGCCGAGCGGCCCGGGAAACATCTCGGGAAACAGCGTCAGCACGGTGGCCTGCCAGAGCGGGGCAGAGGGCGGAGGCGAAGCGGTCATGGCGTTCTGTTACGGCACCAGCGCGATGAGATCGAGCCCCTGCATCGGCGATGTATGCTGGTGCGGCTCCACACACCGCTGTCGTCCCGGACAAGCCGTGACGCGCACCAGCGCGTCGCGGCGCCGATCCGGGACACATACCGCGTGATTTTCGAAACCGGCAAGCGGCCAGTCCCGCGCAAGCCAATCAGCTGCGGTGGCTATGGGTCACCGCTTTCGCGGGGACGACGGGCCGAGTTTGAGGCGGCAGCGTCGCTCTCTTGTGAAGCCGAATCATCGGACGAGTCTTTGTCCTCGCCCTCAATCTCACCTGGCAATTCGATGATCACCCGCCCACCGGCGAGGTCCACCGTCGGCACCACAGCATTGGTGAACGGCAGCATCAGCGTGCTCCCGGAGGGCGGAGCGATCTCGATGATGTCGCCGGCGCCGAAATTATGGATGGCGAGCACGCGGCCGAGCGGGGCGCCTGAGGTGGTCTCGGCGGCCAAGCCGATCAGGTCGGCGTGGTAGTATTCGTCGTCATCGGTCTCGGGCAGGCGCTCGCGCGGCACATAGAGTTCGAGCCCGTTGAGCCGTTCGGCCGCATTGCGGTCCGCGACGCCCTTGATCGCGGCGACCAGATGATCCTTGGCCTCGCGCGCCTTCGCGACCTCGAACGATCGGCTGCCGTCCTTGGTCGTGAGCGGACCGAAATGCAGCACGGCCAGCGGATCCTCGGTGAAGGTCCACAGCCGGACCTCGCCGCGCACGCCGTGCGCGGCGCCGATCCTGGCGACGCAGATGAGCTTGGACATCAGAAGGCCTCGTCCTTCGAGATGGGCGCAAGGGCGCGCTCCTCAGGACGAGGCGCGAGTTCCTCATGCAAGGGAGCACGGCGCAAGCCGTGCGTCTCGAAGCATGAGGCCTCGCTCGTCAAGGGACCTTAGCCCTTGGCGGCGGCTTCGGCCTGCGCCTTGCGCTCCTTGCGCGGCACGGCCTTGATCGGGTTCTGGCGGGCTTCGCGCTTCTTGACGCCGGCGGCATCGAGGAAACGGGCGACGCGATCCGACGGCTGCGCGCCCTTGGCGAGCCAGCCCTTCACCTTCTCCATGTCGAGCTTGAGGCGCGCCTCGTTGTCCTTCGGCATCAGCGGATTGAAGTAGCCGAGACGCTCGATGAAGCGGCCGTCGCGCGGAAAGCGCGAGTCGGCGACGACGACGTGATAGACCGGGCGCTTCTTGGTGCCGGCACGGGCGAGACGAATGACGACGGACATGAAAGTTCTCCTTAGGTGTCGATGTCTTGATACGAAGTTGGATGGGTCGTCATTGCGAGCGAAGCGAAGCAATCCAGAGCGGCGTGCGCGACTCTGGATTGCTTCGTCGCTTCGCTCCTCGCAATGACGGGAGTGAGGTCATTTCTTCTTCCCCGGAGGCAGGCCGAGACCCGGCAGGGTCGGCTTGCCGCTGAGACCGGTGAGGCCCGGAAGATTGGGCAAGCCGCCGCGCAGGCCAGCGGGAAGATCCTTCGGCAAATTCGGCAGGCCGCCGGGCATGCCGCCCGGCATCTTCTCGGCCATCGCCTTGAGCTGCTCCGGCGAGGGCATGCCGCCACCGCCGCCAAAACCCATCGCCTGGGCGATGCCGGCGAGCGGGCCGCGCTTGCCGGAGCCCATAGCCTTCATCACGTCGGCCATGTTCCGGTGCATCTTCAAGAGCTTGTTGACGTGCTCGACGCTCTGGCCGGAGCCGGCAGCGATGCGCTTCTTGCGGCTGGCCTTGAGCAGGTCGGGATGCTTGCGCTCCTCGCGCGTCATCGAATCGATGATCGCGACCTGGCGCTTGAGGATCTTGTCGTCGATCCCGGCGGCGGCGATCTGGTTCTTCATCTTCGAGATACCGGGCATCATGCCCATCAGCCCGCCGATGCCGCCCATCTGCGCCATCTGCTGCAGCTGCTCGCGCATGTCGTTGAGGTCGAACTGGCCCTTGCGCATCCGCTCGGCGGCGCGCGCGGCCTTCTCGGCGTCGATGTTCGCCGCGGCCTTCTCGACCAGCGAGACGATGTCGCCCATGCCGAGGATGCGGCCGGCGATACGCGACGGATAGAAGTCTTCGAGCGCGTCGGTCTTTTCGCCGGTGCCGAGCAGCTTGATCGGCTTGCCGGTGACCGCGCGCATCGACAGCGCGGCGCCGCCGCGGCCGTCGCCGTCGATCCGGGTCAACGCGATGCCGGTGAGGCCGACGCGCTGGTCGAACGAGCGGGCGAGATTGACGGCGTCCTGGCCGGTCAAGGAGTCCGCGACCAGCAGCACCTCGTGCGGATTGGCGACCGCCTTGATCTCGGCGGCCTCCTTCATCATGTCCTCGTCCAGCGTGGTGCGGCCGGCGGTGTCGAGCAGCACCACGTCGTAGCCGCCGAGCTTGGCGGCCTCGATGGCGCGGCGCGCGATCTGCGGCGGCATCTGGCCGGCGACGATCGGCAGGGTCGGAATGTCCAAGTCGCGGCCGAGCACCGCGAGCTGCTCCATGGCGGCCGGACGGTAGACGTCGAGCGAGGCCATCAGCACCTTGCGCTTGTCGCGCTGGACCATGCGGCGGGCGAGCTTGGCGGTGGTGGTGGTCTTGCCCGAGCCCTGCAGGCCGACCATCATGATCGGCACTGGCGGCACGGCATTGAGGTCGATGGTCTGGCCGTCGTCGCCGAGCGTCTTGACCAGCTCGTCATGGACGATCTTCACGACCATCTGGCCGGGGGTGACCGACTTGACCACGGTGGCGCCGATCGCCTGCTCGCGCACGCGCTCGGTGAAGCTGCGGACAACCTCCAGTGCGACGTCGGCCTCGAGCAGCGCCCGGCGGACCTCGCGCATCGCGGCGTCGACATCGGCTTCCGAGAGCGAACCACGCCCCGTCAGCCGATCGAGAATGCCGCCAAGCCTTTCCGACAGATTGTCGAACAATGCCGTATCCTTTGCCCTTGCCGGGCGCTCGCTTCATTGCCGCCCGTCATCGCCGCGTGCTGCGGCCTATGACGACCATATAGGCCTCGGCAGATCGGCCGAAACCGTCAGTCCAAACACGTTTGCGCCCGAGGGCGCACAGCGCTGTCGGGCGGTGACCTCCGGCCTCCAGGGCCGGGCGGTGGCTCGAAAAGACGAAACTTTCCGAAATTCGGCCGGGTTAAACCCTCCGCAGCCGCAAAAGTCAAGGAAACTTGCTTCGCGCCGTCCCGTTGCCGGACCCTGTGCGGCCGCTTACCTCTTCAGCCAGTTCAGCTTTGCCTTCGCGAGGACGACCTTGTTGCGCCGTTCCAGGACCTATTCCGGCCCCGTCACCGACCATTTCGACGGCAAGCGCTTCTACGATCCCGACGGCGTTCCGCCCAAATCCCTCTCCCAGGTGCTGCGCTGGCAGTTCGACCGCAACGGCAAGCGTTCCCGCTGGCCGGCCTGGGCGCCGAGCCCGCATGCCGACGCGCCGCCGCACCGGATCGACGGCGAGGCGGTGCGGCTGTCCTTCATCGGCCATGCCAGCTGGCTGGTCCAGACGGGCGGGCTCAATATCCTGGTCGATCCTGTCTGGTCGGAGCGGGTCTCGCCGTTGTCCTTCGCCGGCCCGCGACGCCACAATGATCCCGGCATCGCCTTCGAGGCGTTGCCGCACATCGATGTCGTGCTGGTCTCGCACGGGCACTACGACCATCTCGATATCCGGACCTTGTCGAAGCTGACCGCGCGATTTTCGCCGCGGGTGGTCACACCGCTCGGCAACGACCTCACGATGATCGACGCCGACTCCAAGATCCGCGCAGAGGCCTATGACTGGCACGATCGCGTGACCTTGAACGAGGAGGTCGCGGTGACGCTGGTGCCGACGCGGCACTGGACGGCGCGCGGCCTGTTCGACCGCAACAAGGCATTGTGGGCAAGCTTCGTGCTGGAGACGCCGCGCGGCCGGCTCTACATCGTCTGCGATTCCGGTTACGGCACGGGCAAGCATTTCCGCCGCGTTGCGGAGCAGCACGCGCCGATCAGGCTGGCGATCCTGCCGATCGGCGCCTACGAGCCGCGCTGGTTCATGCGCGACCAGCACATGAACCCGGAGGATGCCGTGCAGGCGCTGCAGGATTGCGGCGCGGAGGCCGCGCTGGCGCATCACCACGGCACGTTCCAGCTGACCGACGAGGCGATCGACGCGCCCGTCCACGCCCTGCACGCTGCGCTCGATTCGGCCGGCATCCCACGCGAGCGTTTTGGCGTGCTGAAGCCGGGGCAAGTGGTGGAGATTTAGTCCGCTGCCGCAACAACAATGGTGTCGTCCCGGCCTTGAGCCGGGACCCATAACCACCGAATCAAGTCTTGCGAAGGCCGGCAGCTCCATCTCGCGCGATAACATCCGCCGCGGCGTATGGGTCCCGGCTCAAGGCCGGGACGACACTGAGTTTGTCGTGGCCGCGTCGCGTCTCACAGTATGAGACAGACTTATACCTACTGCGCCGGCTTGATCGCCCAGGTCACGTTGACCGTGATCGACAGCGTCTCCTCGCCCTGTGCCACCGGTGTCGGCGTCGCGGCCATCGGCGCGGCGAAGGTCTTGGCGCGGAACACCGGCGCCGGAGCGCCGTCCTCGGCGATGTTGAGCGGCTGGCCGAGCGTCACGCCAGCGGCCTTGGCGTAGATCTCGGCCTTGCGGCGCGCGTCGGCGACGGCCTTCTCGCGCGCCTGGTCGAGCAGCTTGGACGGCTCGGCGACGCTGAAATAGATGTTGCCGACGTCGTTGGCGCCGGCGCCGACCAGCGTGTCGATGACGCTGGCGACCTTGCCGACATCGTGCACCTTGATGGTGACGCGGTTCGAGGCGCGATAGCCGGTCACGGCCGGCTGGCCCGGCCGGTTCTGCGCATATTGCGGCTGAATCGACAGCCGCGACGTCTGATAGTCCTTGTCGGCGATCCCCGCGCTCTTCAGCGCCTGGAGCACCTTGGCCATCGCGGCATTGTTGGCCTCGGCGGCCTCGCGCGCCGTCTTCGCATCCGACGCCACCCCGGCGTCGATCTGCGCCAGATCCGGCGGCGCCGTCACGCTGGCCTCGCCGCTGACGGTGATTGCCGGGGTGTCCTGGCGCGCGATGTCGTCCGCCAGCGCCGGCAGTGTCGTAGCGGCCGCCAGTGTGGCAACAAACATCGATCTGATCATCATGGTGCTCACTTCAGCGGCACGTAGACGTTGATGACGAGCTTGTCCTCGGCCGTCTTCAAGGGGTCGGTCAAATACTCCTCGATGAAGGTGTCCTTGGCCTCCAGCCGGCGCTCATCAAGGTGGTTGGTGATCGCCTCGTAGGTGTTGTCCATGTTGTCGTAGGAGCCGCGATGGACGAACTTCAGCGCCTTGCCCTCGGGCGACTGGCCGATGCTCATGCCCTTGCCGAGCGTCTTCGGCTCCTGCTCGATCGGCATCTCGGCCAGGAAGGTGAAGCCGGTGTCGTCGGTCGAGGTGTAGACGATCATGCCGTTGCCGGCGGGCTTGATGCCCTGCTTGTCCAGCGTGGCCGACAGCGACTTGAAGGAGTCGATCAGCGTATCGAATGCGTTGTCCCAATTGGCGGTGCCCTTGACGAGGACAACCTTCTTCGCCTCGAGCTTGATCTCGTCACCGAAGGCGTCGCCCGCCTGGGCCGGCGCCGCGGCCGGCGGCGGCGTGGCGGGGGACTGGGCGGCGGTCGGAGATGACGACGGCGAGGGGCTCGCGCTGGCGGCCGGCGTCGGACTGGTCGCGGGCGCGGGACTGGCCGACGCGGCAGGCGCAGGAGAGGCCGGCGCTGCCGGCGCGCTCGGGGCCGGTGCGGGCGTGGCTGAGGCCGCCGGAGCCGGTGAGGCCGCCGGCGCCTGGGCCCGGGCGGGCATGCCGCCGAGCAGGAGCGCGACCGAGCTCACGGCCAGAACGAGGCGGAAAGTGCTGAGATTCATTCGACTATTCTCCAGTGGCCGTGCTGCTTTGCCCGGTTCGTGCCGGCGAATGAACCGGTCCTAACATGCTCGGCGGCGCGGCGTCCCATGACAGATGCGTCATGTCGCTCTGCAGGCTGGTCAATGCCGCGCCATTCGCCATATAAGGCGGACACAATTTGGATATTTTCATGAGCGCGCTGGCCAACCACAGCTTCGTCAAGATGAACGGGATCGGCAACGAGATCGTCGTGGTCGATCTGCGCGACGTGAAGCATGTCGTCACGCCGGACGAGGCGCGGGCGGTGGCATCCCGGGTGCCGTACGATCAGCTGATGGTGCTGCAGCCGCCGCGGCTCGACGGCACCGAAGCGTTCATCCGCATCTACAACAATGACGGCTCCGAGTCCGGCGCCTGCGGCAACGGCATGCGCTGCGTGGTACGCCAGGTGTTCGGCAAGACCGGCCAGACCAGCGCGACGTTCGAGACCCGCGCCGGGTTGTTGAACTGCTGGCAGGGGCCGGCGCCCGACCTCTTCACCGTCGATATGGGCGCGCCGAAGTTCGGCTGGCGGGACATTCCGCTCGCCGAGGAGTTCCGCGACACCCGCTACATCGAGCTGCAGATCGGCCCGATCGACGCACCGATCCTGCATTCGCCGTCGGTCGTCAACATGGGCAACCCGCACGCGGTGTTCTGGGTGGACGACGTCAACGCCTATGACCTGGAGCGCTTCGGGCCGCTGCTGGAGAACCATCCGATTTTCCCGGAGCGTGCGAACATCACACTCGCCCACATCGTCGATCGCGACCACATCACGATGCGCACCTGGGAGCGCGGTGCGGGGCTGACCAAGGCCTGCGGCTCGGCGGCCTGTGCGACAGCGGTCGCGGCTGTCAGGCTGAAGCGTGCCAACCGGATCGTGCAGATGAGGCTGCCCGGCGGCGAGCTCACGATCGAGTGGCGCGAGCGCGACGATCACGTGCTGATGACGGGCACCGCGACGTTCGAGTTCGAGGGACGGTTCGAGCCGTCGATGTTCGCCAGCGTCGCATGAGCGTCGACGTCGTCACCTTCGGCTGCCGCCTCAACGCGTTCGAATCCGAGCTGATCGCGAAGCATGCCGAGGCGGCCGGCGCCGCCGACACCATCGTCATCAACAGCTGCGCCGTCACCAACGAAGCCGTGGCGCAGGCGCGACAATCGATCCGCAAGCTGAAGCGCGAGCGCCCCGCGGCGCGCATCGTCGTGACCGGCTGTGCGGCGCAGACGCAGGCTGGCATGTTCGCTGCCATGCCCGAGGTCGACCGCGTCATCGGCAATGACGACAAGCTGCGGCCCGATGCGTGGCGCGCGACGGCGCAGGCGCTGGCCTCGCCACGATTCGGCATCGAGGCTTTCGAGAAGGTCGCTGTCTCCGACATCATGGCGGTGACGGAGATGGCGCCGCATCTGGTCGACGGCTTCCAGCGCGGCCTGCCGCGGGTGTTCGTCCAGGTGCAGAACGGCTGCGACCATCGCTGCACCTTCTGCATCATCCCGTTCGGCCGCGGCAATTCGCGCTCGGTGCCGATGGGCGCCGTGGTGGATCAGGTGCGGACGCTTGTCGAGCGCGGCCATGCCGAGATCGTGCTCACCGGCGTCGACCTGACGAGCTACGGCGCGGATCTGCCGGCGACGCCGAAGCTCGGCAGATTGGTCAAGCAGATCTTGCGCCACGTGCCCGAGCTGCAGCGTCTACGCATCTCCTCGATCGATTCGATCGAGGCCGATGCCGACCTGCTCGATGCGCTCGCAGATGACGCCAGGCTGATGCCGCATCTGCATCTGTCGCTGCAGGCCGGCGACGATCTGCTCCTGAAGCGCATGAAGCGGCGACATTCGCGCGCCGACGCGATCGCGTTCTGTGACCAAGTGCGGCGGCTGCGTCCGGATATCTCGCTCGGCGCCGATCTGATTGCGGGATTTCCGACCGAGACCGAGGAGATGTTCTCGCGCTCGATCGACCTGGTCGAGGAATGCGGCCTGACGTTTCTGCACGTGTTTCCGTATTCGCTGCGCCCGGGCACGCCGGCGGCGCGCATGCCGCAGGTGGATGGCGCCGTCATCCGCGATCGCGCCAAGAGGCTGCGGGCCGCGGGAGAGGCGGCGTTGCTGCGGCGTCTGGATGCCGAGATCGGCAGCGAGCGCGAGGTGCTGATCGAGAGCGAGACGCTGGGGCGGACGGAGCACTATCTGCCGGCGGCCGTCCGCGGCGCTGTGCCGGGGACGGTGCAGCGGTTGATGATCGTCGGGCATGATGGCGCGAGGCTGTTAGTCCAGGACTCCGTCATGCCCGGGCTTGACCCGCCTGCGCGGCCGTAGCCGCTTCGGGGCGGCGAAGGCCCGGACATCCACGCCGCCTTGGGCAACTGAGACGTGGATGGCCGGGACAAGCCCGGTCATGACGAGTGGAGAGAGACGGGCTCACTCCCCGTTCCACCCGCACAGCCGCAGCCGCTCATGCATGTGCAGCGGCGCTGGTGCGACGACCTGCACCGGGGGCTTGTTCTTCGACAGCGGGATCGAAATCTCCCGCGCATGCAGATGCAGCCGCGGCTCGCCGAAGCGCGGCCCGTTGCCGTAGATGTTGTCGCCGACGATCGGCCAGCCGGATGCGGCGGAGTGCACGCGCAGTTGATGCGTGCGGCCGGTGACCGGTTCCATGGCGAGCCAAGTGAGCTTGGGTGTCTTGGTGGATTGAGGTTCGCTCTCTCCCCCGGCACCCTGCGCTCCCTCCCCCCTTGTGGGGGAGGGTTGGGGAGGGGGGTGGCTCCGGGCGACACTGCCCGTGGGGACCCCCGCCCCCGACCCCTCCCCGCGAGGGGGAGGGGAGTCGGTGTCGCAAGTCGAGATCGAGATCTGAGGTGGGGGAGTGAGAGAATATGACCTCCCCAACACCCGCCATTTCGTCACTGCCGGCTGGCCCTGCGGGTCCGGTTTCTGCCACCAGCCGCGTTCGGCGTTGAGCTTGCCGAGCGGGAGCTCGATCACGCCCTCGTCAGCGTCGGGCCCGCCTTCGACGACAGCCCAATAGGTTTTCGAAATCTTGCCATGCTTGAACAAAAGCCCGAGCGACGCCGTTGCCTTGCGATGACGGCCGAGCACCAGACATCCGGAGGTTTCCTTGTCGAGCCGATGCGCGAGCACCGGCGGGCGCGGCAGGCCGAAGCGCAGCGCGTCGAACGAGGCTTCGAGGTTCGGCCCGCCCTTCGGCCCCTTGTGCACGGGAATGCCGGCCGGCTTGTCGATCACCAGCATCAGCCCGTCGCGGTGGAGCACGCGGGCGAGCATCTCCTCGTCGGTGGGTTGGTTAATGTCCATGGAAACCGTAACGCGGGTGTGAGCTTTCGTTTGCGAATGGAAAGGGCTAACACCACGCCATGAACGATACCACCTCCGAAACACCCAAGCTGTCGTGGTGGCGGCGTCTGTCGGCCGGCCTGAAGCGCACCTCCGGCGCGCTCGGCACCGCCGTCGCCGATCTCGTCACCAAGCGCAAGCTCGACCGCGCGATGCTCGACGACATCGAGGACGTGCTGCTGCGCGCCGATCTCGGCACCCAGGTGGCGGCGCGGATCGCCGAAGCCGTCGGGACCGGCCGCTACGACAAGGCGATCAGTGCCGACGAGGTCAAGGCGGTGGTCGCGACCGAGGTCGAGAAGGTGCTGTCGCCGGTGGCGAAGCCGCTCACGATCGACGCTGGCCACAAGCCGTTCGTCATTCTCGTCGTCGGCGTCAACGGCTCCGGCAAGACGACCACGATCGGCAAGCTGGCGCAGAAATTTGCCTCCGAAGGCAAGCAGGTGATGCTGGCCGCGGGCGATACCTTCCGCGCCGCCGCGATCGAGCAGCTCAAGGTGTGGGGCGAGCGCACCAGGGCGCCGGTCATCGCCGGCGCGCAAGGCTCTGATTCCGCGAGCCTGGCGTTCAACGCCATCACCGCGGCCAAGGAGCAGGGCCGCGACATCCTGCTGATCGACACCGCCGGCCGGCTGCAGAACAAGGCCGAGCTGATGAACGAGCTCGAGAAGGTGGTGCGTGTCATTCGCAAGGTCGACACCTCGGCGCCGCATGCGGTGCTGCTCGTGCTCGACGCGACGGTGGGACAAAATGCGCTGTCGCAGGTCGAGGCGTTTCATCGTACGGCAGGCGTCACCGGCCTCGTGATGACCAAGCTCGACGGCACGGCGCGCGGCGGCATCCTCGTGGCGCTGTCGGAGAAGTTCAAGCTGCCGGTGCACTTCATCGGCGTCGGCGAGGGGGTCGAGGATCTCTCACCGTTCGCCGCGAGAGATTTTGCGCGGGCGATCGCCGGCATCGAGGATTGACGTCGCCACGCCCGGGCTCCGGCCCACCGCCAGATCGAGACGACCGGATCAACCGCTGCCGTGGCTGCAGCCAACAGGATATGGAATGGACAAGACCCAGCCGCACCCGCTGTTCAAGCTCGCGACCGAGCTCGGTCCGCTGATCATCTTCTTCGTGGTCAATGCCAAGTTCAACCTGTTCGCGGCGACCGGCGCGTTCATGGTCGCGATCATTGCCGCGCTGATCGCGTCCTACGTGGTGACGCGACACGTCCCGCTGATGGCGCTGGTGACCGCCGTCGTCGTCATCGTGTTCGGCACGCTGACCCTGGTGCTGCACGACGAGACCTTCATCAAGGTCAAGCCGACCATCATCTACGGGCTGTTCGCGGCCGTGCTCGGTGGCGGGCTCTTGTTCAATCGCTCCTTCATCGCGATCATGTTCGATCAGATGTTCAATCTGACGCCCGCGGGCTGGCGCATCCTGACGTTTCGCTGGGCGCTGTTCTTCGCCGCGATGGCGGTGCTGAACGAGATCATCTGGCGCACGCAGAGCACCGATTTCTGGGTCGGCTTCAAGGCCTTCGGCGTGGTGCCGCTGACCATGATCTTCGCCATCGCCCAGATGCCGCTGATCAAGCGCTACCACCTCGACCCGGCCTCGTTGGAAGCCAGCGACGCCGCGGAAGGGGATGTGAGCAAGGGGTAGTTGCGGCAAACTCTGCTGTCGTCCCGGCCTTGAGCCGGGACCCAGAACCACAGGCTTGAGTTTGGGGCAGGCGCGTCGTTAACATCTTGCCCACCACGACGGCCGCGGAGTATGGGTCCCGGCTCAAGGCCGGGACGACACCGTGGGTCGTTGCGCGAGCTCGGCAGTCACGTCCACTTGCAACGACGAGAAACTAACGACTTGCCGACCGCGAACTAACTCCCTGCCTTCAGCGCCTTCTCGATTTCCGGCTTCAGCACCGCATCGATGTTCTGCGCCGTGATCGGGCCGACCAGCTTGTAGACGATGGTGCCTTCGCGGCCGACGACAAAGGTCTCGGGCACGCCGTAGACGCCCCATTCGATGCCGGCGCGGCCGTTGCCGTCGACGCCGACGACGTCGTAAGGGTTGCCGTAGCGGCCGAGGAAGCGGCGGGCGTTGTCGGCGCCGTCCTTGTAGTTGATGCCGATGATCTGGAAGCGCTTGTCGCGGCCGAGTTCGACCAGCAGCGGCGCCTCGTCGTGGCAGGGCACGCACCACGATGCCCAGACGTTGACGATGCTGACCTTGCCCTTGAGCGCAGCCGGGTCGAGGCCGGGCACCGGCGTGCCGTCCTTCGCCAGCTCTGGCAGCGCCGGCAGCGGTGTGGCCGGCGCAGGGCGGCCGATCAGCGCGGAGGGAATCTGCGACGGATCGCCGTTGCCGAGGCGCGACCAGAACAGCGCCGCCAGCCCGAGGAACACCGCCAGCGGCAGCAGCATGAGGAATGAGCGGCGCCGCGGCGCCGGCTCTGTCGGTTCGGTCATTGGATGTCCGTCGCGGCGCGGCCGGAACGGCGGCTGATGCCGCTGTCCTCGAGCGCGCGCAGGCGCGCCTTCTGGGTGCGGTAGTCGATGGCGATCCAGCCGATCAGCAGCATCACGACCAGCGCCGCCGCAAGATAGGAGGTGGCGATGAAGGAGGTATAGGGGCCAAGGTCCATGTCAAGCCGCTCCCGCGATCCGGCCTGCCGCATCGTCGGCTGGTGCGGTCGTTGTGTAGGTGCGGGCCTGCATCATCTGCAGGCTGCGGACACGCCGGCGCAGGATCTCGTTGCGCATCGCGGCGACGTGCAGCGTCACGAACAGGAAGGTGAAGCCGACGGCCATCACCAGCAGCGGGATCAGGAAGGCCTTGTCGAGCGCCGGACCGCCCATCCGCATCACCGACGCCGGTTGATGCAGCGTGTTCCACCAGTCGACTGAGAACTTGATGATCGGCAGGTTGATCGCGCCAACCAGCGTCAGCACCGCGGCGGCGCGTGCCGCGCGCGTGGGATCCTCGACCGCGCGCCACAGCGCCATCAGGCCGAGATACATCAAGAACAGGATCAGCACCGAGGTCAGCCGCGCATCCCACTCCCAATAGGTGCCCCACATCGGCCGGCCCCACAGCGAGCCGGTGAGGAGCGCGAGGAACGTGAAGCTGGCGCCGATCGGGGCGGCGGCCTTGGCGGCGACGTCAGCGAGCGGATGCCGCCACACCAGGGTGCCGAGCGAGGCGATGCTCATGATGCTCCAGACGAACATCGACAGCCAGGCATTGGGCACGTGGATGAACATGATCTTGACGGTCGCGCCCTGCTGATAGTCGTCGGGCGCCACTGCGGAGAGGTACAGGCCGGCAGCCAGCAGCGCGGCCGTGACCAGCGCCAGCCACGGCAGCAGCCGCGCCGCCAGCGCAAGGAACCGAGTGGGATTGGCGAGGTCGATCAGCGACATGAGACCCTTGTTAACGGCGGACGCGGTTGCAGGCAATCAGCACGGCGTCGCTAGGTAAGAGTTGATCATGGTCAAACCCCGGCGGGCGGTGGGTCAATCCAGCCCGTTCCGCAAGCTTGTCGCAGCGGCGAACGGGCCGATCACGAAACTCACCAGCGACAATGCGCACAGGATCGAGAACGGCGCCCCGAACGGCAGCGGGCCGACGATGGCCGCCTGCGACGCCGCGACGCCGAAGATCAGCACGGGGATCGAAAGTGGCAGCACCAAGACCGCCAGCAGCAGCCCGCCGCGGTGCATGGTCACCGCCAGCGCGGCACCGATCATGCCGATGAAGGTCAGGGCAGGCGTGCCCGCCAATAACGTCAGCGCGACGGCGCCAGTCGCCGTGGCGTCGAGGTTGAGCAGCAGGCCGAGCACGGGCGTCGCGATCACCAGCGGCAGGCCGGCGGCGAGCCAGTGCGCCAGCGCCTTGGCGGCGCAGGCCAGCTCCAGCGGTGTCCGGCTCATCACGACCAGGTCGAGCGAGCCGTCCTCGTGGTCGGCGGTGAACAGCCGGTCCAGGGTGAGCAGGCTGGAGAGCAGGGCGCCGAGCCAGAGGATGGCGGGGCCGAGCCGGGTCAGCAGCGCCAGGTCGGGCCCTACCGCGAACGGCATCAGCACCACGACGGTGAGAAAGAACAGCACGCCGATCAACGCGCCGCCGCCGATGCGCAGCGCAATCCGGATGTCGCGGCGGATGAGGGCACCGAGGGCGGTCATGCGGGCAGGGCCTGGGCTGATGGCGCATTGCGCGGGAGTGAGCCGTGCTCCGACCGCTGGCACACTTCGTTCCCTCCCCCCTTGTGGGGGAGGGCTGGGGAGGGGGGTGGCTCCGGGCGAGACCGCCGGTGGGGACTCCTACCCCCGACCCCTGCCCGCAAGGGGGAGGGGGGCGCGCATCGATAGGATGGGTGGAGCGATGGGGTTGCGCTCAGTTCGATAGGCCACGTCGTATGGCACCCCCCTCCCTGACCCTCCCCCACAAGGAGGGAGGGAATGGAGGGGCCGGCGGGCGTCGTGAAGAAGGGGGGCATCATCCGATCGTTCCGATCCGCAACTCGCGCGTGTCGATGCCGAGCGGGCCGTGCGTCGCCGCGACGATCAGCCCACCCCCGGCGAGATGCTCCCGCATCAGCCCCGCGAACATCGCCTGTCCGGCGACGTCGAGCGCCGCGGTGGGTTCATCGAGCAGCCACAGCAGGCGGGGCACCGCGAGCAGGCGGGCCAGCGACAGACGGCGGCGCTGGCCGGCCGACAGATAGGCGGCGGGCAGGTCAATGGCGTGGGCGATGCCGACGGCCGCGAGGCAGTCGGAGATCGGCCGCGTGACCCCGCCGCCGAGGAATTCGGCCCAGAAGGTCAGGTTTTCGCGCACGCTGAGCGACGGCTTCAGCGCGTCGCGGTGGCCGAGATAATGCGCCTGCTCGGGCACCGTCAGCTCGCTCTCACCGCCCTCGATGGCGATGGAGCCGCCCGCCGGGAGCAGCAGGCCGGCAATCAGCCGCAGCAGCGATGTCTTGCCCGCACCATTGTGTCCGGTCACTGCCAGCGCCTCGCCCGCGACTGCTTCGAAGGCCAGTCCTGCGAACACCTCGCGGCCGCCGCGCACGCATCTGACGTCGCGGCCGAACAGCTTCGGAGACAGTGTTGAAGTCGCCTGCATGGCCTGTCGTGAGCGCCCTTACGAAATTGATGGCTAGCGCGTGAGAATTTGTGGGTGATGCCACGTCGGGACTTGCTTGTCTCTGTGGCGGCGCAGTTAGAAAGCTTCTATAAGCCCGACCTTGATGCAGCACACAATCGTCCGCTGCAAGCCATCCGGCGCCTCGCGCTGACGGTTCTTAAATACCCCCTCCGGGTATGCAGATCAATTGGGATTTCCACGCATGACCTCGCTCGACAGCTTCAAGTGTCGCAAGACCCTCAAGGTCGGAACGAAGAGCTACATCTATTACAGCTTGCCCACAGCCGAGAAGAACGGTCTCAAGGACATCTCGAAGCTGCCGTACTCGATGAAGGTGCTGCTCGAGAATCTGCTGCGCAACGAGGATGGCCGTACCGTCACCAAGGACGACATCGTCGCGGTGTCGAAATGGCTGCGCAAGAAGTCGCTGGAGCACGAGATCGCTTTCCGCCCGGCACGCGTGCTGATGCAGGATTTCACCGGCGTCCCGGCTGTCGTCGACCTCGCGGCGATGCGCAACGCGATGCAGGCGCTCGGCGGCGATGCCGAGAAGATCAACCCGCTGGTGCCGGTCGATCTCGTCATCGATCACTCGGTGATCGTGAACTACTTCGGTGACAACAAGGCGTTCGGCAAGAACGTCGCCGAGGAGTACAAGCAGAACCAGGAGCGCTACGAATTCCTGAAGTGGGGCCAAAAGGCGTTCTCGAACTTCTCCGTCGTGCCGCCCGGCACCGGCATCTGCCACCAGGTCAATCTCGAGTATCTGGCGCAGACGGTCTGGACCAAGAAGGAGAAGATGACGATCGGCCGCACCAAGGGCACCTTCGAGGTCGCCTATCCGGATTCGCTGGTCGGCACCGATTCGCACACCACCATGGTCAACGGTCTGGCCGTGCTCGGCTGGGGCGTCGGCGGCATCGAGGCCGAGGCCTGCATGCTCGGTCAGCCGCTGTCGATGCTGCTGCCCGACGTCGTCGGCTTCAAGCTGACCGGCGCGCTGAAGGAAGGCGTCACCGCGACCGACCTCGTGCTGACCGTCACCCAGATGCTGCGTAAGCTCGGCGTGGTCGGCAAGTTCGTCGAGTTCTTCGGCCCCGGCCTCGACCATCTCTCGGTCGCCGACAAGTCGACCATCGCCAACATGGCTCCAGAATACGGCGCGACCTGCGGCTTCTTCCCGGTCGACACCGCGACGATCGATTATCTCAAGACCTCCGGCCGCAAGGCGCCGCGCGTCGCGCTGGTCGAGGCCTATGCCAAGGCGCAGGGCCTGTTCCGCACCGCCAAGTCGGCCGACCCGGTGTTCACACAGACGCTGACCCTCGATCTCGCCGACGTCGTGCCGTCGATGGCCGGTCCGAAGCGTCCCGAGGGCCGCATCGCGCTCCCCGCAGTCGCCGAAGGCTTCGCGACCGCGCTGGCCGGCGAGTACAAGAAGCCCGATGCGGCCGAGCAGCGCTTCCCGGTCGAGGGCAAAGACTTCGATATCGGCCATGGCGACGTCGTCATCGCCGCCATCACCTCCTGCACCAACACCTCGAACCCGAGCGTGCTGATCGGCGCCGGCCTCTTGGCCCGCAACGCCGCCGCCAAGGGCCTCAAGGCCAAGCCGTGGGTGAAGACCTCGCTCGCCCCGGGCAGTCAGGTGGTTGCTGAATACCTCGCGAACTCCGGCCTGCAGAAGGATCTCGACAAGGTCGGCTTCAATCTGGTCGGCTTCGGCTGCACCACCTGCATCGGCAATTCCGGCCCGCTGCCGGAGGAGATCTCGAAGTCGATCAACGACAATGGCGTCGTCGCGGCGGCCGTGCTGTCGGGCAACCGCAACTTCGAAGGCCGCGTCTCGCCGGACGTGCAGGCCAACTACCTGGCCTCGCCGCCGCTGGTCGTCGCCTATGCGCTGGCCGGCACCGTGACCAAGGACCTTGCGGTCGAGCCGATCGGCATCGGCAAGGACAAGAAGCCGGTCTACCTGAAGGACATCTGGCCGACGACCAAGGAGGTCAACGACTTCGTCAAGAAGTTCGTCAAGGCGTCGATCTTCAAGAAGCGCTACGCCGACGTGTTCAAGGGCGACACCAACTGGCGCAAGATCAAGACCGTCGAGAGCGAAACCTATCGCTGGAACATGTCGTCGACCTACGTGCAGAACCCGCCGTATTTCGAAGGCATGAAGAAGGAGCCGGAGCCGATCAAGGACATCGTCGAGGCCCGCGTGCTGGCGCTGTTCGGCGACAAGATCACGACCGATCACATCTCGCCGGCCGGTTCGATCAAGCTGACCTCGCCCGCCGGCAAGTTCCTCAGCGAGCACCAGGTTCGCCCGGCCGACTTCAACCAGTACGGCACCCGCCGCGGCAATCACGAGATCATGATGCGCGGCACCTTCGCCAACATCCGCATCAAGAACTTCATGCTCAAGGGCGCCGACGGCAACATCCCAGAGGGCGGTCTGACCAAGCACTGGCCCGACGGCGAGCAGATGTCGATCTACGACGCCGCGATGAAGTATCAGGAAGAGGGTGTGCCGCTGGTGGTGTTCGCCGGCGCCGAATACGGCAACGGCTCATCGCGCGACTGGGCCGCCAAAGGTACCCGGCTGCTCGGCGTCCGCGCCGTGATCTGCCAGAGCTTCGAGCGCATCCATCGCTCCAACCTGGTCGGTATGGGCGTGCTGCCGCTCACCTTCCAGGAAGGCACGTCCTGGTCCTCGCTCGGCCTCAAGGGCGACGAGAAGGTTACCATCAAGGGCCTGCAGGGCGACCTGAAGCCGCGCCAAACCCTGACCGCCGAGATCGTCTCGGCCGACGGTGCGGCGCGGCAGGTGCCGCTGCTCTGCCGGATCGATACGCTCGACGAGCTCGACTACTACCGCAACGGCGGCATCCTGCACTACGTGCTGCGCAAGCTCGCCGCTTAACCAAAGCGCGATGCGACAGTTTGGCTCACTCTGAAGTGAGTAGCGGGTGATGAAGGAGGCGGCCTATGACAAAGGCCGCCTCCTTTGCATTTTCGGTTTGTTAACTACGAGGACGGCATCGCGGATGCAGTGATGCGCAGGGCGCAGCGGACGGTGGTCCAGACGGGACAGTGGCGATGAGTGGACAGATGTCGTGGTGGTCGCGCGCAGCGCTGAGTGTCTGTGCGGTCATCGCTTTCGTCCGGCCCGCCGCGTCCGATCCCCGTGCGGTGATCGAACTCTTCACCTCTCAAGGCTGTTCGTCCTGCCCGCCGGCTGACAAGATCCTCGGCGAGCTCGCCAGAGATCCTTCGGTCATCGCGTTGTCGCTGCCGATCGACTACTGGGACTATCTCGGCTGGAAGGACACGCTGGCCGACTCCCGCTTCACGGCCCGGCAGCGGGCCTATTCTCGTGCGCGCGGGGACCGCGAGGTCTATACGCCGCAGGCGGTGATCAACGGCTCTGTGCATGTGATCGGCAGCGACCGTGAGGCCATCGAAGGCGCGATCGAGGAAACCGTCCAGGGCGGCGCGGTGATGTCGGTGCCGGTGAGGCTGTCGGTCGACGGCCAGGAGCTCGCCGTCTCGGTCGCCGCGGCCAGCGAGCATGCGCCGCGCCGGCACGGCGAGGTCTGGGTCTGCTCGATCTCGCGGGTGGTCCCGATCTCGGTCGGGCGCGGCGAGAACAGCGGCCGCGACCTGACCTATTACAACGTCGTTCGCGGTCTCCAGAAGCTGGGTGACTGGACCGGGTCGCCGGTCAGCTGGAGCGTGCCGCTGGAGAAGATCGCCCGCGAGGGCGTCGATGGCACCGTCGTCTATGTGCAGGACGGCAGTCGCGACCGCCCTGGGCCGATGCTCGGCGCCGCCTTTTCCGAGTTGCCGTTGGGCGGACGGGCTTCAGCAACGGCGCGTGGTCCCGAGCGCTGATCTTCCGTCGTCCCGATCTTCGTTTTCGCTGACCTGCGTGAGGCGCGTCACGTCCGTGCGACGGCGCGCCGCGACATCTTCCGGCAGCTCACGCCAGAAAAGCAAAAGGACCAACTTGCGTTGGCCCTTTGCCTTACTTGTGAATAGACCCGATCCTGACGACCCCGGGGGGCTGGGGGCTGAGGAATCCGGAACCGAAAGGACCGGGCCAACGCACACGAATCTTATGCCGAAGGTCGGGGGCGGTCGGTGGGCGGAAAGACGGCGCGATTATGATTCCGCTAACGATCCCGTGACGCTTGCGTGTTCGCGGAACTGATGACCTTGCAGGCTCGGTCGAACTTCAACAACGAAAACGGCCCCTTGCGGCTTCTGCCGGATGGCGCGATCATGTCACACAGATGACAGGAGGACGCCAATGAACCTCACGCCGGAGGACGCCGACCCCAGCGAGAACCGCGCGGCGGCGCGCAGTGCGGCCGCAGCGCCGAACCGGGTGACGTTCGACCGCCTGGAGCTGAACCGCATCCTGAACCTCTACGGTCGCATGGTCGCCGACGGTGAGTGGCGCGACTATTCGATCGACTTCCTGCGTGACCGGGCCGTCTTCTCCGTGTTTCGCCGGGCGTCCGAGGTGCCGATCTACCGCATCGAGAAGGATCCGCGTCTCGCACGCAAGCAGGGCATGTACAGCGTGATCTCGGCCACCGGGCTGATCCTGCGCCGCGGCCACGAGCTTGAGCGCGTGTTGCTGGCGATCGCGCCGAAGCCGGCGCTGGTCTGATCCGACCCGCCGGGTGATCACGACATTTCGACCGGCGTCGCTTTTACGCCGGGACGTCGCTGCTCCCGGCCCCGAGCGGGCGCTGCATCATCACAGTATCGAGCCAGCGGCCGAATTTCAGGCCGACGCTCGGGTGGGTGCCGATCATCTGGAAGCCGCAGGCGGTATGCAGCCCGACCGAGCCGGCATTGGCGGAGTCGCCGATGACGGCGATCATCTGGCGAAAGCCTCCCTCCTCACAGGCGTCGATCAGCTGCCGCATCAGTCGCATCCCGATGCCGCGACGCTGGCTGGCGGGAGCGAGATAGACCGAGTTCTCCACCGTGAAGCGATAGGCAGGGCGGGGCCGGTAGGGCCCGGCATAGGCATAGCCTACCACCTCTCCGTCCAGCAGGGCGGCGAAATAGGGGAAGCCGCCGTCGCGGAGCGCCCGGAAGCGGCGCGTCATCTCCGCCAGATCCGGAGGGTCGAGCTCGAAGGTGGCCGTGCCCTCGCGGACGGCCTGGCCGTAGATGGCGGTGATGGCGGGGAGGTCGGCCTCCTGGGTGGGCCGGATTTCAATGTTCGACATGGGGTGCAAGCATACCCACGCGGACGCGGCGATCAATCCGGCCTCGCGGCATGGCTGTCGCTGCCGCTTTGCGCCGGTCGCAATCGGGTTTGTGCAAACGAAAAGCCCCGGCGGTGAGGCCGGGGCTTCGAAGGTCGCTCGTTCGAGCGGTTGGATCAGTCGCGCTGTCCGAGCAGCTGCAGCAGCAGCGTGAACAGGTTGATGAAGTTCAGGTACAGCGACAGCGCGCCGGTGATCGCTGCGCGCTCGGCGATGTCGCCGCCCGCGGAGGCGTAGCCGTAGATGTACTCGTTCTTCAGGCGCTGCGTATCCCAGGCGGTCAGGCCGGCGAACACGAACACGCCGATCACCGAGACGATGAACTGCAGCATCGAGCTCGCCAGGAACAGGTTCACCAGGCTCGCCAGCACGATGCCGATCAGGCCCATGAACAGGAACGAGCCCATGCCCGTCATGTCACGCTTGGTCGTGTAGCCGTACAGGCTGAGCGCGCCGAACGTCGCCGCGGTGATGAAGAACACCCGCACGATCGAGGTGTGGGTGTACACCAGAAAGATCGACGACAGCGAGATGCCCATCAAGGCCGAAAACACCCAGAACAGGAGTTGAGCGGTCGACGGCGCGAGGCGGTTGATGCCGGCCGAGATCGCGAACACCATGACCAGAGGGGCCAGGATGAACAGCCACTTCAGCGGGCTCACGAACATCGCGTAGCCGAACTGCGTCAGATAGGCGTTGCCGAACTTGAACACGCCGGCCGCCGGATCGCCGGTCACCGACGCCATGTAGACGCCGAGCGCCGCGAGGCCGGTGATGGCCAGGCCGATGCTCATGTAATTGTAGATGCGCAGCATGTAGGCGCGCAGACCGGCGTCGACGGTCGCGGCATCGGCGCGCCCGGCCACCCGGCCAAAGGGTGAAGCATAGTTGCGGTTGAGGTCCGACATGGTCGAATTCCCGTTGGTTGCCCGGCAGCCCGATCCTGGCAGGACCTTCAGCCGGTTCTCGAAAAACCCTATCTCATACCCGCTGCCATCGATATTAAATTTGCGTCATCGGCAAATTCGCCATCTTTGGCAGGTCTCTGAGCCCATTCCCTAGATGGGAAACTAGCATATCCGCCGCAAGCTTCCACGCGCGGCTGAATGTCGCTCCGAACGCGTCCCAGCCGTATAAATCGCGTTAACCGTGCGGCATGAGCGCGCAAGCGCTCGATCAAGCCGCTAGAGATTCCGAAGAACCGTCGCCGGCTTCTGGTTCAGCGCGAGCAGGGTGCCGGCCAGTCCGAGGCCGACGGTCACGATCAGCGCCGCCAAGACGACCAGCGCGGCGCTGCCCGCCTGCCAGGCGAAGCTCAAGGTCATCAGCCGGGTCACGATCAGCCAAGCGGAGACCGAGCCGGCGATGACGCCGAACGCGGCGGTGGCAAACCCGATCATCAGATATTCGAGCGCGTAGGCGCCGAGCAGCCGCAGCCGCGTCGCGCCCAGGGTCTTCAGGATGACCGCGTCGTAGACCCGGTGACGGTGGCCGGCGGCCAGCGCGCCGCCGAGCACCAGGATGGCCGAGATCAAGGTCACCGCGCTGGCGCCGCGGATGGCAAGCGCGAGGTTGGAGACCACCGAGCCCACGGTCTCCATCACCTCTCGGACCCGCACGCTGGTCACCATCGGGAAGGCGTCGGCCACCTTGCGGATGACACGGGCATCCTCGGCGGCATCGGAGCGCGCTTCGGTCAGGGTCGCGACATGGGTGTGCGGCGCGCCCTTGAAGGCATTCGGGGAGAACACCAGCACGAAGTTGATGCCGAGCCCCTGCCAGTCGATGGTGCGCATGTTGCCGATCCGCGCCGTGATATCGCGTCCGAGCACGTTGACGATGATGTCGTCACCGAGCTTGAGGCCGAGGCCGTCGGCGATGCGCTTCTCGATCGAGACCAGCGGCGGTCCGCTGTAGGTCTCGCTCCACCACTCGCCGTCGACCACCTTCGAGCCCTTGGGAATCTCGGCGGTATAGGTCAGGCCGCGATCGCTCTGCAGCACCCATTCGGTGTCCGTCGTCGCCTTGAGGTCCTCGGCGCGGACGCCGCGGGCGGAGACGATGCGCCCGCGCAGCATCGGCACGTCTTCGACAGCGGATTGAGGGGCGAGGTCCTTGAGGAAGCCGCGGAAGCGGTCGGCCTCGCCGGAGGGGACGTCGATGAAGAAAAACGACGGCGCCTGCTCCGGCAGTTGCGCCAGAAATTGCCGCCGCAGATTGCCGTCGATCTGGGTGATCGTGACCAGCACCGCGAGACCCAGTCCGAGCGACAGCACCACGGACGGTGTCAGCGCGCCCGGGCGGTAGATGTTGCTGACCGCCAGCCGCAGCATCGGGAAGCGACTGCGCGGCAGGGCGCGCGCAATTGCCATCACCGCGGCGGCAATGCCGCGCAACAGCACGAACACCAGCGCGGCGGCGACGACGAACACCGCGGCGATGCGCTTGTCGTAGGACAGGCCGATCACGACCGCGATCAGCAGCGCGACGGTGCCCGCGATCAGCACCAGATAGCTCCAGCGCGGCCGGTGCCATTCGGCGATGACCGCCTCGCGGAACAACGCCGCCACCGGCACGTCGCGCACGCGCCCGAGCGGCCACAGACCGAACGCCAGTGCGGTGAGCAGGCCATAGACGAAGGACAGCGCCAGCTCGTCGGAATGAATAGCCGGGATCACGGGCAGCGGCAGGATGTTGCCGAACAGCCCGACGATGGCGAAGGGCAGGGCCGCGCCGGCGCAGAGGCCGATGATCGAACCGATCGTGGCGAGCACCATCACCTGCACGAGGTAGATGCCGAACACGTCGCGGCTGGTGGCGCCGAGGGCCTTGAACGCCGCGATCACCTCGGTGCGGCGGTCGACATGGCTCTTGACCGCGTTGGCGACGCCGACGCCGCCGACCAGCAGCGCGGCGAGACCGACCAGGGTGAGGAACTGGGTGAAGCGGCCGATCGTCCGCTCGAGCTGCGGCGAGGCATTGCTGCGGCTGCGGATCTCCCACCCGGCCGACGGCAAGGTCAGGCGGGTGTCGGCGATGAAGGACGCTGCGGCGTGGTCGTCCTTGGCATTGTCGGGCAGCCGGACCCGGTAGGTCCAGCGCACCAGGCTGCCCGGCTGCAGCAGCGACGTGGCGCGCAGGCCGGCCTCGCTGATCAGGAAACGCGGCCCAAGGCCGATGCCGCCGGACAATTTATCTGGCTCGGCCTGGAGCGCGCTGCGGATCTGGAAGCGGACGGTGTCGATGCTGACGGTGTCGCCGACCTTGAGGTCGAGCCGCGCCAGCAGTGCCGGATCGGCCGCCGCGCCGAACACGCCGTCGCGTTCGGCGAGAATGTCCGGTAGCGGCAGGTCGGGCTGCAGCTCGGCCTTGCCCAGCAGCGGATAGGCGCCGTCGACCGCCTTGAGCTCGACCAAGGCCAGCTTGGCGTCACCGGCGCGCACCATCGCCCGCAAGGTTGCCGCCAGCGAGACCTGGCCGCGCGTCCGCAGGAAGGCGATCTCCTCGGGCTTGGCCTCGCGCTGAAACAGCGAGAAAGCGACGTCGCCGCCGAGCAAGGTCCGCCCCTCGCGGACCAGCCCGTCATTGAGGCTGGCCGCCACCGACCCGACACCGGCGATGGCGAGCACGCCGAGCGCGATGCAGGCGATGAAGACGTAGAAGCCGCGCAAGCCGCCGCGCAGCTCGCGCAGCGCGTAGCGCACCGGCAACGCGGCCATGCGGCCGCCCGCGATCGGTTCGGACACCGTGCTCATGCGTCGGCTTGCTCGTGTGCGTCGCTCTCGGCTTCGATCCGTCCCGAGCGCAGCCGCACCACCCGGTCGCACCGATGCGCGAGGCCGCTGTCATGGGTCACCAGCACCAGCGTCATGCCGCGCTCGGCATGCTTGGTGAACAGCAGGTCGACGATCTGCTGGCCGGTGGTCTCGTCGAGATTGCCGGTCGGCTCGTCGGCCACGAGAATTGCGGGGTCGGGAGCGAGAGCGCGGGCCAATGCCACGCGCTGCTGCTCGCCGCCGGAGAGCTGCGTCGGATAGTGATGCAGCCGGTGGCCGAGCCCGACCTGCTCGAGTTCGCGGGCGGCACGCTCCGCGGCGCCGGCATGGCCGGCCAGCTCGAGCGGCACTGCCACATTCTCCAGCGCGGTCATGGTCGGGATCAGGTGGAAGGACTGGAAAACGATGCCGACCTGGCGACCCCGGAACCGGGCCAGGGCGTCCTCGTCCAGGGCATTGAAAGCGGTGCCGCCGACCACCACCTCACCACTGTCAGGACGTTCCAACCCCGCCATCACCATCAGCAGCGTGGACTTCCCCGATCCCGAGGGGCCGATCAGGCCGATCGTCTCGCCCTGTCCCACCCGCAGGCTGATGTCCTTGAGGATATGAACACGTGCCGCTCCGGTGCCGAGCGAGAGGTTGACGTTGGAGATGGTAATGGTGTCCGGCGCAAGGCCGGCCAAACGCGAGGTTTCGATGAGACTGTCCATGGCTCGGTCATATGGCAACTCCGCAAGCCGGGTCGAGAGGCGCGGACATATCTTCGTGCACATACTCGTGTTGATGCTCGCCTTGATGACAGTCGGGCCCGCGTTTGCGGGCGCTGACGACGTCAAGCCGATCAAGCTGGTCGTGCTCGGCGATTCCTTGAGCGCGGGTCTTGGCCTGTCCGCCTCGGATGCGTTTCCAGCCAAGCTGCAGAAGGCGTTGCAGGCCCAGGGCCTGCCGATCGACCTCACCAATGCCGGCGTATCCGGGGACACTTCGTCCGGCGGCCGCGACCGGCTCGACTGGTCGGTGCCTGACGGGACCGAGGCCGTCATCGTCGAGCTCGGCGCCAACGATGCGCTGCGCGGCATCGATCCCGCGGTGACGCGCAAGGCCTTGACCGAGATCGTGACCCGGCTGAAGGCACGGGGCATCGCCGTCATGCTGTGCGGCATGCTGGCGCCGCCGAACTACGGCAGCGACTATGCCGCGAAATTCAACGCGATCTATCCCGATCTGGCCAAGGAATTCGGCGTCCCGCTGTATCCGTTCTTTCTCGACGGTGTCGCCGCCGACCCCAAGCTGAACCAGGCCGACGGCATCCACCCCACCGCAGCCGGCGTCGACATCATCGTGTCCCGGATGTTGCCTACGGCGGAAGCATTCCTGCGTCCACTTCGTGGGCAATGACGGAACGAAGCGCCGCGTCGATCATTTGCGATAACCTTAAGGGCCGGGTTTTCCGCAGCTTTTACCGGCGTTAACCCGCCTTCCGTCGCGGAGTCATATAAGTTCGGTAGGAATGATGCATTGGCGATTCGTCGTCGATCATTTCTCGAAGGCATGATCTCGTCAATTTTCGAGATCAGCCTCCAGCATCGGGAGTCCTGAAACGATGCCGCGTCTGTTTACTGGACTGGAAATCCCGGCCGAGGTTGGCCACACGCTTTCCGGTTTGCGGGGTGGCCTCCCCGGCGCCCGCTGGATCGATCCCGAAAATTACCATGTGACGTTGCGCTTCATCGGTGACATCGACGGCGCCTCCGCCAACGAGATCGCCTCGATGCTGTGGCGGGTGAACCGCAAGCCGTTCGAAGTGACGGTGCAGGGTCTCTCCAGCTTCGGCGGCCGCAAGCCGCGCGCCGTCGTTGCCAACGTCGCGCCGAGCCGCCCCCTGATCGAGCTGCAGGCCGAGCTCGAGCGGCTCATGCAGCGGATCGGGCTCGATCCGGAAGGTCGCAAATTCGTGCCCCACGTCACGCTGGCGCGGCTGCACGATGCGTCGAGCCAGGACGTCGCCGACTATCTCTCCGTCCGCGGCTATTTCCCGAGCCGCGTGTTCACGGCCGAGCGCTTCGTGCTGTTCTCGTCGCGCGCCTCGACCGGCGGTGGCCCCTACGTGGTCGAGGACGCCTACGACCTTTCCCCGGGGTGAGGTCTGGAGCGCGGTCGTTCAAGCCAGCCGCTCGCTGAGGCCAGGAGCGAAGACTAACGTCGTTAGCCCCGGACTAACGGTCACGGCGGCGTTTGCGTGCCATATACCACGACCTCACGGCTCCGACGCATGGCGGCTTCCACCATTTGCGGATTGCATTTTCCGTAAGTCTCGTGACCTAGAGTGGGCTCATGCTGTCCACTCCGTCAGACGCGTTCCGCGCGCAATATCAGTCTTTGGTCGATACCGGTGCGATCGAGGCCGACCTCGCCCAGGCCGAGGTCGCCGACGCCCTGGCGGCGCTGGAGCGCCGCCTCTCGACCTACAAGCCGACGCGCAAGCAAGGCTTGTTCGGCCGCCTTTTTGCCGACAAGAGCGAGCCGCCGAACGGCCTCTATGTCCACGGCGAGGTCGGGCGCGGCAAGACCATGCTGATGGACCTGTTCTTCCAGAACTGTCCCGTCGAGCACAAGCGCCGCGCGCATTTTCACGAATTCATGGCCGAGGTGCACGAGCGCATCTACGGCTACCGCCAGAACATCGCGCGCGGCGAGCTTGCCGATGCCGACGTGATCGGGCTCACGGCACAGGCGATCTTCGATCAGGCCTGGCTGCTCTGCTTCGACGAATTCCATGTCACCGACATCGCCGACGCGATGATCCTCGGGCGTCTGTTCGCCAGGCTGTTCGAGCTCGGCACCGTGGTGGTGGCGACCTCGAACGTCGCGCCCGAAGACCTCTACAAAGGCGGCCTCAACCGCGCGCTGTTCCTGCCCTTCATCAAGCAGATCGCCGACCATATGGACGTGATGCGGCTGGATGCGCGCACCGATTTCCGGCTGGAGAAGCTGGCCGGCGTGAAGATGTGGCTGGTGCCGGCCGATGTCGACGCGCGAGCGGCGCTCGACAAGGCCTGGGCGCGGCTCACGGGGCATGCCAAGTGCAAGCCGCGCGACATGACGATCAAGGGGCGTATCCTGCATGTCCCGTGCTCCGCCAACGGCGTCGCCCGCTTCGGTTTTACCGATCTCTGCGAGAAGCCGCTGGCAGCCTCGGACTATCTGCGGCTCGCGCACGACTATCATACGATCCTGATCGATCACGTTCCGGTCATGGATCTGGCCGAGCGCAATGCCGCCAAGCGGTTCATCACCCTGATCGATACGCTCTACGACAACGCCGTGAAGCTGATCGCGTCCGCCGAAGCCGACCCGATTTCGCTCTACGTCGCGACCGAGGGCATCGAGGCCATGGAGTTCAAGCGGACCACCTCGCGCCTGATCGAGATGGGCTCGGACTCCTACCTGGCCCTGCCGCACGGGCGGAAGGACTCGGCGGCATCCGGGACTTCCACGGGGTTGGTCGAAACCTGACAAATACCGGAGTTTTGGCGAGCGCCTGCCGCCGGGCACACAGCCGCGAAAAGGCCACGCCAATCATGCTGAAAGGATCATCAGCAGCCGTCGCCCGGTCCTGATCGAAATCAAGGCACGCCCGCCAATTGGCCATAGCGTGACTTGAACGGCCCGGGCGAAAGGGATAACCACCCACTCGACTTTTCAACCTCCCTCACCCCTTCGGGTTCAAAGGAAAATTTGCCATGGCGCGCGACAAGATTGCTTTGATTGGCTCCGGTCAGATCGGCGGAACGCTGGCTCACCTCGTCGGCCTCAAGGAGCTCGGCGACGTCGTGATGTTCGACATTGCCGAAGGCGTTCCACAGGGCAAGGCGCTCGACATCGCGCAGTCCTCGCCGGTCGATGGCTTCGATGCGCACTTCACCGGCGCCAACTCTTACGAGGCGCTCGACAACGCCAAGGTGTGCATCGTCACCGCCGGCGTGCCGCGCAAGCCGGGCATGAGCCGCGATGATCTGCTGTCGATCAACCTGAAGGTGATGGAGCAGGTCGGCGCCGGCATCAAGAAGTACGCCCCCGATGCGTTCGTCATCTGCATCACCAATCCGCTCGACGCGATGGTCTGGGCGCTGCAGAAGGCCTCGAACCTTCCGGCGAAGAAGGTCGTCGGCATGGCCGGCGTGCTCGACTCCGCGCGCTTCCGCTACTTCCTGGCCGATGAGTTCAACGTCTCGGTCGAGGACGTCACTGCCTTCGTGCTCGGCGGCCATGGCGACACCATGGTGCCGCTGACCAAGTACTCGACCGTCGCCGGCATTCCGCTGCCGGATCTCGTCAAGATGGGCTGGACCTCGCAGGCGCGCATCGACGAGATCGTCGACCGCACCCGCAATGGCGGCGCCGAGATCGTCAACCTGCTCAAGACGGGCTCCGCCTACTACGCCCCGGCGGCGTCGGCGATCGCGATGGCCGAGAGCTATCTGCGCGACAAGAAGCGCGTGCTGCCCTGCGCGGCGCATCTCAACGGCGAGTTCGGCGTCAAGGACATGTATGTCGGCGTGCCCGTCGTGATCGGCTCCAAGGGTGTCGAGCGCATCGTCGAGATCGAGCTGGCCGGGAAGGACCGCGAGGCGTTCGACAAGTCGGTCGCCGCCGTCCAGGGCCTGGTCGACGCCTGCAAGAAGATCGCGCCCGACCTGCTCGGCCGCTGATCAGGGGTCATTCACGGGGCGTAGTCTCGCCCACATCGAGTTGCAGGATGTTTGGTATATGGTATACCAGACATCCTAACAACAATTCTGGTCGTCACCCCATCGCGGGTTCGGGGAGCAAGCGCTTATGAACATTCACGAATATCAGGCCAAGGCACTGCTGCACGAGTTCGGCGTGCCGATTTCCAAGGGCGTGCCGGTTCTCCGTCCGGAGGACGCGGATGCGGCGGCGAAGACGCTAGGTGGCCCGGTCTGGGTCGTGAAGAGCCAGATCCACGCCGGCGGTCGCGGCAAGGGCAAGTTCAAGGAGGCCTCTGCCGGCGACAAGGGCGGCGTCCGCCTCGCCAAGTCGATCCAGGAGGTCAACGAGTTCGCCAAGCAGATGCTGGGCGCCACGCTGGTGACGGTGCAGACCGGTCCGGACGGCAAGCAGGTCAACCGTCTCTACATCGAGGACGGCTCGGACATCGACAAGGAATTCTATCTGTCGCTGCTGGTCGACCGCGAGACCTCGAGGGTCGCCTTCGTGGTGTCGACCGAAGGTGGCGTCAACATCGAGGACGTCGCCCACAGCACGCCTGAGAAGATCATCACCTTCTCGGTCGATCCGGCCACCGGCGTCATGGGCCATCACGGCCGCGCCGTCGCCAAGGCGCTGAAGCTCTCCGGCGACCTCGCCAAGCAGGCCGAGAAGCTGACCACCCAGCTCTACAACGCCTTCGTCGCCAAGGACATGGCGATGCTCGAGATCAACCCGCTGGTCGTCACCAAGCAGGGCCAGCTGCGCGTGCTCGACGCCAAGGTCTCGTTCGACTCCAACGCGCTGTTCAAGCACCCGGAAGTCGTCGCGCTGCGCGACGAGACCGAGGAGGACGCCAAGGAGATCGAGGCATCGAAGTACGACCTCAACTACGTCGCGCTCGACGGCACCATCGGCTGCATGGTCAACGGCGCCGGCCTCGCCATGGCGACGATGGACATCATCAAGCTGTACGGCATGGAGCCCGCCAACTTCCTCGACGTCGGCGGCGGCGCCAGCAAGGAGAAGGTCGCGGCGGCGTTCAAGATCATCACCGCCGATCCGAACGTGAAGGGCATCCTGGTCAACATCTTCGGCGGCATCATGAAGTGCGATGTCATCGCCGAGGGCGTCGTGGCCGCGGTCAAGGAAGTCGGCCTGAAGGTGCCGCTGGTGGTGCGACTCGAGGGCACCAATGTCGATCTCGGCAAGAAGATCATCAGCGAGTCCGGTCTGAACGTGCTGCCCGCCGACAATCTCGACGACGCCGCGCAGAAGATCGTCAAGGCCGTCAAGGGAGGCTGAGCGCCGTTTCAGGCGCTCGCTCATTCCTCACCGCAACGCTTTTAGAGAAAGCACGATGTCCATCCTCATCGACAAGAACACCAAGGTCATCTGCCAGGGCTTCACCGGCAAGAACGGCACCTTCCACTCCGAGGCGGCGATCGCCTACGGCACCAAGATGGTCGGCGGCACCTCGCCGGGCAAAGGCGGCTCGACCCATCTCGGCCTGCCGGTGTTCGACACCGTCAAGGAGGCCCGCGAGGCCACCGGCGCCGACGCCTCGGTGATCTACGTGCCGCCGCCGGGCGCGGCCGACGCGATCTGCGAGGCGATCGACGCCGAGGTCCCGCTGATCGTCTGCATCACCGAGGGCATCCCGGTGCTCGACATGGTCCGGGTAAAGCGCTCGCTTGTGGGATCCAAGTCGCGCCTGATCGGGCCGAACTGCCCGGGCGTCATGACCGCCGGCGAGTGCAAGATCGGCATCATGCCGGCTAACATCTTCAAGCCCGGCTCGGTCGGCATCGTGTCGCGCTCGGGCACCCTGACCTATGAAGCGGTGTTCCAGACGACGTCCGAGGGCCTGGGCCAGACCACGGCGGTCGGCATCGGCGGCGACCCGGTCAAGGGCACCGAGTTCATCGACATGCTCGAGATGTTCCTGGCCGACCCCAAGACGACCTCGATCATCATGATCGGTGAGATCGGCGGCTCGGCCGAGGAGGACGCGGCACAGTTCATCAAGGACGAGGCGAAGCGCGGCCGCAAGAAACCGATGGTCGGATTCATCGCCGGCGTCACCGCCCCTCCCGGCCGCCGTATGGGCCATGCCGGCGCGATCATCTCGGGCGGCAAGGGCGATGCCGGCTCGAAGACCGCTGCGATGGAAGCTGCTGGTATTACAGTCTCTCCGTCTCCGGCGCGGCTTGGCAAGACGCTTGTCGAAAAGTTGAAATCCTGATTCAGGACTTAGTGCTTTTCGGCGCGAATATTTACAATAAATAAGGTAAACGGTCCTAACCCGAGCCTGATCCGCGTGCCCCGCGGGTCAGGCATTGCGCCGTTTTGATTGGGCGCATCGAAATTACCAGGACGCCACCATGTCTCGCCAAGATGCGAACGCCGCCTTCGCCCTGTCGTCTTTTCTGCAGGGCACCAATGCCACCTACATCGATGAGATCTACGCCCGCTACGAGAAGGACCCCGCTTCGGTCGACCCGGAGTGGCAGGAGTTCTTCAAGAGCCTGAAGGACGCGCCGGCCGACGTGCAGAAGAATGCGTCGGGCCCCTCCTGGGCGCGCAGCAACTGGCCGGTCTCCCCCCGCGACGACTTGACCTCGGCGCTGGACGGCAACTGGGCCGTCGTCGAAAAGAAGGTCGGCGAGAAGCTCGCCGCCAAGGCCCAGACGAAGGGCGTCGAACTGTCGGTGGCCGACGTCAATCAGGCCACCCGCGACTCTGTCCGCGCGTTGATGCTGATCCGCGCCTACCGCATGCGCGGCCACTTCCACGCCAAGCTCGATCCCCTCGGCATCGAGGCGCCGCGCAACCGTGAGGAACTCGATCCGCGCTCCTACGGCTTCACCGAGGCCGACTACGACCGCAAGATCTTCCTCGATCACGTGCTCGGCCTCGAATACGGCAGCCTGCGTGAGATCGTCGCGATCTGCGAGCGCACCTACTGCCAGACGCTCGGCGTCGAGTTCATGCACATCACGAACGCCGCCCAGAAGGCCTGGATCCAGGAGCGCATCGAGGGGCCGGACAAGGAAATCTCGTTCACCCGCGAGGGCCGTCGCGCCATCCTGACCAAGCTGATCGAGGCCGAGGGCTTCGAGAAGTTCTGCGACGTCAAGTTCACCGGTACCAAGCGCTTCGGCCTCGACGGCGGCGAGTCGCTGATTCCGGCGCTGGAGCAGATCATCAAGCGCGGCGGCAATCTCGGCGTGAAGGAGATCGTGCTGGGCATGCCGCATCGCGGCCGCCTCAACGTGCTGACCCAGGTGATGGGCAAGCCGCACCGCGCGCTGTTTCACGAGTTCAAGGGCGGCTCGGCCAATCCCGACGCGGTCGAAGGCTCCGGCGACGTCAAGTACCACCTCGGCGCCTCCTCGGACCGCGAGTTCGACGGCAACCGCATCCATCTGTCGCTGACTGCCAATCCGTCGCATCTGGAGATCGTCGATCCCGTCGTGCTCGGCAAGGTCCGCGCCAAGCAGGACCAGCATGGCGATCCGCCGGACATGCGCATCTCGGTGCTGCCGCTCTTGATGCATGGCGACGCTGCGTTCGCCGGCCAAGGCGTCGTGGCGGAGTGCTTCGCGCTGTCCGACCTGAAAGGCTACCGGACCGGTGGCTCGATTCATTTCATCGTCAACAACCAGATCGGCTTCACGACCTATCCGCGCTATTCGCGGTCGTCGCCCTATCCGTCCGACGTCGCCAAGATGATCGATGCGCCGATCTTCCACGTGAACGGCGACGATCCGGAAGCCGTGGTGTTCGCAGCCAAGGTTGCGATCGAGTTCCGGCAGAAATTCCACAAGCCGGTCGTGATCGACATGTTCTGCTACCGCAGGCATGGCCACAACGAGGGCGACGAGCCGGCCTTCACCCAGCCGGTGATGTACAAGAAGATCGGCGCCCATGCGTCGACCCTGGAGATCTACTCCAAGCGCCTGGTCGCCGAAGGCGTGATGACCGAGGGCGAGGTCGAGAAGGCCAAGGCCGACTGGCGCGCCCGTCTCGACGCCGAGTTCGAGGCCGGTACGTCCTATCGTCCGAACAAGGCCGACTGGCTCGACGGCAAGTGGGCAGGCTTCAAATCCGCCGACCAGGAGGAGGAGGCGCGCCGCGGCGTTACCGGCGTCGAGATCGACCGCCTCAAGGAGATCGGCCGCAAGATCACCAAGGTGCCGGACGGCTTCCGCGTGCACCGGACGATCCAGCGCTTCCTCGAGAACCGCGCCAAGGCGATCGACAGCGGCATCGGGCTCGACTGGGCGACCGGCGAAGCGCTGGCGTACTGTTCGCTGCTGCTCGAAGGCCACAAGGTTCGTCTCTCCGGTCAGGACAGCGAGCGAGGCACCTTCTCGCAGCGCCATTCGGTGCTGATCGACCAGGAGGACGAGAGCCGCTACACGCCGTTCAACCATCTGGCGCCGGAGCAGGGCCACTTCGAGGTCATCAACTCGCTGCTCTCGGAAGAAGCCGTGCTCGGCTTCGAATACGGCTACTCGCTCGCAGAGCCGACCGCGCTGACCCTCTGGGAGGCACAGTTCGGCGACTTCGCCAACGGCGCCCAGGTGTTGTTCGACCAGTTCATCTCGTCGGGTGAGCGTAAATGGTTGCGCATGTCCGGCTTGGTCTGCCTGCTGCCGCACGGCTACGAGGGCCAGGGCCCCGAGCATTCGTCGGCACGCCTCGAGCGCTATCTGCAGATGTGCGCCGAGGACAACATGCAGGTGGTCTATCCGACCACGCCGGCGAACTACTTCCACGTGCTGCGGCGACAGTTGCATCGCGAGATCCGCAAGCCGCTGATCGTAATGACGCCGAAATCGCTGCTGCGCCACAAGCGCGCGGTGTCGCGGCTCGAGGAGCTCGCCAAGGGCACGACGTTCCACCGCATCCTGTACGATGACGCGCAGATGCAGGCGGACGACAAGACCAGGCTGGTGCCGGACGAGCAGATCCGCCGCATCGTGCTGTGCTCGGGCAAGGTCTATTACGACCTCTATGACGAGCGCGAGAAGCGCGGGCTGAACGACGTCTACCTGATGCGCGTCGAGCAGCTCTATCCGGTGCCGCTCAAGGCGCTGGTCGCCGAGCTCGGCCGCTTCAAGAACGCCGAAGTGGTGTGGTGCCAGGAAGAGCCGCGCAACATGGGCGCCTGGCACTTCATCGAGCCCTATCTGGAATGGGTGATGAACCAGACCGGCGGCAAGAGCAAGCGTCCGCGCTATGCCGGCCGTGCCGCCTCTGCAGCGACCGCGACGGGCCTGATGTCGAAGCATCTCGCCCAGCTGAAGTCGCTGCTCGACGAAGCCTTGAACTGAACCTGCCTTTTTGACGCGCCCCGCAACCTGCGGGGCGCAAGTACATCGCGTTGATCGTCCGTCCCGCATCGCTTGCCCGCCGCAAGGCGATGGCGGACCGGCTTTATGACCGCACGGGTTATTGAGGACAAAGACCATGACTGAAATTCGCGTTCCGACGCTGGGTGAATCCGTCACCGAAGCCACCATCGGCCGCTGGTTCAAGAAGGCCGGCGACGCCGTGGCGGTCGACGAGCCCCTCGTCGAGCTCGAGACCGACAAGGTGACGATCGAGGTGCCCGCGCCGTCGGCCGGCACCTTGGGTGAGATCATCGCCAAGGATGGCGAGACCGTCGCCGTTGGCGCGCTGCTCGGCCAGATCACCGATGGCGCGGCCGCTGCGAAGCCGGCCGCTGCTGCTCCCGCCGCGACTCCGGCGAAGCCCGCCGCGGCTGCCCCTGCTGCCGCTCCAGCGCCGGCCAAGGCGCTGCCCGCCGATACGCCGCAGGCCCCGTCGGTGCGCAAGCTCTCCGCCGAGAGCGGCGTCGATGCCACCACCGTGCCGGGCTCTGGCAAGGATGGCCGCGTCACCAAGGGCGACATGCTGGCGGCGATCGAGCGCGCCGCCTCCGCCCCGACCCCGGTCAATCAGCCGGCGGCTTCCGTGCAGGTGCGTGCGCCGTCGCCGGCGGATGACGCCGCGCGCGAGGAGCGCGTGAAGATGACCCGGCTGCGCCAGACCATCGCGCGCCGCCTCAAGGACGTGCAGAACACCGCGGCGATGCTGACGACCTTCAACGAGGTCGACATGACCAACGTCATGGCGCTGCGCAGCCAGTACAAGGATGTGTTCGAGAAGAAGCACGGCTCGAAGCTCGGCTTCATGGGCTTCTTCACCAAGGCCGTCGTGCAGGCGCTGAAGGACATCCCGGCCGTGAACGCCGAGATCGACGGCAGCGATCTCATCTACAAGAACTACTACCACATCGGCGTCGCCGTCGGCACCGACAAGGGACTGGTCGTCCCGGTCGTGCGCGACTGCGACCACAAGTCGATCGCTGACATCGAGAAGGGCATCGCCGATTTCGGCCGCCGCGCCCGTGACGGCCAGCTCAAGATCGACGAGATGCAAGGCGGCACCTTCACGATCACCAATGGCGGCATCTACGGCTCGCTGATGTCGACCCCGATCCTGAACGCGCCGCAGTCCGGCATTCTCGGCATGCACAAGATCCAGGAACGGCCGGTGGTGGTCGGCGGCAAGATCGAGGTCCGGCCGATGATGTATCTGGCGCTGTCCTACGACCATCGTGTCATTGACGGCAAGGAAGCCGTGACCTTCCTGGTGCGCGTCAAGGAGAGCCTGGAAGATCCGGCGCGGCTGGTGCTGGATCTCTGAGGCGAACGACGACTTGACGAATTGAGGCGCGCCTGGCAGCGCGCCTCAGACCTAACGGGGGCCAGCATGACCGACAGGGTTGCAGTGATCACCGGCGGCAGCCGCGGCATCGGCCGCGCCACTGCCCTTGCCGCGGCGGCGCGCGGCTTCAAGATCGTGGTCGGCTACGCCTCGAACGAGGCGGCAGCGCAGAGCACGGTCGCCGCGATCGAGGCCAAGAACGGCAAGGCGATCGCGGTGAAATGCGACGTCGGCCGCGAGCACGACATCCTCGCGCTGTTCAAGGCCGCCGACAAGTTCGGCACGCTCGGCGCGCTCATCAACAATGCCGGCATCGTCGGCCCGACCTCGCGCGTCGACGAGATGAGCGCGGAGCGCATCGAGCGGCTGATGGCGGTCAACGTCACCGGCAGCATCCTCTGCGCCCGCGAGGCCGTGAAGCGGATGTCGACGCGGCATGGCGGCCAGGGTGGCGTCATCATCAACCTGTCGTCGGTCGCCGCCAAGCTCGGCTCGCCGAACACCTATGTCGACTACGCCGCCTCGAAGGGTGCGATCGATTCCTTCACCATCGGTCTGGCCCACGAGGTCGCGAGCGAGGGCATCCGCGTCGCCGCCATTCGCCCCGGCCTGATCGATACCGACATTCACGCCTCCGGCGGCGAGCCCGATCGCGCCCATCGCCTCGCGCCGATGGTGCCGATGAAGCGCGTCGGCACCGCGGAGGAAATCGCCAATGCCATCGTCTGGCTGCTGTCGGACGAGGCCTCCTATGTCACTTCGGCCATTCTCGACGTGTCGGGCGGACGCTGACGACCGTCATCATCTCTGACTACAAAGCTTACGGAACATTCGATCATGGCATCCTACGATCTCGTCGTCATCGGTACCGGACCCGGTGGTTATGTCTGCGCCATCCGCGCGGCGCAGCTCGGCATGAAGGTGGCCGTGGTCGAGAAGAACGCCACCCTCGGCGGCACCTGTCTCAATGTCGGCTGCATGCCGTCGAAGGCGCTGCTGCACGCGTCTGAATTGTTCGAGGAGGCCGGGCACTCCTTCGCCAAGATGGGCATCAAGGTCCCGGCGCCGGAGATCGATCTGCCGGCGATGATGAACTTCAAGCAGCAGGGCATCGACGGCAACGTCAAGGGCGTCGAGTTCCTGATGAAGAAGAACAAGATCGACGTGCTCGTGGGCAAGGGCAAGATCCTCGGCACCGGCAAGCTGCAGGTCACCGGCAATGACGGTGCTGCGCAGACCGTCGAGACCAAGAACATCGTCATCGCCACCGGCTCGGACATCGCGCGCCTCAAGGGCATCGAGATCGACGAGAAGCGCATCGTGTCCTCGACCGGCGCGCTGTCGCTGGACAAGGTGCCGTCGAGCCTGCTCGTCGTCGGCGCCGGCGTGATCGGCCTTGAGCTCGGCTCGGTGTGGCGCCGCCTCGGCGCCAAGGTCACCGTGGTCGAATTCCTCGACCGCATCCTGCCCGGCATGGATGGCGAGATTGCCAAGCAGTTCCAGCGCATCCTCGAGAAGCAGGGCTTTGCGTTCAAGCTCGGCGCCAAGGTCACCGGCGTCGACACGTCGGGCGCGACGCTGTCGGCGACCATCGAGCCCGCAGCGGGCGGAGCGGCTGAAAAGATCGAAGCCGATGTCGTGCTGGTGGCGATCGGCCGCGTGCCCTACACTGAGGGACTCGGTCTGCAGGAAGCGGGCGTCATCATCGATAATCGCGGCCGCGTCCAGATCGATCATCATTTCGCGACCAGCGTGCCCGGCGTCTACGCCATCGGCGACGTCGTCGCGGGCCCGATGCTCGCGCACAAGGCCGAAGACGAGGGCGTCGCTGTCGCGGAGATTCTCGCGGGCCAGGCCGGCCACGTGAACTACGACGTCATTCCGGGCGTGGTCTACACCACGCCCGAAGTGGCCTCCGTCGGCAAGACCGAGGACGAGTTGAAGCAGGCCGGCGTCGCCTACACCGTCGGCAAGTTTCCGTTTACCGCGAACGGCCGTTCCAAGGTCAACCAGACCACTGACGGTTTCGTGAAGATCCTCGCCGATGCGAAGACCGACCGCGTGCTCGGCGCCCATATCATCGGCCGCGAGGCCGGGGAAATAATTCACGAGGCCGCCGTATTGATGGAGTTCGGTGGCTCTGCCGAGGATCTTGCGCGCACCTGCCACGCGCATCCGACGCGCTCGGAGGCCGTCAAGGAAGCCGCGCTTGCGGTGGGTAAGCGGGCCATCCATATGTGACGGACGCCCGGAGGCGCCTTAGGTGGGTGCGACAAAACGCCCCGCTTATGACGCTGAACCGAACGGCAAGGCGCGAGGTCCTATCGTCATAGCGGCCTCAACCCTCGAGGCCCGGCGGAGATGGAGTCCGATGCTGCGCCGCCTGCTTCAGCCGTTCTGGGTTCTGCTTGCGATCATCTTCCTGATCGAAGCTTGGTTGTGGGACCATCTCGAGCCGGTCGTGGCGCGCATCGTCGCCGCGATTCCGCTGCGGAGCTTGAAGCACTGGCTTGCCGCGCGGATCGAGACGCTGTCTCCGGCGCTGACCTTGATCGTCTTCGTCGTGCCGGTCGTGCTGCTGTTTCCGCTCAAGCTGCTCGGCATGTGGCTGCTGATGCACCATCAGTGGAAGCTCGCGCTGGCCACGATCGTGTCCGGCAAGATCGTCGGTGTCGGTGTCACCGCATTCATCTTCGACGTCACGCGCAGCAAGCTGCTGCAGATGGGCTGGTTCGCCTGGCTGTATGAGGCCGTGCTCACGCTGCGCAGCAAAGCCTCGGCCCTCGTCGAGCCGATCAAGCAGCGTGTCCGTGAGGTCGTCGGCGAGTTGCTTCGGGGCAATACCCGCGGCTGGTCGGCCCGCGTGGTTCGCCAGATCCTGCGCTTCCGCCGCAGCGTGCAGGCGCGCTGATCAAGAAGAGCCATTGGGCGGCATCATTCGCCTGCTCACCACCCGCGTCATTCCGGGGCAATCGTCCGTGTGCAGCCGCAAAGCGGCAGCGTGCCGGCGATTGAGCCCGGAATCTCGAGATTGTTGAGAATGAACGCAAGCCAAGCTTGAGATTCCGGGTTCAAGGCCTGTGGCCTTGCCCCGGAATGACGGCTTTCGTGGCTAATGCAGATGCAAGAGATGCGGCTGAAACAGGCCGAGCAGCGTCATGGCGATCCCGATCAGCGCGAGCCCACCGGAGGCCCAGGCCAGCACGATCATTCCCGTAATGATCGTCGCCGACGCCAGCACGATGCCGATCTGGAAAGCGGCCGACGCCAATTCGTAGTGGTGATATTTCGCCGTCGCCTCGTCGCGCTCGTGCTCGGCATGCTTGGCGCGTTCGGCCAATTGTTCGCTGCCTTCGCCGGTCTCCGGCTCCGAACGATAGCGCGCGGCATTCTTCTGCCAGTCATCGATCTGCTTCTGCAACGCCGCCTTGGCCGCCTCGTCCGGCAGCGCCGGCAGGTTCAGCTTGCCCTGCTCGGCTGCGGTCTGCACCACGGTGCGGCGCACGGTCTTGGCCTGGAAGAAGGCCCAGAGGTTGGATGCCTCGACGTTCTTGCTGATCGATTCGGTCTGCGCGCCCTTGCCGAGCGTTTCCGACAGCGCCAGGAACAGCGCGATGACGGCGATCAGCAGCGCGATCTTCTTGTTCTCGCCGGAGGCATGCTCGGCGTGCTCCGCATGCTCCATGCTCTCATGTGCGCTCATCTGTTCCCCTCCGGATCAAGCGAGGGAGACGATTGCCGGAACCACGGTGGTCGCGCAAGGGAAACGATGTGACGGAACGGTGTCAGCGCCGCGGATGCGCCGACGCGTAGACCTGCAGCAGCCGTTCAGAATCGATGCCGGTATAGATCTGCGTGGTCGACAGCGAGGCGTGGCCGAGCAGCTCCTGGATCGCGCGCAGATCGCCGCCGCGCGACAGCAGGTGCGTGGCGAAGGAGTGGCGCAGCGCGTGCGGCGTGGCGCTGTCGGGCAGGCCGAGCGCGCCGCGCAGCCGCTCCATCGCGAGCTGAATGATGCGCGGGCTCAACGGACCGCCCTTGGCGCCGACGAACATCGGCCCAGCTCCCGGAAGCGGGTAGGGGCAGAGCCTGGCGTACTCGTCGATCAGCTGCAGCACGTTCTGCAGCACCGGCACCATGCGCGTCTTGTTGCCCTTGCCGGTCACGACCAGCACGTCGCCTTCGCCCGGCCGCGGCACCTCGCCGCGTTTCAATCCGAGCGCCTCTGAGATGCGCAGGCCGGAGCCATACAGCAGCGCCATGACCGCGGCGTCGCGCGCCAGAACCCAGGTCTCGCGGGTCTCGCCGGCACGCTCGTCGGCATCGGCGAGGCGCTTGGCGGCGTCCATCGGCAGCGGCTTCGGCAGGCTCTTGGCGATCTTTGGCGCGCGGATTCCCGAGAGGGCGCCGACCTTGCCTTTGCCCTCGCGCTCCAGGAAACGACCGAACGAGCGCAAGCCTGCCAGCGTCCGCATCAGGGAGCGTCCGGCGATGTCGTCGGCGCGCCGCATCGCCATGAAGGCCCGGATGTCGGCGGCTTCCAGCACCGCAAAGCGCGCCAATGTCACCGGCTCACCCCAATGGGTGCAGAGGAATTGCAGGCATTGCCGCAGGTCGCGGGCATAGGCCTCGACCGTCTTCGGGGACAGCCGGCGCTCGCTGCGCAGATGCGCCAGCCACTGCATCATCGCGCGCACCACGCCGTCATCGGCGCCGATCAGGTCGGAGAGCTCCGGCGCATCGTCGGCATCCGTTTCAGGTGGTCGCGTCTGCTTTGCCATGCGTGCGTGCCCAGCGATGGGACGAGGTCCTGCGAGCTTGTCGGCCGCCGCGAATGCGGTCTGCGCCTCTCCCCGCCTGCGGGGGGAGGTCGGATTGCATCGTCAGATGCAATCCGGGTGAGGGGGTACAGGTCTCACGGCGAACACGTCCCGTGCGTCTGCCCCTCACCCCAGCCCTCTCCCCGCAAGAGCGGGGCGAGGGAGCGCAGCGGCGCTCGCGGCGAGAAGCTCGGTCTCAACCCGTCGGTTCATCTATATATATCGCATCCTCGTCCTTTACCGTTCGCTAACTTTGCCGGGCGGCTTTCGCTTCAGCCCGAGCAAGGCTATCTCCGCCCTCATGGACCGCCCGACCGATCTCTTTCCAGGTGCAGTCAGCACGGCCGGCGTGGTCGACGTGCTGGTTCCGGTCGCGCTCGACCACACTTATTCCTACCGCGTGCCGCGCGGCATGGCGCTGAAGCCCGGCGATGTCGTCGGCGTGCCGCTGGGGCCGCGCGAGGTGCTGGCGGTGGTGTGGGCGGAGAACGCCAATCCCGATCCGCGACTGCACAACAGGCTGAAGGACGTCAGCGAGAAGCTCGACGTGCCGCCGCTCAAGCCGGAGCTGCGGTCGCTGGTCGACTGGGTCGCCAATTACACGCTGTCACCGCGCGGCATGGTGCTGCGGATGTGCCTTCGCATGGGCGAGCATCTCGGGCCGGAGCGCGTTCGCCTCGGCGTCCGGCTGGTCGGCGAGCCGCCAAAGCGGCTGACGCCGGCGCGGCGGCGGGTGATCGAGGCGGTGTCGGATGGCCTGCTGCACGGAAAGTCCGACCTCGTCCGCGAGATCGGCGTCTCCAGCAGCGTGATCGACGGACTGGTCGACGAGGGGACGCTGACGGTCGAGGCGATGCCGCGGGCCTTGCCGCCGCCGACGCCGGACCCGTCCTTCGCCCAGCCCGAGTTCTTCGATGCACAGTTGGCCGGCGTCGAGGCGATGCGGGCGCTGGCTGCCAATGGCGGCTTTCAGGTCGCGCTGCTCGATGGCGTCACCGGCTCCGGCAAGACCGAGGTGTATTTCGAGGCGGTGGCCGAGACCGTCCGCCGCGGCCGGCAGTCGCTGATCCTGATGCCGGAGATCGCGCTGACCGGGCAGTTCCTCGACCGCTTCTCGCGCCGTTTCGGCGTGCGCCCGCTGGAATGGCATTCCGAGCTGACGCCGCGCACGCGCCAGCGCAATTGGGCGGCGATCGCCGCCGGCGAGGCGCCGGTCGTGGTCGGCGCGCGCTCGGCGCTGTTTCTGCCCTACGCCGATCTCGGCCTGATCGTCGTCGATGAGGAGCACGACCAGGCCTACAAGCAGGACGAGGGCGCGCACTACCACGCCCGCGACATGGCGGTGGTGCGCGGCCACATCGCCAAATTCCCGGTCGTGCTGGCGTCAGCGACGCCCTCGGTCGAGACCGAGGTCAATGCGCGCAAGGGCCGCTACCAGCGCGTCGCGCTGCCGTCGCGCTTCGGCGGCCAGCACATGCCGCACATCGAGGCGATCGATCTCAGGCGCGAGCCGCCGCCGCGCGGCCGCTACATCTCGCCGCGGTTGGCGGGCGAGATCCGCACCGCGATCGAGCGCGGCGAGCAGGCGCTGCTGTTTCTCAATCGCCGCGGCTATGCGCCGCTGACCTTGTGCCGCGCCTGCGGCCACCGTTTTGCTTGCACCATCTGCGACGCTTGGCTGGTCGACCATCGTTTTCGCCAGCGCCTGGTCTGCCACCATTGCGGGTTCTCGATGGCCCGGCCGCCGGCCTGTCCGCATTGCGCCGCCGAGGAATCGCTGGTCGCGGTCGGCCCGGGCGTCGAGCGGCTGCAGGAGGAGGCGGCCGCGCTGTTTCCCGACGCGCGCAGCATGGTGCTGTCGAGCGACCTGATCACCTCGATCGAGACCATGCGCGCCGAACTCACGGAGATCGCGGAAGGCCGCGTCGACCTCATCATCGGCACCCAGCTCGTGGCCAAGGGCCACAACTTCCCTCGGCTCAATCTGGTCGGCGTGGTCGACGCCGATCTCGGCCTCGGCAACGGCGATCCGCGCGCCGCCGAGCGCACCTGGCAGCTCCTCAACCAGGTGATCGGCCGTGCCGGCCGCGAGCAGGGCAGGGGGAGGGGCTATCTGCAGACGCACCAGCCCGAGCATCCGGTCATGAAGGCGCTGATCGCCTGCGACCGCGAGGCGTTCTACACCAGCGAAATCGACGTCCGCGAGCGCACGGGTTACCCGCCGTTCGGCCGGCTGGCGAGCCTGATCATTTCGGCAGGGGACAGGCCGACCGCGGAGGGCTTCGCGCGCCGGCTGGTGGCGTCAGCGCCTTCAGAGGAGGGCGTGCTGCTGCTCGGACCGGCCGAGGCGCCGCTCGCCGTCATCAAGGGCCGCTACCGCTTCCGGCTGCTGCTCAAGTCGGCGCGCAATTTCGATCTGTCGGATTATCTGCGCCATTGGCTGGCGCATGCGGAGAAGCCCAGGGGCAATCTCAAGCTCGAGGTCGACGTCGACCCGCAGAGCTTCTTGTAGCACAAGGCACGCCATCACCGCCGTCATTGCGAGGAGCGAAGCGACGAAGCAATCCAGAGTCCCAAAGGAGCCCTGGATTGCTTCGCTGCGCTCGCAATGACGCGCGGATAGATGGGTGACTTACGACACGACCTCGGCGGTGACGCGGCCGACGCCGGCGCGGGTCAGGCCGATGGCGCGGGCGGCGCCCGTCGAAAGGTCGAGCACACGGCCGCGGATGAATGGGCCACGGTCGTTGACAGTGACGATGACGCTCTGGCCGCCATGAGTGACGCGCAGCTTGGTGCCGAACGGCAGCGAGCGGTGGGCGCAGGTCATGGCGTTGGCGTTCATGCGCTGGCCGGATGCGGTGCGGCTGCCGGACTCGTTGCCGTAGTACGATGCCATGCCGGAGAAGGTGCGGCCCGTTCCGGACGACGGCGCGACCGATGCGTTGGCATTCATCCAGGACGAGTTGTTCGACCAGCCGTTCGAAAACGAGTCTGCCGCGGGCTGGGCGGCCTGGCGCGCCATATGATGATGGTGGTGGCGCGCGTGGTGATGGTGGTGCCTGGACCGGGCCGAGGCTTCGGTGGCGCTGCCGCCGACGATCAGCGTCACGGCAACAGCGAGCGCGGTGCGCGAGCCGGCGATCTTGCCAGCCGAGAGGTTCTTCAGTTTCAGCATCTGGATCTGTCCCTCGAAACAGTATTGCTGCGTTCTGCAGCCAGTGGACCCCCGTCAGGTGTTGAGGCGCGCGCCGTTTGATGTCGCAATGAGGCACGAATGGGGCAGTAGAAATTGTTCCGCTCGGATCGGAATATCTTGGGACTGGTGATCTTCATCACCGAAAATTCCGTAATCCGCCCGTTTAACGCTTCATTAACTAATTAATACTTTCAAGTACTGTCGTGTTAAGTCGTCATTGAGGTTGTGAAGATGTTGCCAAGTAATTGATATCGATCCGGCCGATCGCCGCTGGAGCCGCCAAGGCGGCAGTCAAGGCCAAACGGACATAGCGGCCATGCAGCAACAGGCGGAACGAATACGCGGATCGTCGGTACTGGGTTCGGGGTGCACCACCGGCGGCGATCGCGCCGCTTCCGGGTCCGTCCCGGGCTCCGACCGCAGCGCGGCAACAAGGTGCCGAATAGCGGGCCACCGCTTGTTGCGGCTGCGCGTACGCTATGTTAGCAAAGCGCCGCTTTTCGTGATCAAGCTGCTCTTGCGGCGATCGAAAATCAAAGTCCTGCTTGAATTCCAAGGGCTTAACTGGTTTGCGCCGCAGCGGCGCGCCGGTGTCCCTCTTGTGGGTTGGGCGCATATAAAAAGAGCACGTCTGTGGCTGCTGAAGATCCCTCCGTATCCGGTGTGTCCGGTCGTTACGCGACGGCCCTGTTTGAACTGGCCCGTGACGAAAAGTCCGTCGATGCGGTCAAGGCCGATCTCGACAAGTTCAATGCCCTTCTCGATGAGAGCGCCGACCTCAAGCGCCTGGTCCGCAGCCCGGTGTTCGGCGCGGACGTGCAGCTCAAGGCGCTCAATGCGGTGCTGGACAAGGCCGGCATCGCCGGCGTCGCCGCCAACGTGCTGCGTGTGCTGACCACCAACCGCCGCCTGTTCGCGGTCGCCGACGTGATCCGCGCCTTCAGCGCGCTGGTCGCCAAATATAAGGGAGAGGCCACGGCCGACGTCGTCGTCGCCGAGCCGCTCTCGGACAAGAATCTCGACGCCTTGAAGGCCTCACTGAAGACGGTGACCGGCAAGGACGTCGCGCTCAACGTGAAAGTCGATCCAGCGATTATCGGCGGGCTCGTCGTCAAGCTCGGCAGCCGCATGATCGATAGTTCGCTTCGCACCAAACTCAACTCGATCAAGCACGCGATGAAAGAGGCAGGCTGATGGACATCCGCGCCGCGGAAATTTCCGCGATCCTCAAGGACCAGATCAAGAATTTCGGGCAGGAAGCCGAAGTCACCGAAGTCGGACAGGTGCTGTCCGTCGGCGACGGTATCGCCCGCGTCTACGGTCTCGACAACGTCCAGGCCGGTGAGATGGTCGAGTTCGAGAACGGCACCCGCGGCATGGCGCTGAACCTCGAGACCGACAACGTCGGCGTCGTCATCTTCGGCGCCGACCGCGAGATCAAGGAAGGCCAGACCGTCAAGCGCACCCGCGCCATCGTGGACGCGCCGGTCGGCAAGGGCCTGCTTGGCCGCGTCGTCGACGCGCTCGGCAACCCGATCGACGGCAAGGGTCCGATCCAGTTCACCGAGCGCAAGCGCGTGGACGTCAAGGCGCCCGGCATCATTCCGCGCAAGTCGGTCAACGAGCCGATGGCCACCGGCCTGAAGGCAATCGACGCCCTGATCCCGGTCGGCCGCGGCCAGCGCGAGCTGATCATCGGCGATCGCCAGACCGGCAAGACCGCGATCGCGCTCGACACCATCCTGAACCAGAAGCCGCTGAACGTCGCTGGCGCTCCCGAGAGCCAGAAGCTGTACTGCGTCTACGTCGCCGTCGGCCAGAAGCGCTCGACCGTCGCCCAGTTCGTCAAGGTGCTCGAGGAGCAGGGCGCGCTGGAATACTCGATCGTCGTCGCCGCGACCGCCTCCGATCCGGCCCCGATGCAGTATCTCGCGCCGTTCACCGGCTGCACGATGGGCGAGTACTTCCGCGACAACGGCATGCACGCCGTCATCATCTATGACGATCTGTCCAAGCAGGCCGTCGCCTATCGCCAGATGTCGCTGCTGCTGCGCCGCCCGCCGGGCCGCGAAGCCTATCCGGGCGACGTGTTCTACCTGCACTCCCGCCTGCTGGAGCGCGCTGCGAAGCTCGGCAAGGACCATGGTCTGGGCTCGCTGACCGCGCTGCCGGTCATCGAGACGCAGGCCAACGACGTGTCGGCCTACATTCCGACCAACGTCATCTCGATCACCGACGGCCAGATCTTCCTGGAGACCGATTTGTTCTTCCAGGGCATTCGTCCTGCGGTGAACGTCGGTCTGTCGGTGTCGCGCGTCGGCTCCTCGGCGCAGACCAAGGCGATGAAGAAGGTCGCCGGCAAGATCAAGGGCGAGCTGGCGCAGTACCGCGAGATGGCCGCGTTCGCGCAGTTCGGCTCCGACCTCGACGCCTCGACCCAGCGCCTGCTGAACCGTGGTTCGCGCCTGACCGAGCTCCTGAAGCAGCCGCAGTTCTCGCCGCTGAAGATGGAAGAGCAGGTCTGCGTGATCTGGGCCGGCACCAACGGCTATCTCGACGCGCTTCCGCTCGGCAAGGTGCGCGCCTTCGAGGACGGCCTCCTGTCGCTGCTGCGCGGCAAGAATGCCGACCTCCTGAACGCGATCCGCGACAGCAAGGATCTGTCCGACGACAGCGCCGCCAAGCTGAAGGCGGTGGTCGAAGGCTTCGCCAAGACCTTCGCCTGATCGCTAGAGGTCGTGGCCGGCTCCGGCCGGCCATCCACGCCTTCGGGGTGAACAACGTGACATCTCATGCCCAGCATCAGGCCGGGCATGACCAATCTCAGGGTTGAGCGGTCGGATCTCCAGGGGATCGGCCGCCGGGGTGAGCTAGACGAACAATGGCGTCACTGAAAGACATGCGGGTCCGCATCGCCTCGACCAAGGCGACGCAGAAGATCACCAAGGCCATGCAGATGGTCGCCGCCTCCAAGCTGCGCCGCGCGCAGCAGGCGGCCGAAGCGGCGCGTCCCTATGCCGAGAAGATGGACGCCGTGATCTCCAACATCGCGAGCGCCACCATCGCCTCCGCCGGCGGCCCGAGCCTGCTCGCGGGCACCGGGCGCGACCAGGTGCATCTGCTGCTGGTCTGCACCGGCGAGCGCGGCCTGTCCGGCGCGTTCAACTCCTCGATCGTGCGTCTGGCGCGCGAGCGTGCGCTAGCCCTGATGAACCAGGGCAAGGAAGTGAAATTCTTCTGCGTCGGCCGCAAGGGCTACGAGCAACTGCGCCGTCAGTTCGACAAGCAGATCGTCGAGCACATGGATCTGCGCTCGGTTCGCCAGATCGGTTTTGCCAATGCCGACGAGATCGCCAAGAAGGTGATCGCCCGCTTCGAGGCCGGCGAGTTCGACGTCTGCACGCTGTTCTATTCGCGCTTCCGCTCGGTGATCGCGCAGATCCCGACGGCACAGCAGATCATTCCGCTGGTGGTCGAGGCGCGGCCTGCCAATGCTGCGCCGCTGGCGCCTTACGAATACGAGCCGGAGGAGGACGAGATCCTCGCCGGGCTGCTGCCGCGCAATCTCGCCGTGCAGATCTTCCGCGCGCTGCTCGAAAACAACGCCTCGTTCTACGGTGCGCAGATGTCGGCGATGGACAATGCCACGCGCAACGCCGGCGAGATGATCCGCAAGCAGACGCTGATCTACAACCGCACGCGTCAGGCGATGATCACCAAGGAACTGATCGAAATCATTTCGGGCGCCGAGGCGGTCTAGCCAGATCGCGTCGCGCCTCTTTGAAGCGCAACCCAGGAACACATCCCGGTCGAGCCGACCGTGGTTTCGTATACGGATCGTAAGGAGAGACACTCAATGGCTACCGCAGCCAACCAGATCGGTCGCATCACCCAGGTCATCGGCGCCGTCGTCGACGTGCAGTTCGAAGGTCACCTGCCGGCCATTCTCAATTCGCTCGAAACCAAGAACGCCGGCAACCGCCTTGTACTCGAGGTCGCCCAGCATCTCGGTGAATCCACCGTCCGCACGATCGCGATGGACACCACCGAAGGTCTGGTGCGCGGCCAGGAGGTGACCGACACCGGCTCGCCGATCCGGGTGCCAGTCGGCGAGGGCACGCTCGGCCGCATCATGAACGTGATCGGCGAGCCGATCGACGAAGCCGGCCCCGTCAAGGCGGAAGGCCTGCGCCCGATCCACGCGGACGCGCCGAGCTACACCGACCAGTCGACCGAGGCTGAAATCCTCGTCACCGGCATCAAGGTCGTCGACCTCCTGGCTCCTTACGCCAAGGGCGGCAAGATCGGCCTGTTCGGCGGCGCCGGCGTCGGCAAGACCGTGCTGATCCAGGAGCTGATCAACAACGTCGCCAAGGCGCACGGCGGTTACTCGGTGTTCGCCGGCGTCGGCGAGCGTACGCGAGAGGGCAACGACCTCTATCACGAGTTCATCGAGTCCAAGGTTAACGCCGATCCGCACAATCCGGATCCGAGCGTCAAGTCGAAGTGCGCGCTGGTGTTCGGTCAGATGAACGAGCCGCCCGGCGCCCGCGCCCGCGTCGGCCTGACCGGCCTCACCGTCGCCGAGCACTTCCGCGACCAGGGCCAGGACGTGCTGTTCTTCGTCGACAACATCTTCCGCTTCACGCAGGCGGGCTCGGAAGTGTCGGCGCTGCTCGGCCGTATCCCGTCGGCGGTGGGTTATCAGCCGACGCTCGCCACCGACATGGGCGCGCTGCAGGAGCGTATCACCACCACCAACAAGGGCTCGATCACCTCGGTGCAGGCGATCTACGTGCCGGCTGACGACTTGACCGACCCGGCGCCGGCGACGTCGTTCGCGCACTTGGACGCGACCACCGTGCTCAACCGCGCGATCTCGGAAAAGGGCATCTACCCGGCGGTGGACCCGCTCGACTCCACGTCGCGCATGCTGTCCCCGCTGGTCGTCGGCGAGGAGCACTATCAAACCGCGCGCATGGTCCAGCAGATCCTCCAGCGCTACAAGTCGCTGCAGGACATCATCGCCATCCTGGGCATGGACGAGCTCTCGGAAGAGGACAAGCTGACGGTAGCCCGCGCCCGCAAGATCGAGCGCTTCCTGTCGCAGCCGTTCCACGTCGCCGAAATCTTCACGGGATCGCCGGGCAAGTTCGTCGACCTCGCCGACACCATCAAGGGCTTCAAGGGCCTGTGTGAAGGCAAGTACGACCACCTGCCGGAGGCCGCCTTCTACATGGTCGGCAACATCGACGAGGCGGTCGAGAAGGGCAAGAAGCTGGCGGCGGAAGCCGCCTAAGGGCGAATGGCGAATAGGGAGTAGCGAATAGGGTTATCCGCTACTCCCTACTCCATTCACTACTCGCCATTCGCTATTCGCTACTCGCAGGTTTCCTCATGGCTACTTTCCATTTCGATCTCGTCTCGCCGGAAAAGATCGCCTTCTCGGGTGAGGTCGACCAGGTCGACGTTCCCGGCCAGGAGGGTGATTTCGGCGTGCTCGCGGGCCACGCGCCGTTCGTGGCGACGCTGCGGCCGGGCATCCTGACGGTGACATCAGGCGGATCGCAGCAGAAGATCATCGTGCTCGGCGGTCTTGCCGAGATCTCGGACAAAGGTCTGACGGTTCTCGCCGACGTCGCCACGTCGCTGAAGGAGCTCGACCAGACCGCCTTCGCGGCCGAGATCGCCGGCATGGAATCCAAGCTGAACGAGAAGCAGGGCAACGAGCTCGATCGCGCGATCGAGCGGCTCGATCACTTCAAGACGATCCAGCAGCAGCTCAATACGACCGCGCTGCATTGATCCAACCGCACGACGTATGAATGAACGTTCATGGCCGGGCTCTGCCCGGCCATTTTCGTTTGGGGCTCGAACGTCGTGCGCCGGTCGATGACTACTTCAAGGGGCCGGTTGCATGCTCACCGATCTGACGGCATGCTCCCGGCCGATCCAGCGGGCGCGGTGACATGGCAGGACAGATCGTCTTGAAACGCAAGATCGCGGCGATTTTCGCCGCCGATATCGCCGGCTATTCACGCCTGGTCGCGGAGGATGAAGAAGAAACGCTACGGCGACTGGCGGCCTATCGCGAGGTCGTTGACGACTTCATCGCGCGCGCCGGCGGCCGCATCTTCAACACCGCCGGCGATGCGGTGCTCGCGGAATTCCCCAGCGCGGTCGAAGCGGTGCGTTGCGCGATCGACATCCAGGAGAGCCTGCGCACGCGCAACATGGCCTATCCGCCGAGCCGGCAGATGAGCTATCGCATCGGCATCACCATCGGCGACGTCGTCGAGCGCGACGGCGATCTGCTCGGCGACGGCGTCAACATTGCAGCGCGCCTCGAGGGCCTCGCCGACGTCGGCGGCATCTGCATCTCGCGCGCCGTCCATGAGCAGGTTGCCAACAAGCTGTCGGTGCAGTTCGCCGACATGGGCGCGCGGGAGGTCAAGAACATCCCCACCCCGGTGCACGCCTTTCGCGTGGCGATGCGCCGCGAGGACGGCACCTACGCGCCGCCGGAAGAAAAGAAAGCCGCCCGCGGCGGCGGGCTCCGCATGATCTGGCGAATTACGGCGGCCCTGGTTGCGCTCGGCGCGGTCGGGGTCGGGACCGAGCTCTACCTGGATTATCGCGATCCGCATCCCGCGCAGCGCGATGCCGCCAAGGCGGCGGCGGAAGCGTTGGCCCGGCTGTCGGCCACGCCGGCTTCGCCGTCCTCGGTCCCGTCTTCATCTCCATCCCCCGCGCCGACGCAGTCGTCCGTCGCCATGCGGCCGGCCGACTCGCCGCAGCCGCAACAGTCGCCCTCGCCTTCATCCTCTGTCGCTGCCGAGAAGTTTGCACCTGAAGCCGTGCCGTTCGTGAGCGAGCGGACTCGCATTGCGCTGGCGCGCGACTACGTGCCGGCGCCCGAGCACAAGGCGTTCGCGACCACGATCAACGGCGTCAGCGCCTACGTCACCGGGCAGGCGAGCGACGACGCGGCGAAGTCGGCCGCGCTGGAGCAGTGCCAGCAGCGCGCGGACAACGCGAACGGACCGCGCAAATGCGAGCTCTACGCCGTTGGTGACAATGTCGTCTACGTGCACAGCAAGCCGCCGTTGCCGCCGCAGCCCTGGGTGCGCCACGACCCGCTGACCGAACGCGCCTTCAGCGCGGCCGAGATGCCGCTGGTGCGTGATACCGGCCGCGCCCGGCTCGAAGCGAACTACGGGACGGCGCGACGGACCAAGGCGATCGCGCTCGGGCCCGGTGGCCAGTTCTTCTACAGCGTCGGCGGCGACCTCGTCGACGACGTGGTTCGGCGCAATCTGGAAGCCTGCGGCGCTCAGGCGGGAACCGCCTGCATCATCGTTGCGCTCGACGATGCCTTCGTGGTGCCGATACCGACCGTGATGAAAGCCACCGGCTTCTTCCACGCGGCCATCCATCAGGCGATCGCCCCGGAGGCGCGCGAGGAGGTGGCGCGGCGCCTTGAGGCCGCGACGTCGGGCTGGAATGCAGTCGCGGTCGGAACGGCCGGCCACCCCGGCTTCAGCCTCAATGGCGACCGTGAGGAGACGGCGATCGGCGGCGCGCTGGCCGACTGCGCCACGCGCGACAGCGACTGCCGGGTGATTGCGATCGGGCCGTTCACGGTCGAGGACAATTGAGCCGGCGAACTCTCTCGACATCGCTGTTCCGAGGCGCGCTGAGCGCGAGATCGGAATGACGCAGAGCCTCACTCTTCGACGTGGATCAGTCGCCAGCTTCGGTGAGATGCGCAAAGGCCTCCGCCACCGCACGATAGACCTCGCGGCGGAACGGCACCACCAAGTCCGGCACGCGCGCGAGCTGCTCCCAGCGCCAGGCGTCGAACTCGGCCGGCTGGCCGTTGCGCGGCGTCACCGGATCGATGTCGGCCTCCCGGCCGGTGAAGCGCATCGCGAACCACTTCTGGCGCTGGCCGCGAAAGCGCGCGAGCCGGTGGTTGGGATCCTCGAATGGCGGAAATTCGTAGGTCAGCCAGTCGGTCTCGGCCAGGATATCGGCGTCGCGGATGCCGGTCTCCTCCCACAGCTCGCGCCGCGCCGCCGCCTGCAGATCCTCGCCGGGGTCGACGCCGCCCTGCGGCATCTGCCATTCGAGGCCGGGAAGGACGATCTCCGGTCCGTCGTCGCGGAAGCGTCGTCCGAGGAACACGAGCCCTTCGGCATTGAGCAGGGCGATCCCGACGTTCGGACGATAGGGTCTGGTCTCGGTCATCCTCGAATCCATGAGCTGTCGTTCGCATAGCAGCGCACCATGGCGGCATCGTCGCGACGCATCTGCAGAGATTCCCTGCAGCCCGCGCGCAGATGCGGACTAGCGGATGTCGGGTATCGCGTCGAGGGCGCGGGTCGTGATTCAATCGCCGGCGAGCGGAGCGAATTCCTTGACCACGCGCTCATAGACCGGTCGCTTGAAGGGCACGATCAGCCCCGGCAGGTTCTTCATCGGCTCCCAGCGCCAGCTGACGAATTCCGCCTTGTGGTGGCCGCCGCCGGGCCGCTCGACGTCGATCTCGGCATCGGATCCGGTGAAGCGCAGCGCGAACCATTTCTGGCGCTGGCCGCGATAGCGCCCCTTCCAGGCGCGGCCCGCGACCGTGCGCGGAATGTCGTAGGTCAGCCAGTCGCCGACCTCGGCCAGCTTCTCGACGGAGCGCACGCTGGTCTCTTCATACAGCTCGCGCTTGGCCGCCTCCCAGGCATCCTCGCCGGGATCGACGCCGCCCTGCGGCATCTGCCAGACATGGGTGTCGTCGACATGCTCGATCCCGCCGGCGCGGCGACCGATGAAAACCAGCCCCTCCGAATTGATCAGCATAATGCCGACGCAGGTGCGGTAAGGCAGGTCCTCGTAGCGCGTCATTCCGGTCTCGGCCTTCCTGCGGGGACCCTGCGCCTCGCTGCGCAGGCCTCACGCTGTCACGTCGCCAGTCGGGCCGGCGCACGTTCGTTCAGTTCGATTTTGATTTCAGCATCGCGGTTGTCAATGGCACCAGCAGAATGCCCTTGCGGTCGAGCCCCTTGATCCAGGTGGCGATGCGGTCGATCGAGACTGGCAGCGCCGAGGCGGTCCCGACGGCGACGCCACGTTCCTTGGCCAGGCTTTCGAGCTTGGCGAGCGCATTGTCGATCTCGACCGGGGTCGGCACCGCGTCGATGGTGACGTCGCCCTTCGCGAACGGCATCGCGAGCCCCGTGGCGAGTGACGCCGCCACGCTGCGCGGGGCTGCGCCATCGTCGAACAGGGCCAGGCCGCGCTTGGCGGCCTCGTTCACGATCGGCTGCATCGCCGCTTCCGTTGCGACGAAGCGCGCACCCATGAAGTTGCCGATGCCGACGTAACCCTGCAGCCGGCTCATGTGCCAGAACAACCGGTCGATGTTCTGGTCCGGTCCGAGTGTGGCGAGCAGCGTCTGCGGACCCGGATCGTTGTCGGGATAGTCGTAGGGCTCCATCGGGACCTGCAGCAGGATCTCGTGGCGCTGCGCCCGGGCGCGCTCGGCGAGTTTGGTCGGATCGGAGCCATAGGGCGTGAAGGCCAGGGTGACCGCGGGCGGCAGCTTCATGATCGCGTCCGCCGTCTTGGCGGCGCCGACGCCGAGACCGCCGATCACGATCGCGACGGCCGGCATGCGCGCCGCCTTGGCGCGGTCGGCCTCGGCCGCATAGGCGGTGAACGGTTTCAGCCCGTCGGCCATCACTGGGATCATGCCGTAGCGCGACTTCTCCAGCAGCCGCGGGTCGACGCCGGGCATCTGGCTCGCAGCCGGCGTGGCCGATCCAGGCTCTGCCGTCTCGCCACCGGCACCGATCGCGACCTCCTGGCGGGCGCCGCTGGAGCCGTCGATGATGGTGACCGTCTTGCGCTCGCCGCCCTCCTGCTTGGCCGCGGGGGCCGCGCCGTGGTCGGCCTTTGCGTCTGGCTTGCCATCCGGCTTGGCGGCAGCCTTGTCGTCGGCGGGCTTTGCGCCCTCGTTGATCGCGACGCGGGCGATCGGCTCGCCACCGAGTGGATTGTCGTTGAACATCGCAAAGCCGGCAAACGCGACCAGGAACAGCCCCAGCAGCATCGCAAGGGCCTGCAGGGCCGTGAAGGGAAGCCGAACGCGGCGCCTGCGACGCTTTTCCGTCTGTCCGAGCGGGGCGCTCAGTTCGTCGGCCGTCTCTGTCATCGAAATTCCCGAATCAATCGGGTCGACGATACCACGGCAGGGATTCGGACGCAGGGCCAGTGTCCGAAAGCCCGTAGATCGGCGGAGCCGCAAACGAGAAGCCGTCCAAAAAACAAAGGGCGGCCTGGAGGCCGCCCTTCAAACCCACTTCGCGTCTCTCGGCCGCCGCTCCGGCGGCGGCCTCAGTTCGCCGCCTTGGCCGGCTTGTCGGCCGCGGCCTTTTCGGTCGGCGCCGGGGTGTTGGCGCTGTTCTTGATGCCATGGAGCAGGTCGGCAGCCATTTTGAGCGCCTTGTCGTCCTTGGTGTCCGGCGGCACGTAGGACTGCGAGCCGGTCTTCTCGTCGCCGTCGTTCTTGAGATGGCCGCGCAGCGACGCCTCGCCCTTGGTGTCGGTGCGCGACTTCAGCTCATCCGGCACGTCCTGCAGCACCTCGATGTCGGGCACGATGCCCTTGGCCTGGATCGATTTGCCCGACGGCGTGTAGTAGCGCGCGGTGGTCAGCCGCAGCGCGCCGTTGCCGGCGCCGAGTGGGATGATGGTCTGCACCGAGCCCTTGCCGAACGAGCGGGTGCCGACCAGCGTCGCGCGCTTGTGGTCCTGCAGCGCGCCGGCCACGATCTCCGACGCCGACGCCGAGCCGCCATTGATCAGCACGATGACCGGCTTGCCCTTGGTGAGGTCGCCGGCATGTGCCGCGCGGCGCTGCGTCTCCTCGGCATTGCGGCCGCGGGTCGAGACGATCTCGCCGCGCTCCAGGAACGCGTCGGAGACGGTGACCGCCTCCTCGAGCAGGCCGCCCGGGTTGTTGCGCAGGTCGATGATGTAGCCCTTCAGCTTGTCACCGATCTGGTTCTGCAGGTCGGCGATGCTCTTCTTCAGGCCCTCGGTGGTCTGCTCGTTGAAGGTGGTGATGCGGATATAGGCGATGTCGTCGCTCTCGGTGCGCGAGCGCACCGAACGGACGCGGATGTTGTCGCGGGTCAGCGTCACGTCCAGCGGATTGTCGGCGCCCTTGCGCACGACCTTCAGCTTGATCTTGGTGCCGACCGGGCCGCGCATCTTCTCGACCGCCTGGTTGAGGGTCAGGCCCTGCACGGCTTCGTCGTCGAGATTGGTGATGATGTCGTTGGCCTGGATGCCTGCCTTCGAGGCCGGCGTATCGTCGATCGGCGACACCACCTTGATCAGGCCGTCTTCCATCGTCACCTCGATGCCAAGGCCGCCGAACTCGCCGCGGGTCTGCACCTGCATGTCGCGGAAGCTCTTCGCATCCATGTAGCTCGAATGCGGATCGAGGCCCGAGAGCATGCCGCTGATCGCGGACTCGACCAGCTTCGAATCGTCGGGCTTCTCGACATAATCGCTGCGCACCCGCTCGAACACGTCGCCGAACAGGTTGAGCTGGCGATAGGTATCGGCGGTCGCGGCGCGCGCCGTCGATCCCATCAACACCGCGCGCGGTTGCGAGACGAACAGGGTCAATGCCGCACCGGTGGCCGCGCTCAGGAGAATTACCGAAGTCTTACGCATCATCCGCGTACCTTTTCGCCTTCATTTGCGGCCCACCATGGGCCTGGATCGATTGGAGTGCCGTCCTTACGGAACTCGACATAGAGCACTGGTTGACTCGCGTTGGTAGCGAGAATGGAGGCAACCTGGGAGCTGTTACCCATGATCGCGACCGGCTCTCCCGTCTGAACAAACTGCCCGATGTTGACGGAAATGCGCTCCATCCCGGCGATCAGGACATGATACCCGCCACCGGCGTTGAGGATCAAGAGTTGTCCGTAGCTACGGAAGGGACCCGCATACACAACCCAGCCATCACACGGGGTTGTGACCTGAGCCCCTGGCCGGGTTGCCAAAGAAATGCCTTTATCCGAGCCGCCGGCACCGTCCGATGCGCCAAATTCGCGGATTTTGGTGCCGTTGACAGGAAACGCCAGCATGCCCTTGGTCGAGGCGAACGCGATCGCGGGCGCCTTGCGGCCTGGGTTGCGCAGCGCATTCGCGTCCGGCTTGCTGTTGACCGGCACCCCCTGCAGGCTCGCCGTCGACGCAGCCTTGGCCGCGCTCTTGAGGTCCAGCTCCATCGTCGTGATCAGCCCCTGCAGCGAGTCGATCTGCTGGGCCAGCACGGCGGCGCGCGCGCTTTCGGCTTCCATGTCCTTTTCGGCCGAGCTCTGCTTGCGCTGGCGTTCCTCCACCAGGGCCGCGAGACGGGTCTGATCGGTGCGCAGCCTGTCGCGGTCGCCGGCGAGCTTGTCGCGTTCGCTGGCGATCGTCTTGCGGATGGCGACGAGCTCGCCGAGATCGGTCGAGAGCTTTTCGGCTCGGCTTCGCATCTCGGGGATCACCGAGCCCAGCAGCATCGCGGTCCGCAGGGATTGCAGCGCATCCTCGGGACGGACGAGCAGGGCCGGCGGGGTGCGGCGGCCGGCGCGCTGCAGTGCGGCAAGAACCTCGATGATCTCGGTCCGCCGCGTTTCCAGCGACGTCCGCAGATCCTGCTCGCGGCCGTCGAGCCCGCGCAGCCGCGTTTCGGCCTCGGCAACGCGCACTTCGACGCTCCGCACCTGCGCCGCGACGTCGATCAGTTGCTGGTTGAGCTTGCCGCGATCCTCGCCAAGCGCGGCGATGTCGGCCTTCAGCCGCTCCTGGGCCTCAGCGGCGGCCTTCTGGGCCGCGCGGGCGGCCTCGAGCTCCTGTTCGCGCTGCTTCAACTGCTCCGGGGTGGCCGGCGTCGGTGATGCCGTACCGGGGATGGATGGCCGGAGTCCGCTCTGCGCCAGCGCCGGACATCCGGAGAACACCACAACGAGCGCGATGAGCGACGCACGGCAGGACTGGCCGCCGCGGACAGGTCTTGGGGAGCAGGAGAGGGGCCGCGCAGCGAACATCGAGGTCCTTATTGTGCTCCCATCGTCCCTTGTTCAAGCGCGGTGATAGGGGTGACCGGCAAGGATCGTAGCAGTACGGTAAATCTGCTCGAGCAGCAGGACGCGGACGATCTGGTGCGGCCAGGTGGCGGCGCCAAACGCAACCCCGAGCTTGGCTCTGCGCCGCAAATCGGGCGAAAGTCCGTCGGCGCCGCCGATTGCGAAGACGGCAGCCGGAATGCCTTCGTCCCGCCAGCGCCCAAGATAACCCGCAAAGGTTGTGCTGTCGACATTCCGGCCACGCTCGTCGAGGCAGACGAGCACGGACTTGTCCGGGACCGCCGCCGATATCGCGGCGGCCTCCTCGGTCATGCGTGTCGCCGCATCGCGCGCGCGGCTTTCCGGGATTTCATGGATGTCGAGGCCGCGAAAGCCGAGCTTTCGGCCGATGTCGTCGAAACGCTCGCGGTAGCGCTCCGCGAGCTCCCGCTCGGGACCCTGCTTCAACCGGCCGATGGCGACCACGATCAGGCGCATGCGCACGGACTAGCACGTGCGCGCCACGATTCGCATCCGCCGCGGCGTGGGGCCGCCTAGACCGCCTTGGCCGGGTTCGGCCCTTGAGTCCACAATCGCTCGAGATTGTAGAACTCGCGAACCTCGGGTCGGAACACGTGCACGATCACGTCGCCGGAATCGATCAGCACCCAATCGCAATTGGGCAGGCCCTCGATGTGGAGTTTCTTGGTGCCGGCTTCCTTCAGGCCCTTGGCGACGTTTTCCGCGATCGACCCGACGTGCCGGTTCGAGCGGCCCGTGGTGATGACCATGTAGTCGGAATAGGCCGATTTGCCGTGAAGATCGATCGTGATCGTCTCCTCCGCCTTCATGTCTTCGAGGCGGGAGAGGATCGTGCGCAGGGTCTTGTCGGCGTCGGGTTGCGCCTGCAAGGCCGCATCTTGGGTCGACGTCTTACGCGCTGACTTGGCTGTCGCCGACTTGGTCGTCGTTGCCTTCGTCTTGGGTAAGGCCGACTGGGACAATACAGATGTGGTCAGGGACCATTCCTTTCACTGTATCGCAGGCCGAATCCAACCCGGCCTGCTGACCATACTAGGCATGTGGGGTTAATGGTTTCAACAATCCAGTACCCCGGTCGTCCGGCCCGACAGCGTCGACGCCGTCCCGCTTCGGACCGTAGCGGGGGACGGAAAGTTCCATGCATATCCGGTGCCGCGCGCGATGGGAATGCGCGGCCATTCAGAACGACTTCCAACTGCCGTCCGGGTTCCTCAGCCCCGTCGAGGACAGGCTGAGCTTCAGGCCGGTGAGGTAGACCCAGGCTGGAGCGGCGCGGTCGGCCAGACGGCTGGCTTGCGCTTCCGGTATACGATACCGCGCCAGGGCGCGTGCGGCGGGCGCGTTCAGGGCGCGGAAGCTGCGGGGCGGACGATCGACCACAGCCATCGGCACCTGGGCCGCGATGTGCTGCCACTTCTGCCAGCGATGGAACTGCGCGAGATTGTCGGCGCCCATGATCCACACGAAGCGCAGGCGGGAGGCACGCCGGCGCAGATAATCGATCGTGTCGGCAGTGTAGCGAGTGCCGATGACGGATTCGAGACAGCTGATCTCGATGCGCGGATCGGCGGCGACCTTGCGCGCCGCTTCGGCGCGTTCGGCCAGCGCATGCAGCCCGCCATTGTTCTTGAGCGGATTCCCCGGCGTGACCAGCCACCAGACACGGTCGAGCTGCAGCCGCTTCAGCGCGAACAGGCTGATCGCGCGGTGCGCCTGGTGCGGCGGATTGAACGAGCCGCCGAGCAGGCCGATGCGCATGCCGTCACTGTAGGGCGGCAGCGCCTGGCGGATCGCAAGGCGCATGGCTGTGGTGTCGGTCACGGCTGCCCCCTGCTGCTCGTGCGACTCAACCACAAGATGCGGCCGTCATGGCCGCGTCTGCCCGGTGCCGTGGATCCGGTATTTGAAGCTGGTGAGCTGCTCGACGCCGACTGGGCCGCGCGCATGGAATTTGCCCGTGGCGATGCCGATCTCGGCGCCAAAACCAAATTCGCCGCCGTCGGCGAACTGGGTCGAGGCGTTGTGCAGCACGATCGCCGAGTCGACCTCGTTGAGGAACTTGTCGGCGGCCGCATTGTCGTCGGTGACGATCGCATCGGTATGATGCGAGCCATGCGCGTGGATGTGAGCGATCGCGCCATCGACGCCGTCGACGACCCTCGCGGCGATGATGGCGTCGAGATATTCGGTGTCCCAATCCTCGTTGCTGGCCGGCTTCACCCGCACATCGGCCGCGCGCACGGCATCGTCGCCACGCACCTCGCAGCCGGCGCCGATCAGCAGGTCGACCAGCGGCTTGATCTTGTCCTGCGAGGCGCGATCGATCAGCAAGGTCTCGGCCGCGCCGCACACGCCGGTGCGGCGCATCTTGGCGTTCAGCACGATCGACTTGGCCATCTCCAGGTCGGCGGCGCCATCGACATAGACGTGGTTCACGCCTTCGAGATGCGCGAACACCGGCACGCGCGCCTCGGCCTCGACGCGCGCGACCAGGCTCTTGCCGCCACGCGGCACGATCACGTCGACACCGCCGTTCAGGCCCGACAGCAGCAGCCCGACGGCCGCGCGGTCGCGCGTCGGCACCAGCGTGATCGCGGCCTCCGGCAGGCCCGCCTCGCGCAGGCCCTCCACCAGGCATTCATGGATGGCGCGGCAGGAGCGGAACGAGTCCGAGCCGCCGCGCAGGATCACGGCATTGCCGGACTTCAGGCAGAGCACGCCGGCGTCGGCCGCGACGTTGGGGCGGCTCTCGAAGATCACGGCGATCACGCCCAGCGGCACCCGCACGCGTTCGATGGTCATGCCGTTCGGCCGCTGCCAGCTCTCGGTGACCACGCCGACCGGATCGGCGACGCCACGTACCACGGCGATGCCGTCCGCCATCGCGGCGACGCGGGCCGGGGTCAATGTCAGGCGATCAAGGAAGGACGAGGTCATGCCGGCCGCCTTGGCGTCGGCGACGTCCTCGGCATTGGCGGCGATGATGGCGTCGGCGCGGGCGCGGATCCGCCGCTCCATCGCCTCCAGCGCGCGGTTCTTCTGCTCGGCCGGCGCCAGCGACAGCACACGCGCCGCCGCACGGGCGCGCTTGGCGAGATCGTTCATCAGCTGGGGCAGATCGGCGCTGCCGTCGATAGCCTTGAGAGGCGCGGTCATGGGCGGTTCAACCTTGAATTAAGGCTCTCCAGTAGCACGGAAAGCGGCCATTTGCGAACGTCGGCGGCGGGGCTCTAGGCCGGCCCCACGCCCGCCGGGCCGATCACCAGATCGTCGCGATGGATCATCTCCGCTCGTCCCGACACGCCGAGAATGATTGCGACATCAGGCGAGGAGCGGCCCTTGATGCGCTCGGCGTCATCGGCGTCGTAGGCGATGAGGCCGCGGCCGATCTCGTGGGTGTCGGGCCCGCGCACCACCACCGCGTCGCCGCGGGCAAACTGTCCCTCGACCTTGATCACGCCGGCGGGCAGCAGGCTCTTGCCGGCGCGCAGGGCGTTGACCGCACCGGCGTCGATCGTCAGCGTGCCCTTCGGCTCCAGCGAGCCGGCGATCCAGCGTTTTCGCGAGGTGACCGGATTGGCCGGGGTCAGGAACCAGGTGCAGCGGCCGCCATTGGCGATCGCCGCCAGCGGATGCTCGATCTTGCCGGAGGCGATCAGCATGTGGGTGCCGCCGGTGGTCGCGATCTTCGCGGCCTCGATCTTGGTCTTCATGCCGCCGCGGGACAGTTCGGATGCCGCGCTGCCGGCCATCGCCTCGATGTCGGCGGTGATGCTCTCGACCACGGGGATCAGCCGGGCGTTGGGATCCTGCGCGGGCGGCGCGGTGTAGAGGCCGTCGATGTCCGACAGCAGCACCAGCAGGTCGGCGCTGGCCATGGTGGCGACGCGGGCGGCGAGACGGTCATTGTCCCCGTAGCGGATTTCGGCGGTGGCGACCGTATCGTTCTCGTTGATGACAGGCACCGCGCGCCATTCCAGCAGTTTTGCGATCGTCGAGCGCGCGTTGAGATAGCGGCGGCGCTCCTCGGTGTCCTGCAGGGTCACCAGGATCTGGCCGGCGCCGATGCCATGGGCGCCGAGCACCTCCGACCAGATCCGCGCCAGCGCGATCTGGCCGACCGCGGCCGCCGCCTGGCTCTCCTCCAGCTTCAATGGTCCCCGCGGCAGCTTCAGCCGGCTGCGGCCGAGCGCGATCGAGCCCGACGACACCACCAGCAGCTCGCAGCCGCGGCCATGCAGCCGGGCGATGTCGGTGGCCAGCGCCGTCAGCCAGGAGGCGCGGACTTCGCCGGCCTCGGAATCGACCAGCAGCGACGAGCCGACCTTGACGACGATGCGGCGGAAATTTTCGAGACGGGGTGCCATGGTGAATTCGGTCAAGTCAGCTGCCATGGGCGGACTCTCAAGATCGAGTGGAGCTGGCGCCACGAAAGGTGGTGCGCTCCCCTCCCTTTTGCGGGGAGGGGTCGGGGGTGGGGGTCCACACGGCAAGACCGCCGCCGGGGCACCCCCCTCCCCAACCCTCCCCCACAAGGGGGGAGGGAGTGCACCGATCTCTAGGCGATCGCTTGCAAACAACCTTGAGCGAATGCCGGTCGGCAGTCCTTCAGAGGTAAGATACGAATTTGGTGCTGCGACATATGCGCCGGGCTCAGTCCGCAGCGCAAGGTTCGGTTCGAGCCTCAGCCCTGCGGTGGCACCGGGGCCGCCCACGGCTCCTCGGTCGCAGCATTCTCGACCGCGTTCTTGGCCTTGTTGGAGACCGGCGACTCCCCAACGACGTCGGCGAGCTTGCGCAGGGCTTCCTTGACGCCTTCGCCCGTGGCGCCGGAGATCAGCAGCGGCGTCTTCTTGGCGGCGCGCTTCAGCCGGTCTCTCTGCTTCTTCAGCTCGTCCGGGTCGACCGCGTCGATCTTGTTCAGCGCGACGATCTCGATCTTGTCGGTCAGCTCGCCGCCATAGGCCTCGAGCTCGTGCCGCACGGTCTTGTAGGCCTTGCCGGCGTGCTCGCAGGTGGCATCGACCAGATGCAGCAGCACACGGCAGCGCTCGACATGGCCGAGGAAACGGTCGCCGAGGCCCGCGCCCTCATGCGCGCCCTCGATCAGGCCGGGAATGTCGGCCAGCACGAATTCGCGGCCGTCGGAATTCACGACGCCGAGCTGCGGATGCAGGGTGGTGAACGGATAATCGGCGATCTTCGGCTTGGCGGCCGAGACCTTGGACAGGAAGGTCGACTTGCCGGCATTCGGCAGCCCGACCAGGCCGGCATCGGCGATCAGCTTCATGCGCAGCCAGATCCAGCGCTCCTCGCCGGGCTGACCGGGATTGGCGTTGCGCGGCGCCCGGTTGGTCGGCGACTTGAAGTGCGCGTTGCCGAAGCCGCCATTGCCGCCCTCGGCCAGCACGAACCGTTCGCCGACCGCGGTAAAGTCGTGGATCAGCGTCTCGCGGTCCTCGTCGAAGATCTGGGTGCCGACGGGAACCTTGAGCACCACGGACTTGCCGCCGGCGCCATGGCGGTCCTTGCCCATGCCGTTCTCGCCCTTCTGGGCCTTGAAATGCTGCTGGTAGCGGTAGTCGATCAGGGTGTTGAGTCCATCGACAGCCTCGATGATCACGTCGCCGCCGCGGCCGCCATTGCCGCCGTTCGGCCCACCGAACTCGATGAACTTCTCGCGCCGGAACGCAACGCAACCGTTGCCGCCGTCGCCGGAGCGCACATAGACCTTGGCTTCATCGAGGAATTTCATGATGCGCCCTACGTAGGCGAGGCGGGTCCCCACGGCAACTGCGGAATGGGTTTAATTCGGCCCGAAGCCTTAATTTCGAGCGGTAAAGCCGCGCTGCGCACGACTTGGACAAGCGTTGCGCAGGGGTTGCGGCAGGGCTGCGTCACGCTTTTCGGCGGAAGGGCTGGAGCCACCGCGGTCGGGCTGATAAGGCAGCCTCGTCATGAGCGTGCTGTCCCGAATCTCCACCGCCAACGACGAGCGCTCGGCGCGGCTGGCCGGCATCGGCCTGATGCTGCTGTCGATCGCGATGTTCTCGTTCGGCGATGCCTTGGGCAAGTTCCTGGTCTCGACCTATGCCGTCGGCCAGCTGCTGTGGCTGCGCGCCTGTGCGGCCCTGCTCTTGCTCGCACCGTTCATCTGGCGCAACCGCGCCGCGTTCCTGCAGCTCGAGCGTCCCTGGCTGCAGCTGGTGCGCGTGATCCTGTCGACGTTGGAGGTGGCGGCGTTCTTCCTCGCCACCGTCTATCTGCCGCTCGCCGACGTCATCACCTACTATCTCGCCGGCCCCATCTTCGTCACCGCGCTGTCTGCGCTGGTGCTGCGCGAGCATGTCGGCTGGCGGCGCTGGACCGCGATCCTGATCGGCTTCTGCGGCGTGCTGATCGCGCTGCGGCCCTCGGCGCAGACCTTCAGCCTGCCGGCCTTGATCGCGCTCGGCGGCAGTCTGTCGTTCGCGGTGCTGATGCTGATCACGCGTTCGCTGCGCTCGACGCCCGACATCGTGATGGCGTCGTCGCAGTTCGTCGGGACCTTCCTGCTCGGCGCCGCGATGTCCTCGTTCGGCTGGGTGACGCCGACACCCGGCAGCCTGGTGCTGTTCGCCGCCGCCGGTCTCATCTCGGTGACCGCTCTCTTCTGCGTCAACCGCTCGCTGAAGCTGGCCCCGGCTTCGGTCGTCGTGCCTTATCAGTACACGATGATCGTCTGGGCCGTGCTGTTCGGCTTCGTCGTGTTCGGCGATGTGCCGCACCCGGCGACCATCATCGGCGCCATCATCATCATCGGCGCGGGGCTGTACATCTACTTGCGCGAACGCAGCCTGGGGCAGGGACAGGGTGCGGTGAATCCCCCGGTGTAGCGGCGTTCACCGCCGTCGTCCCGGCCTTGAGCCGGGACCCAGACTCCGTGCGGCCTGTGGTGGAGAAGGCTGTGGCTCCAGCGTGATCCCACCACCGATTTCGGTGGCTATGGGTCCCGGCTCGAGGCCGGGACGACACGAGTGATGGAGCGGTCGCCTCGGCTAAATCCGCCGCCCCGCATTGGCCCAGGCCTTCAGCGACGACCAGACCCCCCGGGTCAGGCGGAAGGCGTCGACCGGGGCGGAGGAGCCGATCACCTCGAAGCGGTGCAGCTCGACGCCGGTCCATTGGAAGCCGCACTTTTCGAGGATGTTGCGCGAGGCTGGGTTGCTGACGCGGGCGTGCCCGATCAGCACATTGTCCTCGCTCGTCTCGAAGAAATGGTCGATCGCGGCGCGCGCGGCTTCGGTGCCGAAGCCGCGGCCCCGATGCGCAACGCCCAGCCAGTAGCCGAGCTCGGCGCGGCCTGTTGCTGGTCGATTGATCCCGACCATCCCGATCGGCGTGTCGAGGTGCTCGATCAGGAAGGCGGTCTCACCCGTCTGCTCCAGCCCGCGAACGAAGCGAGCGGCATCGACCTCCGAATAGGGATGCGGCAGGCGGCGGGTATTCTCGGCGATAACACGGTCGTCGGCGAGCCGGGCGATGGCTGTCACGTCCGCGAGCACCGGCGCCCGCAGCGTCAGCCGGGGGGTCTCGAGGACGCAAGGTCTCGCCTCGCGCAAGGTGGGGGTGGTGATGTCCTGCAGCATGTCGGGCTCCATCGACGCTTCGGGATCAGCGAAAATGAAAAGGGGAGGCCGGTTGTCCCGCCTCCCCTGGAGCCATCTGGCGCTCCGCCGGTTCATCAGGACCCGGCGGACGCGTATCGTTCCACCGTATTCTATTCAGCAGCCTCGGCGGCTACCGGACGCACCGAAATGAACGTGCGGTTGGCGCGGGCATGGAATTCGACGACGCCGTCGATTTTCGCGAAGATCGTGTGATCCGTGCCCATGCCGACGTTGAGGCCGGGATGCCAGGTCGTGCCGCGCTGACGCGCAATGATGTTGCCGGGAATTACGCGCTCGCCGCCGAACGCCTTGATGCCGAGGCGCTTGCCCTTGGAGTCGCGTCCGTTGCGGGATGAACCGCCTGCCTTTTTGTGAGCCATCGCTCGTCTCCGATCTCTTGCGATCACCTTTAGCGCGATTCCGCTAAGGGATCATTCACATTTGCAACCTGCGCGGACAAAAAATCCACGCGCGATGAGGATCAAGCCGGTGCGGCGCGCGAGACGCGCGCCGGCACGCTTACTCCGCGGCGTCGGCCGCCGGGGCTTCCGCCTTGGCCTTCTTCGGGCGTGGGCCCTTGGTCGGCTTGGCGTTGTCGGTCAGGATCTCCGAGACGCGGATCAAGGTCAGCTCGTCACGGTAGCCGCGCTTGCGGCGGGAATTCTTGCGGCGGCGCTTCTTGAACGCGATGACCTTGGGACCGCGCTTATGGTCCAGCACCTCGACGGCCACGGACGCGCCGGCCACCGCAGGGATGCCCAGCACCGGCGTATCGCCGCCGACCACCAGCACCTCGTTCAGCTGCACGATCGTCCCGGGCTCACCGTCGATCTTGCCAATCTCGAGCACATCATCCGGGGCGACGCGGTATTGCTTGCCGCCGGTTTTGATGACTGCGAACATCGTTCTCATCCTTCGTGTTCGATCCCGGCCTCAGAGCGCGATGGCCCCGGGTCGGCTTCTTGTTCAGTCGTTATGGTTCATGGAGTCCGGCCCGATCGGGGCCGGCAGTTACGCCCGAGGCTTTGACGCCTCCGAAAAGAGCGCAACGACAAACGGCGCAGGAACGCCCGCGCCGGTCGATCGGGCGCTTATAGCGGGGTGAGCCGGCGAGTCAAGGTGAATGGACGGTTGCCGGCCGGACGGATGCCCGGCCCCCCCCCCCGGCCGCTATTCGCTCGACCCGGCGCACCGGACCCGCAACCAACTGTTCCCTCCGCCGTTGTTCGAGCCCAACGTACAACAGGGCAGGATCACATGGCCGACGACGTCATGACCACCACGGGCATCGCCCGCCACGGCGCCGCGCGGCTGCCGTCGGTCGAGATCGACAGCTTCAACATCGAGCTCAAGGACGAGGACGGCTTCCTCGGCGACCGCGCCTCCAAGGGCGCCTTCCGCAAGATCCTGGAGCGCTGGCGCAAGCCGTTGCGCAAGTCCGGCAAGGACCCGTTCGGCGACGAGGACAGCGAGACCATCAGCAAGAAGACGCTGGACGCGATCCTGGTCGGCGACGACACCGAGGCCTCGGCCGTGGTGCATTCGGCGATCGAGGAGTTCGCCCAGGAGCTTGCCCATGTCACCCGCCGCTTCCTGCGCACCAAGGCCTGGGCCAAGACCGAATGCATCGTGGTCGGCGGCGGTTTTCGCGACTCTCGCCTGGGCGAGCTGGCGATCGCGCGCACCGAGATCATCCTCAAGGACGAGGGCTTTGGCGTCGAGCTGGAGCCGATCCGCTATCATCCCGACGATGCCGGCCTGATCGGCGCATTGCATCTGGCGCCGTCGTGGATCTTCGAGGCCCATGACAGCATCCTCGCCGTCGACATCGGCGGCACCAACATCCGCTGCGGCGTCGTCGAGACCGCCTGGAAGAAGTCGCCGGATCTGTCGAAAGCGTCGGTGTGGAAGTCCGATCTCTGGCGCCATGCCGATGACGAGCCCACGCGGGAAGGTGCGGTCAAGCGGCTCGCCAAGATGCTGAAGGGGCTGATCGAGGAGGCTGACACCGAGGGCCTCAAGCTTGCGCCTTTCATCGGCATCGCCTGTCCCGGCGTCATCAACGAGGACGGCTCGATCGAAAAGGGCGCGCAGAACCTGCCGGGCAATTGGGAGAGCAGCAAGTTCAACCTGCCGGCCAGCCTGGTCGAGGCGATCCCGATGATCGGCGACCACGACACTGCGGTGCTGATGCACAATGACGGCGTCGTGCAGGGGCTCTCCGAGGTGCCGTTCATGCAGGAGTTCGAGCGCTGGGGCGTGCTGACCATCGGCACCGGCCTGGGCAATGCCCGCTTCACCAACCGCCGCAAGGAGAACGGCCGCAAGGACAAGGACGACAAGTCCAAGGAGGACAAGGCCGACGACAAGAAGGCGGCCAAGAAGAAGAAGGATTGAGCATTGACGCGGCCGCACCGTGTCTGCCAGGGCCTGACGGGATGGCAATGTTGCGCTGCAGCAGGGGTGTCTCCCGGCGCCAGGACATGCGGAAAACCGCCGTACAACCAGTCGGATGGGATGGAACCCGGTAACCTTGACTGGTTAGGTTAAGGAACGGTTCGCATTGCGATGCACGCGCAGATGGCCCAGGGTCGCCGGTGTCGCTCAGGCCGGCCGGATTGACCCCCGTCTCTTCCGTCGGTTTCCCCAAGATGTAGCGACACGGGACCGCCGGTATGTGTCAGCGTACGGCGGTCCCACCTTTGTCCCTGACCTCCCGTCGCCGGCCGCCGCGCCGACCGCAGGCAGAAATCGCCGTCGGTATCACGTAGATCTATTTACAAACCAACTAGTCGGTTTATAAATCAATGTCCCAAATGCGGTGGGATTTTGACGGCGCAATCTCGCGCCGGATGGAGTGTGAGGACATGATGATCGGACGCGCGAGATACGGAATGGCCGCCATGGCGCTGGCGGCGCTGGGCTGCGGCGGGGCAGAGGCGGCGGACCTGGCGGCGACTTCCTACAAGGCGCCGGCCTATGCGGCCGCACCGGCGCCGTTCTCCTGGACCGGCTTCTATGCCGGCGCCAATGTCGGCGGCGCCTTCACCGGAAACGACTCCTTCACGAACGCCGCCGGCGGCAATGGCGGCAAGCTGTCCGGCGTGATCGGCGGCGGGCAGGCCGGCTACAACTACCAGATCTCGCCGATGTTCGTGGTCGGCATCGAGAACGATCTCGAATTCACCGGCCTCTCGCGCAAGGGCGACGTCGTCGATCCGGCCGTCAGCATGCCCTGGCTCACCTCCGGCCGCGCGCGCGCCGGCATCGCGGTGCTCGACCAGCGCCTGTGGCTGTATGGTACGGCGGGTCTTGCGGCGGGCGAGTTGAAGGACGGGCCGATCCACAAGATGAAGATGGGCTGGACCGCGGGCGCTGGCGCCGAATGGGCGTTCCAGCCGAAATGGTCGGCGAAGCTCGAATATCTCTACACAGATCTCAAGCACGACGACCTGCCGGACTGGCGGGCGGCCAAGATCCACTCCGTGCGGGTCGGCTTGAACTACCATTTCGACCTGTTCCGCTGACGGGCGCTGCGCAGACCATCGGGTTCGACGGCCCGCGTCAGTCTGGGGCCGTCGGAGCGCGGGGCGAGCGGTGCAGCCGTTCAGCCGCCGCGTGCGGTCCGCTTCCCCGAGCGGACCGCAATGGCGCGCCTGCGCGAGCCCCCGGAAAATTTCGACCGGCTGCCTTGTCACTCCCCGCATCGTGCCCTAGAACGGCGCCCGACCCGGGGGCTCGCCCCTGATTTGCGCCTGGAGAGGTGGCAGAGTGGTTGAATGCACCGCACTCGAAATGCGGCATAGGTGCAAGCCTATCGGGGGTTCGAATCCCTCCCTCTCCGCCAGCAAAACGTTCGCAGATGTCCGTTGCAGTCTTCCGGCTGGCGTTCGAGCGCCTATAACGCCAGAAGCTTCGGGACGGCGTGTCGGCGTCAACTCATCCGGATCCACGCGCCCTTGGCGGCCGATGATCTGACGGCTGCATCGATGAACTTCACGCCGGCCAGGCCGTCCTCGATGGTCGGGAAGAGCACATCGCGATCCGGCTTCTCGCCGACCCTGGCCGCGCGGATGGCGTGGGCGGCCTCGGCGTAGATGGTGGCAAAGCCTTCGAGATAGCCCTCGGGGTGGCCGGAGGGCAGTCGGGTGACACGCGCGGCCGCGCCGAGCGTGCCCGCCCCGCCGCGGGTCAGAAGCTGCTTGGGGCGTCCATAGGGCGTGAACCAGAGCTGGTTTGGATTCTCCTGCACCCATTCGAGGCCGCCCTTGCTGCCGGAGACGCGCAAGGTCAGGCCGTTCTCATGACCGACCGCCACTTGGCTCGCCCACAGCATGCCCCTCGCGCCGCCTTTCCATCTGAGGAGGATCTGAACGTCGTCGTCGAGACGACGCCCCGGGACGAAGGTCGACAGCTGCGCGAGCAGCTCATCGAGCTCGAGCCCGCTGACGAAGCAGGCGAGGTTGTAGGCGTGCGTCCCGATGTCGCCGATGCAGCCGCCCGGGCCGGAGCGGGCGGGGTCGGTGCGCCACGCCGCCTGCTTGTGATCGCTCTGCTCCAGCCGCTCGGTCAGCCAGTCCTGGAGATATTCGGCGTGCACCAGCCTGATGTCGCCGAGCTCGCCGCTCGCGACCATCGCCCGCGCCTGCCGCACCATCGGATAGCCGGTGTAGTTGTGCGTCACCACGAACACCTTGCCCGTCGATCGGACTAGGGCCACCAGCTCTTCGGCCTCGGCCAAGGTCGTCGTCAGCGGCTTGTCGCAGATCACATGGATGCCGGCCTGAAGGAAGGCTTTCGCGACCGGGGCGTGCACGTGGTTCGGCGTGACGATCGCGACCGCCTCGATGCCGTCAGTGCGCGCCGCTTCGGCCCTGGCCATCTCTTCGAACGAGCCATAGGCGCGATCGTCGGTAAGCCCGATCTCCTTGGCCGAGGCCTTGGCGCGGGTGGAATCGGATGCGAGCGCGCCGGCCACCAGCTCGAACTGGTCGTCGATGCGTGCGGCGATGCGGTGGACGGCGCCGATGAAGGCCCCTTGTCCGCCGCCGACCATTCCCAGCCGGATGCGCGCCTGTCGACCGGCTTCATGGCTTGCGTCGATGGCCATCTGTTCCTCCCTCAGGACAGGCCCAGCATCTTGCGGTTCGCCATGTCGTCGGTGCCGGAGCCGGCGAAATCATCAAAAGCCTTCTCTGTGACCTCGATGATATGGCTCCTGATGAACTCGGCGCCCTCGCGCGCACCCTGTTCGGGATGCTTGATGGCGCACTCCCATTCCAGCACGGCCCAGCTGCCATAGCCGTATTGCGTCAGCTTCGAGAAGATCGCGCCGAAATCGACCTGGCCGTCCCCGAGCGAGCGGAAGCGGCCGGCCCGATCGGCCCAGCTCTGGAATCCGCCATAGACGCCCTGGCGCCCGGTCGGATTGAACTCGGCGTCCTTGACGTGAAACGCCTTGATGCGCTCGTGATAGATATCGATGTAGGCGAGATAATCGAGCTGCTGCAGAACGAAGTGCGAGGGATCGTACAGCAGATTGGCGCGCTTGTGATTGCCCACCCGCTGCAGGAACATCTCGTAGGAGACGCCGTCGTGCAGGTCCTCGCCAGGATGGATCTCATAGGCGAGATCGACCCCATGTTCCTCCGCATGGTCGAGGATGGGGCGCCAGCGCCGCGCGAGTTCGTCGAACGCAGCTTCGACGAGTCCAGGTGGACGCTGCGGCCATGGATAGATGTAGGGCCACGCCAAGGCGCCGGAAAACGTCGCATGCGCGGTGAGCCCGAGCCGCCGTGAAGCCTGGATCGCCCGCTTGACCTGATCTATGGCCCAATCGGTCCGCGCTTGCGGATTGCCGCGAACCTCGGGCGCCGCGAACCCGTCGAAGGCCGCATCATAGGCCGGGTGAACGGCAACGAGCTGGCCTTGGAGATGCGTCGAGAGCTCGGTGATCGCCAATCCGTGGCGCGCCGCAATGCCCTTCACCTCGTCGGCATAGTCCCGCGACTCGGACGCCCTATGGAGGTCGAAGAGCCGGCCGTCCCAACTGGGGATCTGAACCCCCTCATAGCCGAGCGAGGCCGCCCATCCGCAAATCGAATCCAGCGAATTGAAAGGCGCAGTATCTCCGGCGAACTGGGCGAGAAAGATGGCGGGACCCTTGATCTGCTTCATCGCATGCTCCCTTCTCCCGTGGATGCGCGCGTGCTCGCTGACCAATAGTGCCATCGGGCCGGCGCGTCCGCCACGCCGGAACCACCCCGCGTTTCACCACCAGTCTCAATTTGCTGCGTCGGACGCTCGCGCTGCGCGCACTGCAACCCCGGCCGTAACGCCGGTCCTCGGCATCCCCCCGCCAGGCTTTTCAAGGCGCGAGGCCCGTGAGATACAGTCGATGAGTGCTGTCTGCGAATGTCCCCGGTTGCTCCATCTGCCAATGACGAGCCAAGTCGATTGCGGTCCTCCAACGGCTCACTTGCACCATGAATGACGCCTGCGATGTCACTGGCCTGGGACGCACGACGCTTTGCGCATTGATGAGAACGAGGGATCACACGACGTCGGTCGTCGGCGTCTGTGGTGGGTGCTCGTGTCCACGGCGCAATCCTGCCGCGCCTTCTTTGGAGCCTGACCGGTGAGCCAGACATTCGATCGTCCCGCCGCTGATCCTGTCGCCCTCGACAGGCTCAAGGCCCGCATCCAGGCATTGCGCGCGAAAACCATCGCCAATGGCTGCACCGAGGACGAGGCACTGTCCGCGGCCGCCAAGGTCGCCGAGCTGCTCGATCGCCACGACCTGTCGCTGTCCGACCTCGAGCTGCGGGTGTCGGCGTGCGAGCGCAAGGTCTACGAGACCCATCGCAAGAAGCGCATTCCGCTGGACGACTGCATCGGCGCGATCGCGCATTTCTGCGATTGCCGGGTCTGGCGCGAGAAGAACCCGGCCGGCGAGGCGAGCTATGTGTTCTTCGGCCTCCCCGCAGATGTCGAGGTTGCGCATTATCTGGCGGAATTGATCGACAACGCCGTGCGCGCCGAGCTCGGCCGCTACAAGACCTCGGCCGACTACCGCCGGTTCCGGCATCAGGACCGGCATCTCGCCAATGCCTCCTTCGCCCTCGGCATGGTGGTGTCGATCGCCGACCGCCTCGTGGCAATGAAGGCGAGCCGCGATCAGGCCAACGAAACCACCGGCCGCGGCCTGGTCGTGCTCAAGACCTCGGTGGTCGATGCCGAGTTCGACAAGCTCGATCTGAAGCTGCGGTCGGCGCGAAGCACGAGCCGGATGGTGTCGACGGCCGCCTATGAGGCCGGAGGCGCCGCCGGCACCACGCTCGCGATCAGTCCGGGCGTGAGCGGCGCCCCGCAACGGAATCGACCGAACGGGAACTGAACTCAGTCCCCAACGGTCGTTGCCTTGTCGCTGTCGCGGGCTTGCCCTCAGCTCTTCGCGCCCGGCCCCTTCAACGCATTCCAGGCCGCCTGATTGGCCTGATCGAACGCCTTGCGGGATTCGCTCAGGGCGGCACTGAGCACCGACCAGGACTCGCTGCCCGTCTGTTTCAGCTTCTCGAGATGAGCGCCGGCCGCCGACGCGTCGGATTTGAGCTGCTTCAGCACGGCGTCGAGGTCGGTGGTGCCGGCCGTCGTCACCTTGGTCGCGGCCTCGCGAAACCTGTCGGCCGACTCGCGCCAAGCCTTGGCCTGGGCGGCGGCAATGTCCTTGAAGGTCGCCTGCTGCTGCGCGGCCTGCCTGCCGGCCGCTTCGAAATAGGCACTCATCTGCGCCTCGAATCCGGCCCAGTGCGCGTCCAGTTCCGTCTTCGCGCTGGCCAGCGCGGCTTCGCCGGCCTCGGCTTGCGTCTTGAGCAGGGCCTCGAGATCGCTGCGGCGCTTCTTCAGGTCCGCCATGATCTCGTCGGTCTTCACTTTGGATGCTGCTTCGGCCTCGGCTGCCTTGACGCCGATCGACTCCAGCGCTGCATCCATCTCATGGAGACGCTCCCTGGCCCAGTTCAAGTAAACCTGCATCGTGCTCTGTGCCGCCATGTCTTGCTCTCCTTTGATCGCATCCTGCGACAAGCCATATAGAAACGATGGCGTTTAGTTTTGACGTGCATCAAGGGCTTGGGGTGGCGGTCTTCACGTTCGCGTGCAGGGCGGCGGGGACACCGCATGGCGGACCGCGCTGGCCGGTGCTAGTCATATCCTTCGAATACGATCGCAAGAGGCGCGTCGAGATGACCGGTGACGAATTTCGCAGCCTCGCTCTGTCGTTCGCCGGAGCGACCGAGGCGCCTCACTTCGATCGCGCCGCGTTCAAGCTGCACCGGACCTTTGCGACCCTGGCCGCCGATGGCGCATCCGCCAATGTCCTGCTCTCGCCCGACGAGCAGGAGCACCATGCCGGCCTGCAGCCCGGCGTGTTTCGCCGGGTCCCCAACAAATGGGGTGATCAGGGCTGGACCACCGTGTCGCTCGCCGACGTCGACGCCGCTCGCCTGCGCAGCGTGCTCGAGAGCGCGTGGCGCGCCGCGCATCGTCCGCCGCGTTCACGCGGCCGCAGCAGGCGCTGAGCCGACCCCGGCGAAACAATCGCCGGCGGCGACAAGAACTCTCACACCCTTCGCCCGACCATCAGCAGGATGCCGCCGATCTGCGGCAGGAGCGCCAGCAGGATCAGGCGGAGCATGACGAAGTCTTCGGCGGAGGGCTTCACCACGCCGCGCGACACCCACGCCACCAGCTTGATCGCGGCCTCGGTCTGCGGATCGGCGGTCTGGCTGACCGTGGACATCGCCGCGTCCAGCGCCAGCCGGCGCTCGGCAACGGCGGCCTCGCGCTCGCGGCAGAACTTGCCGACGCCGCCCTTGCACTCGCGGTCGCGCGCGGTCATGGCGTCGGCGAGCGCGGTCTGCGCCGCCTGCACCGCGGGCGTCACGCGCGAGGCGCGCGCCAAGGTGACGTCGCTGATGTTGGTGGAGGCGAAGCCGATGCCGGCGGTGACCGCGAACACGAAGGTCATCAGCCACACCGCCCAGCCGGTCAGTGCCGAGGCGCGGTGGCGCGCCTGCCATAGCCGCGCGGCGCAGGTCGGCATCACCAGCGCGACGAGGTCGGCGGTGACGCCGACAGCCAGGAACATATAGCCCGCGGTGCTGTTCGAGCCGAGCGAGTGGGCGAACCAGCCGTTCATGGCCATGCCGACCGCGGCCAGCGCCAGTGCGGCCAGTTGCAGCAGGACCGACGAGGCGGTGATGCCAGCGCGCGCGGGCTTCGTCGGCGTGATCGGCGCGGCGGCCTGCACGACCTCGGCCTCGGTCGCGGCCGGCGCATCGCGCGGCGGTATCGTGGCCGGCGGCGCTGCGGCCGGGATCGCCGCAGCGGCCGCGCTGGCAGCCGCCCCCGTGCGCGACGCCTCGGCAACGGCCGGAGCTTTCGCCGGCTCGTTCACGTAGTCCAGGAAGTCCGGCATGATCAGCGTCTCGGACGCGAGCATCTCGTCGTCGAGCGCCGCCATCTTGGCTTTCTCGGCCTTGTCGGCTCGGGGCCGCGGGCGTGGCTTGACGACCTTGGCGCGCTTCGGACGCGGCTTGGCCGTCTTCGGCTCTCGCCAGGGAATGATGGATGCGACTACGGACTCATCAGCCATCGGGGCTGCTCCAATCGGTGGTGATGGGCGCGACGCTGCGTTTGCACGCAGCGCTGACCGCGCCGGCATCGGGTGCACGTCTGATCGGGAATCGGGCAGCGGCCCGCCTCGAAGCGGGCCTTCGTTCTTGCGGCCGGGCTGGCGTCGCGCGAAGAAATCGTTGGCGTCTCCCGCGCCCTGGTCCGCCGATGATGCGGAGGGCTTGCGGTCACAAGCGCCACGTAATGAGGCGGCGCCCGGAAGGTTCTGGTCCGCGCGGGGCCGGGCCGGTCAGCCGTGCGCCCAACACCCATGTTCTAAACCAATGGTTAACACGGATTCGCCGGTTTCGAAACCGCGCGGCGCGTGTGGCGGCAGCGGCAGTGGTGAACGCTGGCGACCTGCGTCTTTGGAGTCACAACCGCCGCGTGAGGCATACTTCTGTTCACTGATCGAACGAAGAGGTGCCGGCGCTTCTCGATCGCACTATGATGTCATTTCGGGATCGGAGCACCCACGTCACCTCATGCCATGTCCCTGCGGATCACAGCTTCCCTTCGACCGCTGTTGCGGTCCCTATCTGCTTGGCGACGCGATGCCGCCCACCGCCGAGGCGCTGATGCGCTCGCGCTACACGGCCTATACGCGCGGCGACATCGGCTACATCGAAGCGACGCTCGCGTCCGACAGGCGTGCTGCGTTCGACCCTGTCGCGGCGAAGAATTGGGCGACGCGCGCGACCTGGCTCGGCCTGCGCATCGTCTCGTCGGTCCGCGGCCAGCCCGGCGACGCCGATGGCGTCGTCAGCTTCATCGCCAGCTATCGCGAAGACGGCAAGATCATCGAGCACCACGAGGTCTCACAGTTTCGCCGCGACGACGACGGCGCCTGGCGCTTCGTCGAGGGTGACGCGCGCGCCGCCGTCACGGAGCCGAAGCGGGCGGCTGCCACCGCGAAGGTCGGCCGCAATGATCCATGCCCGTGCGGTAGCGGCAAGAAATACAAGTTCTGCTGCGGGCGGTGAGCGCGGCGGCATGTCTCGATCGCGGTGCATCGCTGTGTTGATAGGAGGGGGGAGCCGCGACTGCGGACTCGTCAGGTGCTTCCGTGCCCCCGCGCAGGCCGGCGCGCCGGCGCTCCAGCCGCTGGCGCCGGCGCCAATCTCGCGACGACGGTCCCGCGTCGCCGGTCTTCCCGCGCCCGCTTAGTTGCGAGCGCGAATGAGAAGCAAAGATCGGACGCATGCGGCGCGAACGATCGCGCGGGCCTCATTGTGGCCGGCGGATGTCTGCTCGTTTCCGTCGCGCGTCAGAGCCGGGGCGTCACGATGCCAACAGAGCGGAGGACTTCTCTGCCACCGCCTTGACTCCGCCCAACCGGGCTGGCCTAGAAGGACGTAGTTCCTAGCGGGGGTGGTATCAGGTGGCGGAGTTGGACGAGGCGGTCCGGCAGGACGAACGCGAGCGGCCGCAGGTTGCCGCAACCCTGTCGCCGGCAACGAAGGCGCTGTCGCCGCGCAAGGCGGCCATCCTCGACCATGCCAACCATTTCGCCGATGCGCGCGCCGACTGGCGCGACAAGGCGGCGTTCTTTCACGGCGAGGACGCGTGCTATCTGCGCTTCCTGATTCCGCCGGGCAGCCGCGTGCTGGAGATCGGCTGCGGCCTCGGCGATACGCTGGCCTCGCTCGCGCCGTCCTACGGCGTCGGCATCGACTTCAGCGAAAAGCAGATCGCGATCGCGCGCAGCCGGCATCCCGAGCTGACCTTCATTCTGGGCGACGCGGAGGATCCGGCCACGCTCGCCGCCGCCACCGGCCCGTTCGATGTCATCCTGGTGCTCGACACCATCGGCTCGCTCGACGACTGCCAGCAGTTCATCGCGCAGTTGCACCCGTTGTGCACGCGCGAGACGCGACTCGTCATCGGCTACTTCTCGCACCTCTGGTATCCGCTGCTGAAGGCTGCGGAAGCACTGGGCCTGCGGATGCCGCAGCCGGAGCAGAACGTGCTGTCGCCGGCCGACCTGCGCAGCCTGGCGCACCTCGCCGATTTCGATCCCGTCAAATCGGAGCAGCGCGTGCTGTCGCCGCTCCGGCTCTACGGCCTCGGCCGCTTCGCCAATCGCTTCCTCAGCGTGCTGCCGGGCCTGCGCGCGCTGGCGCTGCGACATTATCTGGTATCGCGATCGATGCGCTGCGTCAGCGACGACGTCCGCTCGGCGACGGTGGTGATCCCGGCGCGCAACGAGCGCGGCAACATCGAGCCGGCGGTCCGGCGCATCGCCACGTTCTGCAACGACATCGAGATCATCTTCATCGAGGGCCACAGCCAGGACGGCACCTATGAGGAGATGGAGCGGGTGCGCGCGGCGTTCCCCGATCACGACATCAAGCTGATGCGCCAGCCCGGCAAGGGCAAGGCCGACGCGGTGTTCACCGCGTTCGACGCCGCGCGCGGCGACGTGCTGATGATCCTCGATGCCGACCTCACCATGCCGCCGGAGCAATTGCCGAAATTCTTCGAGGCGCTGCGTTCCGGCAAGGGCGAGTTCATCAACGGCTCGCGCCTGGTCTATCCGATGGACGAGGGCGCGATGCGCTTCCTCAACCTCATCGCCAACAAGACCTTCTCCTACCTGTTCTCGTGGCTCCTGAATCAGCGCTACACCGATACGCTCTGCGGCACCAAGGTGCTACGCCGCAGCGACTATGTCAGGCTCAAGGCCGGCAAGGCCTATTTCGGCGATTTCGATCCGTTCGGCGATTTCGACCTGATCTTCGGCGCTTCGAAGCTGAACCTGAAATCGATCGACCTGCCGATCCGCTACGCCGCGCGCAGCTATGGCGAAACCCAGATCTCCCGCTTCCGCCACGGCTGGATGCTGCTGAAGATGGTCGTGTTCGCGTTCTTCAAGATCAAGGCGATCTGAGGATGGCGTGCGCGCGCGGACCACGCCTGCGAGGTGGCGCCGATGCGCTTCATTGGAGTTCCCGCCGGAGCTGCTTGTGATCCGCGGTGACGGCCCTTCCCAAGATGCCGGCCAGAACTGTGCGACAAAGGACGTGCCGCGCCGCGACGCGCTCGACCGCCTCACCCCGTTCGGCTGGCGCGGCGGCGTTGCGGTCGCGCTGCTGCTCTCGCTCGTGTCGTTCCTGACCGCCGGCTATTTCACCGTCTATTGGCGCAATGCCGACATGGACTTCATGGTGATCTACAACGCGCTCGCCATGAACGACGGCGGCGCGCAGGTGTTCTTCGACCACCCGGCCTATCTCACCATCCTCTCGGTCGAGACCTGGTTCGCGCTGCTGCACCGGCTCGGCCTGCTCGACGCCTGGACGTTGTCGGCGATCCCCGCCGACCGCGCCGCTTTCGACGCGGCGATGACCAGCGCCGTCCATGCCGGACGCGTCGCCGCGCTGCTGACGGCCGCCGGCATCATCCTCGCCTTTGCCTGGGCCGCGCGCCGGCTGGTGTCCGATTGGCGCATCGCCATGCTCGCCGTCACCGCCTTCGCCTTCTCCGGCGGCGTGCAGATGCATCTGCGCATCCTGCGCAGCGAGATGATCGCGGCGTCGTTCTGCATCCTCGCGCTGATGATCCTGATCGCTGTGGCGCGCCGCGCCAGCCTGGCGCGGCCGCTCGCCGTCGGACTCGCCGCGCTGCTCTGCATGCTCGGCCTGGAGAACAAGGTGCATGCGATCCTGCTGATCGCCGCCATTCCTGTGCTGGTGTTGCCGTTCGGGACGGCGGCGAGCGCAAGCGTGGCGTTCTGGCAAAGCTCGCGCGCGTGGGCGGCCGTCATGGTTGCAGCCGTGGCGGCAATCGTCGCCGCGATCGCCGCCTGGCCGCTGATCGCCGCCGGCTTCGATCCTGTCAATGCAACGGCTGCCGGGCTCAAGCCGATACTGTTCGGCCGCTTCGGCATCTATCAGTTCGCGCTGCTCGGCGTGGTCGCGGCCTGCATGGTCGGCTTCGCGTGGCGGTGGCGGGTGAGCGCGGCCGAGACTGTCGCGGCACTGCTGGCGGCGGTGGCCGGCACAAGCCTCGGCGTGCTGGCACTGAAGCTGAGCTACGACATCAACGATGTCGTGGTCGTGCTCAATCCTCTCGAGAAGATGATCACCTATGTCGACGCGCCCGAGGCCGCCGGCAGCCTCGCCGGGGCAGTCGGCCTGCTGCTATCGGGGGTGCTGGGGGTCATCCGGCGCTACACCTTCGTGCTGCAATCGTCGGCCCGCCCCGCGGTGTTCCTGACCTGGCTGGTCATCCCCGGCATCGTCATCGCCTGGCGCCGCGGTGAGCGGCAGGCGGCCATCCAGGCCGTCCTCCTGATGCTGGCGGCCATCGGCATCGACACGCTCGGCGTCCGCCGCGGGCTGAAGGTCGAGTACTTCGTCTTCACCGATCCCCTGATCATCATCGCCGGCATGGTCCTGCTCGATCGTCTGTCGGACCTGCGCTTCTCCCGCTTCGCCTATCCGATCGGCGCGGCGCTGCTCGCGCTCCATGTCGGCATCAGCCAGGCCGAGCCGGTCAAGATGGCGCTCAAGCGCAGGGGGCCCGAGGAGGTCTGCGAGTGGCGCGGCTACTACATGCCACGGCTGGCGCTGCCCTGGTGCGCGCCGCCGAACAGCCCGCCGAGAACGTGATCGAGCGAGATCTTTCCGCCGCCATGGGCGATGAGGCCCAGCGCCATCGCCGCCCAGGTCAGATGGATCGGCCAGCCGTCGGGCACTGTGAGCTCGACGATGCACGTCATGAACAGCAGGCCGAGCGCCGCGAAGCGGGTGCCGAGGCCGAGAATGAGCAGGACGGGGAAGCCGACCTCGCCGCAGCCCGACAGGAACGCCATCACCGTCGGCATGGGAAAGTGATATGGCCCGCCGGGTAGATGCAGCATGAACTCGTCGCTGAACAGGGTCACGGCGGTGTCGCTCAGCCTGAGAAAGCCGTCCCATTTGAGAATGCCCGAGCGCCAGAACGGCACGGCGAGCGCAATGCGAGTGACGAGCTGGACCAGGGTGAGCGGGGTCGCGCTCTGCAGCAGCCGCACGGCCTGGCCGACGAGGGAAGGCAGCGACAGCGTCGGGGTCGGCGCCATGGAGTGGTCCGTCGTCATCATGCGTCCTCGAAAGTGATGTCCGTGAAGGCGCCGGCCTCGATCAGGCCGGCTACGTTGGCGGCGAGATCGAACTCCGGCGCGGCCTCGAACGCGGCTTCCGCAGCGACGTCGAGCGGCTGCCGCGCGACCAGCAGGCTTGCGAAGATCGCGCCGCCTCGTGGCAGGTGACGCACGACGACGTCGAGCGCGGGCCGCGTGATCAGCGCGTCCTCCGGAACCGAGCCATCAATGCGCGGCACCGGGGCATCGCCGCGGTTGGCCGAGAAGATCGTGACCGCCGCGAAATCCGAGCGCACGATGCGGGTGGCGGGATGAGCGGCGAAGCGCAGCATGGGCAGCCGCTCGGGCGGCACCGTCGCCAGCGTGGCGCCGTCGAGCGGCGCGGCGTCTGCCGCGTGATAGGCGTCGAGCCAGGCCCGCTCGATCTGTGCGACGTCCGTCAGGAACGGCATCGTTCGGGCGTGCTCGTACGCTGCAATGAAGGCGGGGAAGTCGCGTCCATAGTCAAAGAGCAGCGGCGACGCCGGCGGCGTTTCGCGCACATGCGCCCGCGCCATCGCGCGGAAGAAGTCGGGACCGGTGATGCGCTGCACCGCCGGATAGATCGCGATGAGCGACTCGATCAGGCTGACCGTGACGTTGTTGCGGTAGACGTTGAACCGGCGCCCGGCCGCCTTGGCCAGCGGACCCCTGACGGCGACAGGCGTCGCGCGATCCGGCGTCAGCAGCGCCGCGGCGAACTGGGCGGCGTAGCCGGAAACCTGCTCAGGCTGCGGCATCGCGCACCTCCTGCGAGCAGCCGGGAGCGTGGTCATCGAGAATCGTCTGCGCGGCCGTGGCCTCTGCCTTCAGCACCGGCCAGTCCGGAATGTTGCTGTCCCATTCGATCAGCGTCGGCGTCGGACCGTTGCGCGCGATCACGCTGGCGAACAGGGCCCACACATCGTAGGCGACGGGGCCGTCATGGCTGTCGATCAGCAGCGGCTCACCTTCATCGTCGGCCTGCACGGCGTGACCGGCGAGATGAATCTCGCCGACAGCGGCGAGCGGAAAGTCGGCCAGATAGTCCTGTGGCGAGAAGCCATGATTGATCGCGGAGACGAATACGTTGTTGAGGTCGAGCAGGAGCCCGCAGCCGGTGCCGCGGACGATGGCGCGGATGAAGTCGGTCTCGCTCATCGTCGAGTCGTGAAAGGCGACGTAGGTCGACGGATTTTCCAGCAGGATCGGCCGCCGGATCGCGCTCTGCACCTCGTCGATATGGTCGCAGACCCGTGCCAGCGTGGCGGTCGTGTAGGGCAACGGCAGCAGGTCGTTGAAGAACGTCGTATCGTGCGTCGACCACGCCAGATGCTCGGAGACCAGGCTTGGCTGATAGCGGGCGACGAGCTTGCGGAAGCGCGCGAGGTGGTCGCGATCGAGCGGCTGCGGGCCGCCGATCGACATGCAGACGCCGTGGATCGACAGCGGATGATCCCTGCGGATCGCCTCGAGCTGACGATGCGGCGGCCCGCCGGCGCCCATGTAGTTCTCGGCATGGACCTCGAAGAAGCCGCGCTGCGGCGCCTCGGCCAGGATGGCGGTCAGGTGCGACGGCTTGAAGCTGGTCCCGGCGACGCCGCCGAGAGGTGGCGGAAAGCGAAGCGGCATGGTGGGGCACGGTGCAGGGGGGGCATCGGTGCTCATGCTGCGTCTCCGCTTTCCGCTTGGGGTGAACGAGAGCGATCAGATCGGCTTCAGCGAGCCCTTGCGGCCGCCGGGCACGTCGATGCTAGTGCAGGTGCCGCCCTGGACGAATTTCCACGCGTTGCCCTGGAAGTCGATCGTGGAGGTACCCTGGCAGGTCGTGCCGGGACCGGCGGCGCAATCGTTCTGGCCCTTCAGGGCAACGCCGAAGCATTTCTCCTTCTTGGCGGCCATTGCGGCTTCCGCTTCGGCCTTGGTCAGTGGCCCAGCCATTGCGAGGCTTGCGAGCGCGGTGCTGACGGCGCCGGCGAGCGCCAGCGTGGTGACGGTTCTCTTGGCGGGCATGACGATTCCTCTCGTGTTCTGCATCGCTCGCTTGGCGATGCGCATCTCTCCTTCGCCCGCAGCCACGAGAATGTTACGCGGCGACTCCGCTCACGACCCTGTGAGCGGTATTGCGTGCTTCGGAGCTGCGTCCAATCGAACGCAGGCGGGTTCGAAGTGCCAATGCTTTGCAGGCATCATCGACTTAGCCAGCCGGCATTGGTGGCGCACGTCATGAGAGCGCAGTCTGGCGGCTCCCCGTCGGGCGCAGCCCCGCGCGCCGATCGGTCCGATCGGAGATCGACCTGCGATGATGGCGAGCGAAAACAGCCGAGTGCCGCGCCGAGACGCCGCCGGCGAGCGGTTGACCGTCAGCATCCGCTTCGCCGTGTCGGCGCTGGTGCTGACCGCGATCCTGCTGACGGCGCTGGCCTCGAGCCTGTTGTGGTGGCGCACCTCGGAGGCGATCAGCCGTCAGCTCGCCAGCACCATCAATGCGCAGATCGCGAGCGCCGTGCGCAAGGAGGTGAGCGCGATCGTCAGCGAGGCGCGCGCGGCGCACACCGCCATCCGCACGCTGTTCCTGCAGAACGTGCTCGACACCCGCGAGGCGGACAAGCGCGAATTCGTGTTCCTGTCGCAGCTGCAGTCGCAGGCGACGATCTCATCGGCGGCGTTCGGCTGGCCCGACGGCTCGTTCTTCGCCGCCCACAAGCTCGGCGACCGGCGCCTGGAGATGATGGAGATCTCACTGACCGATCATCCCGGCCAGCGCCGCGTCGATGAATACGATGTCGTGCCCGGCGATATCGAGTTCGCGGCGCGCCGCTTCGAGCCGACCCGTTTCAAGGTCGCCGACCAGCCCTGGTTCAAGGAGAGCCTCGCCGCGGACGAGCCGCGCTGGTTCAGCGTCGACGTGCATCCCGGCGGTGACCGTCCCGCGATCGCGCTGGCGGGGCCTATCGATGTCTATCAGGAGCGGCAGGGCGTGCTCGCCATCATCATCGAGCACGCGCGCATCTCGCGCTTTCTCGCCCAGCTCCAGGTCGGCCGCACTGGCAGCGCCTTCATCCTGGCGCATGACGGCGGCGTGGTCGCGGCGCCCGACGAGACCGCCGACGAGGTCAATGCCGGGCAGGGCCGCCAGCCGCTGCTGCCGGTCGCGCAGCAGGCGATGCGGTCCTCGCCCGCAGGCGACGAGGCCTGGCGCGGCCGCGTGCAATCGGGCGGCGGCGCCTTCGAGGTCGCGCGCACGGCGCTGCCGTTTCCCGGCTGGTCGCTGGTCACGGTGATTCCGGAAGCGGAATTTCTCGGTCCGGTCGACGCGGCGCTGCGGCGCGTGATCGTCGGTCTCGGCATCGGCGCCGTGCTCGCGGCGCTGGTTTCCGCCGCGCTGGCGCGTGCCGTGATCGCCGCGCCGCTCGGGCGCGTGGTGGCCGAACTGCGTCACGTCGAGGCCTTCGCGCTCGAGCAGGTGCGCCGCCATCCGTCGCGGCTGCGCGAGATCGCGAGCCTGTCCGGCGCCATCGCCGAGATGGCCGGCGGCCTGTCGTCGTTCCGCAAGTTCATTCCCGCCGATCTCGTCCGGCAATTGCTGCGACAGGGCGTCGATGCCAGGCCGGGCGGTCATGTCCAGGAGCTCAGCGTCATGTTCATCGACATCGCCGGCTTCACCGGCCTGTCGGAGCGCATGGGCGACCGCGTCGTGCCGCTGCTGTCGCGCCATCTCGATCTGATCTCGACCGTCATCGTCGATCACGGCGGCACGATCGACAAGTTCATCGGCGATGCCGTGATGGCGTTCTGGGGCGCGCCGGCCGCGCAGCCGGATCATGCGGGTCTGTGCTGCCGCGCCGCGCTGGCATGCCGGGACGCGGTCGCGGCCAGCGGCCTGTGCGACGATGACGGCCGGCCGCTCGCGATCCGCATCGGCATCAACTCCGGTCCCATGCTGGTCGGCAACATCGGCTCCGAACTGCGTCTCAACTATACGGTGATCGGCGATGCCGTGAACGTCGCGAGCCGACTCGAGGGCGCCAACAAGGTCTACGGCACGGACATCCTGATCGGCGAGGGCACCGCGCGGCTGGCGGGCGAGGCGTTTCTCACCCGCGAGATCGACCGCATCGCCGTCTATGGCCGCGAGGAGGGCCTGCGCGTCCACGAACTGGTCGGGCTTGCGGAGAATGTCGCCGCGCAGGACATGCGCTGGATCGCGCACTACGCGCGCGGACTGCGTGACTATCGCGCGCAGGACTTTGCGGCTGCCAGCGCGGCCTTCGAAGCCGTCCTCGCGCTCAAGCCGGGCGATCGCGCCGCCGAAGTCATGATCGCGCGCTGCAGGCCCCTGGCAGGCACGCGGCCGGATCATCATTGGCATCCGGTGACGGCGCTGCCGACGAAGTAGCGGTTGCCGGCACGGCTAGGCCGAGCGCCGCTTGCCGCGCAGCGGCCGTCGTCCGGCAAACACCGCGGCGAGATCCTGGGTGGGCGTCGCCGCGTCCTGGTCGAGCCGCAGCCGGCCCTCGACATGCAGGAAGTGCTCGCGCGACACCGCGATCGCGCGCATCAGGTCGCGGTCGCGCAGCGCCGTGACGATCGCGCCGTGCTCGTCGACCGCGCAGATCGACTGCGCCGCCGGCTCGTACACCGACACCATCACCGAGGAGCGGCTGAGCAGATCGCCGAGCATGCGTGACAGCTCGGGATTGCCGATGGAGTCGACGAGATGGACGTGGAAGGCGCCAGACAGCCGCACCGAGGTCGCGCGATCGCCGCGCTGTGCCGCCGCGCGCTCCTCCGCCAGATGCGCATCGAGCCGGGCGAGCAGGAGATCATCGACCCGCAGCACCAGCTGGCTGAGCACGCCGGCCTCGAGGACGCGATGCGCCTCATAGACTCGCCTGACATCATCGAGCGTCGGCCGCGGCACCCGTGCGCCACGGTTCGGGATCATCTCCAGCCGCCGCTCGGCGCCGAGCCGGTGCAAAACTTTTCGGATGCGCTCGCGCGACACGCCGAAGATGTCAGCCAGCGGCGTCTCGGCGAGCTTGGTACCGGCCTTGAGCTTGCCTTCCAGCAGCGCACGCAGGATGGCCTGATACACCGCCTCGTCCTCGGCGGGATTGGCCTTTCCGATTCGCTGCGCTCGCATCGCCATGGCGAACTGCTAGGCCCAAAGGCGCGGCACGTCACCTCCAAAAAATGTGCACATTCTGCCCGTGGCCGGGCACGATGCGGATCGAGAGATAGCTCGGAACGCTGATCTCATTGCTGAATCAAGAAATGTGCACATTTGGCACGACGCTTGCTGATCTCGGGTGACACGCCACGCGACAGCTCACACGGGATCCTCTCATGCACCCCTTCTCCCGCCGCAGCCTCCTGAAGACTGGTGCGGCCTTCGCCGCCACCTTCGCCGCGCCCGCTTTGGTGCGCGCCGCCCCGAAAGAGATCGTGATCGGCGGCCCCGCCGGCGCCGCCAAATATTTCAACTCCGACCTGTTTCCGGTGCTGGAGAAGAAGCTCGACTGCAAGGTGCTCTATGAGGGCACCAACTCGCTGACCAATCTGCAGAAGATGCAGGCCGACAAGGCAAGCCCGAAGATCTCGGTGGTGATCATGGACGATCCGGTGATGCTGCCGGCCGCGGCCGAGGGGCTGATCACCAAGATGTCGTCCTCGGCGATCCCCAATCTCGGCAAGCTTGTCGGCGATGCCGTGCACCAGGACGGCATGTGGGCCAACTATCAGAAGCCGTGGGCCGGCATCGCCTATTCCACCAGGCGCATGAAGACGGCACCTGGCAGCTGGGCCGAGCTGTGGGATGCGAAATACGATTCCAAGATCGTCGTGCCGTCGCTGTCCAACACCGAAGGGTTCTGGACCTTGCTCGCCGCCGCGCATCTCGAGACCGGCAAGCCCTACAAGGAGGCGCAGTACGAGATCGACGCCGGCTTCAAGAAGATCAAGACCCTGAAGGCCAACCTGCTGAACGTCTATACCAATGCCCCGCAAGCCATCAATCTGCTGGAGCAGGGCGAGGCCTGGATGATCGGCGGCCAGTTCTCGGCCTACACCTTGATCCGCAAGGCCGACGGCTCGCCGGTCGACCTCGCGATCCCGAAGGATGGCGGCTTCTCGATGCCGTCGGGCATCGCCAAGGTGAGCGGCGCGCCGGCCGGCGATCTCGCCGACGCCGTGATCGACTTCTACCTCAGCCCAGAGGCGCAGAGCATCCTCGCCAAGACGGCCTTCATCGCGCCGACCAACCAGGCCACGCCGCTGCCTTCAGGCTATCCCGATCCCGCGACATTGTTCGCGCCCGACTGGGCCTTCATCGCCAAGAACCGCGCCGGCTGGGTCGATCGCTGGAGCAAGGAGATGACATGACCGGCGCGCCGCATCTCGTCATCAGCGGGGTCTCCAAGCGGTTTGGCGCCGCGACCGTGCTCGATCGCGTCGATCTCACGATCCGCCGCGGCGAGTTGGTGACCCTGCTCGGCCCGTCCGGCTGCGGCAAGACCACCTTGCTGCGCGCGATCGCCGGCCTTGCACCGCCCGACGCCGGGACGATCGCGCTCGCGGGGCGCGACGTCACCCATGTGCCGCCGCACCGGCGCAATGTCGGCGTCGTGTTCCAGAGCTATGCGCTGTTTCCGCATCTCACCGTTGCCGGCAATGTCGCCTTCGGCCTGAAGGTGCGCGGCACGCCCAAGGCCGAGATCGATCGTGCGGTGGAGCGCGCGCTGTCGCTGGTCAAGCTCGGCCATCTCGGCAGCCGCCGCATCTCGGCGCTGTCGGGCGGCCAGCAGCAGCGCGTCGCGCTGGCGCGCGCCATCGCGGTCGAGCCGGACGTGCTGCTGTTCGACGAAGCGCTGTCGGCGCTCGACCGCAAGCTGCGCGAGGAGATGCAGGTCGAGCTGCGCCGGCTGCTGCAGGAGGTCAAGGCAACCGCGATCTTCGTCACCCACGACCAGGACGAGGCGCTGACCATGTCGGACCGCGTCGCGGTCATGAACAAGGGCCGCATCGAGCAGCTCGCCGAGCCGCGCGAGCTTTATGCCCGGCCGGCCAGCCTGTTCGCGCTCAACTTCGTAGGGCTGTCGACGCGCATCGCCGGCCAGGTGGTCGGCGCGCAGGACGGCACGGTGGAAGTCGTCACGCCGGTCGGCCGTCTGTCGGCGCGCGGCGCGTTCCAGCCCGGGGCCTCGGTGATCGTGGTGACGCGGCCGGAGCAGCTGCGGCTCGGCGTTGGAGAGGGCGCCAACTCCGCGGCCGGCCGCGTTCGGTCGGTCGTGTTCCAGGGCTCGCGGACCCTCGTGGACGTCGATGCCGGCGCCGGCGCGAGCCTGCTCGCCGAGCTGTCGGGGCGCGAGGCCGAGGTGCCGCGCGTGCACGACGAGGTCCGCTTCGCGTGGTCCGTCGCCGAAACCTTCGCCTTCGCCGCCGAGACCTGACCATGACCGACGCCGTGCTGACCGCGCCCATCGTCAAGACCGCGCCGGATCGCGAGCGCCTCGCGGCGTTCGGCTTCGTCGCGCCATCGCTGCTGATAACGGCACTGGTGTTCGTGCTGCCGCTGGCGCTGCTGCTCGGCGTCAGCGTGCTCGACGCCAACGGCGGCATCACGCCGGCGAACTACACGAGGCTGCTCGGTACGCCTTATTATCTCGGAATCATCTGGAATTCGCTGCGGCTCGGCCTGCTGACGACGCTGATCGCATTTCTCATCTCCTATCCCGCGGCCTTCGCGCTGGCCCGCGCACGTGGGCCGCTGCGCTCGATCCTGCTGGCCACGCTGTTCCTGCCGCTCGCCGCCTCGGTCATCGTCAAGGCCTTCGCCTGGACCATCCTGTTGCGCAGCGACGGCCTCATCAACACGGTGCTGATCGCAATGGGGATCATCGAGGATCCGATCCGCATGATCTTCACCCAGACCGCGCTGATCGTCGGTGCCGTCAACATCTTCCTGCCGTTCATGGTGCTGCCGATCTACGCCGTCGTGGCGCAGCTCGACGGCCGCTACGCTGAAGCCGCGGCCACGCTCGGCGCCTCGCCGCTGGTCGTGTTCTTTCGCGTCATCCTGCCGCTGACCCTGCCGGGCATCATCGCCGGCGTGGCGCTGGTGTTCTCGCTGTCGGTGTCGGCCTATGTGGTGCCGACGCTGCTCATCGGCGAGAAATATCCGACCCTCGCCACCACCATCGCCAAGGCCTATCTGCTGGCGCGCGAGCCCGGCTTCGGCGCGGCCGCCGGCGTCGTGCTGTTGGCGATCGCAATCATCGTCGTCGCGCTCAGTGCGATGCTGTCCCGGGAGCCGAAATGATGTCGCGCCTCGCCATCATCATCTGCTGGGTGCTCGCGATCGGCCTCGCACTGTTCCTGCTGCTGCCGCTGGTCGTGATCGCCGCCGCCTCGTTCTCGCCGACACCGGTGTTCGATCTGCCGCTGTCGGGCGCGTCGCTGCGCTGGTATGGCCGCATCGGCCGGCTCGACGGCTTCTGGCCGTCGCTGGTCCTGTCGCTGCAGATCGCTGTGCTGTCGACCGCGCTGTCGATGGTCGCCGGCACGCTCGCCGCCATCGCCATCGCGCGCGGCAGGCTGCCCGGCGCGACCGCGCTGGGCACGCTGCTGGTGTCGCCGCTGATGATGCCCGGCCTCGTGCTCGGCATCGCGCTGCTGCAATATTTCCGCATGGTCGGCTTCACCGCGACCTGGAGCGCGCTGCTGGTGGCCCATCTCGTGGTGACGCTTCCTTACGTCGCGCGCACCATGATCGCCGGGCTCTCCCGCTTCGACTTCACCTTGATCGAGGCGGCGCGCACGCTCGGCTGCACCTATGCCGGCAGCGTGATCAGGGTGATGGTGCCGGCTTTGGCGCCGTCGTTCCTGATTGCAGGGCTGTTCAGCCTGCTCGCCTCGTTCGACAACTATCCGGTCTCGATCTTTCTCACCGACGTGCGTTCGAAAACCCTGCCGATCCGCATGCTGCAATATATCGAGGAGGCGCCCGATCCGACCTTGGCTGCGCTCTCCACCCTCATTCTCGCCGGCACGCTCGTGCTGCTGCTGATCAGCGATCGCCTGGTCGGCCTGCACCGCATGGCCGGAACCGCGGATTGACACGATGACCTCACAGCCTGCCTTCCGCCGCGATCTCACCGGCTATGCCGGCAGGCCGCCGCATCCGCGTTGGCCCCACGACGCCCGCGTCGCGGTGTCGCTGGTGGTGAATTTCGAGGAGGGCTCTGAATTCTCGGTGTGCGACGGCGATACGAGCAACGAGGCGATCTACGAGGTCGTGCATCGGCTCGACGGCCCCGACCCCTGTATCGACAGCCATTTCGAATACGGCACGCGCGCGGCCTGGTGGCGCCTGATGGATCTGTTCGACGCGCACGGCGTCAAGGTCACCGTCAGCGCCTGCGGCCGCGCGGTGGAGCGCTCGCCGGAGCTCGCCCGCGATGCCGTGGCGCGCGGGCATGAGGTCTCGGCGCATGGCTGGCGCTGGCAGAGCCACGCCGGCATGGGCGAGACCGAGGAGCGCCGCGTGATCGCGCGCACGGTGGAGACGATCCAGCGCGTCGCCGGCCAGCCCCCGCTCGGCTGGCACACGCGCTCGGCGAGCTCGCCGAGCACGCGGCGGCTGCTGGTCGAGCAGGGCGGCTTCCTCTATGACAGCGACGCCTACAATGACGACCTGCCATATTATGTCGCCGTCGCCGGCCGACCACATCTGGTGCTGCCCTACGCCTTCGACAGCAACGACATGCAGTTCTTCAACGGCTCGCGCTTCCGCGGCGCCGATTTCGCCGACTACGTCATCGACGCCTTTGACTGGCTGGTGCGCGAGGGCGCGAGCGCGCCAAAGATGCTGTCGATCGGGCTGCATCTGCGCATGATCGGCCGCCCCGGCCGCATCGGCGCGCTCGACCGCATCCTCGCGCACATCGCCGGCAGCGGCGCGGCGTGGATCGCGCCGCGCGCCGACATCGCCCGTCACTGGCTGGCGACGGTGCCGCCGCCCGCCTGAGCGGCGTCAATCGTCGTTGGCGATGTCGTCGTCGGTCGGCGGCACCTCGATCGTGCCGCCCTCGCCGGTGGCGAGGTCGCGCTCGTCGTCCATGTCAGCGTCGTCGGCCGGCCCGTCGAGCGGCCGGAGTCCGCGATCATGCCCGTTGCGTGGTGTCATGGCAGGTCCTCCCACGGGATAAGGCCGGGATCGAGCAATGGTTCAGACCGAGAGCGCCGCGTCGCGGCGCTCTGGCGCAGGCCGCCATGGCCACCTACATCTGCGAGGTCATGGTCGATCCCGCCGCGCTGAAATCCTTCCTCGACAGCCACCGCCGCATCGTCGTGCTCACCGGCGCCGGCTGTAGCACGAATTCCGGCATTCCCGATTACCGCGACAATGATGGGCAGTGGAAGCGCACGCCGCCGGTAACCAACCAGGCCTTCGTCGGCAGCGACGAGACGCGCCGGCGCTATTGGGCGCGCAGCATGGTCGGCTGGCGCCGCTTCGGCCGTGCCCAGCCGAACGGCGCGCATCATGCGCTGGCGCGGCTGGAGGCGCAGGGCCGCTGCGCGCTGCTGGTGACGCAGAATGTCGACCGGCTGCACCAGGCCGCCGGGACCAGCAACGTCATCGACCTGCACGGCCGGCTCGACCGCGTCCGTTGCATGGGCTGCGGCGCCATGCTGTCGCGGGCCGACTTCCAGGACGAACTGGCCGGCGCCAATCCGCACTGGCTGGCGCACGACGCCGCCGATGCGCCCGACGGCGATGCCGATCTCGTGGGCGTCGATTTCGCCACGTTCACGGTGCCCGCGTGCCGGGCCTGCGGCGGCATCCTCAAGCCCGACGTCGTGTTCTTCGGCGAAACAGTGCCGCGCGAGGTCGTCGCCACCGCGCGCGAGCATGTCGAGCAGGCCGAGGCCATGCTCGTCGTCGGCACCTCGCTGATGGTCTATTCGGGCTTCCGCTTCGTCCGCGCCGCCGCCGACCGCAACATCCCCATCGCCGCCGTCAATCTCGGCCGCACCCGCGCGGATGATCTCTTGTCGCTGAAGGTCGAAGCGCCCTGCGACGAAGCACTGGCGTTCCTGCTGGAGAGGTAGGGCTGCACTCTCTCAGCGTCATGGCCGGGCTCGACCCGGCCATCCATCACTCGTCGCAAGGAGATGGATGCCCGGGCCTCCGCCGCGCCGAAGCGGCTTCGGCCGCGCAGGCGGGTCAAGCCCGGGCATGACGAGAGGTGAAGTCCGAGGATTTCACCGCGACTGCGGCTCCTCGCGCTGCTCGATGCGGTCCTTGTTGTTGACCTGCTGGTCTTCCGGCTTGCCCACATCGATGGTCTTGCCGGACTGATTGCCCGGATTGTAGTGATACTGCCCTTCCTGCTTCTCGCCGGGCTGCTTCTGGTTCGGATTGACGTTGTCGGCCATGGCGCTCTCCTCGGGACTGTCCGTTGTCCCGGCGACAACGGCTCGAGGCCGGCCCGGTTCCGCTACGCCCCGGTCACGCGCCAGATGCAGTTGCCGACGTCGTCCGCCACCAGCAGCGATCCATCCGGCCCGAGCGTCACGCCGACCGGGCGGCCATAGGAAAAGCTCTCGTCGGGCGCCAGGAAGCCGGAGAGAATGTCACGTGCCGGGCCCGACGGCTTGCCGTTCTCGAACGGGATGAACACGACCTTGTAGCCGGACAGCTTGCTGCGGTTCCACGAGCCGTGCTGGCCGATCACCATGCCATCCGGAAAACCCGGGAGCGTGCCTGCGGGCAGCCAGCACAGGCCGAGCGAAGCCGTGTGGCCGCCGAGCGCGTAGTCCGGCGTCAGCGCGGTCGCCACCAGCTTCGGATCCTGCGGCACGCGGTCGTCGACCGTCTTGCCCCAGTAGCAATAGGGCCAGCCATAGAAGCCGCCCTCGCGCACCGAGGTCAGGTAGTCCGGCGGCGTCTCGTCGCCGAGCCCGTCGCGCTCGTTGACGACGGTCCACAGCACCTTCGTCGACGGCTCGAACGCCAGCCCCACCGCGTTGCGCAGGCCGGCCGCGAAGATGCGGCTCGCGCCGCTCGCGATGTCCAGCTCATAGATGCAGGCGCGGCCCTCCTCGACCTCGAACCCCAACTCGGCGATGTTGGTGAGCGAGCCGACGCCGGCATAGAGCTTGGTGCCGTCGGGGCTGACCAGCAGGCTGCGCGTCCAGTGTCCGCCCGGCTTGAAATTCGTCAGCCGCTGGCCCTGCGCGGTGATGCGATCGGCGCCCGCGCTATAGGGAAAGGCTGTGATGCCGTCGGTGTTGCCGACATAGAAGGTGCCGCCGACCAGCGCCATGCCGAACGGCTGGCTGAGATTCTCCATGAACGCGTTGCGCCGCTCCGCCGTGCCGTCGCCATCGGCGTCGACCAGCCGTGTGATGCGGTTGGCGCTGACCCCGAGCGCCGCGGCGCGGCGCATCGTCGCCTGCATCGCGTAGCCGAACATGTTGCGCACCGGGCTCGGAATCTGCGTTGCTTCCGCAATCAGCACCGACTTGTCCGGCATCACATGGATCCATCTCGGGTGATCCAGCCCGGTCGCGAACGCATTGACCTTCAGCCCCGGCGCCGCCACCGGCTTCTCGCCGTCGCGCCAGCCGCGCGCGGTCGGCATCTTCAAGGTCGGCAGCATCCCCTGCGGCTTGGCCTGCGGTATCTGCGGCGCCGCGCCCCACGCCGGCTGCGGCGTGTCCCCCTGCAGCTTGCGCCACTGCAGCGCCGCATTGCCGACCAGCGCGACGCCGCGCGCGACGATGGAGGAAAGCGTGGTCATGGGAGTCCTGTGGGGCTAGGCCAACGGATGTGGTGGGCGGCCATCGGGCGATGGCGGAAAAGGTCCTTCCGTTATGATCTAACACGCCGAAGGTGACAACTGCGTGCGCCGCGCATGGGGGCTGCGGAACGTGTGAGATCCTTCACGGCGCGCCGTTGCCATCGCTCCATGGATTGATGAGTGCGACTCCGGTCGCGGCGAAATCGGCGGTGTTGCGGGTGACGACGGTCAGCCCGTGAACCAGCGCCGTCGCGGCGATCAGCGCATCGCGCTCCGGCCGCGGATCGGGCACGTGCAGTCGCGCGCACGACTGCGCCACGGCAGTGTCGACCGCGAGAATGCGACCAGTGAAAGTGGTCAGGATCTGCTGGTCGATCCAGGCGCGCAACGCCGCGCCCTGGGCCGTGTCCTTGCGCGCGACGCGCTGCGCGCCGAGCTCGATCTCGAGGATGGAGATCGCCGACAGGAACATGCTTGCAGCGGGACGCCCCGCAGCCCAGGCGACGACGTTGCGGTCCGCCTTGTCACGGCGCCTGAGCTCGGAGACGACGTTGGTGTCGAGCAGGAACATCATTCGAGGTCAGCAGGCCGGCCGATCGGCCCGGTGATGCGCGGCGGCTCGAAATCGAAATCGGCCTCGGGCTGCGCCAGCGCATCGGCGAGGCTCAGGCTGCCGCCGGTCAGGCGGAGGTAGTCCTCGATCGTCAGCAGCACGTGCGCCGCCCGTCCGCGGTCGGTGATGAACACCGGCCCCTTGGCCGCCTCTTTCTTCGCGCGGCTGGTGTCCTGGTTGAACTCGCGGCTGGTCAAAGTGGTCATGGCCGGAATCCTGGTCAGTCGGCGTTGATGAGAGTATATGTAGAAATGTTTCTACATTCAAGGCCAGGTGGAAAGGTTGCCGGCTCAAATTCGCATCTGGTCGTCTCCACCACGGGTTGCCTTTATCTCGACGGTTGTCCAAAACTGTCAGCCAAATATTTGATCCGTTTGCATCATTGGGCTCCCGGCCCTGTCCGGGGCGATTGCGGTGGGGGATTGCTGACGCCCATGGACAAATCCGGCCTCAGCGAGCGCGACATCTGCACCAAGTTCATCACCCCGGCGCTGCGCAAGGCGGGCTGGGACGAGATGGTCCAGATCCGCGAGGAATACAGCTTCACCAAGGGGCGCATCATCGTGCGCGGCAAGCTCGTCAGCCGCGGCAAGGCCAAGCGCGCCGACTACGTTCTCTACTATAAGCCCAACATCCCGCTGGCGCTGATCGAGGCCAAGGATAATTCCCGCAGCGTCGGCGACGGCATCCAGCAGGGCCTCGACTACGCCGCCACGCTTGATATCCCCTTCGTGTTCTCCTCGAACGGTGACGGCTTCCTGTTCCACGATCGCACCGGCCGCAGCAATCCGATCGAGACCAATCTTTCGCTCGATGCTTTCCCGTCGCCGGCCGATCTCTGGGCGCGCTATCGCGCCTGGAAAGGCCTCGATGCGACTGCCGAGCAGGTCGTGCTGCAGGACTATTACGACGACGGCAGCGGCAAGGCCCCGCGCTATTATCAAGTCAACGCCGTCAACGCAGCGATCGAGGCGATCGCCACCGGCCGCGACCGCGTGCTGCTGGTGATGGCGACCGGCACCGGCAAGACCTACACTGCCTTCCAGATCATCTGGCGGCTCTGGAAGGCCGGACGCAAGAAGCGCATCCTGTTCCTGGCCGATCGCAACGTGCTGATCGACCAGACCATGGTCAACGATTTCCGCCCGTTCGGCGCGGCAATGGCGAAGCTGTCGACGCATTCCAAGACGATCGAGCGGCAGGACGGCAGCAAGGAAGAGCTGACGCTGGCGCTCGACAAGAAGCGGCGCATCGACACCGCGTTCGAAATCTATCTCAGCCTCTATCAGGCGATTACCGGCCCCGAGGAGCGCCAGAAGCTCTATCGCGAGTTCTCGCCCGGCTTCTTCGACCTGATCGTGATCGACGAATGCCACCGCGGCAGCGCTGCCGAGGATTCGGCATGGCGCGAGATCCTGACGCATTTTTCCGGCGCGACCCAGATTGGCCTCACGGCCACGCCCAAGGAGACCGAATACGTCTCCAACACCGACTATTTCGGTGACCCGGTGTTCACCTATTCGCTGAAGCAGGGCATCAGCGACGGCTTCCTTGCGCCCTACAAGGTCATCAAGGTCCACATCGACCGCGACGTGGAAGGTTACCGTCCCGAGCTGGGCCAGCTCGACCGCGACGGTAACGAGGTCGAGGACCGCATCTACAATGCCACCGATTTCGACCGCAACATCGTGCTCGATGACCGCACGGTGCTGACGGCGAAGAAGGTCACCGAGTTCCTGAAGGAGAGCGGCGACCGTTTCCAGAAGACGATCGTGTTCTGTGTCGACGAGGAGCACGCCGCGCGAATGCGCCAGGCGCTGGTCAACGAGAATGCCGATCTCGTCGCCGAGAACCCACGCTATGTCATGCGCATCACCGGCAGCGACAAGGAGGGCCAGGACCAGCTCGGCAATTTCATCGATCCGGAATCGAAATACCCGGTGCTGGTGACGACCTCGCGGCTATTGTCCACCGGCGTCGATGCGCAGACCTGCCGGCTGATCGTGCTCGACCGCACCGTGGGATCGATGACCGAGTTCAAGCAGATCGTCGGCCGCGGCACCCGGGTTCACGAGGACACCCGGAAATACTACTTCACCTTGATCGATTTCCGCGGCGCGACCAACCATTTTGCCGATCCGGATTTTGACGGCGATCCCGTGCAGATCTATGCGCCGGGCGAGGATGATCCGATCACGCCACCCGATGAGGCCGATGACGGCCTCTGCGAAAACGAGCAGAACGCGTTGGGGGCGGACGGCGAAGACGAGACCATCCTCGTCAACCCCACGGCGCCGGCCGCGCCCGCCGGCACCACGCGCAAGATTTATGTCGACGGCGTCGGCGCCCGCATCGTCGCCGAACGGGTCGAATATCTCGACGAGAACGGCAAGCTGGTCACCGAGTCCCTGCGCGATTTCACCCGCACGGCCCTGAAGAAGCGCTACGCTAGTCTCGATGATTTCCTGAAGCGCTGGAAAACAGCCGAGCGCAAGCAGGCGATCATCGAGGAGCTGGAGTCGGAGGGCCTGGCGCTCGATGCCCTTGTGGACGAACTCGGCAAGAATCTTGATCCCTTCGACCTGATTTGCCATGTCGCATTCGATCGCAAGCCGTTGACCCGCCGCGAGCGGGCTGACAACGTCAGGAAGCGCGACGTGTTCGGCAAGTATGGGGAACAGGCCCGCGCGGTTCTCGATGCGCTCTTGGCCAAATACGCCGACGAGGGCGTGCTCAATCTCGATGACGCAAACATCCTGCGCATTCCGCCGCTCAGCGAGCTCGGAACCCCGCTGCAGCTGATCAAGGCGTTCGGCGATCGCCCGGCGTTCGAGCGCGCTGTCCACGAGCTGCAATCCTCCCTCTACCAGGAAGTCGTCTGACCATGTCCGTCCGTAACACCGTCAAGTCGATCCAGGACATCATGCGCCAGGATGCCGGCGTCGACGGCGACGCCCAGCGCATCAGCCAGCTGTGCTGGATGTTCTTCCTCAAGATCATCGATGACCAGGACCAGGAACTGGAGGTCACGCAGGACGATTACCGCTCCCCAATCCCGAAAAAGTATCAGTGGCGCTCCTGGGCGGCCGACCCCGAGGGCATCACCGGCGAGGCGCTGCTCGGCTTCATCAATGGCGAGCTGTTTCCGGCGCTCAAGGAGCTGCCGGTCTCGACCAAGCCGGGCGACCGTCGTCGCGTCGTGCGCGACGTGTTCGAGGACGCCTACAACTACATGAAGTCAGGCCAGCTGATGCGGCAGGTCGTCAACAAGATCAACGAGGTCGATTTCAACAATCTGACCGAGCGGCAGCATTTCGGCGACATCTACGAGCAGATCCTCAACGACCTGCAGTCGGCCGGTAATGCCGGCGAATACTACACGCCGCGCGCCGTCACCGCCTTCATGGTCGACCGCATCGACCCGCACCCTGGCGAGACGCTGTTCGACCCGGCCTGTGGCACCGGCGGCTTCCTGACCTGCGCCATCCGCCACATGGAGAAGAATTACGTCAAGACCACGAAGCAGCGGGATAAGATGCAGGGCGCGCTGCGCGCCGTCGAAAAGAAGCAGCTCCCGCACATGCTGTGCGTCACCAACATGCTGCTGCACGGCATCGAGGACCCGAGCTTCGTCCGCCACGACAACACGCTGGCTCGGCCGCTGATCTCCTGGAGCAAGGATGAGCGCGTCGACATCGTGCTGACCAACCCGCCGTTCGGCGGCCGCGAGGAGGACGGCATCGAGAACAATTTTCCGACCTTCCGCACCAAGGAGACCGCCGATCTGTTCCTGGCGCTGATCGTCCGCCTCCTCAAGCAGGACGGTCGTGCCGCCGTGGTGCTGCCGGACGGCACGTTGTTCGGCGAAGGCGTCAAGACACGGCTGAAGGAGCATCTGATGGAGGAGTGCAACCTGCACACCATCGTCCGGCTGCCCAACTCGGTTTTCAAGCCATATGCTTCTATCGGAACCAATCTGCTGTTCTTCGAGAAGGGCTCGCCGACGAAGGAGATTTGGTTCTACGAGCATCGCGTGCCCGAGCGACAGAAGGCGTACTCGATGACCAAGCCGATCCGGCTTGAGCACTTCCAGGGCTGCATCGACTGGTGGGGCGGTCGGGAGCGCAAGGGACGGACCGAAACGCCGCAGGCTTGGCGCGTGACGATCGATGAGGTCGAGGGGCGCGGGTACAATCTCGATATTAAGAATCCGCACACGGTGGCCGACGACCATGGCGACCCGGAAACATTGCTGGCCGATCTGCGCAAGGCCGAGGCCGAGACGGCGGCGTTGCGGGACCAGCTCAAGGCGATCCTGGCGGAGGCGCTGGAGCGATGAACGCGGAACGTCTGATGGCGCATTACGAGGAGATTGCCGAGGCGCCGGATGCGGTCGCGCGGCTGCGACGCTTTATCCTCGATCTAGCGGTAATGGGGAAGCTGGTCACGCAGAACCCTAACGATGAGCCCGCCATTGAATTGCTGAGAAGGATTGCCGCGAAACGACAACAGTTGGTTGATGCAGGAGAAGTCAAGGTTCGAAACAGTGGAGCACGCTCGCGGGATAAGACGTCGGCGTTCGCTTGTCCGACAGGCTGGACGCTTTCGAATTTGGGCGCAGTTTCGCTTAAGATCACTGATGGCGCACACAAAACGCCGACATATGTAGATAAAGGCGTGCCATTTATCAGCGTGAAAGATTTCAGCGGCGGGAGCCTCGACTTTTCAAATACCAGGTTTATTCCCAAGTCTGAGCACGAGCTCCTGTTCCAGCGGTGCGATCCGCGTCGAGGCGACATACTCATCGGGCGCATTGGAACGTTAGGCAAGGCCGTGCTGATCGACACGGACGTTGAGTTTAGCCTGTTCGTTAGTGTCGGCCTTATCCGCTTCGATCACGACAACCTGGATCCCGTTTTCTTTCGATTGCTCTTGAATTCACCATTTGTTGAGGCGGAATTTGATCGAATCAAGATAGGCGGTGGCTCTCATACGAATAAGCTAAACTTGGGTGACCTCTACACTGTTGCACTTCCTGTCCCGCCGCTTGCTGAGCAGCGCCGCATCGTTGCTAAGGTCGGCGAGTTGATGGTTCTTTGCGATCGGCTCGAGACTGCGCGGGCAACTCGGGAGGCGACGCGCGATCGACTGGCGGCAGTAAGCCTGTCCCGCCTCAGCGTGCCCAACTCGGAGACCTTCCAGTCCGATGCCCGCTTCGCGCTCGATGCGCTGACGGCGCTCACCGCGCGCCCCGACCAGATCAAGCAGCTTCGTCAGTCCATCCTCAATCTCGCCGTGCGCGGCAAGCTTGTGCCGCAGCTTGCAGGTAGGCCCATCCTCGATTTGCCGCCGTTGCCGCAGTCCTCCGTAGCTAGCAGTATGGATGCTGCGGTGTTTCGCGAGTTCAGGTCTTCATTGATCTTGCCGAATGGCTGGCAGGTCGCACCGCTGGCGCAATTAGCCGGCCGGATAGTCGACTGTCCACATACGACGCCGAACTGGACAAAAGAAGGAGTGATCTGTGTGCGAACGAGTCAATTGCGTCCAGGATCTTTGGACCTGGCGGATCCGCGCTTTGTTAGCGAGCACGAATACACAGAGCGCATCGAGCGGTTAGAGCCAAAGCCCGGCGATATCCTTTATAGCCGCGAGGGCGGTATCCTTGGAGTGGCGTGCAGGGTACCTGTGGGGATCCGTCTTTGCCTTGGGCAGCGACTTATGCTCATCCGCGCCGGAACAGCGGTGCTTCCAGAGTTTTTGGAGGTCGTGCTCAATTCGCCATTCATTACCGACATTGCGAAAGCCTGCACGACAGGTGGTGCTGCTCCTCGAGTTAACATGTCAACGGTCAGGGCCTACCCGATTCCGGTTCCGCCCCTCTCCGAGCAGGAGCAAATCATTGCTGAACTCAAGAGCCTCATGGCGCTCTGCGACCGCTTAGAGATGTGCCTTTCAAGTGAGGTCGAGACCCGGGCGCGGCTGCTTGCAGCTCTCCTCGCCGAAGCCCTGACGCCAGCAGATGATCGCGAGCTGGAGGCAGCGGAATGAGCGATATCAAGCTGTTTCGTGTCGGCTCGGGCAAGGTCGATGAGCTGGTCGGGACCACGGACACGGTCGAGAAGTCCGTCCAGACCCTGTTCGAGCGGAACCTGGAAGCTTTGCTCGGTGTCCGCTTCCTGGCCTCGGAGTTCGTCACCTCCAACGGTGGCCGCGTCGACACCCTTGGTCTGGATGAAAACGGCTGCCCGGTGATTCTCGAATACAAGCGAGCCTCTAACGAGAACGTCATCAATCAGGGCCTGTTCTATCTCGATTGGCTGATGGACCACCGCAAGGATTTCCAGTGGCTGGTCATGGAGAAGCTCGGCAAGGACCAGGCCCAGACGGTCGACTGGTCGGCGCCGCGCCTGATCTGCATCGCCGGCGACTTCAATCGCTACGACGATCACGCCGTGAAGCAGATCCAGCGCAACATCGAGCTGATCCGCTATCGTCGCTTCGGTCCCGACCTGCTGATGCTCGATCTGCTGGTTGCGACCTCGGTCAAGGCGCAGGCAACGTCCGTGTCCGGCTCCCAGGCCACGGAGCAAGGTCTGGCCGGCTCCGGCCGATACAAGACGATCAGCTCGGTGATGGAAGAGCTGGATGCCGCCATGATCGACCGCTTCGAGGCGCTGCGGGCCTACATGCTGGCGCTCGGCGACGACGTGCAGGAAACCAAGCTGCAGCTCTACATCGCGTTCAAGCGGATCAAGAACTTTGCGTGCGTGGAATTCAGGCCGACCGCCTCGAAGATTCTCATGTTCGTGAAGGTGGACCCGTCGACCGTCACGCTGGAGCCCGGCTTCACCCGGGATGTCTCGAATCTCGGCCATTTCGGCACGGGGGACCTGGAGATCACCCTGACCAAGCCGGAGGACCTTGAGCGGGCCATGCCGCTCATCAAGTTGAGCTACGAAAACTCCTGAAGAATTTGGCATTGGTCCGCCAACCGGGCTATAGCCGAAAAATTCCACTTGCTAAATTTCCGAAATCATGCTCTACTCCCCGCATCCCGTCCTCATGCAGAGGGGCGTACGCGTCGTCACGATACGTTGAGGCGGGGAGCGGTGGCCGCGGGCCTGTCAGGTGCTTTTGCGCTGGACGATTGGCAGCTCGCGGACGGTCAAGCCGTGTGGTCCTGGCGCCCCGACGCTGGCGCCAAGCCTGGATGACATGACGTGTCATCAGGCGACGGGGGCAAACAAGCCGGTCCCCGGGGAGAGCTCGGAGCAGCCGTTAAACCCATCGCGCAGGGAGGGCCGGGTCTGTCCGGCTGAACCTGTGGTTCCTGCCCCGTGCAATTTTTCCGCACGGGGGCCACGGGCCTCAGTCGAGGTCCGGCCTTCCCTGCGCCCTCGGCATTTGAAGAGGGTCTTGGTGATGATGATCCCGGGCGCGATCGCGCCGCGGGAGGTGTTGGTGTGTCTGCGTGCATCAGGGTCGACGTGCGGTGGCGCCGAGAGAGCCGCCGACGCGCCCGACATGGCCGCGGCCGTGGCGCCGTCATCGAATTGCGCTACACTGCTGTCACACGCTGCCGGCGCGTCGGCGGCCGGGCGACAATGGACGTCAGGAGGATGGACGGCATGACGGGGGTGATCAATTCAGGCGCAGCGCGATCATCTGCGTCAGGTGTCGCTCTCAACAGCGGACTCTCCCGATGACGTCGCTCGACAGGTCCGCCTTCACGCCGCATGCCTTGCGCGAGAGCGTGCTGAACGAGGTGCATGCGCGGCCGTTCACGCCGCTGACGCAGCCGGTGCTGGTGATCCGCTTCGCCTTCATGGCGAAGGGCGACAGTCCGGCGGTCGACCGCGCCAGCCTCGCCGCGTTCTGCGCGCAGCACGGTGCGCTGCCGCCGGAGCCGGGCGTCAAGCATCACCAGGTCGATCTCGGCCCGGTCAGGCTGCGCTTCGAGCAGCATTCGGAATTCGCCACCCTCACCTGGATCTGGAGCCCGCCCGCGGACTCCGGCCCGCGCCGCTTCGGCGCCATCGCGCCCGAGCTGCAGGCGCTGATCGCGGCGTTGCCGCAGGCCGGCGAGCTCTTGGTGGCGGTCAAGCTGGAGGTCGAGAACGCGGCCGATCCGGTGGCGCGCGCGGAGCAGATCTTCGACAAGAGCAGCCTCGCCATCGTGACGATCAAGGGCAGCGCCGGCGCGGTCGCCTCCGATTTCCGTCTCGACGATGACGGCTTCACCCGCATCCTGGTCTGCGCCGACGGCCCGACCCCGGAGCGCCTCGGCGCGCTGGTGCAGCGCGTGCTGGAGCTCGAGACCTACCGCACCCTGGCGCTGCTCGGCCTGCCGGCGGCGCTGGCGCTGGCGCCGGACGTCGACCGCATCGAGCGGCGGCTGGTCGAGGTGCTCGCGGAGATGCAGGGCGCGCAGTCGTTCAAGCTCAACAACCATTTGCTGCGCGAGCTGACCGAGCTCGAAGCGCTGCTGGAGCGCGGCGCCACCGGCAGCCTGTTCCGGTTCGGCGCCAGCCGCGCCTATTACGACCTGGTGCAGGCCCGCCTGGCGGTGATCGAGGGCGAGCCGGTCGCGCCGTATTCGAGCTGGTCGTCGTTCCTGGCGCGGCGCACCGCGCCGGCGATGCGCACCTGCAACGCGCTGGAGGGCCGGCAGTCGAACCTGTCGCTCAAGCTGGCGCGCGCCGCCGATCTGCTGCGCACCCGCGTCAATGTCGAGCTGGAGCAGCAGAACCGCGATCTGCTGCGCTCGATGAACGAGCGCACCAAGCTGCAGCTGCGCCTTCAGAGCACGGTCGAGGGCCTGTCGGTGGCCGCGATCGGCTATTACGTCGTCAGCCTGTTCGGCTATCTCGCCAAGGGCGCGCACGACACCGGACTGCCGGTCGAGCCGACGCTGGCCACCGCCGCCTTCGTGCCGGCCGCGATCGCGCTGATCTGGTTCACCACCCACCAGATCCGCAAGCGGCACCTCAAGGAGGATCACGAGGCGGAGAAGGCCGAGCAGGAGTGAACGGCGGGGCGGCTTGCCAGCGCGCGGCCGGACGGCTAAGCGGCGGGCTGGTCAGCAAGAGGCGATGAGACGATGAGCGGTGCAACGATCGATGTCCTGGTTCACGCGGATGGTGCGGCGACGCGGCAGCGGATCAAGCTGAGCCGCCTCGTCATCGCCGGCTGGACCGGGCGCGATCCGGTCGCCCGCGACAAGCACATCGCCGAACTGGAAGAGCTCGGCATTCCCAGGCCCGCGACGACGCCGATCTATTACGAGGCCGCGGCCAGCCGGCTGACGACGTCGGACAGCATCGAGGTCAGCGGCGGCGACTCCTCCGGCGAGGTCGAGTTCGTGCTGGTGCAGGCGGGCGGACGGCTGCTGGTCGGCGTCGGCTCCGATCATACCGACCGCAAGGTCGAGACCTACAACATCACCGTGTCCAAGCAGATGTGCGACAAGCCGGTCGCGCCCGAGCTGTGGCTGGTCGACGACGTCGCCGCGCATTGGGACCGGCTGACGCTGCGCGCGTTCGCGACCATCGACGGCGAGCGCGTGCTGTATCAGGAGGGCGCGCTGAGCGGCATGCTGGCGCCCTTCGACCTGATCGCGCGCCGTTATGGTGAGGCCGGCCTGCCCGAGGGCACCGCGATGTTCGGCGGCACCTTTGCCGCCAAGGGCGGCATCCGCCCGGCCGACCGCTTCGAGTTCGAGCTGGTCGATCCCGTGCTGAACCGCGCCATCCGCCACGGCTACGCGGTCGAGCAGCTCGCCATCGCCGGCTGATCGCGATCACGTTCGTGTGCGGCGGCAGAGGTTAACGAACGGGCCGCGGCGCGTCGTCGCGGTTTGGCTCCACCGATCACGGCGCGCGCAGGCGTTGCAATCGGCAAGGGCCTGTTAAGCAAGACCGCCTAGGGTGCCCGAGTGTGCCGAAGCGGACCAAAGTCTTGTTGCGCGTTCTGGTCCGGCACACGCCTGTCACGATCTGAGACGCGATGCGTCTTGCCGATCCTTAACTGATCCTTACTTGTTAGCAGCGGATTCGACGGGTCGGAGGAGAAGGGCGATTAACTAGAAGTTTAGGATTGGGTTTGTGCGCGTGAACGTCTCCCTTAAGGGTTTTATTAAATACCCCGGGAATTGGGAGAGTGCGATGCGCGTCGCGATCGTCCACGATTGGCTTTACGTTCTCGGCGGCGCCGAGAAGGTCCTTCAGGAGATCCTGCGCTGCTATCCCGGCGCCGACGTCTTCACGCTGTTCGACCTGTTGCGTCCCGAGGATCGCGCCAAGCTGGGATTCGAGACGTCGCGCACCAGCTTCCTGCAGAAGATGCCGCTGTTGCGGAAGTATCACCGCTCCTATCTGCCGCTGATGCCGCTCGCGATCGAGCAGCTCGACCTGTCGAGCTACGACCTGGTGATCTCCTCGAGCTGCGCGGTGGCCAAGGGCGTTCTGACCGGGCCGGAGCAGCTGCACATCGCCTATGTGCATTCGCCGATGCGCTATGCCTGGGATCTGCAGCACCAGTATCTGCAGGAGAGCGGCTACGCCACCGGCGTCAAGGGCCTGATCGCCCGCGCCTTGCTGCACAAGATGCGGATCTGGGATGCCCGCACCGCGCACGGCCCCGACGCCATCTTCACCAATTCGCAGTTCGTCGCCCGCCGCATCAAGAAGATCTACGGCCGCGACGCCAAGGTGATCTACCCGCCGGTGACGATCGCGCAGCGCGCGGCGATCCTCCCGGTCGGCAACCACTTCCTCGCCGCGAGCCGGCTGGTGCCCTACAAGCGCATCGAGCCGATCGTGCGCGCCTTCAACACCATGCCGGATCTCGAGCTGGTCGTGGCCGGCGACGGCCCGGAGGCCGCACGGCTCAAGGCGATCGCGGGGCCGAACGTGAAGTTCGCCGGCTTCGTGCCCGACAAGCAGTTGCGCGACCTCATGACCACCGCCCGCGCCTTCGTGTTCGCGGCGGAGGAGGATTTCGGCATCATTCCGGTCGAGGCGCAGTCCGAAGGCGCACCGGTGCTGGCGCTCGGCCGCGGCGGTGCGCGCGAGTCGATCCTCACCACGGGGCCGCGCCCGACGGGCATGTTCTTCGAGTCGCCCGAGCCCGAGGCGATCGCGTCTTGCGTGCGTGCGTTCGCGGCCAAGGAGAAGTCGATCTCGCGTCTCGATTGCCGCCAGCGCGCCGGCTTCTTCTCGGCCGAGCGTTTCCGCAGCCAGTTCGTCGCGGCGGTCAACGAGGAGATCGACAGTTTCCGTGCGGGACATCAGGGCCGCGCGACGCGGCTGATTGCGTAGTGTTGGATGTGGCGCGGGTGCAGATCATGAGGCAGGCGGCTCTTGGCGAGGCCTTGTCCGGCATTGACGTCGTCGCCCGGATCTGGCGCCGCCGCGGCGTGTTCGCCATCGTGGCCGGCGCCGTCCTCGCGCTCGCCGTGGCCGCACTCGTGCTGCTGCCGGTGCGCTATCTCGCCACCGCTTCGGTGATCATCGCCGAGCAGGAGCCGGGTGCCAACACCTCGGCGGCGTGGGCGCAGAAGATCGGCGATCCCGCCGACATGGAAAGCCAGCTCCTGGTGATCCGCTCGCCGCGCCTGCTGCGTCAAATCATGTCGTCGCCCGGCGTGGTCGACGCCGTGGTCGGCGAATGCGAGCGCGGCCGTCTCATGGGTTCGGCCGATGCGTGCCAGCGCCTGAAGACCGATCCGGGCGCGTTCATCGATCATGTCGACAGCCGCTTCAGCATCGCCTCGGCCGGCCGCTCGCGCGTCATCAACATCTCCTATCAGTCGAGCAGTCCCGAGGTTGCGAAGACGCTCGCCAACGCGTTGACGCAGACCTTTCTCGAGGACCAGCGCACCGAAGGCGCCAACAGCCGCGAGGTCGCGAGCTCCTGGCTCTGGAAGGAATTGAAGCAGCTCGACCAGCAACTGCGTCAGGCCGACGACAAGATCCAGAAGTTCCGCCGCACCAAGGGTCTGATGCGTGGCGCCAATGCGCCGATCTCCTCGGAGCGGCTGACCAGCATCGGCCAGCAGCTGTCGCAGGCGGAGGCCGCGCGCGCCGACGCCGCGGCGCGGCTGCAGGAGATCAAGTCGGAGCAGGAGCGCGGGCCGACCGACGCTCCGTCGGTGCTGCAGAGCCGCACCATCGCCGATCTCAAGCAGCAACTGACGACCGTGAGCGCGCAGCTCGCCAGCGCGACCGGCGTGCTCGGGCCGAAGCATCCCTCGATCCTGGCGCTGACGCGCGAGCAGGCGATCATCCAGCAGCGGCTGGTCGCAGAGATGCAGAGCATCGCGGCGAGCGCGCAGAAGACGTACGATGCCAACACCGCGCTGGTGGCCTCGCTGAAGAAGCAGATGGACGCGGCGAAGGCGGAGGCCGGCTCGGCCACGCTGGACGAGGCCTCCATCGAGAGCATGGTGCGCGACACCGAGATCAAGCGCCAGCAATATGCCGAGCTCTACAAGAAAGCGAGCGAGCTCGAGACCGAACGGCGCGTCCTGCGCGGCAGCACGCGTCTCGTCAGCCTCGCTGAGCTGCCGAGCAAGCCGTTCTTCCCGAAGAAGATCCCCTTCCTCGCCGCCGGCATGACGCTAGCGTTGATCTTCGGTATCGGCGCTGCGCTGCTCGCCGATAAGCTCGGCGCGCGCCTGATCAGCCCGCCCGTGCCCGTCGCTCCGGAAGCGCCGGCCGGGCAGGTCGAGACGCCCGCTGTCGACGAGGCTCCCGCCATCGTCCCTGAATTGGCCGAGCGTGTGACCGCACCGGAGGCGGCGAAGCCACCGGCAGCGCCCGAACGAGGGTCTCATCTCCCGAGCGTCGCCGACGTTTCGATCCTGGCTTGCCTGCCGCGCCTGAAGAGTCTGCGTGAGATGTCGGCGCTCGGCGCCATCCTGCAGGGCCATCAACCGCTGGCGATCCCGCGCGTCTTGCGCCTCGCCTCCGAGGACGCTGATTTTCAGCACACGCTGCATGAGCTCGTCCACGAACTCGGTTTGAAGCGGTCCGCCCGATCGCAGCGCATCGTCGTGACCTCTCCTGATGCAGCAGATGGCAAGACGACCACGACCTGTGCGCTGGCAGAGCACCTCGCGGCCGCAGGCCGGCGCGTGCTGGTCGTCGAGTGCGACGTCTCGCATCCCGCCTTTGCCGAGATCATGGCGCTGCCGGCAAACCCCGGATGGGTCGGCGCGCTGGAGCGCGGGACGCCGCTCCGGGACATGGTTCTGCCCACCGCGCATCCGTCGCTCGACGTGCTGCCGGTTGGTGAGGCGACCGGTCCGGTCGGCGACATTCTCGACGCGATCAGCCTCGACGGTCTCCTCGCTGGTCTCGATGGCTATGATGCCGTGATCGTCGACACACCATTGCCGTCGCAACGGAACGACTTCCTTGCCGGTACGGACTGGGCGATCGTCTGCGTTCGCAGCGACCGGTCGTTGATCGAGCCGGCGGTCGCGACGGTGAACAGGAGCAGGGCGCTCGGAGCCCGCGATGTCGGCATCGTCGTCACCATGACCGACGTCGAGCACCGCAGCGCGCCTGTGGTCCAGACCGCGCCCGTGGCAGCCTACGCCGGAGCCGGGTGATGTCGACCGAGCGTGTCCTGTTCGTCGATCATACCGGGCAGATCGGCGGCGCCGAGCTGATCCTGCTCGATGTCGTCCAGGGCCGCAGGGATTCCGCGGTGTTCCTGTTCGAGCCGGGCCCGCTCGGCAAGGCGCTGGCTGAGCGTCGCATGCCGGTCATCACGTCGCGCTGGGGCCGCGGCCTGGGGCAGTTCAGACGCGACAGTTCGTGGCTCAAGGCGCTGCCGCTGTTCGGCAGACTCGCGGCGATCACCGCGGAGCTCGCGCATGTCGCACGCAAGCATGACGTCCTCTATGCCAATTCGCAGAAGGCCTTTGTCCTGTCGGCCATCGCCAACATCGCGGCACGGCGGCCATTGATCTGGCATCTGCACGACATCATCAGCCCGGCTCATTTCGGCGTGCTGCAGCGTCGCATGCAGATCTTTCTCGCCAACCGCTTTGCGGCGAAGGTCGTCGTCCCCTCCGAAGCCGCCGCAGCCGCCTTCATCGCGGCCGGAGGTCGACGCTCTCTCGTCGAGGTCGTGCCCAATGGTCTCGCCGTCGAACCCGTGCCGGCGTCGCGCCAGGAGCTGAGGCAGCGGCTCGGCCTGCCGTCGGGACCGCTGGTGGGCGTGTTCAGCCGGCTCGCGCGGTGGAAGGGGCAGCATGTTCTGATCGAGGCGCTGGCCGAATTGCCGGACGTGCACGGTGTCATCGTTGGCGACGCATTGTTCGGCGAGCAGGACTACGCGGCTGAGCTGAGACGGCTCGTTGCCGATCTCGGCCTCGGCGACCGCGTTCATTTCCTGGGACATCGCAGCGACGTGCCGCTGCTGATGCAGGCGATGGACGCGATGGTGCATCCGTCGATCGATCCCGAGCCGTTCGGCCGCACCCTGGTCGAAGCGATGCTCGCCGGCGTGCCGGTGATTGCCACTGACGCCGGCGCTGCGCCGGACATCCTCGAACATGGCCGGGCCGGTCTGCTCGTGCCGCCAGGTGATGCGCGTGCGCTGTCCGAGGCTTTGGACGCGGTGCTGGCTGAACCCGAGATCCTCGCGCCACAGCTCGACTACGCGTCGCGCCGCGCGCGCACCCACTACAGTCTTGCACGCATGCTGGACTCGATCGGGCTTCTGATCCGCAATGTCGGCGCGGGAGCGGCGGTGTGAGCACGATCGTTGCATCTGCCCCGTCCTCCGAGCGGTGTACGGTCGATCTCGTCGCAGACTGCGATTCGCTCGGCCCGACCCTCGCCATTCTCGCGCCAGTGCTGCCGTGGCCGAAACTGCTCGAGGACGGACAAGTCCCTGCGCGGTGGATAGGGCCGCAGGCCGTATCGGAGGGGGTCGCATGAGCGCCTCCGGTCCTTCGCTCAAGCGCTTCAGTGCGCTGCTGATCAGCGGTGCGCTGGCCAGCAAGATGCTCGGCTTCGGTCGCGAGGTGCTGATGGCGCATGTGCTGGGCGCCTCGCTCGTCGCCGACGGCTTCCGCGCCGCCATGGCGGCCGTGCTCATCCCGCTCGCGTTCCTGCAGAACGAGAGCGTGCCGGCGATCATGATCCCGATGCATCGCGAGGCGCTGCAGCGGCCTGATGCCGCGCGCAGCCTCGGTGCGCTGACGATCGTCATTGCCGTCGTCTCGAGCCTGGTGACCGCGATCATCCTGCTGCTCGGTGAGCTCTGGGTGAACGCCGTCGTCGGCGGCTTCTCGGCGGAGGGGCGCGAGCTCACCTTGCACTTCGTGCGGATGATGGCGTTCGGCATGCCGGCCTCGGCGGTGCTCAACGTGCTTGCCGCCGGCGAGATCGCGCTTGGCCGCACGCGGTTGACCAATGTCCGTGCCAGCCTGCTCAACGTCGCGGTGATCGGCGGCATCGGCCTGCTGGTTCTGACCGGCGACGCCTACATGCTCGCCTGCGCCTTCACCGTTGCTTTCAATGGCCTCGCCGCCTGGGGCCTGTTGACGCTCTGGCGCGACGGCGCGCTGAGCGTCTCCGGCCTGACCGTCGGCATGGTGATCGAGAAGGGGTTCGAATTCTTCCGCCGGCTGCGGGTCCTGCTGGCGCTGCCGCTGGCCGAGCAGGGCAACGTCTGGATCGAGCGCTTCACGGCATCGCGGCTGACGACCGGCGCCGTCGCGTCGCTGGACTACGCGCGCTCGCTGACCGAGAGCGCGCTGCTGCTGATCAGCCAGCCGCTCGGCATGGCGGTGCTGTCGCAGCACGCCCCGCGCGATCCGCGCGCGCAGACCGAGGCGCTGCTGCGGCCGCTGCTCGCGCTGACCTTGCCGGCCTCGGCGTTCCTGCTGGTCTTCTCGACCGACATCGTCCGTCTGATCTATTTCCGCGGCGCGTTCGGCGACGAGGCCCTGCTGCTGACCTCGCATGCGCTCAAGGGCATCGCCTGCGGCGTCTGGGCTGCGACCCTCGGCTGGATCCTGATCCGTCTGCTCAATGGCGCGGGGCGCAACGGCGTCGCTGCGGTCATCATCGTCTCGGCCTATCTCGCCAACATGGGCTTCAACCTGCTGATGCCGCTGTTCGATCCGTCCCCGGCGGCCGGCATGCAGCTGCTCGGCGTTGGCGAAGCGATCCGTAGCCTCGTGCTGCTGTCGGGCGTGGTGTTCGTGCTCGGCGATGCGCGAAAGCTCCTGCTCGTGATCGGCCTGGCCCTGCTGCCGACCGCATTGATGGTCGTGCTCGGCCTGATGATTCAGACTTCCGTGCCAGGCCTGCTGCCGCGCCTGTTCGCCGGCGGATTGGCGTATCTGCTCTGCCTGGCCCTCGCGATCGGCATCCTGCTGCCGGCCGTGGTGGGCACGGCGCTCCGTCATGTTCGTCGTACGTTCAAGATGAAGGGAGAGCTGAGTTGACCCTGCTGGCCCTCGCTGCCGCCAAGGCGATGATGGCATCCGGTGCCTTCGTCCTTCCTGTCGCCAAGGCCGTCGATCGTGTGCTCGGCCCGCGCGGCTGCTGTTTGACGTTCCATCGCACCGCGCCGGCAGAGCAGTGGGAGCGTCTGCCCAATCGCGACTTCTACGTCGATGTCGACTTTCTCGATCGCTTCCTCAGCTATGTCCTCGACCAGGGTTGGGATGTCGTGACGATCAGTGAGGCGCTGCGCCGGACGGCAAGCGCCGAGCCGTCCGGCCGCTACGTCAACTTCTCGATCGACGACTGCTACCGCGATACGTGCGAGCTGCTGGTGCCGGTGTTCCGCAGGCACAAGGTGCCGGTGACGCTGTTCGTGACGACCGGGATTCCCGACGGCACCTTGCCGCTGTGGGCCGCTGGCCTGGAGGATGCGCTGCGGCACAGGGGCCATGTCACGGTCGACGATGAGAGGATCGCGCTGTCGAGCGACGAGCAGCGCCGCGCGGTGTTCGCGCAGGTCGCCTCGCGCTGGGATGGCCAGCAGGCCGCGGATCGTTACGCCGCGTTCTGTGCCGCCAACGCCATCGACATCGAGGTGATGCATTGGAAACATGCGATCTCCTGGGACATGCTCGAGGCGCTGGCAGCCGACCCCCTGGTCGAGATCGGAGCTCACACCGTCTCGCATGCGCGCATCTCGACGCTGTCTTCCGAAGACGCCCTGCGCGAGCTGGCCGGCGCGCGGCTGCGATTGAACGAGCGGCTCGGCATCGACGTCCGGCACTTCGCGTTTCCCTACGGGCGCGCCGCCGATTGCGGACCGCGGGACTTTGCGCTGGCGCGGCAGGCCGGATTTGCCAGTGCTGCCACCACCCGCAAGGGCCTCGTCAAAGCCGGGCAGGATGCGTTCTCGATTCCGCGCAACACCATGAATGGCGCGCATCGGACGCTGGCGGCGATGGAGCTGCATCTCACGGGCTTCAGCGGGACTGCAGCGAAGGTGATGGGCCGTGTCTAGCAGGGGACGCTTGCGGATCGTCTCGATTGCGCATCCGGCCACCAGCAGCGAGGCCGGCCGGCTGCGCTACCGCCATCTCGCGTCCCGGCCCGACGTCGAGCTGCATCTCGTGGTGCCCGAAGTGTGGAAGGAATTCGGCCGCACCATCACCGCGGCTCACTCCAACGAAGGGTTTCCCATCCATCGCCTCCCGATCCGGCTCCCCGATGCGGGTCCGATGAAATGGTACCTGCACTTCTATCCGGCGCTGCGCCGCCTTTTGCGCGAGCTCGATCCCGACGTGATTCACCTTTGGGAGGAGCCCTGGAGCATCGTCGCGCTGCAGGCGCAGATGCTGCGTGGCCGTGCGGCGCTCGTGCTCGAGGTCGACCAGAACATCCTGAAACGGCTGCCGCCACCATTCGAGGCGATCCGCAAGTTCGTCCTCGGCCGCACCGCCCACATCCTGTCACGCAGTCCCGATGCGGCTGAGGTCGTGAGGGCGTGTGGCTATACGGGTCCGGTGACGCCGATCGGCTATGGCGTCGATCTCGCGACCTTCATGCCGGCGGATGATCGATCGAATGCGACGGCCGGCTCGCCGCTGCGGCTCGGCTATGTCGGCCGGCTGGTGGTCGAGAAGGGACTCGACGATGCGCTCGAAGCGCTCGCGCGCAGCAAGTCGGCGGCGACGCTGAGCATCATGGGCGAAGGTCCGCACGAGCCGCATCTCCGCCGGCGCGTCGCCGAACTTGGCTTGGTCGGGCGCGTCACCATCCAGGGCTGGGCTGCACCCGCTGCGGTCGCAGCTTTTCTGCGCGGCCTCGACGCATTGCTGCTGCTGACGCGCACCACGGACGCGGTGCGCGAGCAGTTCGGCCGGGTGATCATCGAGGCCCAGGCCTGTGCCATCCCGGTGATCGGATCGACCTGCGGAGCGATTCCGGATGTCGTCGGCGACGGCGGCTGGATCGTGCCGGAGCGGGACCCCGGCAGCCTGTGTCGGCTCATCGATGAGCTCAGCGGCCGGCGGGCGGAGCTCGCCGTTCGCAGTGGGGCGGCCCGCGCGAACGTGCTCCGGCGCTTCACCTATGAAGCGGTCGCGGCGGCGATTGAAACGGCATGCCGTGCGGCGCATCAGTCGAGAGCCGCATCCGGCCTCGCCCGCCCACAGCGGCTGCAGACGAATTAGCTAGGCCTTCACCGGCAGCGCCATCGCTGCGTGGCCAGGCTGTCGCTTGGCGGCATCGATCTGCTTGAGCAGTTCGATGTATTGCAGTCCGATCTGGTCCCAGCCATAGGTCTGCGCGGTCGCCCGGGCGCCGTCCTGCAGCCGGCGCATCAGCGCGGGATCGGCGAAGACGGAAGCGAGCTTGGCCGCGATATCGACGGCATCGGCCGTGATGCGGAAGCCGTTGACGCCGTCGTGCAGATAATCCTCGATGCCACCGACCGGCGTTGCGAACACTGGCACTCCGCAGGCCATGGCCTCCATGCAGACCAGCGAGAAGGTCTCATAGCTCGTGGGAAGCACGAAGGCGTCGGCCGCCGAGTACAGCGCGGGCATGTCCGAGCGTGAGCCGGCGAAGATCAGTCGTTGCTGGGCGTTGCGCGTCAGCCTGCGGTAGGGCGCGGGATTGTCCGAGCCGACGACCAGCAGCCAGACGTCGTCGCCGAGCCGATCGAGCGCGCCGATCGCATGCGCCAGTCCCTTGCGGTTGAATTCGTGGCCGGCGAATAGCAGCAGGCGCGCGTTGTCCGGGATGCCGAACTCACGCCGGATCGCCTGGCCGCTGGCGGTGTCGCGCTTGAAGCGCGCGAGATCAATGCCGTTGGAGATGACGTGGATGCGGGCGGCCGGCACGCGGAAGAAGCGCTGCAGCTCCGCGGTGACGCGGGAAGACACCGCCACGAACGCCCGATACCGCAGGCCTCCGATCATGAACCGATCGCGTAGCGCGACCCACAGATGCATCGGGTTGAGCATCCAGCGCCAGCTGCCGGCGGCGCGCTTCTCGGCCAGGCTCTGCGCATTGACCGCATGCACGATCAGCACGTCGCCCTTGAGACTGTCGCCGTGGCTGACGACGACGGCGTCGGGGTGCCGCGCCAGCGCCCGTGTCGCGGCCAGGGTGAACAGCGGCACGACAATGGCGCGGCCGATGTGCCGGAACAGTCCGCGCGTCGGAATCCGCGCCAGCCACGGCGCGACGCGCTCGACTCTGATCGTGTGTTCGAGATTGTCCGCGACGGTGCTTGCGAGCACGACGTTCGATAAACCATTCCGGCCGAAAACGCGCGCCAGCTCGATAGCGACGGTTTCCACGCCGCCGGCATTGCTTATCTCTTGAACGACCTGGACGATCTCAAACGTCATGACGGACATCTAAGGGATCAGACATTGCGACTTCGTTCCAATCTGCTGGTCATTAGCACAGCCCTTTTAACGTTTTTCACGTCGCCATGGCCGAGCGCTGTCCGCGCCGGCGAAACGAACGCCTCGGCACTGCGGATCGACGAGCGCATCGGCGGCGGCAATCTGGTCACGCATCTGGCCGGCAGGAGCAAGCAGATCTATCAGGCGCTGCACGGCGTTGGTGCCAGGATGGGGCGAATGGACTCCTATGGGTGGCGGACGCTGGCGCGGCTGCCGACACCGCACGATTTCGATGCCGCCATGCTGGAAGCGCACAAGAACGGTATCATGCCGCTGATCCTGCTGGAGTATGAAGGCAGCTATCAGAGCCTCGATCCACCGCAGCCGATCGGGTCCTATCAGGACTGGTTCGCGGCTGGGCAGGCGATGGCAAGACGTTTCCGTCCCGGTGGCGCTTGGGGCCGCGAAAACGGTATTCCCGATTGGGGTGCTACGGTCTTCACCGCAATCAACGAGCCCGATGTGCAGGCCACGATTCCGCGCCAGGACTATCACGACGCGCTGGCCGGACTTGCCGACGGTGTTCACAGCGTCGACCCCAAGCTGCGGGTGGTTCCCGGAGGCTTCGCCACCTGCAACTCGCATGGCGATGCGACGTTGCGCGGCTACGGTCCGGCGATCGCCGATCTGCTTGAGGACGGCCATCTCGACGGCATCGACCTGCATACCTACTACAATGACAAATGGTATCCGATGACCCACGGCCGCGAGTTCTCGGTGCAGACCTGCTTCGACCGCATCAAGCGGGCGATGGGGCTGAGCCGCGACATCAACTTCTACGCCACCGAGTTCAACGTCGCGCGCGCCGGCGCGTGGGACAGCGAGCCGGACGCGGCGAGATTGTTTCTCAATGCGATCTGGGACCAGCTCGCGGTGGTCGGCAAGGACGGCCGCTCGCCGGTATCCGTGCTGGCGTTTCCGTGGAATCTTGGCGACACGCCCGATGTCGACGGCCTGGCCTATGCGATGGCGACGGGCAAGGATCCCTGGACCCCGGAGGCGCGCAGCCTCGTGGTGAAGACGGTGCTGCAGCTCGCCGGCCACATGAAGATCGTGTCCATCGACCGGCGGCTGGCGCTGTACACGCTGCGCGGAGCCGACGCCGATCTGATCGTGTGGCAGAACATTGCCGGCTGGACCGACCAGCCGGGGCGCGCGGTCGAGCTCGACCTGCCGACATGGACGCGCAGCCTTGAGGTCTGGGGCTGGGATGGCTTGCGGCGCCGGATCGAGGCGAAGCCCGGCCGCTTCTTCGTCGACGGTCTCAATGCCGATGAAACCTACATGTTTCGCATCCCGCGGCCGTGAGCGGCAGCGCCGTTCGCGACGATCATGTCGACGCTGATCGAAGCGTGACGGGTATGGCTCGCGCATTCCATTAACTGAAAAGTAAGGCCAGCAAGACGTGGTTCACTGCCGCCAAAGCCTTTTACGATAATTGCCGCCATGACGATCCCGCCACGCGACGGTGTGCTGGACCTCTCTCGGGTGATGCTGGAATGCAGCCAATCAAAAAAGCTGAGATTGCAAACGACAGGCCGGCGCCCGCGCGGGCCGTGACCGGCGTTCGCATCCGGGAGATCGGCGCGGCGGATCTGCCGGCGGTCGCCGCACTGCTGACGCGCGGCTTCGCCTTTCGCAGTGAGGCCTATTGGTTGCGCGGACTCGAACGCCACGCGGCGCGCCCGCGGCCGGCCGGCTATCCGGCGTTCGGCTATTGTCTCGACCATGGCGGGGTCCCCGTCGGCGTCATCCTGCTGCTGTTCTCCGCGCTTCGCATCGGCGGTGAGCCGATCGTCAGGGCCAATGTCTCGAGCTGGTATGTCGAGCCGGCGTTCCGTGCCTTCAGCTCGATGCTGGTGCGCGCGGCGACGCGCGACAAGACGGTGACCTATTTCAACATCACGCCGGCCCCGCACACCTGGCCGCAGGTCGAGGCTCAGGGCTTTTTGGTCTACTGCAAGGGACAGGTCTATGCCGCGCTGGCGCTGTCACGACCGCGCCCGGATGTCCGTGTCGATGAATTCTCCGCGGACAATCTGCACGGGCTGTCTCCCGACGAGGCCGAGCTGTTGCGGCAGCATGCGGAGTGGGGATGTCTCAGTCTCGTCGCGCGTGCGGCCGATGCGGCGTATCCGTTCGTGTTTCAGAAGCACCGGGTGATGAATGCGCTGCCGGTGTATCGCCTGCTGTATTGCCGGGATGTCGCCGACCTCGTGCGGCTGGCAGGCAACATCGGCTGGCTGCTGCTGCGGCGCGGCGGCCTGCTGGTGCGGCTCGATGCCAATGCGCCCATCGCAGGGCTGGCCGGCTGGTACTCGGACAAGCGCGGACGCAAATACGCCAAAGGGCCGCATCCGCCGCGTCTCGGCGATCTCGCCTTTACCGAGGCCGCGCTGTTCGACGGCTGAGAGGTGGCAATCGATTGGTTTGCGCGGTCCCGCTGCGGAGGCCGGGATACTGGCTCGCGTGGACCATGGGACCGATGTGACGGCACGCACAGTCTGGGCTTCCGGCATGCGCCATCCTCCTGGCAACGGAGGAGGTCATCCATGTCTTACGTTTTCGAACTCGCGCTGGCGGCGATGCTGCTGTTCTTCCTGTTCCTGCCGATCACCGATCGCAGGACGGTCATGATGAAGCTCTGCATGATCATGACAGTCGCCATCCTGTTCACGGTTACGCTTGCCATGCCGCATGGCGGCGCACCCTCCGCCCAGGCCCTGCTGCTGACGGCGAACTGATGCGGCGCGGGTGAGCTTGGGCCTTGGCGCTCCCTCATGAAGTTTGGACGGGGCGATCCGGAGGGCATGGCTCGCCGACCGAGCGGCCGGTGGTTGGCAGTCCGGCCCTCATCGTGTAGCACCGGCTGAACGTCACGCTACGCTCAGGGGATCCGGATGCCTGCTCTTGCCCATGCGCTGCTTGCCGCCCTGAAGGACCACGGCGCCCGCGAGATCTTCGGCATTCCCGGCGACTTCGTGCTGCCGCTGTTCAAGGTCATCGAGGAGAGCAACATCCTGCCGAGCGTCACGCTGAGCCATGAGCCGGCGGTCGGCTTCGCGGCGGATGCGGCGGCGCGCTATCATGGCGGCCTCGGCGTCGCCGTCGTCACCTATGGCGCCGGCGCCTTCAACGTCGTGAACGCGGTCGCCGGCGCCTATGCCGAACGCTCGCCGGTCGTGGTGATCGCGGGCGCGCCCGGTGCGCGTGAGCGCGTCTCCGGCTTCCTGCTGCATCATCAGGCCCGCACCGTCGACACGCAGCTCGCGGTGTTCAAGGAGATCACCTGCGATCAGGCGGTGCTGAGCGATCCGGCCACGGCGCCGGCGCAGATCGCGCGCGTGCTGCGCAGCGCCAAGGAGATGTCGCTGCCGGTGTATCTCGAATTTCCGCGCGACATGGTCGATGCCGAGGTCGAGCCGGTGGCGCCGCTGCCGCCACGGCGGGCCAGCCGCGAGGCGCTCGACGAGTGCGTCGAGGAGATCCTCGCCCGCATCGCGCAGGCAGAGCGTCCCGTGATCGTCGTCGACATCGAAATCCGCCGCTACGGCGTCGAGGACAGGATCGCCGCGCTGGCGCGCAAGCTCCGCCTGCCGCTCGTGACGACCTTCATGGGTCGCGGCCTGCTCGACAGGGCCGACGATGTCGTCGCCGGCACCTATCTCGGCGCCGCGGGCAATCCGGCGATCACGGAGCTGGTCGAGAATGCCGATCTTGTGCTTATGCTCGGCGTCATCCTCTCGGACACCAATTTCGCGCTGTCGAACCGGGCGCCGGACCCGCGCCGCATGATCCTGGCCGCCAGCCGCGAGGTCCAGATCGGCCATCACACCTATCGCGACATGCCGCTCGGCGATCTGATCGATGCGCTGGACGAGCGCGCGGCACCGCAGGCTGCGGCTCCCGGTCTGCCGCGGCAGCGCTCGGCGTATCCGCGTGGCCTGGCTGCCGATGGCGCGCCGATCGCGCCTTCGGACATCGCGACCGCGATCAACGACATGTTCGATCGCCATGGCCGGATGCCGATGACCTCCGATATCGGCGACTGCCTGTTCACGGCGATGGAGATCGACAACACGGCGCTGGCAGCGCCGGGCTACTACGCCGGGATGGGCTTCGGCGTGCCGGCCGGCATCGGCGTGGCCGCGACCGGGCTTCGTCCGCTGATCCTGGTCGGCGACGGCGCGTTCCAGATGACCGGATGGGAGCTCGGCAATTGCCGCCGCTACGGCCTCGATCCGATCGTCGTGCTGTTCAACAATTGCAGCTGGGAGATGCTGCGCGTGTTCCAGCCGGAGTCGCGGTTCAACGATCTCGACGACTGGCACTATGCCGACATCGCCAATTCCATCGGCGGCACGGGCGAGCGCGTCGCCACCCGCGGCGAACTGGTCGCCGCGCTGGAGCGCGCGGTGCATCGTCGGGGACGGTTCTCGCTGATCGAAGTGATGCTGCCGCGCGGCAAGACCTCGGACACGCTGGCGCGCTTCGTGGCGGGCTTCAAGTCGGCGCGGGAGCGTATGGCGCAGGGCTGAGGATCGGTCCAGGGGCCGCTTCGAACGCGCGGCTGTCAACCGGTTGCCGACCGCAGCACCGTCTTGATCGCATCGCGGCCCTTCCAGGCGAAATAGGTGAGGCGGCCGCCGAACGTGCGATGGCTGCGCAGCCTGTTCGAGCCGAGCACGTGTCCGACCTCTTCGGGGAAGCGCTTGACCTCGGCCTGTACCATCTTGTCGGTATTGGCCATGATGGCGTTCAGGCGCGTCCCCCAGTCCGAGTCCTCGATGCGATCGATGCGGACCTGGATCGCATATTCGATGTCATAGATGCTGGTCAGGATTTCCTTGGCGGTCACGACGCGGTTGTTCTTCAGCGCGATCCGGAGCGCGAGCCGCTTGTCCTCCAGCTGGTCGAGCACCATCGGCACGGTCATCGCGTAGGGTGCCGCGATGACGTCGGCGATGTTCTTCGAACGTGCCGCCTTCGTCGCCAGCCGCATCACCTGCCACGGCTCCTTCAGACGCTTGGCGACGAGCGTCAACGCAAAGGGCACGGCTTCCGGCTGCTTCTTGCGCAGCGCATCGAGCAGCAGCACCATCTTCTTCACCTGCGGATCGTCGAACTCCGCGATCCGGTCCGGCAACGAATCGGCGAACTTTGCAAGTTCCTCACGGGCGCGCAGCGCCTTCATCAGCTTCACGACGTCGTCGAACACCGACGGCGATGCCGTATAGGCCTTCAGCTTGCTGCGGACCTGCTCGATGCCTTCGGCGCGCGCCAGCGTGCCTTCCAGCGACTTCGTCACCTTGGTCTGGAACGCGCTCGCCGTCTGGCGGATCTCGCGCTGCTTGTCCGCGGCGATGAGGTCCTTCATCTGTGCGTTGTAGTCGCGCGCCATGGTCGGCAGCAGATCGCGCGAGATCCATTCCCAGATCGGCGTGAGGGAGCCGCGGGCAATGCGGCCCTCATTGGCATGCTCCGGCGATCCGTCGATGAGAAGCTGCTCGACCGGCATGAAGAAGTAGCGCGACGGATTGATGGTGCGGTGGCCGCCGGCGCCGTTGTTGTTGCGGATCTCGGCGCGCAGCCGCGCCTGGAGGTCGGCGGATCCCGGCATGTCGACGCCGCTCAGCTCCAGCCGTTCGAGCTCGCTGAGCAGACAGCTTCGTGTCAGCGGTGACAACCGCTGCAGGAATTCCCAGATCCGGTCGACCGGTCCCATTGGCGTCAGGCTGTCAGCTACATGTCAAGGTCGCTCGTCTCTACGGACGGGCACGGAACGCATGGAAGCACGAAACAGTTGGTGCGAAATTAATGTCAGTAAACAATCGTAGGAATGCGCGGCGTCTTGGACAGGCGCCGCCGCGCACGCCGGGGACGGTCTTCCGAAGCCCGGCATCGCGCACCGGCTTAACTATTTCGGCTTGCAACTTTCGGGAGAAAGTATCGACGGTTGCGCGAGTTGCCGGAGAAGCCCGTATTGCTACGGGCGGCAGAATTAACCATGTTAAAGTCGCTGTGGCGCCAGAATGAGGCATGGCACAGCTGAACAACAGCCTATCCGACGATCACGTCGCACCTGCTCCCGGCGGCCTGGAGGTTAACGACCCGGGCCTCCCGGCGCCCCGGTTGCGCGCCCCGGCCCCGCTTGCGGTGGGACAGCAGGACGACCGGGGCACGCTCGCCTTGGCTCGTCAACTGAACGGTTCGCTGACCGCGCTGATGCTCTACATGGAGGAGATCAAGCAGCGCAGTGACGAGATTGCCAGGACGCCCGGCGAGCGCCGGCATGTCCAGGTGGTCGTCGACAATGCGCTGCTACAGACCGAGCGGGTCTGCGCCCTGGTCAACCAGATGTCCGGCGCGCACGGGCAGTTCGGACCGTTGTCGCGGGCGGTGCCGGCTCACGAGCAGGGCGCGGCGTCCGCGCGACCGCCCGGCCGGGCCAGCAAGTCGCTGACCCCGCGCGAACACGAGGTCCTCAAGCTGATCAGCGAAGGCCATTCGAACAAGGAGGGCGCCTTGCGCATGGGCATCAGCCCCCGCACCTTCGAGAGCCATCGCGCCGAAGCCATGCGCAAGGTCGGCGCGCGCAACACCGCCGAACTCGTCCGCGCAGCACTCCTCAACCAGATCGGATGATGACGGACGAGCGCGAATGCCGCGCTCGCGCCTTCCACCCCGCGGTGCCCCCGCAACGCAGACAACGACAATTGGCGTCCGACCGGCTCGGTCGAACGCGCTGATTGCGGACGCGGACGTCCGTGCTGTCAGAAATAATCCTCGGCGAAGGGGCGAACCCGGGAGGTCGGTCGCAGCGGCGCTTGGGCTTTGGGCGGCGTCGGCACAATCGTAATGGTCCAGCGCGGCGGGACGCTCGCTTCCTTTTCCATGACTGAACGGACGTGGCCGGTGATCGTGGATCCGCCGGATTTCACGGTCGCGGTCCGGCCGTTGAACTGCGCAATTCGGAAACGCCTGACTTCCTTCTGGTCGGCGGTTTCAAAAGTAAACATGGGACACATCTCCTATGTGACCCCAAGTCTGGCAGCTCATGATTAGTTGATTGTGAAAATCGTGAGCCGTAGAAGTACGGCGTCAACCCATTGTAAGGGAATATGAAGATCAGGATTCGGCGAATCCGCGTCGTGAACGTCTCGTTTGCCATCTCGATCGTCCGAGCCCGTCCTCGTCGCCGCGGTGCGCCGTACGGGGACGTCGCGCCGATCGGCATGCGCCATGGAGGCCTGCGGCCTCCCCGCTTCAATATTGCAGCTCCTGGGCGCGGGCGGCGGCGTAGGCGGCCTCGATGTTGTCGAGCAGCTCGGCATACTCCCTGGCGGACAGGCGCGGCGCGCTCTTCTCGAGCGCGAGTGCGTAGGTTGCGAGCCGGCGGTACCCGAAGGTGCCGGCTGCGCTCTTCAGCGAGTGCGCCTCGCGGCCGATCTTGATGCGCTCGCCGTCGAGCGTCAGCCGGCGGAGCTGCTTCAGCCGCGCATCCGTTTCGCTGAAGAACACGTCGCGGATCTCCTGTGCTGCCTCGTCGCCGATCTCGCCGACCAGCTCGGCATAGGCTTCGCGGTCCAGCGCCGCTTCGGGAGCAATTTCGGTGTCGGCGGCAACGTCGGCGGCCGCGGCATCCGGCTGAGCCGGCACCAGCGGGGCGTCCGACGCCGCGGTTTCCGGCACCGGCACCGGAACGGGCAGGGGCAGCACGCGCAGGATCGCCTCCACGAGCGCTTTCTTGCGGGCCGGCTTGACGACGAAGTCGTTCATCCCGGCTTCCCGGCAGGCTCGGATATCCTCCATGAAGGCGTTCGCCGTGAAGGCGATGATCGGCACGTTGGAGCGGCGCTCGCCTCGCGCGCGAATGGTCCGGGTCGCCTGGAAGCCGTCCATCTCCGGCATGCGGACGTCCATCAGGATCAGGTCGTAGTTGAAGCGGCTGGCGGCGGTGACGGCCTCGGCGCCGTCGCAGGCCGTGTCGGTCTGGATGTCGAAATCCTTGAGCATCTTGGTCGCGACCAGGCGGTTGGTCGGATTGTCGTCGACCACGAGGACGCGCAGCGGCCGGCCGAACGCCGCGATCCGGTTCTGCAGCGAGGCGTAGATGCCGTCGTCGTTCTGCTCTGGCACCGCGACGGTCTCGGCAATCGGCAGCGTCAGGCGGAACGAGAACGTGGACCCGCTGCCCAGCGTCGAGGTGACCTTGATGTCACCCCCCATCTGCTCGATCAGTCGCTTGCAGATCGCGAGTCCGAGTCCGGAGCCGCCGAACCGGCGGCTGATCGAATTGTCGGCCTGGACGAAGTTCGCGAACAGCGAGCCGATCTTGTCGGCGGCAATGCCGATTCCGGTATCGGTCACCGTCCATTCCACGGTCGCCTTCTCGTCATCCTGCTCGATGCAGCGCGTCGTGACGACCACTTCGCCGGACGAGGTGAACTTGACCGCGTTGGAAACCAGGTTGAGCAGGATCTGGCGAATGCGGCCGGCGTCGCCGACCAGCGCCGGCGGCACGGATGGGTCGCCGACGCTCCTCAGCTTCAGGTCCTTGGCGGAAGCCCGCGGCCCGATGATGCTGAGCGTGTTGTGGACCAGGGCCTCGGCGGAGAAGGCGATGTCCTCGAGCGAGAGCTGGCCGGATTCGAGCTTGGAGAAGTCGAGAATGTCGTTGAGGATCTCGAGCAGATTGTCGCCGGCATTGTGGATCGCCACCACCGAGCGGCGCTGCTCGGGATCGAGATTGGTTTCCAGCAGCGTCGTGGCGAGGCCGAGCACCGCGTTCATCGGCGTGCGGATCTCGTGGCTCATCATGGCGACGAAGGTGGACTTCGCCGCGTTCGCGGCCTCGGCGGCCTCGATCAGGTGCTCGTGGCGTTCCCACCAGCGGGAGATCAGGACCGCGGCCGCGAGCACGGCCATCGCGCTCACCAGCGACACGATGACCAGAAGCGTCGCCATGTCACGCCAGGCCTTCAGGACGTCGTGCTCGAATACCGACACCACGATCATCGCGGGATAGTTGGGCAGCATCTTTGCGGCCCGCAGGCGCATCTCGCCGGTTCGTGCGGAGGGCTCGCGCAGCACGCCGCCGGCCGACAGCGCGCGCTGACCGAAGCCGGAGGTCGGCTTGCCGATCTCGCTCGTGGGCGGAAAATGCGCGAGCAGCGTACCGTCCTCGCGGACCAGCGATACCGCGGCATCGAGACCCTGCGCGGTGGAGCCGAAGAAGTTCTCCAGATAGGGTACGGACATGGCGCCGAGCATCATGCCCATGAACTTGCCATTGGAATCGTCGAGCCGGCGGGCAAAATAGATGTTCCAGGTGCCGTCGCCGCGGTTCTGAACCGGTGTGCTGAGGAACGTCTGCAGCGCAGGGTCGGCCTTCAGCGCCTTGAAGTAGTCGCGGTCGGCGATGTTGACGTCCGGGATCGGCCAGTAGCGCGAGAAGTTCAGGAGCCTGCCTTGTGCGTCGATCAGCGTCACCGCATCGATCTGCGGCAGTCCCGCGATTTTCTCCTTGAGCAGGAGGTGGGTCTGATGGTCTGACGCGACATTGCGATACGTCGCAGCGTCGATAGCGCCGCCGCGCACGAGGTAGTCGCGCACGCTCGTGAGCACGAGGTCGACGGATTTCACCGAACGGTCGGCGTTCTCCGCCAGCGTGAGGCTATGGCGGCTGAGATCTTCCTCGGCGTGCTGAAGCGCGTTCTCGCGCAGGTTGGTGAGGAAGAAGAGGTTGCTGCCGGCAATGACGCAGATGAGGATCAGCGCGATCGCTGCAGGCGCTCCCAGAAAGCGCTTCTTTTTGCTCATCGCCTGCTACCAGCCTGCCGCTCTGAAAGCCGCCGGCGATCGGTCTCCTGCGCGATCTGCTTGAGAGTTTGCCGGAACCGCATCAGGTCGATCGGCGTCGAGAAGGGGGGAGCTATGTCGAGCTCGAGAACCTCGGTGCCGGAGCGGTCTCCCAGGGAGGGGTAAGGCGTGACGCAGTCGAAGTCCCTCTTGTGCAGGACGAGCGAGGCGGCGTCGACCGAGCTCACGCCCGTCGTGGCGAGGCCGGCCTGGGCTGCAATCTTTCGCAAGATGGAAAGATGCACGGCGGCATCTTCGATCACGAGGAGTTCGTTGCGCATGAATTCCCTGTCCCGTTGCCACCCTGACATGGTCATCGGCAAGCAGGATTACGTCTATCGGCCGGCTCTGACCCCCTCGTAAATTTTGGTTTCCGTACGACTACGGGGAGGGGGCGGCGATGTATGCGTCCTGCCGACGTCAACCGCGCGGAGTTCGTCCGCCAAAGAGAAAGCGGCCGGACACCGGTCCGGCCGCCGCGCAGGGCATTCAAAGGGAGTTCGGCTATTCGGCCGGGCCGAACACGGCTTCCATCTTGGTCTTGAGCGTCGCAGCATTGAACGGCTTGACGATGTAGTTGCTCACGCCGGCCTTCTTGGCGGCGATGACGTTCTCGGTCTTCGACTCGGCCGTGATCATGATGAACGGGGTCTTCGACAGTTCCGGGCTGGCACGCACCTCGCGCAGCAGGTCGTAGCCGGTCATCGGCTCCATGTTCCAGTCGGAGATCACGAGCCCATACTTCTTGGCCTGCATCTTGGAGAGCGCGGCCGATCCGTCGCTGGCGTCGTCGACGTTCTCGAATCCGAGCTGCTTCAGCAGGTTGCGGATGATCCGGATCATAGTGGCGTAGTCATCGACCACCAGGATCGGCATCGACAGATCAAAGGCCATGTCATTACTCCGCGCGTCTGGTCAAAAGCCGAACACGGGCGAGATATATCAGCACGAAGATTATTCGACGCTTCTTGGAACTCGCGCTCGTCAGCACGTCGACAATTATCAGCGCCCGTTGAACAGCGCGTTAATTCCGTCCGCATCGGTGATGGGGATCATGCGATGGGCCGTAGTTGTACGGAGGCAAGGGCGTTCGGCGAGGCGCCGGCGCGCGACGGCCGGAACGACGCCTGCCTACGGCAGGCTGCGCGGCCGGACCAGATTCTCGTAGTGAGCCTTCACGGCGCCGTAGCACTCACACGCCGTCCTCTTCAGCCCGTCCAGATCGATGATCTCGATATGGCCGCGGCTATAGTGGATGAAGTCGGCCTGCTGCAGCGTGCTCGCCACCAGCGAGACGCTGTTGCGACGGGCACCGATCATCTGCGCCAGGGACTCCTGGGTGATGTAGAGCTTGTTGCCGCCTGAAAGGTCATGCGTCTGCAGCAGGCAACGGGCGAGACGCGACTCGACGGTGTGGGCGGCGTTGCAACCGGCGGTCTGCTGACACTGCACGTAGATGGCGAGTGCGTGACGCAACATCAGCGCGCGAAACGAGGGGCTCTGTTCGGCGGCTGCCCGGACCCTGTCGATATCGACGACCGATGCAGCACCGGGAACGAGGACCGCCGCGCTGTTCAGCACCACCGGATCGCTGCCTGCGAGCAGGGACATGCTTCCGAAGAGACTATCGCGACCGATCATGGCCACCTGAACGCGCTCTCCGCGCGCGAGGTTCACGACCAGCGAGATGACACCGCGATGGGGGAAGTAGATGCGTGTCAGCTTTTCGCCGACCTCGGCGAGAACGGAGTCTTGCACCAGATCCACGGTCCGCAGATAGGGTCGGATCAGCTCGAAATCATCGTCGGACAGCGACGACAGGAAGCCGTTCGGAGAACGCAAGCTGGGGTCCAAAGCCATCTCCTGCATTGCAGTAACGAAGCCTCGCAGATCTCAATGCCCTCATGGTTCCATAGAACTGCGTCCCATCCGCTGACAAGAAGAATCGCGGGTAATATTCCCAGTAAAGACCATTCGCTCCTGCTGTGTGCGTTGTCGTGCAGACGGGCGCGAATGCGCGTTGCGGATCCAAGCCATCAACGTGTGTGCGATGTGCTGGTCTGACCGCGCGCGGTTGTATACAGTCGGCACGCATCGGCCCCCGCCTCGGCTCGTGAAGGCAGCGCAGCACGCTTGCGGCGAATGTCTCGTTGCTCCGGGCGCCGCAGCTCCGCCGGGCACGGCACCACGTAGCAAGCGCCGCAATTGACAGCGGACATCTTGAAGCCAAAATCGCTAATAAGCGCGCTGATTCGTTGACGGATCTTTTTCTGTCGGATGCAACTCTCGTCGCGAGTGGAGGCATCGGCCGGTGTCCTGCGACTGGCGGTGACGAGGTTGTCGTCATGGCAGGAGCAGGAGTCCGACTGATGCTGCATCCAGCCGGGGCGCGATCGATGGTCAGCGATGAGACTGAGCGCCAAGGCTGAGCGTCAAGACGAAGCTGAACATTGCAGCGGCGTCCGTTCATTTGCGTTCCGATAGCCCCGCCGTCCTCCCCCCCCAAACAGGTATTGCAGGATTCATGGCTTCTTCCACCTACCAGCGGTCCAATCAGTCGCTGCCGAGCCCGAGCGCAGACATTCCGGCTGCAGCGACGCCCGACATCCATCCAGGGATGGCCATCGTCGGTCAGGTTGCCGGTGGCCTGCTGCACGACTTCAACAACATTCTCACCGTGATCACGGGGACCATCGACATCCTCGCCGAGGCGGTCGAGGACAAGCCCGAACTGGCGGCCGTCGCGCGTCTGATCGACGAGGCTGCGACCCGGGGCGCTCGATTGACGTCGCAGCTTCTGTCGTTCGCAAGGGGCCGGCCGCCGCAGCCATGTGCGGTGGAGTTGAACGAGCTCCTGGTCGACGTCGCTCGCCTGCTTCGTCCGACATTGGGCACCGGGGTCGAGGTGACGACATCGGTGAGCGCGGACGTGCCGGCCGTCTTCGCCGATCCGGGTCAGCTGATGGCGGCACTGCTGTGTCTTGCGATCGGTGCGCGGCATCGACTGGAGCATGGCGGCCGCATCGATATCCAGGCCAGGCGCATGAGGGTCGACGGCTCGGGCGCCGGCGGCAACTCCTCCGACGTGCAGATCGTGTTGACGGCGTCAGCGGGCGCGGCGGACGCGGCTCCAGCCGATGCGGTATTCTCGGAGATCCGGCTGGTCGAGGACTTCGTCAGGCGCTCGAATGGGCGACTGGAGCTGAAGGAGCCGCACGGCCCGGCCGCCAGCGTCGAGATCGTCCTCCCGTGCGCCGACCGCGCCCCCTCCTGACCTGCCACCCTTCCCCAAGCTCTTGGTTAGCGCTGCCTTAACGGTCGCACCGCGCATTGGCGTGGGCCGGCCGCAAGGCCTGCGTTTGCACGCCATTTTACCGCGAGTTCCGGCGATCTGCGCGCATTTGATCGAGCTGATTAGCGGCCAATTAGCATTAACGGCGGCAGCGGACGCCCCTAGGGGCCGTTCCGAAGTCAATTTAACGAACGGGTAGGATTCCGCGGACCAGTCTGCGCCATCGCCGACAGAACGGTGCGGCGATGTCTACTCATGTTCATCCAGAAGGGAATGACAATGTCAGGTATCGTACTCTCTGCGTCGGTTCGCCAGAACCTGCTCTCGCTCCAGTCGACGGCTCAGCTCCTCGCGACCACGCAGAACAACCTCTCCACGGGCAAGAAGGTCAACTCGGCTCTCGACAATCCGACCAACTTCTTCACCGCCCAGGGTCTCGACAACCGCGCTTCCGACATCTCCAATCTGCTCGACGGCATCGGCAACGGCGTGCAGGTGCTGCAGGCCGCCAACACCGGCATCACCTCGCTGCAGAAGCTCGTCGACAGCGCCAAGTCGATCGCCAACCAGGTGCTGCAGAGCGCGGTGGGCTACTCCACCAAGTCGAGCGTGACCTCGGCGGCTCTGACCGGCGCGACCGCCACCGACCTGCTGGGCTCCAGCTCGACGGCGGTGACCGGCTCGGTCGTGCAGAACGACAACACGACTCCGGCGGCGATCACCGGCTCGACCAAGCTGTCGGGTACGTCGGGCAGCTCGTCGAACGACCTCGCCAGCGGCATCACCTCGGGTGAGACGCTGGTCGTCAACGGCACCACCTTCACCTTCGTCACCGGCACGTCCTCGACCGGCACGAACATCGGCATCGGCGACAGCGTCAGCAACCTGCTGTCGGCGATCCAGACCCAGACCGGCGTGACCGCGTCGATCACCGCAGGTGCGATCACCCTGACGCCGCCGGCGGCGGGATTGACGCTCTCGGGCAGCAGCGGCACCTTGGCCAAGCTCGGACTGACTGCCGTCGGCGATGGCCTATCCGGACAGACGTTGACTGTCGGCGCCACAGGAGGTGGCACCGCGACCAGCATCACGTTCGGCCTGGGGACAGGACAGGTCAAGTCACTGAACGATCTCAACGCCAAGCTCGCAGCCAACAACCTGCAGGCCACGGTTGACTCGTCCACTGGCAAGATCTCGATCACCACGACCAACGACGCGGCTTCGGCCACGATCGGCGCGATCGGTGGTACGGCGGCTGCTTCCAGCCAGTCCTTCAACGGCCTGACGGCGGCGGCTCCGGTGGCGGACGCGACTGCTCAGACGCAGCGCGCGAGCCTGGTCTCCCAGTACAACAACGTGCTGGCGCAGATCAACACGACCGCGGCTGACGCCTCGTTCAACGGCATCAACCTGCTGAACGGCGACACGCTGAAGCTGACCTTCAACGAAACCGGCAAGTCGACGCTGTCGATCACTGGTGTCACGTTCAACTCGGCGGGCCTCGGCCTGTCGAACCTGACCTCGGGCACCGACTTCCTCGACAACAACTCGGCGAACAAGGTCATCGGCGTGCTCAACTCGGCGAGCTCCACGCTGCGCAACGAGGCCTCCACGCTGGGTTCGAACCTCTCGGTCGTGCAGGTTCGTCAGGACTTCAACAAGAACCTGATCAACGTGCTGCAGACCGGTTCGTCGAACCTGACGCTGGCCGACACCAACGAGGAAGCGGCCAACAGCCAGGCGCTGTCGACCCGCCAGTCGATCGCGGTGTCCGCGCTGTCGCTCGCCAACCAGTCGCAGGCGAGCGTGCTGCAGCTGCTGCGCTAAGGCGCGGACGGCACCCACGAATATCGGAGGCGGCGGGGCTTGCCCCGCCGTTTTCGGCTCTAGACTATTCGCAAATTGACGCCGCTCGGCTGCGGCGCCGGATCAGCCGGACAGCGAGCACGAGAGCAACGTCGTGTCGACGCGAGTGCAGCCTGCCGACGACGCCGCTCCCGAGAGGAGACTCCCGAGAGGAGCCTTCTGAGAGGAGACTGGGCCATGCCCCTGCGGGTCGAGCTGAAGCCTTTCGAGCGCATCGTGATCGGCGACAGTGTCATCGTGAATTCGAACACGCGCGCCCGCTTCATCGTCGAAGGCGACGCGCCTATCCTCCGCGAGCGTGACACCGTCACCGCCGAGACCGCCGATACGCCGGCCAAGCGCCTCTACCTCTGCGTCCAGACGATGTATCTGAAGAACGACGCGATCCGTTATCGCGCGTCCTATCTCGCCTGTATGAACGAGTTGCGCAGGGCGATTCCGGAAGCCGCCGGCCAAGCCGAGATGGTGGATCGCCATGTCACGGAAGGAGCGCTGTACAAGGCGCTGAAGGAGATCAGGGCGCTGATCGAGCGAGAGGATCGCGCAGTCGCGCCGGCAGAAGCGATGCCTTGACATTCCGGCCGCGGAAAGGGGCCGGGCTCACCTCAGCCTGAGAGGTCGGTGCTACGTCCGTATTAGCACGGACGATAAAATTAACGGGACGGATAAAAGCCCCACCTAACGATGGCTTGGACGAAAGTCTGTTCAGCCGAGTCGGCGAGGGCCGGGTATCGATCCGCGCTGCTGGTGAAGGCCGGGACCGACCGTCGCTCTGACAGGATCAGCGGTCGCCCCGTGACCGCGGCGCCAATTCTTGGAAGGCCAGTTTCATGGACGATCTGTTGCGTGAGTTCCTGACGGAGACCAGCGAGAGCCTGGATACCGTCGACAATCAATTGGTGCGGTTCGAGCAGGAGCCGAACAACGCCAAGATCCTCGATAACATCTTCCGGCTGGTGCACACGATCAAGGGGACCTGCGGTTTCCTCGGCCTGCCGCGGCTCGAGGCGCTGGCGCATGCCGCCGA